>CAZNUA010000063.1:0-17056 GCA_964576115.1 uncultured Gemmatimonadota bacterium
GCGGTGTGGGTCTCATCGGTCTGTGCGTCGGGGTGGTTGTCGTCATCCAGCACCTGGTACTCGAAGCCCAGGGCGGCGTTCGGTGGTGAATGGGAGGTGCTGATCTCTTCAGAGACGTTGTATTTCACGCCGCTGTTGCCCTCCGGGCTGATCCGCCACTCGAAATAGAGTTCGAAATCGAGATAGGTCTCTTCGGTTATCAGGTCACCGCCCTCCAGGGGCTGACCGTCGGCCTGCACCGGCACATCCCCGCTGTCCACCTTGTGAATACAGCAATCCGTAATGGTCCAGTGTCCCTCGGGCACTCCCTCACGGCCCAGTCCGCGCCAGCCGTCGAATGATTCGCCGTCGAAAAGCAGGATCCAGCCGGCGGCCTCTTCCTCGGCACTGAGCTTATTCAAGCGTTCTTCTTCGGGAATCTGTTCGTCAGTGCCGCGGGGTTGTCCGTCGCGGCAGGCGGGTGCGAGCAGAACGACAAGCAGAGCCAGCGGAAGGTACAGGATACAACTCTGCACCATCCGGCCGGCTCGGGTGCGGCGGACTGTTTCGAGCATGGCGGGGATCTCCTTTTACCGCTAGTGTCATGTCAGGTGACACGTGTCGGGAGACTCGAATTCCGAAGTCATCGCCTGACAGGGCACGTGCGTCAGATTGTACCCGCTGGATGAGCCAGAGGGAAAGGAGCAGAAATGCCGACCATGGGCAGACGCGATTTCCTGGAGCACTCGTCGAAGGCGGCCGCCGGCGCCGCCCTCTTTGCCGCCGGTATCGATCCCGAGGGCCTGCCCCTGCACGAACGGCAGGTGAGCCCCAACGACCGCATCGCGGTGGGCCTGATCGGCGCCGGGGACATGGGCAAGTCGAACCTGAGAGATTTCCTGCGCGTGCCCGAGGTTGAATGTCTGGCCGTGGCCGACGTGGATATGGAGCGGCTCGAGTCGGGGATCGCCCTGGTCGAAGAACAGCGGGGTTCGCGCCCGATGGGCTACAAGGACTTTCGGCGCATCATCGAGCATGACGATATCGATGTCGTGATCGTGGGCACGCCCGACCACTGGCACGCCCTGCCGACCGTTCTGGCGTGTGAAGCCGGCAAGGACGTCTATGTCGAGAAACCGCTGGCCACCACGATCGCCGAAGGCCGGGTCATGGTCGAAGCGGCCCGCCGCTATGACCGGGTCGTGCAGGTCGGCACCCAGCAGCGCAGCGCCGGGCACTTTGCCGATGCGGTGGCCTTCGTGCAGTCGGGGCAATTGGGCAAGATCCGCATGGTCCGGGCCTGGACCTACCTCGACTGGAAGGGCGACATCGGCAATCCTCCCGACGAACCGGCCCCCGATCACATCGACTACGACTTCTGGCTCGGTCCGGCCCCGTTGCGGCCTTACAACCCGATGCGCTGTCATCACAATTTCCGCTGGTACTGGGATTACTCGGGCGGGCTGATGACCGACTGGGGCGCGCACATGGTGGACGTGGTCATGTGGGCCATGCAGGAGGAACCGGTCGGGGCCATGGCGATCGGCGGCAAGTATGGTTTCGACGACATACGCGAGACTCCCGACACCCAGCAGTCGATCGTGGAGTTCCCCGGTTTCTCGATGCTCTGGGAGCACATGATCGGCGCCGGTCTGGGCCCCTGGCAGCGCGAGCACGGGGTCGAGTTTCACGGTCAGAACGGGGTTCTGGTGGTCGACCGGGGGGGCTGGGAAGTGCATTCGGAGACCAACGCCTACGGTCAGCCGCGCGCCAAGGTCATGGAGGATGTCGAGCGCCAGCCGGCCTCGCGCGACTACCACTTCGCCCACGTACAGAATTTCCTCGAATGCGTGCACACCCGCTCGCGGCCGGTAGCCGATGTCGAGATCGGTCACAAATCGGTCACGGCCTGCCACCTGGCCAATATCGCCGTGCGGCTGCAGCGGTACTTCCCCTGGGATGCCGGACGGGAAGAGATCCCCGGCGACCGCGAGGGACAAGCTCTGGTCAACCGCGAGTACCGTCGTCCCTGGCGCCTGCCGCGGATATGAGACGGAAGTATGAGAGGATGGACCGACAGTGGGTCGGTATCAACAAGTCCGTAAGGGGAGGAGAGAAAGGGTTGAGATGAGCACACGACGGCAGTTCGTGAAGAAGACCGGGGCCGGTGTGGCGGGTGTGCTTGCAGCGGGCGCAGCGTTGGGAGCGGTTGCGGGTACAGCGTCCGGAGAGGCAGCGGGTGCTGCGGGTTCTGCAGCGGGAACGGCCGCAGGGCCGGCGGCAGGAGCGGCAAAGGGTTCAGCCGGCTCACAGGTCGATCCCCCCTTCGCCCTCGGCATGACCTCCTACACCTTCCGGGAGTTCGACCTGGAGACGACCCTGGCCTGGACCGCCCGGATGGGGCTCGAGTTCATCTCGCTGAAAAGCATGCACCTGCCGCTGGAAAGTACGCCGGCCGAAGTCGAAGCCGTGGCCCGGCAGGTGCGCGAGGCAGGTCTCGAGCTCTACGGCTGCGGGGTGGTCTACATGACGTCCGAAGCTGAGGTCGAGAACGCCTTTGCCTATGCCGCCGCGGGAGGGATGCGGGTCATCATCGGGGTGCCCGAGCACAACCTGCTGCCCCTGGTCGAGCGCAAGGTGGCCGAGTACGACATCAAACTGGCGATCCACAACCACGGCCCCGGCGACGAGCGCTATCCCACCCCGCAGAGCGCCTTCGAGCTCGTCCGCGAGATGGATCCGCGCATGGGGCTGTGCGTCGACATCGGCCACACCATGCGTTCGGGCATCGATCCGGCCGAGCCGGTGCGCCTGTACGCCGACCGGGTGCACGACCTGCATATAAAGGATGTCTCGGCCGCCAGCCGCCAGGGCTCTACGGTCGAGATCGGCCGCGGGGTGATCGACATCCCAAGCTTCGTGCGCACCGTCCTTGCCACCGGCTATGCGGGCGTGCTGGCCCTCGAGCACGAGAAGGACGGAAACGATCCCCTGGCCGGGGCTGCGGAGTCGATTGGATTTGTCCGGGGGGTTCTGGCGACACTACCATAAGTGGTAAGCATTACCATTTGCACGAAACGAGACCAATGCACGTCGAAGCTTTCCAGCGCAACACGCGCCAGCGTAAAGTCATCATCGAAGAACTCCGCAAGGTCGACACCCACCCCTCGGCCACCGAACTCTACGAAATGGTGCGTCGCCGGCTGCCCCGCATCAGCCTGGGAACGGTCTATCGCAACCTGGAACTGCTTGCTGAGAGCGGCGAGATCCTCAAGCTCGAATCGGGCGGTCAGGCCCGTTTCGACGGCAATCCCGCCCGCCATCACCACGTGCGTTGCTCGGTCTGCGGCCGGGTGGACGATGTGCACCGGTCGATCGAGGATGACGGGCTGGATCAGGTGGCGAAACTCGACGGTTATCAAATCCAGGACTACCGCCTCGAGTTCATCGGCATCTGTCCGGAGTGCCAGAAAAAGGGATAATCCGCCGGCAGAGCGGAATCTCCGTCGCACCATCTGAAGCGGAAAGGAAAAGGCCGGTCGTCTGTGCACGGGCGACCGGCCCTTTCATCGGGAGGTTATGCGTTTACGTTATCAGGTCATCTCACAGCTCGAACCGGCGGTCGACCGCGCCGTCCGCTGAAACGTCCGCTCCGTCCGTGACCGAGGATCCAGTATTCACCGACCAGGCGAAGATGCCGATTGGTGATCTCGGTCAGGGAGGATCCGACGGGCAGCAGCTGTTCAGCGCGGTGGAGCCTGACCGGCGGTCCGTCGGTCATATGGAAAGGCTCGCTATCGGGCATTTCTGAACTCCACGGGTCGGGCATTCCGTCGATTGACTCCGCCAGTAAAACGCCGGAGTCGCGTCTCTGTTCCTTAGAACGATTCAGCAGGGGGATTGGTTGCTCGGAAAACGGCTTATCGCCTCGGGCAGGTAGGCCAGAAACTCCTCGATCGTTTCCTCGGTGGTGAAGTGGCTGATCACGTTCAGGCGCAGGGCCGAACCGCCGGGGATCGGGGCGGCGGAGATCCAGAACCGGCCCTCGGCCTGGATCAGGGCCGCCAGCCGCTGCTGCAGTTCGTCGCGTTCGGCCAGAATGCTCTGGACGGTGCCGGTGTCCAGTTCGTCCCCGATCTGCGCACTCTCGTCGTCCCGCGCTCCGGCCCGTTCCCTGGCGGTGGCGGCGGCCAGACGGGCGCTGAGCCCGGCCGGTTCGTAGCGGAAGGTCACGATCGCGGTCTGGGGAGGGACCGCGATCCGGATGTCCGGCATCAGGGCCAGCCGGTCGGCGGTCATTTCGGTCAGACGCATCTGCCGGTCCACGAGATCCGAATAGGCGTCACTGCCCACGTGCTTGAGCGTCATCCAGACCTTGAGAGCGTCGAAGCGGCGGCTGCCGGCCAGGCCTTCCTGGTACCATTCGGTCGGGGGCACCTCGGACCCTTCGGAAGCCGGAATGTAGGTGGCCGCGTGCCGGAAGGCGGCCAGGGCGTGGTTGCGGTCGCGGAAGAGCACACCCCCCGCCACGAAGGGGATGCTGAACCACTTGTGGGCGTCCACGGTGATCGAGTCGGCCCGCTCGATACCCGCCAGCCGACCGGGGTGGGTGCGGCACAGGGCCATGGCGCCGCCATAAGCGGCGTCGATGTGAAACCACAGCCCTTCGCGCTCGGCCAGATCGGCCAGTTCAGGCAGGGGATCGATGGCACCGGCCGCGGTGGTGCCTGCGATGCCGACCAGGACCAGCGGTTCGAGTCCCGCGGCGCGGTCGCGTTCGATCGCGCGCGCAGCATCGCCGGGGTCGAGACGGGCGTCGGCTCCGGCCGGAATCAGGCGGACTGCCTGCTGGCCCAGGCCGAGCACGTCGGCCGACCGCTCGATGCTGTAGTGAGCCTGATCGGAGGCATAGAGAGTGAACTGCCGCCCGGCGGCCAGGAGGCCCCGGGTGCGCACCTCGGGTGCAGCCCTGTGCAGAGCCAGCTTGACACCGGTCATGTTGGCGGCCGTCCCCCCGCTGGTCAGATGACCCCAGCAGTCGGCGCCGTAGCCGGTGGCCTCACCCAGCCAGCGGATCACGGTCTCCTCGACCACGCTGCCGGAGGGCGAGTGATGGGCGGCGGCCTGGTTCTGGTTCAGGGCGCTGGCCAGAGCGTCGGCGAAAATGCCGAGCGGGACCGGGGCGGGATTGAGCAGGCCGAAGTAACGGGGACTGGTGCTGACGGTACAGTGCGGCAGGATGTCCTGTTCAAAGCGGTCGAGCAGGTCGGCGGCCGGGGTGGGGGTTCGGGGCAGGGGCTCATCGAAGAGGGCGCGCAGTTCGGCGATCGGGGTGGGATCGGTGACGCGCTGCTCGGCCTGCAGGTCCATATACCCGGCGATCAGCTCGGTCACCCGGCGGCCGATCTCGGTCGCGGCCTCGGGGTCGGTCGGAGCGAATGCGGGCTCGGGTGGTGATGACATCCGTCTGCCTCTCTGCCGATGGTGCCGATGATCCCGGGAGGACGACCGCACGAGTCGGTGATCGAGCGCACCGGCGGTTATGGGATTTCCGCCGCGAGCCGGCCCGGTCCCGGACGCCGGTGCAATATAGGGTGACAGCGGAAGAAGGGACCGCCATTCTTTCGGCAGGTCAGATTCCAGCGGCCCGGACGACCCGGTCAGCTGGCCCGACGCAACCGACAGAAACGGCGAGAACGGTATGCCCGACACACCCCGCGAAGACTCCCTCACCCTGCTCGGTCCCGACGATCACGAGCACTGGATGAAAATGGCCCTGCGCGAAGCGGTACGGGGTGCCGAAGAGGGCGAGGTGCCGATCGGAGCTGTGGTGGTGCACAACTCGATGATCATCGGGCGCGGGCACAACCGCACCGAGGGGCTGGCCGACGCCACCGCCCACGCCGAGATCCTGGCCATCGGGGCGGCCTCGGACACGCTGGGAGACTGGCGCCTGGAGGACTGTACCCTGTATGTAACCCTCGAGCCCTGCCCGATGTGCGCCGGGGCCATCGTTCAGGCCCGCATCCCGACCCTGGTCTACGCCGCCCCCGATCCGAAAGCGGGTGCCTGCGGCACGCTCTACGATATCGTTCGCGACGAGCGCCTGAATCACCGGGTCGAGGTCGTGACCGGCATCTGCGAAGCCGAATCAGCCGACCTGTTGCGGGCCTTTTTCAGGCGCCTGCGGGATAAAGAGCCGGCCGACGACTGAATTTCGCTTTTCTTCCGATCAACTCTCCATCAGTTCAACCAGTATAAGGAATAAAGACATCGTTGTGACTGCCGTGGCTGCATTCGTTATCGGGAAAAGATCAATGCTGAAATCAGTGTACCGAACCTCCTTCCGTACTTTCGGGTGCTTTCGTTTCTTCTTTGATCGCTCTGGCGTGTTTCTCCTCGCGATCTCCTTTGTCGCTCTGGCTGCCTGTTCGGGCGGCGGCTCGGGTGCTGCGGGCGTTGAGGTCGAGCGTATTGCTGTCGGCGATACGCTCGTGGTGAGAAACACTTTGCCCGACATGCTTCCGCCGCCGGCCTATACCCTGGAACCCGATCTGACCATCGGCGTCGAGGAGGGGCCCGAGGAATACGTCCTGCTGAGTCCGCAGGCGCTCGATGTCGATCGAGAGGGAAACATCTATGTCTCCGACCAGCGCGCCGGACAGGTCCGTGTCTACGCTCCGGACGGAACGCACCGCCTGACCTTCGGACGCCGGGGCGAAGGCCCGGGGGAATTCCACAGCCAGATGTGGGGCCTGTTCGATGTTCACCCGGTGGCAGGGGGAATGATCACAGTCGAGGACAATCCCTGGCTGCGGATCTTCGACTCTGACGGCACATACCTGCGTTCCTTCGACCTCAGTTTCGTTCTGGCCGCCGACGAGCGTCTGCGCACTTCGGCGGACCGGATATGCTGGTTACCCGGACGGGAACATCTGGTTGCGAACTGGACCTGGCGCCGGCAGACCGGAGACTGGATCATGCCCCGGGTCACGACCATGGCGGTGCTGACCGAAGACCTCGAAATCGTGCGCGAGATGCCGTCCTGCAAACCTCCGCTCGGGATGTACAGTGCTGATCAGCGGGGTTTTTCGCTGCCCTTCACGGCCGAGTACTGCCACGCCATCACCGGCGACAGGTGGCTCGCCTGGGGGGTGAGCAGCGCCTACCGAATCGACACCTTCGATCTGGACTCCGAAGAGTGGCTGCGGATCGAACTCGATCTGGAGCCCGTTCCCGTCACCGCGGCCGAGATCGACTCCTTCAAGGCTTCTTTCCTGGAACGGTACGGCGGACCTGATCCGGGGATCTGGCGCCCGCTGTTGAACCAGGCTGACTATCCGTCGCGTAAACCGGTCTATGCTGCTTTTCTCGGCGATGACGAGGGCCGGATCTGGGTCGAGCGTTATCTGCCGGTCCCCGGCCCCTGGGGAGCCGGATCGGAGGCGGGAGGTCCGATGAACACGCAAACGGGAGGGATGGACGTCTCGGGGGCGGAAGACGGCGTGGCGGAATGGATCCGCTACGATCTCTTCAGCCCCGACGGGGTCTGGCAGGGGTTTGTGGATTCCCCCGCCAGACTCAACTGCATCGTCGGCGGATCGGCCTACTGGCTCGACTACTCCGACTACCCCGTCATCCGCCGGGCCCGCCTGGTGCCCTAATTGTATCCCGGTCCTCCCCGGCGGGTCGGCGTGCGCGGGCTCGGCCACTCGCGCGGATTGCCGTCCCGGTCGAGCAGAACCCGCTTGGTGCGCGGCACCGTCTGGTCGTCTTCAGAGGCCAGGTAGGCCAGGCAGGCCTCGACCACGACGTCGTTGATCAGCTCGCAGAAGACAAGCTTGTCGTAGGTGTCGATCTGGGTGTGCCAGGTGTAGCCGTAATCCCAGCTCGAGGTTCCCAGCCCGAAACAGGGCGCCCCGGCGGCGATGAACGAGGCGTGGTCGCTGCCCCCGCTCGAGGGTGAGCCCGGCACGGTCAGGGTGATGTGCCGGCCGACCTCGGTGGGCAACCGGGCGATCCAGCGGGCCAGGAAGGGTCCGGCCTCGATGAAACCGGAATCCGAGAGCCGCGAGATCCGCCCGATCCCGGAGTCGAAATTGAAGCCGGCCTGCAGGCCCGCCACGATTTCGGGGTGGTCTTCAACGAAAGAGGCTGAGCCGTTCAGGCCCTGCTCCTCACTGCCCCACAGGCAGGCCACGATGGTCCGTTTGGGAGCGGGAAATACCTCTTTGAGCACCCGCAGGGTCTCCATCGCCAGAATGCTGCCCGAGGAGTTGTCGACCCCCCCGGTCGCGGTGTCCCACGTATCGAGATGCGCCATCACGATGACGTATTCGTCGGGTTTCTCGGTGCCCGGAATCATGGCCACGGTGTTGTAGGTGGGCTTTTCGCCGAACGTCTCGGCCTCGGCCTCTATTTCGAGCGTCGGTGTGTGTCCACTCACGGCCAGGCGGTACAGCAGGGTGTAATCCTCCAGGCTCATGATGAAGGCAGGGATCTCGGTCGTGTAGGTGGTAAAGGTCCGGTAGGTGTGCCAGTTGTTCGCCCAACCCATACCGATCACGCCGGCTGCTCCGGCCTCTTCCATGGCCCGGGCCACGACCTGATCGAGCCGGCGCCCCTCGAAGCCGGCCCGGTGCAGGTTCTCGGTAAAGGCCTGCTGGGCAGCCTGGCGCTCTTCCATGAAGGCCTCGTAATCCTCCCGGGTGGCGTTGGTCTGCCAGGTGGAGTGGGGCCGGCCGCTCGGTTCAGGGAACGAGATCAGAACCCACTTGTCTTTCACCGTGGGGAGCCAGGCCTGAAAGGCGGCCTGATCGGCTACGTCGGGGATGATCACGACCTCGGCTTCGACCGCCCGTCGCAGGGCGGGACTCCACGACATGAGATGGCCGGTCATGGTCTTGACCCACGGCTCGAGCATGTCGATATGGCAGATACCGCGCTGCCAGCTCTGCCACGTTCCCCACTGCTCCATTTCGGCTTCGATACCCCAGCTGCGGAACTGTTCCACGGCCCACTCGTGGGCGCGGGTGTCCTGCGGACTGCCGGTCAGACGGGGGCCGATGACATCGATCAGCTCGTGGGCCAGGTCGGCGTAGTGAGAGTTTTCGGTCGCCTCGGTCCAGATCGCCCGGATGACCGGATCGTCGACCGCCAGGGTCTGCGCTGTGACGGGGGCGCTGACGGTGACGAGCAGGGCGACAAGTACGAAAGTCACGATGAAGCGCTTCATTGCTGCCTCCAGAGAAGGATTTCTTGATGGGTCGCATTATGAACCCACCGCTGCCTGTGGCACAACCGTTCCCCCGCGATTCTTGTAGCTTGACTCCCGCCCCGCTGGTGGCAGAATAGAAAACATGATTGCCAACCCCGATCCGGAGCTGAGCCGATGACCCGCACCTACTTCCCATCCCGTACATCCTCAACATCACGCCTGCCGTTCCCGACCGCCCGCGTACCGGCGCGGTTCGCCGCCGTGCTGACTGTCATGCTGGCCCTGGGATTGACCGCAGTCTGGCCGACCGACGCAGCTGCCGATCCGATCAAGTTCGCCCGCTACCCGCACATCTGTCAGGGCAAGATCGCCTTCAGCTACCATGGTGATATCTGGGTGGCGAATGAGGATGGATCGAATCCCTACCGGCTGACTGCCCACGTGGCCATGGACTTCTACCCGCGTTTTTCACCCGACGGGCAATGGATCGCATTCAGCTCGAACCGGATGGGGAACTTCGACATCTGGATCGTCCCCGCCGCCGGCGGGGTACCACGCCAGCTGACCTTCAACACCACCAACGATAATATCTGCAACTTCACCCCCGACGGGGAGCGGATCCTCTTCAGCACCAGCCGGGGGGCCAGTCCGTGGGGTACTCCCCTCCACACCGTTTCGGTCGAGGGAGATCTGCCCGTTCCCCTGCCCATGGACAAGGGCGCCTCGGGGATGATCAGCCCCGACGGTGAGATGGTGGCCTTCAACCGCAATGGCTTCACCTACTGGCGCAAGGGGTACCGGGGCAACAACAACACCGACATCTGGGTCATGCCGGTCGGCGGAGGAGATATCCTGCAGCTCACAGACGCCGACATTCGCGATTTCCGCTCCCACACCCAGGACGCTCACCCGATGTGGGGAGCCGACGGGATGATTTACTTCATGAGCGAGCGGGACGGGATCTTCAATATCTGGAAGATACCCCCCCGGGGCGGGATCCCCGTGCAGGTCACCAACCACAGTGCCGACGGGGTGCAGTACCCCTCGATCAGCCCTGACGGGCGTACCATCATCTACGAGAACGAGTTCGAGCTGTGGACCCTCTCGGTGCCCGACGGTCAACCCCGCAAGGTCACCATCGAGCTCGATTTCGACCCCAAGTACAACCTGGTCGAATACCTCTCGACCGAGAACGAAGCCGACGGCTTTTCTCCTTCACCCGATGACGATTACCTGGCCGTGGACTATCACGGCGAGATCTACATCGTTCCGACCGACGAGGAGGTGGGTGAGAAGAAACAGGTTACCTCTTCAGGGTGGCGGGACCGCTACGAGACCTGGTCACCCGACGGCAACTTTATTGCCTATGTCTCCGACGAGGGGGGCGATGACGAACAGATCTGGGTGTATGAAATCGCCAGTGGCGTACACCGGCAGGTTTCGGATCACGAGTCGCTTAAATCCCGTCTGCTCTGGTCGCACGATTCCACCAGGCTGGCCTGGGTCGGTTCCAACCGGCTCTTCGTGACCGATGTCGAGCGCGGCCGCAGCCGCGAGATCGTCTACAACGAGGCGGGGGGATTCGGGCTGGATGCCTTCAGTCCCGATGACGAGTGGCTCATCTACGCTCGCAGTGACGAGAAACAAAACAGCGACCTCTACCTCTACAACCTCGCCGACGAGCGCGAGCTCGATCTGACGCCCAATCCATGGCGGGAGTCGGCGGGTGAACTGACCCCCGACGGCAAGACCTTCGTCTTCACCTCCAACCGCGACGGGGGCACGAACCACCTCTTTGCGGTCTCCCTGGCTCGGCTGACCGAAGATCCCGACGACCCACTCGTACGCCAGCGCCGGGAGACCGAACAGTCCGGCAGGGGGGGCGAGCGCGGGGCTACGAGCCGCAGCGGTTCCGAAGAGCGCAGCGGCGGGCGCACCGACCGGCAGGCCCGGGGCGAAGAAGCCGAACAGGCCGAGCCCGAACCCGAACCTCTGCAGGTCGATCTGGAAGGCATCGACCGCCGGGCCCGCCAACTCACCCGGGGCGAGAATGGCGTGTCGAGCTTCTTCATTTCGGCCGATGGCGAAACGATCTACTTCGTTTCGAGCGATGACAGCGGCCGGGGTCTGTTCTCGATCGGCATCGACGGCCAGGGGCGGCGCAAGGTCACCGACGGTTCCTTTTCGGGGCTTACCCCTTCGGCCGACCGCCGGAGCGTGTACTACCGGCAGGGATCCAACATCTACCACATGCCGCTCCAGAACCGGCAGAAGGAACGGATCGACTTCTCCTTCACCGTCACGGTCGACCTGCCGGCCGAGTGGCGTCAGGTCTTCTTCGAAGCCTGGCGGATCATGAAGTACCGCTTTTATGACGAAAACATGCACGGCCGCGACTGGCGCGCCATCCGCGACAAGTACGAGCCCCTGCTGGCTTATGTGGGTATGACCCAGGACCTCAACGACGTGGCCAATGAGATGATCGGGGAACTGAACGCCTCGCACACCGGGGTGAGCCGCGGTTCGAGCAGCTATGAGGCCCCCGCGACCTACCGGACGACTCTGCCGGGATTCGAAATGGAGCCGGCCGGTCAGGCCTACCGGATCACTCACATCTACCGTGAGGGCCCGGCCGATCACGAGTGGATCGACCTGAACGTGGGCGACTACGTTCTGGCCATTGACGGCCAGGCCATCCGGCCGCCCGAGAATTACTGGACAATTCTCAACCACACTCTGAACGACTATGTGACCTTCACGGTCTCGAGCTCGCCGCGCGGGTCCGACGTGCGCGAGGTGCGTATCCGCACGGTGGGTTCGGTGCGAAACATCCAGTACGAGGAGTGGGTCAAGACCCGCCGCGAGATGGTCGAGGAATGGTCTGGCGGTCAGATCGCGTACGTGCACATCCGCTCGATGAACCAGTCCTCGCTACAGGTGTTCGAGAACGAGATCAACCAGTACTGGGACGCGAAGGGGATCATCGTCGACATCCGCTACAACGGCGGGGGGAACACCGACCAGCAGATCCTCGACATCCTCGAGCGCCGCCCCTATGAGTTCTGGAACTCGCGCTGGGGTGCCCGCGAGTGGGGCCGCCGGCCGCGCCAGGCCATCGCCGGACCGAAGGTGATGCTCATCAACTGGCGCTCGGCCTCGGATTCGGAGGTCACTCCTCAAGGCTTCCGCGACCTGGAGCTGGGCAGTATCGTCGGCACCCCCACCTACGGGGCGGTGATCGCGACCGGTTCCTACCGGCTCCTCAACGGCGGCTCGATCCGCACTCCCGGTTCGCTGGTGGTGACCTGGGATCCGACTCAGCCCAACAACTACGGCATCAATCTCGAGAACTACGGGGTACCGCCCGATGTGTGGGTCGAAAACACCCCGCAGGACGAACTCGAGGGTTTCGACCGCGAACTCAAGGCCGCCGTGGATGAGGCCCTGCGCATGTTGCGCGAGGGCACCTGGCAGTACGAGCCGCCGCAGCGGTAGAGAACAGACTGGACAGCTCGGTCATGTCAGCCCGGGTGGCAGCGATCGACCGGGGTTCAATACACCTCGAGGTCCAGCCCGTAGGAAACGGGCCCGTCATACAGGGCCGTGATCTCGGCCACGAGTTCTTCAGGGGTGGCCCCCCAGAGCAGCTGGTGGGTCAGAACCAGCACGCCCGGACGCACCTGCCCGGCGATCCGGGCCAGTTCGGGGCCCGAGGTGTGCGAGGCGGCATGATAGCGCTGCCACTCCGGGGCGCGGGCCTCGAATCCCGTGTGTGAGTACACCTCGTGCAGGAGTACGTCGCATCCCCGGGCGTGCGCGATCAGGCTCTCGACCGGTACGGTGTCGCCTGAGATGACGAAAACCCGGTCGGGGGTTTCGAAGCGGAAACCGAAGGCGTGCTCCCACGCGCCGTGGCGGACGGGGAAAGCCGTCACCTGCACCAGTTCGTCGCGATAGATCACACCCGGTATGCTTCCCGGTTCGATCTCATGCACCCGCACCCGCCAGCCGCCGGGGTTGGCGGGCTCCAATCCCTCGATCCGAACCGTGACGTCTTCGTGCCAGGCGGCCAGAATGTGCTCGGTCATGTCGGCCGTACCCGGCGGTCCCCAGACCTCGAGCGGGTGTTCGCGCCCCAGGGTCCAGGCCGTGAAGATCAGGTCGGGATACCCCAGGGTGTGATCGGAATGCAGGTGAGTCAGAAAGAGCCGGTCGAGCCGGGCCGGCTCCAGCGCCGTGACTCCTCTCTGCGCGGCGGCATTGGCCCGGCGAATCACCCCCGGACCCGCATCCACGATATATGCGGTTGAGTCCACCACCACCGCGCAGGCCGGTCCGGCCCGGTCCGGTTCGGCGTTGGGGGTGCCGGTGCCGAGCAGGACCAGGGCGCTGCGGCCGGGCAGAGTGATCGCACTCGACGCCGGCTCGGCTGCCGGAGGTTGACCCGCCGCAGTTTCGGCGGATTTCCGGCCGACACAGGCGCAGGTCAGCAGCAGAGCAATAGTCAGCAGCAGAGCAATGGGCAGATGCAGGGTGGGGGAGCGCAAGCCGTGGGGGAACACGTTTCATCATCCTTCCGGGTTCGGGTCGTAGCAGGACCGGTCCAGGCCGGCTCTCCGAACGCTTCTCCTATCTTCGACGTCGGGACCGGCGAGTGCAAGGGCGGTTCACGATTCCTCCCTATTACATCCATATGATTTTATAAATATCATATTAATAGTATTAAGCTCTATATAGTCGTTATAATACTTTATAACATTATCGAATTGGATTTCATGGATGCGATCAGAGCCGGGATTGACTATTTTAGGGGTGCGGCCGATTCGATCCCGCTCGCCTGAGGTCAGTGCGAAACGCCGCAAACCCACGGCCTCCGATCGGGATCACGCCGCTTCGCTGGATGTCTTTCCGTCACGTATCGACGGTATCTGACAGCGTTTTCTCACGGAGGAGTCTCCGGGCTCTTCTCGTGGCTCGTTCTTTTTCTGTGGTAAAGGAGGCGCCGGTGAAGGTCAGACCCTCGATCCCCCGCGAGAAATATCGTGCTGTGAGGCGGCAGGACCTGTCCGATCTGCCTCAATTCCGCCACTTGAGCCGCGAAGATCGGATCGCGATGCTGGCGGTTTCAGCTGTCCTGCCCTTCCGCACGAACTACTACGTGATCGAGGAACTGATTAACTGGGACGACATTCCCGACGATCCGATCTATCAGTTGACCTTCCCGCAACGCGGGATGCTCGACCCCGATGATTTCCGGCGTATGGCCGATCTGGTGACCAGGCAGGCCGATCCCAAGCAGATCAAGGCCGCAGCCCGGGATATCGTCTACCGTATGAATCCCCATCCCGCCGGACAGCGGCAGCACAACGTGCCCTCATATCAGGGTGAATCGATCCCGGGGATGCAGCACAAGTACGGCGATACCGTCCTCTACTTCCCTTCCCAGGGGCAGACCTGTCACGCCTACTGCACCTACTGCTTCCGGTGGGCACAGTTCATCGGGATCGAAGAGCTCAAGTTCCGCAGTAACGAAACCGATCTGCTCCACGCCTACCTGCGCGAGCATACCGAAGCCAGCGATATCCTCTTCACCGGCGGTGATCCGATGACCATGCGGACCCGTCTGCTGCGCAACTACATCGAACCCCTGCTCGAACCCGGATTCGAGCACATTCGCCAGATCCGCATCGGTACCAAGGCAGTGGCTTACTGGCCGCACCGCTTCGTTTCCGATGCCGACGCCGACGACTTTCTGCGGCTGCTCGAGGAGATCCGGGCCGCCGGCAAACTGCCGGCCATCATGGCTCACTACTCCCATCCGGTCGAACTCTCGACCCGGATCAGCCGCGAAGCGGTCCGGCGAATACAGGATGCCGGCGGGGTGCTGCGCAGTCAGAGCCCGCTGGTGCGTCACGTCAACGATTCCTCCTCGATCTGGCACGGGCTCTGGAAGACCCAGATCGCCCTGGGCATTATCCCTTATTACATGTTCGTGGAACGCGACACCGGTCCGAAGGAATATTTCGAGGTGCCGCTGGCCCGCGCGCTGCGCATCTACAAGCGTGCCTACCGCCGCCTGAGCGGTCTGGCCCGCACGGTGCGCGGCCCGGTGATGAGCGCCATGCCGGGCAAGGTACTCTTGACCGGCACGGCCGATATCCACGGCGAGAAGGTCTTTGTGCTGCATTTGCTCAGAGGCCGCAAGCCGGAGTGGGAGAGACGTCCCTTCTTCGCTCACTACGACGATGAAGCTACCTGGTTGACCGATCTCGAGCCCGCTCTGGGTGAACGCGAGTTTTTCTTCGAGCCCGATCTCAGGGAGCTCATCCGTACCTCCAGCCGCCGTCCCCGCCCCAGGGGTGAAAAGCCCCTGTTCGCCGATCACCCCGACCGGCTGGAGTTGCATCGCGAACTCTGAGCCCGATAGAATCCTCAGCACGAGACATGTGAGACATGCGAGCCCCGGACCAAAGCCTGGCCGGCCCGGGTGAGAGGATTCCCATGAGCGTATTCAGCCGTAAGAAGGGTGAAGAACCGGACACCGGGCCCGATCCCGGGACCGGTGCGAAAACAGAAGTCGAATCCAAAGCCGGATCCGATATCGGGCCGGGAGCCAGTCCCGAACATATCGCCATCCTCAACCGGGTGCTGACTGCCACCCGCGGTCCCTATGAAGTGCAGGAGCTCCTCGAACTGCTGGTCACCGAAATTGTCGATGCGGTTGGAGCTCGCTGGGGTACCATCAAGCTCAAGGCCGAAGAGGGGGATGTGGTTCATACCATGATCCGCCGCTCCGGTATCCGGGCGGGTACGGTGCCGCGCACGATCGAAAACACCGCTTTCTTCCTCGTCATGGGCAGCGGCGAAACCCTGCAGGTGGACGATCTGACCGGTGACACCCGCTTTCCTCCCGACGTGAGCAAGGACGAGCGGGTGGGGAGTCTGCTGGCAGTGCCGATCGACTACCGGGGCGAAAAGATCGGTGTGCTGATCCTGGTCGGTTCCGATGATCGTTCCTTCACGGATGATGACAACACCCTGGCCGGCCTGCTGGCTTCAGAAGCCGGCTCCCTGATCGAAAACGCCCGTCTGCTCGAAGAAGCCATGGAGCGCCGGGCAATGGAGAAAGAGCGCCAGTTGGCCGAAGAGGTCTGGCGCAAGTTCCTGCCGTCCGAAATTCCCGCCGTTGAGGGTTTCGAGATCGCTGCCTGCTGCACCCCGGCCAGCCGGATCGGGGGCGACTACTACGATGTGATCAGTCTGCCCGACGGTCGCACGCTGGTGACCCTGGGCGATGTCTCCGGTTCGGGTATGCCGGCCGCCCTGCTGATGAGCAACCTGCAGGCGGCTTTACGCATGAGCGTGGCTGCCGATGGCGATCCGGCGCAGATCGTGGCTCAGATCAACCAGCACATCTGCTCCACCACCGACACCTCGCGCTTTGCCACGCTGTTTCTGGGGATCGTGGATCCGGGCAGCCGTACTCTCTCCTGGGTCAACGCCGGGCACAATCCCCCCTTCCTGTTCCACGACTCGGGCAGTTGCGAAGAACTCGAGGCCACCGGCATCCCGGTCGGCTTCGTGGCTGATGCCGTCTATGAATCGTCCACCACCACCCTTGCTCCCGGTGACCGGCTCATGGTCCTGAGTGACGGCATCACCGAGGCCTTCAACGCTTCCGAAGAGATGTTCGGCGACGACCGGGTCAAGGATCTGGTCGGTTCGAAGGGATCGATCGCTTCCGATGATCTGGTCAAGGAGATCCTGGGAGCGGTGGATGAGTGGTGTACCGGTTCCACAGCCTATACCGACGACCGCACGATCGTCATCCTGCAGTGCTGCGGGGAGTGAACCCCGGCT
>CAZNUA010000064.1:0-16804 GCA_964576115.1 uncultured Gemmatimonadota bacterium
AGTGCCGTGAGGAACCGCTGCGTATCTTCGCCGTCGGGCCGGCCGGCGATGACGATCTCGTGCGCGGGTCCGAGATATTCGTCGAGCGCCGAGAGCAGAGCGGTGTGACCGGCCGGGGCCGAGTGCAGCTCGCTCGAAAAGGCTCCGATCGTCCGAACCGCGATCTCTTCGAATCCGGTCTGTCCGGTCAGCCGTCCCAACCGCAGCAGCGCCAGGGCGGCGAGGGCATTCCCCGAGGGCAGGGCGCCGTCATAGCTTTCCTTGCGGCGCACGAGCAGGTCGTCGGCGTCGACCGGGGCGAAAAAGAAACCTCCCCCTGCGGGATCGTGGAAGAGTGCGATCGTCTCCTCGGCCAGTTCGAGCGCCCACTGCAGATACTCCACCGCGAAGGTCGAGGCATACAGCTCGAGCAGACCGAAGAGCATGAAAGCATAATCGTCCAGATGGGCCCGCAGACCGGCGGTGCCTCGCCAGCGCTTGAGCAGGCGCCCCTCGGTGGTACGCAGGTTGTCCCGGACGAACGCCGCCGCGCGGGCCGCGGCTGCGGTCAGTTCCCCGTTTCCGAGAACCCGTCCGCCCCGGGCCAGAGCGGCGATCATGAGTCCGTTCCAGTCGGTCAGGATCTTGGTGTCGCGCAGGGGCCTCACCCTTTCGGAGCGGACCGCCAGCAGCCGGGCGCGCGCTCCGGCCAGCTCGGTTGCAATCTCGACTTCGCTCCTGCCCCGTTCCGCGGCCAGCGCCGCGAGCGCTCGGCGCAGATGCAGGATATTGCTCCCGGTCGGCAGTCCGGTGGCCTCTTCACGCCAGTTGCCTCTCTCTTCGATCCCGTAGGCGTCGTGGAAAAGGCCGGCACCGTCACCGAGCACGGCTTCGATCTCCTGCGCCGACCAGACGTAGAAGCGTCCTTCCTCGCCCTCGCTGTCGGCATCCTCGGCCGAATAGAAGCCGCCTTCGGGAGCCCAGAGATCGCGTCGGACATAGGTGAAGATATCCCGGGCGAGATCGGCGTAGAGATCGTTGCCGGTGGCCAGGAAGGTGTCGAGTGCGGCCAGGGCGATAAGAGCCTGATCATAGAGCATCTTCTCGAAGTGCGGCACCAGCCAGATGCGATCGGTCGAGTAACGGTGGAAACCGCCGCCGACATGATCGTGGATCCCCCCGGCGTGCATCCGCTCCAGGGTCCTCTCGACCATATCGAGAGCCTCGGGGGTTGCGGTCCGGGACCAATACCGGAGCAGAAAGGTGAGGGTATGGGGCGTGGGGAACTTCGGCTCGGCACCGAAGCCGCCCGCGGCGGGGTCGAAACGGGCCGCCAGCTGCCGGTACGTTTCTTCAAACAACTCCTCACCCGACTCCGCCGCGCCGGCATCGCCCACCGGGCCGGAACCGGGGCCGACAACCCCGATCCCCGGTTTGTCATCGCTCCGGCTCCCGCTCTCGAGCCAGGAAACGATCCTGGCGGCCGATTCCTCTACCTCCGCGCGCCGCTGACGCCAGGCCACGGCCAGCTGCGGAAGCAGATCGAGCATTCCCGTCCGCCCGTGGCGTGTGGTTCGGGGGAAGTACGTGCCGGCGAAAAAGGGCCGCCGGTCGGGGGTCAGGACGACCGTCATCGGCCACCCCCCGCTCCCGGTCAACCCCTGGGTCACGGCCATGTAGAGATGGTCGAGATCGGGGCGCTCCTCGCGGTCCACCTTCACGGCCACAAAGGCCTCGTTGAGCAGCCGGGCGACCGCGGCATCTTCGAAGGATTCGTGCTCCATGACGTGGCACCAGTGGCAGGTGGCGTAGCCGATCGAGAGAAAGATCGGCCGGTCGAGCTCGCGGGCCCGTTCGAAAGCCGCCTCCCCCCAGGGATACCAGTCGACCGGATTGGCGGCGTGCTGCAGCAGGTAGGGACTGGCTTCGAAAACGAGCCGGTTGTAGTTCTCCCCGCCGTCAGCGGGCAGGGCGGCGATGTCGGCCGGGGTCAGTTCCAGCGGCGGCTTCACATCCTCGCCCCCGGACGGCACCGTCATGTCACGGTCTGGCACCATTCTTCCGCCTCCCCTCAACAGATCCGTGATTCCCGCCGGCCGGGTGAGCCGCGCTCAGCGCCGGACGAGCAGACTGACGCTTTCGACGTGCGGAGTATGAGGGAACATGTCGAGGGGAATGACAGTGCGCAACTCATAGCGATCGGAGCAGAGTTCCTTCAGATCCGAAGCCAGAGTGGTGGGATTGCACGAAATATAGACCAGCCGGGGGGCGGCCCGTTCGACCAGGACGCTGCGGACCTCGGGATGCAGTCCGGCCCGTGGAGGATCGACGATGATCACCGCGGGTTCGCCGGCGAGCTCGCCGGAACGCAGAAGCCCGACGGCATTGCCCGCGACGAATTCCACGTTTTGCACCTCGTTGCGTTCGGTATTGATCCGAGCGTCGGCCACCGCCTGCGGTTCGATCTCGAGTCCCACCACCCGGCCGGCCCTGCGGGCGGCCAACAGGGCGATGGTCCCGGTGCCCGAGTAGAGGTCCCAGACCAGATCCTGTGCGCCGATGTCCGCCAGATCGAGAGCGACCGCATAGAGATCCTCGGCCCCCTCGGTGTTGGTCTGGAAAAACGAGCGGGGCGAAAGGCGGAAGCGCAGATCGCCGATTTCCTCTTCGATGTACCCGGGCCCGTGCACGACCCGCAGGCTCTGACCGGTGGCCACGGCAGCCCGGCCGCTGTTGACGGTGTGGGTCACGGTGGTCAGTTCGGGGAAAGCGGCCACCAGCCCGCGTGCCAGTTCCGTCACCGCCCTCTCGCCCCGCTCGTCTCCGGCTGTAATCAGATCCGCCATCCACTGTCCCGTACGCCGACCTTCCCGGACAGTGAGAAAGCGCCAGAAGCCGGTATGGGTCCGGGTGGTGTAAGCGGGCAGGCCCGAAGCCCGGGCGGTCTCGCGCACATGGGTCATGATGGCTGCCGAGAGCGGCGGAGCCAGGTGGCATTCGGTGAGCTGAATGGTGCGATACCACTGCCCACGCGGGTGCAGGCCGAGGGTGAAATCGCGATCGGGGGCCGACTCGGGATCGGCCATCTCGTCGGGCGAGAGCCAGCGGGCATCCCCGAAGGAGTACTCCATCTTGTTCCGGTAGCCCCAGGGGTGCGGGCTGGGACGAGCCGCTTCGACCGGGGGCAAGGTAAAGTGGCCGATCCGGGTCAGCGCGTCGGCCACCTGCTCGCCTTTGATCCGGACCTGGACCTCATAATCCAGATGCTGCAGGCGGCACCCCCCGCAGGGGCCGAAATGGACACAGCGGGACTCGACCTGATCGGGTGAGGGACGCACGACCTTTTCGATCCGGGCTTCGGCATAGCGGGACTTGATCTTATAGATGTAGGCTTCGACCCGTTGCCCCGGCAGGGCATCCTCGACGAAGACCACGAACCCGCCGGCGGTGCGGCCCACTCCCCGGCCGCCGAAAGCCAGCCGTTCGATCTCGAGTTCGAGGATCTCTTTTTTCTTCACCTCCGCCATGCCGGGAAGAGAACCACTCCGGTTCACCGCTCGCAAGCCGGAATGGACCGGAACCCCTGCCCGGTCAGGGAGTCAGATGAAAGGTCATCCGAACCGGTGGGAAGGAGCTCTGAATGAAATGCCCGTCTTGAACCTGAGAAGGTGTGTGGCAATCGTGTTCGTCACCGCCATCCACCCGGTCATTTCCCTGCCCACGTCGGCTCTGCAGGCTCAGCCGGACGTGCCCGTCATCGAGAACGGCCTGCGGGGTTCGCTGCGCCGGGGCCCCGAACTCGTTTGTGAGGCCGTGGCCGGACAGGATGGCTCCGAAGAGAGCCTGCTCTACCGCCCGGTCGACCTCTTCACCGGCCCCGACGACAAGCTCTACATCGTGGACACGGGCACCCGCGCCGTGCACGTCTACGCTCCCGACGGCTCTTTCGTACGCCGGATCGGCTCTGAGGGGGAAGGCCCGGGAGAGTTCAGGATGCCGAATGCGGGCTACTTCGCCCGGGATTCCCTGCTCGTCGTTCTCGATCCCGGCAATCAGCGCCGCTCCTTTCTCACCCCCGACGGGGAGTACCTGCGCAGCGAAACGATCGCCCCGGGAGTGATGACCGGGGCGCCGGTCCGGATGGCCGACGGTCTCCAGGCGCGTGTCGGAGCCGGTGGACGGTTCGTGATCCGCCGCTCTCCCGACGGTCGCCTGAACGCCCTCACGCCCGGAGCCGGCGAGGATCCCGCCCTGATCGAGGTGGTCGACGAGTCGGGTGACATCCTGGTTCGGGCGGGCGAACCGAAGACCCACGAGAATGATCTGATCGCCATGATCCTGAACCGTTTCGCCCTGGCCTGGCACCCCGACGGGTACCTCGTGGCCGGATTCGAGAATCTCAACGAGATCCATGTCTACGATGCGGGAGAGGGAGTCCTGGAACGCATCATCACCCGCCGGCTCGGCTTCACCCCCAAAGAACCGGAGATGACCACCCGGGTCGAGAATCTGCCCGATGCCCGCGGCCAGGGCACGATAGAACGCGTCATGGCTCGGCCCGATGTCGATCCGATCACAATCGATCTGGCTATTGATGCAGCCGGCCGTATCTGGGCTCTCACCCGGCTGACGACCCGGCGCGAGGCCGAGGAGAAAGAGGCCGAAGGGGATTACTCCGGACTGATCCGGCTCGAAGTCTACGCCCTGGGGGGGGAACTGCTCTCCGCCATCGAGCTCGACACGTCTCCGACCCTGATGACCTTCGATTCCCGGGGCGATCTCTGGCTGCTCGACGCGCGCTCGGAACTTGCCGCCTTCCGCTACCGGATCGTCTGGACAGAAGCTCATTGACCCGGCCGGGGTCAGACCGCTTACATCCCGGCATGTCTCTCGAAACGATCCGCAATCCCGACGGTCTCATCGAAGCCGTCTTCCACGGCGAGGGGCGCCGGCCTCCTCTACTGACCGCCGGGGTTCTTGCAGCCCTCGAAGAACTCGTCGCCGCCGCCGAATCCAAACCCCCCGCCGGGCTCATCTTCCGGGCCGACGGTGAGGGCGACTTTCAGGCCGGTGTCAACCTCGAGGCGATGGCCGAAGTACGCACGGCCGAAGAGGCCCGGGCCGCATCCCGCACGGTTCAGCTCCTCTACGAGCGGATCGCCTGCCTCTCCTGCCCCGTTGTGGCGGCCGTGTCGGGACGCTGCCTGGGCGGGGGAACCGAACTCATCCTGGCCTGTCACGCCCGTCTGGCGACCGACGACACAAGCACCGCCATCGCTCTGCCCGAAATCAACCTCGGCCTCATCCCCGGCTACGGCGGCACCCAACGCCTGCCCCGAATCGTCGGCCAGCAGGCGGCTCTGAACATGATTCTGACCGGCAATCCGGTCGGAGCCCGCAAAGCTCTGGAAACAGGCCTGGTGGACCGGCTGGCGCCGCCCGGGCAGCTGCGCGAGACCGCCACCGAACTGGTGCACGACCTGCAGGCCGGGCGGGCGGCCCGGCTCGAACCCCGCCCCCGGCTCACCCCCACCGACTGGATGCTCGAACGCACCCGACGAGGACGCCGGCTGGTTCGAGAGCGGTATGCCCGGGTGACCCGCCGCCGGACCGGCGGTCACTACCCCGCCCCCGAAATGGCCATCGAGGCGATCGGCCTGGCGGCCGAGAAGACCCCCCTGGAACGGGGCCTGGAGCGCGAGGCGGAGATGATCGCCGAGCTGATGGCCGGTGAAGTACATCCCCATCTGCTCGGCCTGCTGCGGGCCCGCCAGGCTCTGCGCCGTCCGCGGGGAACTGACCCCGAGAGCGGCGAGCCGAGTGATCTCGCCGCTGGCTTCGACCCCCCCGCCGAACTCACCGCCTCGCTGCGCCGGATCATGGAGACCGCCCCCTGGCCCGCCGAGGCCGACCGGCGGACCGGACTTCCGGCCCGACCGGGTTGCGGTGTATTGCGGCGGCTGCCGCGGGCTTTGCCTCCGACGACCGTCGAAATCGCCTGGGCGGGCGATGGCGAACCAGCCGGGTTTCCCGACACCGCCCGGCACCTGATCGCCGCGGCGGGGATGACCCCGCTGTTCACCCGCTCGATCGATACCAGCCCTGGGCTGGCCCTGCTGGCGGCTTATCTGCGCGAGGGGGACCGGCTCTGGTCCGAAGGGTGGGAGAAGGACCGGGTGGACGAAATCCTCCAGGCATGGGGCATGAAATACGGCCCCTTCGCCCTGGCCGAAGCGCTCGGCGAACCCTGGCTCGCACAGCTCGACGACCTGCCTCAACGCCCGGTCCCCGAACCGCTCGAGGGCGGCACGGCCCCGACCGGGAACCGGGCAACGGACAAGAACGAAGCCGGACTCATCGAAGAGGTTATCGCCGCTCTCTGGCTCGAGATGGAACGGCTGCACGGGCAGGTGGCCGAACCGGTCGCCGAGGGCTGGCTCGTGCTCGACGTCTTCGTGCTCGGCGGACCGGCCTTCCGGGGCGGCCTGGCAGGAGCGGCACGCTTGCTGGGGAGAGCGTCTCTTACCGCCCGCCTCGACGAGCTCGCCCGCCGCTACGGCGCTCCTTATTGCCGGAACTGATACCGGCCGGTCCAGTTCCTCATTTGATCAGCGCCGGGAAAACCCGCCTGAAGACCAGCTTGTAGAACCGTAATAGAAACGACGTTCTCCCGGAACAGTTCGTCTCCGGTCTTGTTTTTTCGAGCGCTATTGACGATTCTCAGAGTACTGAGTCTGAAATTCATTCCTCGGAGGACACACCATGAGTTCCGCACGCTCGATCGTCACCATCGATGGAAATGAAGCCGCTGCCCGCATGGCCTTCAAAGTCAGCGAAGTCGTCGCCATTTACCCCATCACGCCCTCCTCTTCGATGGGTGAGCTCGCCGATGCCTGGGCCGCCGACGGGCAGACGAATATCTGGGGAACAGTCCCGCTGGTCGTCGAGTTGCAGAGCGAAGGCGGGGCTTCGGGAGCGGTTCACGGCGCCCTGCAGGGCGGTGCCCTGACCACCACCTTCACGGCTTCGCAGGGTCTGCTGCTGATGCTGCCGAACATGTTCAAGATCGCCGGCGAACTCACACCCGCCGTCTTCCATGTGTCGGCCCGCTCGGTGGCTGCCCAGGCCCTCTCGATCTTCGGCGACCACAGTGACGTGATGGCTGCCCGCAGCACCGGCTGGGGCCTGCTTGCTTCGGGCAGCATTCAGGAGGTGCACGACCTGGCCCTTATCGCTTCGGCCGCCACCCTCGAGGCCCAGGTGCCGATCGTGCATTTCTTTGACGGCTTCCGCACCAGCAGCGAAGTGATGAAGATCGAAGCCCTGACCGATGACGATGCCCGGGCTATGATCAACATGGAGGCGGTTGCCACCCACAAGGCCCGCCGCATGAACCCCGACAATCCCTTCATCCGCGGTACGGCTCAGAATCCCGACGTCTTTTTCCAGGCCCGCGAGACGGTCAATCCCTGGTACGAAAAATGCCCCGGGATCGTGCAGCAGGCGATGGACCGCTTCGCCGAACTCACCGGCCGTTCCTATCACCTCTTCGACTACGTCGGACCCGAGGACGCCGAGCGGGTGATGGTGATCATGGCCAGCGGCGCCGAGACCGCCGACGAGACCGTCCGCTACCTGAACGAGACCGCCGGCGAGAAGGTCGGAGTCGTCAAGGTGCACCTCTACCGTCCCTTCTCGGTCGAACATTTCATGGCCGCCCTGCCCGCCACGGTGCAGAAGATCGCCGTGCTCGACCGCACCAAGGAGCCGGGCAGTCTCGGCGAGCCCCTGTACACCGACGTGGTGACGGCCGTGGTCGAGGGTATGCACCGCGGCCTGGCACCCTTCGATGAAGCTCCCATCATCACCGGCGGCCGGTACGGTCTCTCGTCGAAGGAATTCACCCCGGCCATGGTCAAGGGTGTTTTCGACGAGCTGAAGTCCGACGATCCGAAGAACCACTTCACGATCGGCATCTACGACGACGTCACCAACACCAGCCTGACGTGGGATCCTGCCTTCTCAACCGAATCCGACGACGTTTTCCGCGGTCTCTTCTTCGGCCTGGGAGCCGACGGTACGGTCGGCGCGAACAAGAATTCGATCAAGATCATCGGCGAGGAGACCGAGAACTACGCCCAGGGCTATTTCGTCTATGATTCGCGCAAGGCGGGTTCGCGCACGGTCAGCCACCTGCGTTTCGGAAAGCAGCCGATTCACTCCACCTACCTGATTCACTCGGCCAACTTCGTGGCCGTGCATCAGGAGCAGTTTCTCGAGAAATTCGAGCCGCTCGACAAGGCCGTGCCGGGCGCGATCCTGCTCCTGAACACCACCACTCCCCCCGAAGAGGTCTGGGCCAGCCTGCCCCGCTCGACCCAGGAACAGGTCATCGCCAAGAACATCGAGGTCTGGGCGATCGACGCCTACCGGGTGGCCCGCGAGGCCGAGATGGGAGCCCGCATCAACACCATCATGCAGACCTGTTTCTTCGCCATCTCGGGCATCCTGCCGCGTGAGGAGGCAATCGCGAAGATCAAGGAAGCAATCAAGAAGACCTACGGCCTGAAGGGCGACGCGGTGGTGCAGCAGAACTACGCCGCGGTCGATCGCACCCTGGAGAACCTGCACCGGATCGAGGTCGGCACCGAAGTCACTTCGACCGTCGAGCGACCCCCTGTCGTACCGGTCGAAGCACCGGAGTTCGTACAGCAGGTCACGGCCGAGATCATCGCCGGTCGGGGCGACGAACTGCCCACCAGCAAACTGCCGCCCGACGGTACGTATCCCCTCTCCACCACCCAGTGGGAAAAGCGCAACATCGCCCAGGAAGTACCGGTCTGGGATCCCGAGGTCTGCATCCAGTGCAACAAGTGCGTGATGGTTTGCCCGCATGCCACCATCCGCCGCAAGGTCTACGATCCCGAACTGCTCGAGAACGCACCCGAGACCTTCAAGCACACCGCCGCCAGCGGCAAGAACTGGCCCGAGGGGTGGGTCACCACCCTGCAGGTGGCGGTCGAAGACTGCACCGGCTGCGGTTCGTGCGTCGAGGTCTGCCCGGCCAAGAACAAGGAGGTGGCGGGCCGCAAGGCGATCAACATGGAGCCCCAGGCCCCGCTGCGCGAGGCCGAGGTCGAGAACTGGAAGTTCTTCCTGGACCTGCCCGAGTACGACCGGTCGGCCCTGAAGATCAGCACCGTCAAGGAGAGCCAGCTGCTGCAGCCGCTCTTCGAGTTCTCGGGTGCCTGTGCGGGCTGCGGCGAGACCCCGTACGTGAAGCTGCTCAGCCAGCTCTTCGGCGAACGGGCTCTGATCGCCAACGCCACCGGCTGCTCGAGCATCTACTGCGGCAACCTGCCCACCACGCCATGGGCCGCCAACGCCGAGGGGCGCGGGCCGGCCTGGTCGAACAGTCTCTTCGAGGACAACGCCGAGTTCGGTTTCGGCTTCCGGCTGGCCGCCGACAAGCTGGGCGAGTACGCCCGCGAGCTGGTCGGCAAGCTCGCCGGCACCCTGGGTGACGAGCTGGCCACCGCCATCCTCGAGGCCGATCAGAGCACCGAGGGCGGGATCGGCGAGCAGCGCCGGCGGGTCGGCGAGCTCAAGGACAAGCTCGATCAAGAGACCGATCCACTGGCCGCCGAACTGCTCGGGGTCGCCGACTTCCTGGTCAAGAAGAGCGTCTGGATCATGGGCGGCGACGGCTGGGCCTACGATATCGGCTACGGCGGTCTCGACCACGTGCTGGCCTGCGGCCGCGACGTCAATGTGCTGGTGCTCGATACAGAGGTCTACTCCAACACCGGCGGTCAGGCGTCGAAGTCCACCCCGCGCGCGGCGGTGGCCAAGTTCGCTGCCGCCGGCAAAGGCATGCCGAAGAAGGACCTGGGCCGTATCTCGATGACCTACGGGAACATCTACGTGGCCCAGGTCGCCATGGGCGCCAACGACAGCCAGTGTCTGAAGGCCTTCCTTGAAGCCGACGCCTACGATGGTCCCAGCCTGATCATCGCTTACTGCCACTGCATCGCCCACGGCGTGGACATGACCACGGGTATGACACACCAGAAGGAAGCCGTCGCCTCGGGTCACTGGCCGCTCTACCGGTACAACCCGGTCCTGCTCATGGAGGGCAAGAATCCGCTCAGCATCGACTCGAAGGCCCCCTCGATCCCGATCGAGGAGTACGCCTACAAGGAGACCCGCTACCGCGTGCTCACCAAGACCAAGCCGGAGCGGGCCAAGATGCTGCTCGAGGCCGCCCAGGCCGATGCCGACCATCGCTGGGAAGCCTACCAGCAGCTCCTCGAGGCGTTCGAGAACAACGGCGAGAAATAAACTTCGGGAAGGGAGTCGTCACCCGCATACCATCACGATCTGATCCACCGGGGAGGGAGTTGTGCAATGGATCTGAGTACCGACTATCTGGGACTGTCCCTGAAGAATCCGCTCGTCGTCGGGGCCTCGCCCCTGACCGCCGAGCCCGACGGCTGCCGGCAGCTCGAAGACGCCGGCGCCGCCGCCCTCGTACTGCCCTCGCTCTTTCAGGAGCAGATTATCCGCGAGAGCGAGGAATTCACCACGCGCATGACGGAGGGAACCGAATCCTTCCCCGAGGCGCTGACCTATTTCCCCGATTTCGACGACACCTACATCGGGCCGCAGTCCTACCTCGAGCACATCCGGGCAGTCAAAGAGGCGGTCGACATCCCCGTCATCGCCAGCTTGAACGGCATCACCACCGGGGGCTGGACCGATTACAGCCGCCTCATGCAGGAGGCGGGAGCCGACGCCCTGGAGCTGAATATCTACTTCCTGCCCACCGATCCCACCATGAGCGCGGGAGCGGTTGAGGAACTCTATCTGGGCGTACTGGCCGAGACCAAACTCACCACCTCGATCCCGATCGCGGTCAAACTGAGTCCCTGGTTCTCGGCGATCGCTAATCTGGCCACCCGGATCGACGAAGAGGGAGCGGACGGACTGGTACTCTTCAACCGATTCTACCAGCCGACCATCAATCTCGAAACCCTCGAGGTTGAACCAGACCTGGTACTCTCCACCCCCTTCGCGAGCCGGCTGCCCCTGCGCTGGATAGCGCTTCTCTCCAGTCATATATCGGCCAGTCTGGCCGCCACCTCGGGAGTACACTCGCACGAGGACGTTCTGCGACTCCTGCTGGCCGGCGCTGACGCCGTGCAGCTCGTCGCCGTGCTCATGCAGAACGGCACCGCCGGACTCACCCCCATCCTCAAAGACATGCAGGCCTGGATGGAGGAGAAGGAATACGACTCGGTGGCCCAGCTCAAAGGCAGCCTGAACGCCGCCACGGTCGCAGACCCGGCGGCCTTCGAACGGGCCAATTACATGAAGACCCTTCACTCGTGGTAGGAGGGCCTTGACCCTGGCCTGTGAAAGTGGGAAACTGGTCATGAGGGCCCACAAGGTTCTCACACCGGACACCAGTTAAACACGTTGAGAGCCCCGTCGCCGTCAGGCGGCGGGGCCTTCCTTTGCGAGGGGGATCCCGGCCCGGGAACCTGCCGTGCGGGATTCCTGTATACACTCGGGAGGCAGCCGATGCGCGCCATGGTTCTGCACGAGCAGAAAGAGATCGAAGCACGTCCCCTGACGGCTCAGGATGTACCGATTCCCGAACCCGGGCCGGGACAGATCCGGGTCAAGGTCGAGGCCTGCGGGCTGTGCCGGACCGACCTGCATACCGCCGAAGGTGACCTGGAACTGCACCGCTCCCCCATCATTCCCGGCCATCAGATTGCCGGTACGGTCGAACATCAGGGACCGGAGACGAGCCGATTCGCGATCGGAGATCGGGTGGGGATCGCCTGGTTGAACTCGACCTGCGGACAGTGCCGCTTCTGCTCCTCGGGTCGCGAGAATCTCTGCCTGGAAGGCCGTTTTACCGGCTGGGACGTCGACGGCGGCTACGCCGAGTATACCGTTATAGGCGAAGCCTGGGCCTACGCCCTGCCCGACGGGATCGGCTTCGTCGAAGCCACTCCACTGCTCTGCGGCGGCATCGTCGGCTACCGCGGTCTGAAGATGGCCGAACCGGCTCCGGGGCAACGTCTGGGTATGTACGGCTTCGGGAACTCGGCTCACGTCATCATCCAGGTGGCCCGCCATCTCGGTTGCGAGGTATCCGTCTTCACCCGGGCCGAACATCACAAACAGCACGCCGAGGAACTGGGTGCCGCCTGGATCGGCACCCCCCCCGAACGCCCGCCGTGGCCGCTCGACGCCTCGATCATGTTCGCTCCAGCCGGTACGCTGGTGCCCGAAGCTCTGCAGACCCTCGACCGCGGCGGCACCCTGGTCCTGGGCGGTATCTACATGACCGCCATCCCCGAGATGGAGTACCTTCCCTACTTGTGGGATTCGAAAGTGCTGCGCAGCGTGGCCCATGCCACACGCACCGACGGCGAGGAACTGCTCCGGTATGCAGCTGAGATCCCCATCACCACCGACACCCGGACCTTCGCTCTCGACGAGGTGAACGAAGCCCTGTTGATGATGAAAGACAGCCAGCTCACCGGTGATGCCGTTCTCGTTCCCTGACGACCGGGAGGTTTGAACCGATGCGACGTCGCATCCCGACCGTCATACTCCTGCTCTTTTTTCTGCCGAGCCTCCTGTGCGCCGGCCCCGGCCGGCTCTCGGCCCAGGTCCAGCGTACCATGCCGTGGCGCCCGCCCGCGGTGGGCAACCACGGCGCGGTGACAGCCGGTCACCCGCTGGCGGCCCAGGTGGGTTTTGAGGTCCTGCGGGCCGGGTACAACGCCGTCGATGCGGCGGTGGCCATGGCCGGCGTGCTGGGGGTCGTACGACCCCATATGAACGGCATCGGCGGCGACACCTTCATGCTCATCTACTCGGCAACCGATAACCGGATCTATGGTCTGAACGGCTCGGGTCGGGCAGGTAGCGGGGCCGATGCCGCCGAACTGCGCCGGCGCGGCCTGACCCGCATGCCGACCCGGGGCCTGGAGCCGGTCACCGTACCGGGGACGGTGAGCGCCTGGGCCGCCGCAGTTTCCCGCTTCGGCACCCGCTCGCTCGCCGAACTGCTCCAGCCGGCGGTAACCCTGGCGTTCGGGGGTTTCCCCGTCTCGCCGAAGCTCGAGCGCGACCTGATCGCCGCCCGCGCCCTGATCGAACGCACTCCGGCCCTGAGTGAGATCTTCATGCCGGACGGAGAGCTGCTCACGATCGGCGATCTCTGCGTCCAGCCCGCGCTGGGCGCCAGCCTGCGCCAGATCGGCAGCAGTGGGGGTGAGGCTTTGTACCGCGGCGACATCGCTGCGGCCCTGGCCGCCTTCTTCGCCGCCGAAGGTGGCGCGATCACGGCCGACGACCTGGCCGCTCATGAGAGCACCTGGGTCGAACCGATCAGCACCACCTACCGGGGTCTCGAAGTCTATACCCTGCCCCCCAATACTCAGGGTATCGCTCTGCTGATGCTCCTGAACCTGGTCGAGACGGCCGGCATCGCGGAGACCGACGCCGGTACCGCCGGTTACCTGCATACCCTCATCGAGGCCAAGAAACTGGCCTTCGCGGACCGGGACGCGCATGTGGCCGATCCCGACCGCTATGCCGCTCCGATCGACTCCCTGTTGAGTAAATTTTACGCCCGGGAGCGGGCCGCTCTCATCGATCCCGACCGGGCCGCGGTCGAAGTAGATCCCGGCCGGCCGGGTGCGGACTCGAACGACACCGCCGTCTGCACCGCCGCCGACATCTACGGCAATGTCGTGGTCCTTATCCAGAGCCTGTTCAATGTCTTCGGTTCCGGAGTCGTCGCCGGCGAAACCGGCATCATTCTGCAGAACCGGGGGGCGCTCTTCACGCTCGAGGCCGGGCACCCGAACGAACTCGCAGCAGGCCAGCGTCCCTACCACACCCTCTGCCCCAGCCTCATCCTGCGCGACGGCCGCCCCGTGCTCGGACTGGCAACTCCCGGCGGTGACGGTCAGGCGCAGACCCTGGTACAGGTCATCAACACCTGGCACCTCTTCGGGCTCAACATCCAGTCGGCCATCGAAGCACCCCGCTTCAGGTCTTACGACGGAGTTTCGGTGAGCCTGGAAGATGGCGTCGGTCTGGAAACGATTTCCGAACTCGAGTCGCGGGGACATGCGATCCGGCTTTTCACAACCGGGCTCTCAGCCGACTTCGGCGGTGCTCAGGGAATCGTCATCCTGCAACGGCCGGCCGGACTCGTCTATATCGCCGGAGCCGATCCCCGCCGCGAAGCCGTAGCCCTGGCATGGTAGGCCGCCTTTGACGACCAGGGTGAATCCCCTACAATGGGTACATCAATTTCAGTGACTGTCCCGGGATATACCCGGGGCGCGAATCGGCCCTGACGCCGCGAGGAGATGATGAACACACGCCTGACGAAGATCGCCGGCACCGGGCACTACGTGCCCGAACGCGTAGTCACCAACTTCGATCTCGAGAAACTGATGGACACCAGCGACGAGTGGATCCGGGAGCGGACCGGTATCCGGGAGCGCCGCTTCGTCGAACCGGGCACCGGCTCGAGCGACCTGGGACATCAGGCGGCCCTAGCGGCGTTGGATGAAGCGGGCTGGCAGCCCGACGAGATCGAATTCATCGTCTTCGCCACTCTCTCACCCGACTACTACTTCCCCGGCGACGGGGTACTGCTGCAGAACCTGCTCGGCATCGACCAGGTCGGCGCCCTCGACGTGCGCAACCAGTGCAGTGGCTTCGTCTACGGTCTCTCGGTAGCCGACGCCCTGATCCGCTGCGGTCAGTACAACCGCATCCTGCTGGTGGGGGCCGAAGTGCACTCCACCGGTCTGAACATGTCGACCGCCGGCCGCGACACCGCCGTGCTCTTCGGCGACGGGGGGGGGGCGGTCTGCCTCGAGGTCACCGACGGTTCCGACGGTTCGCACCTGCTCTCCCACTACCTGCACTCCGACGGGCGGTACGCCGAAGATCTCTGCATGCGGGTCCCCTCGGCGAAGATGAAGCCGGTCATCTCGCACGAACTGGTTGACAGCGATATGATCTACCCGAGCATGCGGGGTCGCGAGGTCTTCAAACACGCCGTCACCAAATTCCCGGCCGTGATTCTCGAGGCACTGGCAGCCGAGAACCTTACCCCCGAGGACCTGGCCCTGATCATTCCCCACCAGGCCAACGAGCGGATCACCGAGGGCCTGCGCAAGCGCATCGGCCTACCCGACGAGCGGGTCTACTCCAACATCGCCCGCTACGGCAACACGACCGCCGGGAGCATCCCCATCGCCCTGAGCGAGGTGGTCAAGGCCGGGATCATCGAGCGCGGCGATCTGGTCTGCCTGGTGGCTTTCGGCTCCGGTTTCACCTGGGCGGCCAGCCTGCTCCGCTACTGAACGGCAGTCCGATCGACACCTCACGCCCGACCGACACCGTCTCGCTCAAGCGCGCCGCCCTCTCGATCGCGGTCCTGAGCTCTTTCCTGACCCCCTTCGTGGGCTCCTCAGTCAACATCGCCCTGCCCGCCATCGGCACCGCCTTCGAGGCCGACGCGGTGACCCTGAGCTGGATCGCCACCGCCTATCTGCTGGCCGCAGCGGTCTCGCTGGTGCCCTTCGGACGGCTGGCCGACATCCACGGCCGGCGACGTATCTTCGCCTGGGGGATCGGAGTCTTCACCCTGGCATCGCTGTTCTGCAGCCTGGCCCCCTCGATCGCCGCCCTGCTCGTCGGACGGGTGGTGCAGGGGATCGGGAGCGCCATGATCTTCGCCACCGGGGTCGCCATCCTGACCTCTGTTTTCGGTCCGGGCGAGCGCGGCCGGGCCCTGGGGATCTCGGTCGCCGCCGTCTATATCGGGCTCAGCCTCGGCCCTTTCCTCGGCGGTCTGCTGGTCCAGCACTTCACGTGGCGCAGTGTCTTCGTGGTGCTGGTGCCGCTGGGAGTTGTGACCATCTGGGTGACCCTGACCCGCCTGAAGGGCGAGTGGGCCGAAGCAGAGGGGGAGCGGTTCGACACGATCGGAGCGCTCATCTACGCCGGTTCCCTGATCGCCCTGATGTACGGCATCATTCTGTTGCCGCGGGCCTGCTGCGCCTGGCTCATCGCAGCCGGGCTGGCCGGCCTGACAGGCTTCGTAGTCTGGGAGCAGCGGGTCGAGCACCCGGTCTTCGAGGTGCGTCTGTTTCGCGGCAACCGCGTCTTCGCCTTTTCCAACCTGGCCGCCCTGCTCAACTACAGCGCCACTTTCGGGGTGACCTTCCTGATGAGTCTGTACCTGCAGTATATCGGCGGTCTCACCCCGCAGGGGGCGGGCGCGATCCTGATCGCCGCCCCGATCACCCAAGCCATTATCAGCCCCTTCGCCGGTCGACTTTCGGACCGCATCGAACCCCGCCTGGTGGCCTCGGCCGGCATGACCCTGACCACGATCGGTCTGGCACTCTTCGCCTTCCTGGGCGCCGATACCGCCCGGGTAGTGATCGTCGGCATCCTGATCGTGCTCGGTCTCGGCTTCGCCTTCTTCAGCAGTCCCAATACCAACGCCATCATGAGCTCGGTCGAGAAGCGGTATTACGGGATCGCTTCGGGGTCGGTGGCCACCATGCGCCTGGTGGGCCAGTTGCTGAGCATGGGAGTGGCAACCATCGTGGTGACCGTCATCGTCGGCCGGGTGCAGATCACCCCCGCTTACCACGACACCTTCATCGAGGCGGTCCGGCTCAGTTTCACCATTTTCGCGCTCACCTGCCTGGTCGGCATCTTCGCGTCCCTGGCCCGCGGTCGAGCGCACGGGGATCGAACCGCA
>CAZNUA010000065.1:0-16113 GCA_964576115.1 uncultured Gemmatimonadota bacterium
CATGTCTTATATCGTGATAGTTTCACCACAGAATCAATGTATCGATCCTTCAGTTCTGGTGTTTGGACGGGAGCTTATCCAGTCGAGAACGGTCCCGAAGGATCTTTTGCGGGCGTACCTATTCAGTTATCTCTCTCGGGATCTAAAAACGTAAAAGTGATCGGATTCGACTACAGCCGGAACGTCCTGGTCATGTGGGAGGATGTTGGAATTAGATATGAGTGGGAAGCTGAAGGGTTGCCTATAGCGGAAGATACTTTGATGAACCGCTATCTGTCTGTGGTAACTGCTCCCGACGGGACACCCCATGTGATGGTTGCCCGATATCACGGGGCAGTCCGATACGAGCTGCTTTGGCTCAGTCGCCGATCATACCAGTGGGAAGTACATACCATTGCCAGTGGATTGTATCGATGGAGTCAGTTCAATCCAATCCGACTGGCGGTTATGGCGATGGTGGGGGATGTGCCTCACCTTGTATTTGCTGAACTCGGTCCGGGAGGCGAGGAGGCCGTATTATGGGATGCCGTGCTCCGATAGAATAATCACGCAGATTGTCGAACCACCCGATCCGCACAACCCTGAAGTGAAAAGGAAAAAAGGAGTGCATACATAATCCCCCTTGAGTCTGATATTAATCCGGCCCCGCAGGGCACTCATTGTAACACCTTGCGGGGCCGTCAGTTAAATGGTGGGCGACGAGGGACTTGAACCCCCGACCTCGGCGATGTGAGCGCCGCGCTCTGACCAGCTGAGCTAGTCGCCCTCGAATCTGAAAGAACCGGGCGGGCGCGTGGCCCGCGGAAGCCTCAAAGTAGACGGGCGGAGCCCGGTGTCAACGGCTATCGCGGCCCCCCGTGGCGCCCCGATCGCGATCCCGGCGGCCGGTGCGGTCGGGAACGCAATCGCGGACCGTGCCATCCCCTGCAGTATAGCCTCCCGGGTCAGCCGGGAACAATCCAGCCGGGCGGCGGTCCGCAGCCCGACGAAACGGTACCCGCCCCCGGAATCAGGTCCGAGAGAATCCCTGAGCAGGTTGGCCGTCACCACCCCCACCCCGATGCCGATCCCGTCCCACACCAGATCCTTGCCCGAGACATAGGTGCGCTTGATGAAGACGTCGTAGAGTTCCTTGCCGATGCCGGCCGCCGCTCCCATGCCCACCCCGAAGGCCCGGGCCCGGTCGTGCTCCCACTCCCAGCCCTCGCGGGCCACGATGTAGCCGGCACTGGTGATGATGAAGCTGCAGGTGAAGTGCAGCAGCTTGTCGGGGCCGAACCAGGCATCCTGGGCCCGGACGTCCGACGGAGCGGCGGTTGCGAGCAGACCGGCCAGAAGGAGGGGTGTCAAGCAGCGTGCCAGGCACTCACGCCTGCAAGTCGGGAGTGCTGTGTTGGGAACGAACCATCGGGCCTGTTTCCCGGCGGAAACCGGTTCACCGGCAGCACCCGGGGGAATGGTCGTCTGCAGAGCGAAGCGGGCCGGACCGGCCGGCTCAGACCCGCTCGCCGGGGATGTAGAGCTTCTCATATTCATCGAAGACGAACTTGTCGGTCATACCGGCCACGAAATCGCAGAGAGTGCGGTAGAAAGAAACGGTGGTGCGGTAGCGGGCGGCTTCTTCGGGGATCTTCTCCAGGGGCAGGTCGCGCATGAACTTGATCTTCTCGCGCTTGGCGTAGCCGAGCAGAACGTAATCTGGCAGCTGCAGGGGGCGATTGATGTAGGCTTTGAAGAGCCGGCGCATGAGGTATTCGGATTTGCCGTCCATGCGGCTGACGTTGTAGCAGTTGATGATGTTGTCGTACACGAAGCGGCGCAGCTGGCCGTACTCGCCGCTCAGGCCGGCGTCGAGCCGGACCAGGTCGCCCGGCAGGTGCGCCCGGGCGGCGGCGAATTCCTCGGGTCCGGTGACCCCCCTCTCTTCGCACCAGTTCCCGATCCGCTTCAGGCTCGTGACGATGGTATTGGTCACCAGCAGATGGATCAGGCCGCGGATGAGCCGGTTCTGGCGCCTGAAGCGGGGCTGATCGAAATAGGAAGGGAAGTTCCTGATTACGACCCGGCTGATCGAGAGTTCCTCGACCTTGCCGAGTTCCACCTGACCCTCGCGCAGGCCGTCTTCGAGATCGTGGGTCTGCTGGGCGATCTCGTCGGCGATCGAGACGACCTGGCCCTCGAGATGACAGCCGCTCTCCAGGTCGATGCCGGAGGTGTCCACGTCGCAGAGGATGCGGTCGGTGAAGTAGCCGGTGTGTTTGAGAATGCCCTCGCGGACCTGGTCGGTCAGGTTCAGTCCGGGGCGGTCGTAGCGGGTCTCGAGCTGGTCGACGACCCGCAGGCTCTGGTAATTGTGCTTGAAGCCCCCCAGGCGAAAGCGGACCTCGGGACGGACGTGATCGTCCAGATCGTCCTCCCCGCTCATGATGGCGGCCAGCACATTCTCGCCCGAATGCCCGAACGGGGTGTGGCCCAGATCGTGACCCAGGGCGATGGCTTCGACCAGATCTTCGTTCAGGCCCAGCGCCCGGCCGATGGTGCGGGCAAGCTGGGAAACCTCGATGGTATGGGTCAGGCGGGTACGGTAGTGGTCGCCGCCGATCGAGACGTAGACCTGGGTCTTGTGCTTGAGCCGCCGGAAAGCCCGGCTGTGGATGATGCGGTCGCGGTCACGCTGATAGGGCAGACGGTAGTCTTCCCGGCGCCCCTCCTGTTCCACCGGCTGGCGCCGGTTCGCCCGGGTGTTGCGCTCCGCATAGACGGCAGTCAGGTCATCGAACCGGGCGGCGAGATCTTCAGCATCCCGGTAGTGCCAGGCCTCTTCCGCCACTTCTATTCGGTCCCGCTGTCCTTTTTCGCGGCGGTCTTCTTCGCCGCCGTCTTCTTCCCGGCCGCCGGCTCCGCCTCCGCCTCACCGCCTCCGGCTGCCTCATCGCCGGTCTCGGCTTCGGCCGCAGCGGCCTTTTCGGCCTGCTTCTGCTCGACCCGGGCCCGCAGTTCGGCCTCCTTGGCCTTCATGGCTTCCCGGAAGCTCTTGCTGGCGTCGTTGAATTTCTCTTTCAGGGCCGAGAGGGCCGCTCCGGCCTTGATCGCACCTTCATCGCCGGCCTCGGCTGTGGCCTCCTCGATATCGCTGCTCAACCCCTTGAGACGGTCGCCGAGATCGCCGAACTTCTCTTTCATATCTTCCCCGAAATGTTCGGCGTCACTCGAGGCCTTCCGGCCGAATTCCTCGGCCTTCATCTTGAACTCGACCGCCTTCTCGAAAGCCTGCTCGCGCAGGTCTTCGGAATCGGCCCAGGTTTCCTCGAGCTTGTCGAGCAGATCCTGCGCCTTCTTTTTGAGTTCTTCCATTTTCTCCCTGAGATCCTCGCTCTTCTCCAGCCAGATTTCGCGCGTTTCCTCGCCCGAACGGGGAGCGAACGCGAGGCCGGAAATGAATCCGACCAGACCTCCGAAGATGAAGGATCCGAATCGTCCGCGCTTTTTACGTGCCATCGTACCGCGCCTCCTGAAACGGCCGGCTGCGCACCGGCCTCCTCTCGTGCTTACTTTTTCCTGTCCGTTTCCCGCCTGAAGAGGGACTTGAGGAACCGGCCCAGTGCGGCAAAGCCGGAGAAGATCCGGATCGTAGTCCGCTCCAGATCCTCTTCGAGAGCTTCGGCCAGCAGCCCCATACGCTCGGCCTTTGCACGCACCCCCGCCACGGCCTCGACGAACCCTTCGGTCTGGTCGAGAGCATCTTCGGCCACCTCGGTCGCCCGCTCGGCCAGCTCCTTGACGTCATCGGCCAGGGGCTGGAACTGCTCCTGGAAATCCTTCACCACCGCCGTAACGGTGCGCATTACCTGATAGAGCTTCCAGGCAATGAGCAGCGGTACGACGGTGAGCAGAACCGTACAGACCGCGATCACCACCAGGCTGATCTGGATCGTCAACATCGCAGTGGTCCCCTGTCCCCTTCCTTCTCTTTCGTTTTACGCCCCGATCCCCCTCGAGTTGCCGGGCTTCGCTCCGGGGCCGGGCATTGTGACTGGTGCCCTGACATGACCCTAGCGACCTTCCAGAATCTCCCGGATGGCCGGTTCCAGTCTCTCGCCCCGGGCGTTGACGAACCTGATCGTCCCCTCGCGGTCGATCAGATAGGTCGCCGGGATCCCGCTCACCCGCCAGAGGTTCGAGACCGCATTCTCCCAGTAGAGGCCGTCGTAGGTCGTCGGCCACATCATGTCCCGTTCGTCCATGAAGGTCCGCACCTGCGCGGCCGTCATTTGCCCGGATTGCGGGTTCTCGGGATCAGGGGCCATATCGAGACTCACTCCCAGAATCCCGAATCCCTGATCGGCAAATGTCTCATAGGCTGCCAGGACGTTGGGGATCTCGTCCAGGCAGGGACCGCACCAGGTGGCCCAGAAATCGAGCAGGACCACCTCGTAGTCCTGCAGAAACTCCGAGAGAGTGATCATGTTCCCCCGGCAGTCCTCCTGGCTGAAGTCGGGAGCTGGGTAACCGACGGCGATGTAGGGCTTGGGTTCGACCCTGACGTCCGAGACCCGGAAGGTAACCCGGTCGCCGGGGAGCGAGATGTCGGCGATGGTATAGCTCTCTCCCCCGGCGTTGAACGGCTCGCCCAGACGGAAGTGCTCGGCCGAGGAGGAGCTGGTCTCGAGTTCGTTGTCCCCGTTCAGATCGATGGTCAGGCTGACCAGGCGTGGATCGAGAGTGTCGTCCCCGGCCGCACGCAGGTTGAACAGGCCGTCGTTGTCGTTCTCAGCGATACCGATCCGGTAGGTCGTTCCCCGCAGACTGACCTCGCCCACCCGGGCGAAGTTGCGCGCAAAGAGCACTCCCCGCTGGGTGGGATCCTCGCCGTTGAAGCGGTAGAAGAAGAAGCTCGCCGGGATTTCGGTCGGACCGTCGTCGAGAAGATAGGGAACGCTGACGGTGTAGTGGGTCATGTTGGTGCGTTCCGAGTACTGTTCCCAGCGGCCGTCGCCGTCGTCGGTCAGGTCCTCGTTGTTGTTGGCATCGAGCCAGAACCGCGCCTGGCCGCCGTCGGGTTCGTCCAGAGCATAGACGAAAACGTTGTCCTCGCCCTGCCCGAAAGTGAAGGAGCCGTACCAGGGTTGGCCGGCATATTGCGGTTCGGCCGTCAGGGTTTCGACCGGCCCGGCACCCTGCGGTGAGGCCGGACTGCGCATGGGCATGTAGTAGCCGGCGGCATTCTGGAAACCTTCGACGACCTCGAGTTCGCCCGATTCCCAGGTGGTGCCGGTGCTGCAGGCCCCCAGAGCGGGGAGTATCAGAACGACGAGGGCGAGCCGTACGGGGAGACGGGGGCATGATGTCATGGGCATCGGGGTGTGGCTCCCTTCGATCGATCGAGCGAGGCTGCGACCGCTCCGGTTCGGGGGGGACCGACCGCGGCTTTCGAGCTGAACCTGTAGGGTAGTCTGCCCACCTCTGCTCTCACAAGACAATAGGACGATCCCGACCCGCAGAGACCCCGAAATCCGACGGTGAGAAAGGGAGCGAACCGCGATCGGAACCCTCTTGGCGCCCCCAGCGGCCCGGGTGTAGAGTCGCCGCATGGATCGCGTCCACGTTGCCTCATTCGAATCGCCTTATGGCCGGTTGTGGGGCCTGCGGACCCCGCAGGGACTCGCCACCCTGCTGTTGCCGCGCTCCAATCGGGCCCGGCTCGATCTGGGACCATCCCAGCTGGTGGCATGGCGCGATCGCTACCTGCCCGGCTGGCAGATCTACGAGAGCAAGAATCAATTTCGCGATCTGCAGCGGTGGCTGCGGGATTACTTCGCCGGCCGCGAACCCCGCGAGGAGATCCCGCTCGATCTCTACGGTACCCCCTTCCAGCTTGCGGTCTGGAAGATCCTGCAGGGTATCCCCTACGGTACCACGACGACCTACGGCGCCATCAGCCGCAAACTGCGTCGATCGGCCTCGTCATCGCGGGCGGTCGGCACCGCGGTCGGCTCCAATCCGATCGGGATCGTGGTGCCCTGTCACCGGGTCATCGGCCACGACGAAAAATTGGTCGGTTTCGGTGGGGGCCTGAGAATGAAGCAGGATTTGCTGCGCCGCGAAGGCGTGCTGCTGCTGTAGGGTCCTATCACGCAGCCCGTGACATGATACCGGTTTCCCGGTTCGCACCTTCCTCGCAGATACGGCTCAGACCTCCAGTATCCGTCCCGTTTCCCGCGGAAAATTGATCGGCACCTCGAACGTGCGTCGCAGGCGACGCGCGCGCCCGGCGGTGGCGGCCTCTTCGGGACGCAGGGTATAGAGATCGGAGTGTGTCAGTGGTATGGCTGCCAGGCCGGTGCCTTCATGCAGACTGTAGGGAACCCGCATCAGACCGGTCGGAGCGAGCAGTCCGGTATCGAGGGTGACGATCTGCCCGCCGGCATTGAAGGCATCGCCCATGCGGGTTACCGGTCCGTCATACCCGATCCAACGGCCGATCCGATCCCGTTCCCTGGTGCCGGCGAACCGGTCCTCCAGCCGATCGCGCAGACGGGCCGCCACGGTCCGCTCGAAACCCCACAGCCCCCCGGGCAGTTCATCGGGATCGGCTGCACCCCAGGTCCAGACCGCGATCAGCGAGCGGTCGCCGTCGAGAAGCACCAGGTACGCGATATCCAGGTCGTCGAGTACGAGCAGCAGTTTCAGCGCCGTGAGCCGGACCGCATCGAAGGGAAGCTCGGGCGCCGTGACGGCCAGAGCGAACCAGACCTCGCCGGTGCGGGCGCGCAGCCCCATCTGAAAACCGGCCGCACCCTGCTCGACCAGGATCAGCAGATCGTCCTCACCGGCAATGAATACAGGATCCTCCAACGCCGGGGTAGAGAGCCCTCCGGTGTCCTCCCGATGCACCACGACCGAATGGTCGCGCAGGAAAGGCATCATCCGGGAAGCAACGTGCCGGTAGTACGCGAGTCGCTCAATTGTCTGCTCCGCCCGCGCTCCGCCCACGATCCTGCTCCCCTCAGAACCCGATGATGAGAAAGACGACGGCCAGGACGATCTGGGCTCCGAAGAAGGGCAACAGACTTCGATGAAGGTTGCCCGGTCCGCCGCTGCGAGCCACGATCATCTTCACCAGGGTATTGGCCAGCACGGCCAGCAGCAGAGCCGTCGCAGCCACCGCGGCGTTGATGGTATCGGGCACCAGCCGGCCGACCGAGAGGGTAATCGCATCCAATCCCTCGAGACCGGCCAGGAAACCGGTGACATACACCCCCCCGGCCCCCAGCAGTTCGTAGGCCCCCCGAACCAGCACCAGGATCAGGGCGAAGAGCAGTCCGAATTTCAGGGCGAAACCGATATCGAGCGGGTTCGAGAGTTTGAGCGGCGTTCTCTCCCGTCCCGCCGGAGAGCGCCAGAGCAGGATCGAGCCGATGACCCCGGCGGCGAAGAGCACGCTGAAGGGAAGAGCGAGATCGGCCAGCAGGGCGGGCGACCAGACCCAGATGATCAGTATGATTCGCGGATAGAGAGTCGTGGTGGCCAGGGCGATGGCAGTGGCGTACGAGGGAGTGCGTTCGGGTTCCTCCCGGCAGCGGCGGGTGAAACTGACGGTCACCGCCGTGCTCGAGGCCAGACCGCCCAGCAATCCGGTCGAGATGATCCCCACCCGGCTGCCCAGGATCTTACTCAGGCCGTAGCCGGCGAAGGACACCAACGCGATGAAAACGACCATCAGCCAGGCCACGCGCGGGTTGAACAGCCCGCCGGGGCCCAGATCGCGGTTGGGCAGGATCGGCAGGGCGACCACCGTTATCAGACCCAGCAGGATAATGGCCTGCAGGTCCCCTTCCTCGAGCACGCTGACGAAACGGTGCAGGCGGAACTTCTGAGACAGGATGAGGGTCACGATCACGGCCGTGGCTCCGGCCAGGGCCAGCTCGTTCCAGTAGCACAGGCCGCCGAGCACATAGACGACCAGGGCTGCGACCGGAGTGGTGGTGCCCGTCTCCCCCAGCTGGCTGGCCCGCACGAAATGAGAAACCGCCGCCAGGGCGCCCAGAAAAATAAAACCGGCCGCGAAGGTCCAGGCCGCATAGTCGGCCGCGAAGGCCGCCGTGAAACCTCCCAGGGCGATCAGTGGAAAGGTGCGGATCCCCGCGAAGGGAACCGATTCGTCCTGATCGCCCCCCGACCACTCCCGCTCCATGCCGATCAGTACCCCGATGAGCAGAGCCGCCACGAAACGTTCCACGAGGGTTCCGGTCAGAGTCAGATCCATGCTTTTCCCTCTATCTATCCCGTATCGAGCCCCGGATCGGGCTCGGCCACGAGCAGGATGAGATCCATGACGTTGGTCATGGTGGGACCGGTCCGGATGAGGTTCCCGGTCGCTTCGAGCAGGGGGTAGGCGTCATGACCCACAAGATGTTCGGCGGGCGGGAACCCGGCCGCCTCGGCCCGCGGCCAGGTCCAGCCGTCGACGACACCGCCGGCGGCATCGGTCGGTCCGTCGGTACCGTCGGTGCCGGCCGAAAGCACGGCCACCCCCGGTGTGCCGGTCAGCTCGGCGGCCGCGGCCAGAGCCAGCTCCTGGTTGCGTCCGCCCCGTCCCACTTCACCGGAAATGGTCACTGTCGTCTCGCCGCCGGCAATCAGACAGCAGGGAGGTGACACCGGGCCCTCCCCCCGCCGGGTCGCCAGAGCCAGGCGGGCCAACTCGCGCCCCACCTCGGCCGCTTCACCTTCCTGCGCCGTTGTCAGAATCCTGGGTTCGAAGCCGTGCCGGCGGGCTCGTTCGGCCGCCGCTGACACCGCCCGCTCGAGATTGCCGATGATGATGGTTTCTGTCAAACGGCAGGCCTCATCGTCCTCCTTGGCGGTCTCGGGCACCTCGCCCCTCTGCCCCGCCTCGAGCCGCGCCAGTACTCCGGCCGGTACCTGAGGGCGCACGCCGAAACGGTCGAGCACGGCCAGAGCGTCGGCATATGTCGTCGGATCGGACACGGTCGGCCCCGAGGCAATGACCGAGAGCGGATCGCCGATGACATCGCTCAAGACCAGGGTCAGCACCCGGGCCGGACAGGCAGCGTGAGCGAGCCGCCCTCCCTTGACCAGCGAGATATGCTTGCGGACGGCATTGACGTCCTGGATGGGAGCCCCCGAGGCGAGCAGAATGCTGAAGGTTTCTCGAGCTTCGGCCAGCGTAATTGGCTCGGGATAGGCGTCGAGAACCGCGCTGCCACCGCCGGTAATGAGCACCAGGGCCAGATCCTTCTCCCCCAGACTCTCGAGCAGGCTCAGAATGCGTTGGGCGGCTTCGACGCTGCCCTCGTCGGGAACCGGGTGCCCGGCCTCGATGAGATCGACCTTTTCGAGGGGGCAGACATGACCGTGCTTGACCGCCACGATTCCCCCCTCGAGACGGTCATCGAGCAGTTCTTCCACCGCGGCCGCCATGGGTGCGACAGCCTTGCCGAATCCGGCCAGCACGATCCGCTCGAGACCGTTGAGGTCTATTTCGACCGTGCGCCCGCTCACGCCACGGGCCTCGAGGATCGTCCCCCGTAAAGTCAGGGCTTCCTCGATGAGCTGGCAGGGATGAACGCTCTCCACCGCCGCGCTGAAGATATCCAGAGCCCGCGCCCGCAGTTCCGCCGCTCTTGCTTCCGCATCCGACATGGTAGACACGACCTTAGGCCAGCCGCCGCAGGCGGTCAACCTGCTGGCGGAGTGAAGAAATCCGCTCCGGAGCCGTATTGCGGGCAACGAGTCGGGTCGTGAGGGCGACCGTGAGCAGAACCGTCCGCTGGATAGCGATCCCGACAGCGAACAGACGAAGAGCGAATTTGCGCACCGGACAGTGAAACAAAAGTTCAGGATTTACGTTGAAAGTGACTGGGGAGTCAATATATTGACCGGACAGTCATATTTTTGACTTGACAGTGTAATAATTAGGCATACCTAATTATTACCCCGTCGTGCTGCCCGGCACGACCCGACAGCAGGAGAGGGCACCTGAGATGACACGCAAACGTCAGGAGCGGGAGTGGCACCGCCGATACATCCTCGAACGGGCGATGTCCGAGTTCGCCCGGAGCGGCTACGCCGGAACGACCATGGAAGCGATCGCCGATGCCGCGGGAGTATCGAAAGGAACCCTCTATAACTACTTCTCCAACAAGCAGGACCTCTTCTTCAGTCTCATCGAGCTCGGCATGTCGGAGCTCGATATCGGCATGCGCGAGGCCATGGAAGGGGAAGAACCGATCCGGGAGAAAACCCGCATTCTGGTGACCCGGTTCCTCGAGGTCTTCGAGAAAGGGCACGACATCCACAAAATCGTCATGGCTGAAGGGGACCGGATCGTCCTGGCCTCACACAAGGACATGAGCCGGATGATGCGCGAGCAGATAATGGGCTTCGTGCGGCTGCTGGCCGATTTCGTGAAAATGGGTCAGGCGGAAGGGGTTTTCCGCCCGTGCGAGCCCGAGAAAGCGGCCTTCATCCTGCTGAACATCATCACCTCCGAAACCAAGTACACACTCTTTACCGGCCAGGCCGGGCCCGTCACGCCCGATGCCGACGAGATCACCGATTTCGTTCTGGGCGCACTCGGGGCCGGTACGTACACACCCGAGCAGGCCGGCTAGAGGAGGAACAACGTGCAGGTATTTTCAACCAGACAGGTGTTCATCGGGGCCGGGCTCATCACCCTGACCCTGACCATTGGGCAGGTTCCCGTAACGGCCCAGAGCAGCGGCGAAAGAACCCTGACCCTCGAAGCCGCCCTCGATCTGGCGCTGGAGCAGAACCCCAACGTCAAAGCCGCCCGCGAACAGCTCAACTCGGCCGACGGCGCCGTTCTGGGGGCTCTGGGACGCATGTTCCCCACGGCCAGCTTCAACGGCCTCTGGAACTTCGCCGAAAAGGTGCAGGAAATTCCCAACCCCTTCCCGGCACCCGGCATGCCCTCGACGCTGAAAATCGACTTCACCCAGGATTACCAGGGGGGCATCAATCTGAACCTGCCGGTCTACTCCTGGGGGGCCATCCGGGCCGGGTATCAAGATGCCCGGACCGGTCGGGACCAGGCCCTGAACTCGCTCGAAACCATGCAACGCGATGTGACGATGCAGGTCACCCAGGCTTTTTATGGCGTACTGCTGGCTGAGAAGGGTGTTCAGGTGGCCCGCGATGCCCTGGCCCAGGCCGAACGGCAGGAAACGATCGCTGCCGAGCGCTACGAGCACGGAGCGGCGAGCGAGTTCGACCTGCTGCGAGCCCGGGTCCAGGTCGCCAACCTGAAGCCGGGCGTGGTGCGGGCCGAAGCGATGCTCGAACAGGTCCGGATCGGTCTGAATCTCCTGCTCGGACTCGAACCCGCCGAGGCGGTCGGGGTCGCGGGTGAGTTGCACTATGCGCCCTTCGAGATGGATCTGGCGCAGATGAAGCAGCTCGCCTACGCCAACCGGACCGAACTGCACAACGCCCGGCTGAACCTGACCCGAGCCGACCTGGGTATCCGGATGGCCCGCGCCAGCCGGATGCCCTCGGTGCTGGTAAGCGGCAGTTGGTCGTTCCGGTCCGACAACACCGCCCTGACCGAACGCTACAACGACAGCTACATGGCCAACCTGGTGGTGGCGGTACCGCTCTTCGACGCTTTCCAGGCCAGGAGCCGCATCCGCATGGCCCAGGCGGGTCACGAGCAGGCGCAGATCATGGTGCGGTCGCTGACACGGGCGGTCGAAGCCGAATGCGAGAGCGCCTTCAGCAACCTCACCGCCGCCGAAGAAGCCTATCTGGCTCAGGTCGATAATGTCCGGGTGGCCGAGCGGGCCCTGGCGATCGCCGAAGTCTCGTACGAGAACGAGATGATGACGAGTGTCGAACTCATGGACTCCCAACTCGCCCTGACCATGGCCCGGCAGAACTACTACCAGTCGCTCTACGATTACCTGGTCGCACTGGCCCAGATCGAGAAAGCGATCGGCCAGTCCATCGATCTCTAGAGGACGACTCTCATGCAGAAGGAAACGCAGAAGGACACGGCAATGAAAACCACCCCCAGCACCATTTCCCCCACCCTGTCGATTGCAGTCGGCCTCCTCGCCCTGCTCACGGCCTGTGCGCCGCCAGCCCGGCAGGCGGACGAGAATCGGGCCATGGTCGTAGACGCTGCGGTGACCGAAACCGGCTCGCTGGAGCAGAGCATCCATCTTTCCGGCGACATCGTAGCCGGTCGTTCGGTGCGGCTCTTCGCCCAGATCCCCGACCGGCTCACCCACGTGCACGTCGATGTCGGCGACCGGGTTCGGGCCGGACAGATCCTGGCCCGGGTGCGCAGCGAAGCCGTTCAGGCCGGAGTCGAGGCGACCGAGGCCAGCCTGCGGGCGGCCCGCGTTTCGCTCGATAATCTGCGTGACGAGTATCAGCGCACGCAGAATCTGCACGCCGCCGGAGCCGCCTCGAACCAGGCTCTGGAAGGAGTGCGGACCCAGCTGGAGGCCATGGAGGCCCAGGTGGAGCAGCTTGAAGCCGCCCTGACCCAGGCCCGGGTGTCCTCGCAGAACACGCTCGTGACGGCCCCCTTCGAGGGCATCATCGCCGAACGCTATCTCGAAGCCGGGGACATGGCCGGACCCGGCATGCCCGTCTTCCGCCTGGTCAACATGTCCACGGTGCGAGTCGAAGCCCAGGTCTCGCAGGAGCAGCTCGGCCAGGTCCGTCTCGATATGCCGGCCCGCATCACGGTCTCGGCGTATCCGGGGCAGGTGTTCACCGGCGAGATCATCCGGATCGCACCGGTCCTCGATCCCATGACCCGCATGACGAAGATCGAGGTGGGGGTCGACAATCCCGGTGAGAGGCTCAAAGCCGGGATGTTCGCCGACCTGAGCCTGGTCACCGCCCGGGTCGAGAACACCCTTCTGATCCCGCTCGACGCCCTGCTGGATGAATACCGGTATATCGCCCCGGCCCGGATAGAAAGTGAGTCGGGCTCCGAGATCACGGTCCGTACATCCCCGGCCCGGGTCTACCGGATCGTCGACGGCCTCGCTCTCGAAACGGCGATCGAGGTCGGCGTCTCGGACGAAAATATGGTGCAGGTCGTGCGCGGCCTCGAGCCCGGTGTTGAGGTCGTCACGGTCGGCAAGTACCAGCTGGCCGACAGCACGCGGGTCGAGGTCCGCGGCCAACGGGGCAACAGCCGGGAGGGAGGTGCCCGATGAATCTCCCCCGCCTGTCAGTCAAGCGGGCCGTCACCTTCAGCATGCTCTTCGTGGCCATTACCGGTTTCGGCTTCATGGGCATGCGGCTGCTGCCCATCGACCTCTTCCCCGACATCACCATGCCGGTGGCGGTGATCTTCGCCGACTATTCCGGGGCCAGCCCCGAAGACATGGAACAGCTCGTCTCCCAGCCTCTCGAGGAGGCGGTCAGTTCGGTCAGCGGGATCAAGAACATCACCAGCGATTCCCGTCAGGGGGTCTCGTTCCTGATGCTGGAATTCGCCTGGGGCACCGACATGGATCAGGCCAAGCAGGACATCCGCGAGAACATCGACATGTTCAGCGGCATGCTGCCTCAGGAAATGAACACTCCTATGGTGGTGGCCTTTGATCCCAGCATGATGCCGATCGCCTTCCTGGGTGTCTCGGGGAACCTCCCCATCCACGAACTGCGCGCCGTGGCCAAAGACCAGATCGAACCTCTGCTCGAACGGATCCCCGGCGTGGCCATGGCCTCGACCACCGGCGGGCTCGACCGGCAGATCCAGATCCGTCTCGACCCCACCCGCATGCGCGCCCGCGGTGTAGGCGTGCAGCAGATAGTGAATGCGATCCGGATGGAGAACGTGCAGATGCCTTCGGGCACCTTCGACCAGGGCTTCATCACCTACGCCGTGCACACCCAGGGCAAGTACACCGAAGTTGAGCAGATCGCCGAGACGATCGTCGGCTATGCCGGCGCGCGACCGGTGTATGTCCGGGATGTCGCCGACGTGGTCGACACGTACGAGGACGAAACCGCGGGCACCCATATCAACGGCGCCCCGGGGATCCTCATGGTGATCATGAAGCAGTCGGATGCCAACACCGTGAAGGTGGCCCGCGAGTCGTTGCGCCAGATGCCGTCTATCAACGAGATGCTCCCCGAGGGAGTCGCCCTCGATGTGATCTTCGAACAGTCGGGCATGATCGAACGCTCGATCGGGAACCTGGCCAACACAGCCATACTGGCCTTCCTCATGGCCGCCCTGGTCCTGCTCTTCTTCCTGCGCAATGTCCGGGCCAGCCTGATCGTGGCCCTGAGCATCCCGCTGAGCGTCCTCTTCGGGCTCTTCGTGATGTACCTGCTCGGCCTGACCCTGAACATCCTCACCCTGGCGGGGATCGCTCTGGCGGTCGGCATGCTGGTGGATAATTCGATCGTGGTGCTCGAGAACGCCGTCCGCTTCATGGAGGACGGTCAGCCGCCGATGGAGGCGGCGGTCAACGGACCGAGCGAGATCCTGATGGCCATCGTGGCTTCGACCCTGACGACCATCAGCGTTTTCCTTCCCGTCCTGTTCGTCCCCGGCATCGCGGGAGTCATGTTCAAGGATATGGCCATCACGATCTGTGTGACCCTGGCGGCCAGTCTCTTCGTGGCGGTCAGCCTGGTGCCGCTCATGGGCAGCCGCATGCTGCGCCCCGAGAGCGAGCGCCCGCCGCGCCGGCCCTGGGTCAACCGGCTCGATGAGCGGGTCGGCCGGATCCTGGCTGGTCTGGAAGGGTTCTATGCCGGTGCCCTCAACGCGGTTCTGCACCACCGCCGGCTCACGATCGTGGTCACCGTCCTCATCTTCCTCGGCTCGATGGGCCTGGTCGCGCTGCTCGATCAGGAGTGGATACCCGAATCGCAGGACGAACAGATCGTCCTGAATGTCGAGCGGGCGCCCGGCACCTCGATCGAGGAGATGGAAGAGACCATGGGCCGGCTCGAACGCATCGCCATGGCCACCGTTCCCGAGGCTTACGCCGTCACCAGCTCGTATGGGCCGGGCGAGGGTTTCGCCAGCTTCAGTTCGACCGCCAGCAACCAGGGACAGCTCGAGATCGACCTGGTCGACATCGGCGAACGCAAGCGTGACACGGTCGAGATCCGCAACGCCGTTCTGCCCCTGCTCGAGAACGAACCGGGCACCAAGGTCACGGTTCAGGAGATGGGCATGCATTTCATGACCGGCGGGGACATCATCGTCGAGATCTTCGGGAACGATCTGGAGCAGAGCCAGGGGATCGCCGTGGATCTGCTCGAGCGGATCCGGGCTCTGCCCGACGTGTTCGATGCCGACAGCACCTATGAGCAGGGGCGCCCCGAACTCGAAGTGGTGATCGACCGCGACCAGCTGGCTTCGCTCGGCCTCTCGGGCAGCCTGGTCACCAGCACCCTGAGCACCTACCTGCGGGGGTCGGTGGCGACCTGGTACACCGAAGGCAGTCGCGAGTACGAGGTGCTGGTGCGGGCTGACGAATCCCACCGCAGCACCGCCGCGGCGATCCAGAACCTGTCGATCTCGACCCCGATGGGGCAGCAGATCCCGATGGCCGACTTCGTCTCGCTCGAGCCCTCGCGCGCCCCCACCACCATCAGCCGGAAGAACGAGCAGCGGGTGGTCTATGTGAATATCGACGTCGAGGGAGCGGCTCTGGGCCGGGTCACCCGCCAGACGAATCAGATCCTGGAGGAGTACGACTGGCCGGCGGGGTACCAGTGGGCGGTCACCGGCGCGGCCGAGGACATGGCGGAATCGTTCATGTGGCTCTTCGTGGCCCTGTTGGGTGGTTCGCTGCTGGTCTACATGGTCATGTCGAGCCAGTTCGAGAGCCTGCTCGATCCCTTCATCATCATCTTCACCATCCCCCTGGCTTTGATCGGGGTGGTCTGGGTGCTTCTCCTGACCGGCACCTCTCTGAGTGTCATCTCGCTGATCGGGGTCATCATCCTGGCCGGGATCGTGGTCAATAACAGTATCGTACTGATCGACTACGTCGAACAGCTGCGCACCCGCGGGCTGGAGATGTTCGAAGCGGTCCGGGTGGCGGCGAAACGGCGTATGCGGCCGATCCTGATGACCGC
>CAZNUA010000066.1:0-15943 GCA_964576115.1 uncultured Gemmatimonadota bacterium
GGCGACGGGGCAGACGGGCGAATCCCTCTTCGCGCAACAGCACGGTCAGGGTGTTGATGCTCACGTCTTCGCCCATGAGACTGAGCTCCCGACGAATATCGTAGACCGAGAGGTTCTGCTTTCTCAGAGCGACAACCTTTTCCCGGAGCCGATCCCGTACCGGGGGGACCTGCGGTCCATGGACGATGTCTTTGAAGAATCGATCGGCCTGCTGGCTCTCATTGCGAAAGCGGTGACAGAGGACCCGGAAGTATCCGGGATCGTAGCCGAAGCGCTCGGCTGCCTCGGCGGAGGTGAGTCCTTCGACGAAATACGCCCGCAGAGCTTCATACTGGCGGTGCGTAACCTTCTCTGGGGCGAGGAAGAAGTGCCCCTCGGGATGCACAGGCGTTATCTTATTGCACTTACTGTTATCCACATCAATATGATACCACATACATACGACACAATCTAAGCACCTCGTTATCGATAGTGACTATTTCTGGATATGCTAGCTTTTTAAGGCCCTACGCGCTGTTTACGAGACTGTATCGTTAAGAGCTATAAGTGGCACCATAATAGATAACATTACGCCAGGCAATTTTAAGTACTGGCAATCTGTAACGTGTCACAACTGCCCACTCCTCGTGAATGCGCTACAGAAGGAAGCCGCACGCCTACGCTGGGCCGCGACTGTTATCAGCTTGGGGGTCCGTGGAAATCGAGGCTAGCGATCTAAATTCTCCTGGTCCATCACCTTGTTTCCCTATCCACCTAATAAATTGACCGTCCTTACCAAAGATGCCAATTCGCTCTGCTCCCGTGTCAGGCACATAATACTGTCCATCATCTCCGCGATGGAAGGTATATGCTCTAGTGATTAAAGATTCCGGATTGAACTCGTCTTGTACCAACTGGGCTTCTTCAATGAAATTGAAAAGTTGATCTTTATATCTTGGTACCATAGAGGTAGTAGCAACAATAACTCCGTCTTCATTCATTGTTTCAAAGGTATGTTCCTGTTGTTCTTCATGAATATTTGTACAACAAGTAACCATTAGAAATGAAATCTGAAGAGCGTGGAACCAGAGAAGTCTAATGCCTATGTGTGAACCAGAGCTGGAATAATTGACAACTATTGGGGAATATGTAGAATGAATTTGATCCATATATTTCAACACCCAGTTGTGCAACAAGTCTTCTGTAAAAGTTTCACAGCCATCCTGCCCCTGAGGGTCAGTTAACACATTCTACTGTTTCAGTCTCCGGTTGTTCAAGCACCTCCATCAACAGATATCGTCGTCCCGTCACCCAGTCTTCATGCAGTTCCTTCAGGAGTGCGGTTGCCAGACGCCTGCAGCTCTGGGGCGTGGGGAAGATCCGGACAACCCGGCTCCTTCGTTTGACTTCCTGCATGATCCGTTCCAGACCGTTGGAGGTTCTGAGCCTCACCCAGTGGGAGTTGGGAAAATCGAGAACCGCCAGTGTCTCACGGGCGTTCTCATCGAGCCAGGTGGCAGCCTCCGGGATCTTTGCCTCCCACTCCTCGATCATCTTATCCAGCCGTTTCTCAGCATCTGCCCGATTCCGGCTGAAGTCCCAAATGCCCCTCATCGCATCCCGGACATCTGGCCAGTGTTTCTTCGACACCTTCTCCATCAGATTAGACTCAAACTGACCGGGGATCTTCTCGTTGAATCAGTTACCTGGCCCGTCTGAACAGGAGCTGATTCATGAAATGGTTCATGACTGCGCGTTCGCTTCGACGATATGACTCTCGTGAGTTGATTTTTCTTCTGCTCGTTGTCGTGACTATCACCCTGGTGCCGCCCACCATCTCGGCCCAGCGTCAGGCCCGCTGGCGGGGCACGATCGAACAGGAAGAGGGTGTCCGGGTCATCCGAAACCCTGCTGATCCCCTTTACGGTGTCATCACCTTCGATCTGCGTCCCGATCTGAAATCAGAGAGCCCGTGCGTGTTCGGAGCGGCTGGCGGCTCGTACCCGGGGTCATAGCGCCGGAGTATCCGGCTTCGGATCAGAGACTGCTACGGAGCGTCTGTCCAGTAACCGAACTCCGGTTCATAGAGCGAAATATCGAGATCGACGACCTTCTCCTGCATGAAGACCTGCGCGTCGGAGATCGCCTGGTTGTAGATACATGGTCCGATCTCCCGCAGACAGAAATCCAGCAGCAATCCGGCCTTCAGATCGCCGATCTCTTCTTCCATGTGTTCGGCGAAATAGCGCTTGATCGAGGCGACGAGTTTCTTTCCTGTTTCCGGCTCAAGTTCGATCGGCATACGATTCCTTTTCGAACAGCTCCTGCCCCGTCACGATCGCGTTCCCGCGTCCATGCGCTTCCTGTCTGAGTGTCTTCTTCTCGAGCGCATTCCGCCCGTTCTCGAGCAACTACCGGCATTGCGCGCGAATCACACTGCAAGGTACAGGAGGGTTCCGATGATTGCCGACCACGAACCTCCGCTGCCGGAATGGTACGACAGGAACGCTTCGTGAACCTGTCCCAGCCGGGAGGTGTTGACATCGAATCACCGCTGTTCGATCCCTGCGCCAGGAGCCTGTCGGAGTAACCGGCAATCGTGAGGTTTGGGCTGGCGCCGGCCGACCAGGCGGCTGAGCCGGAGGCCCGGAAACGTAGTCACTGTGCTACGTTGAGGACATCCGGTGAAAGCCAACGCCGTCGGCCGGATGCCAGCGCAGACCGCAACCGGTGGTTTACTCCGACAGGCTCCTAGGCCTGTACTGCAGATCCCTGAGCTGAAAATCGGCCAGCCGTATTCGACCCAGGTATTCGGTGACCCGGTCCTGCAGTTCCCGATGCAGATCCCGGAAAATACAGGTGCCGGGCCGGCAGACTGGCCGGCCCAGCAGGCAGGCCGGTTCGGGGAGGGGACCGTCGACAGCCCGGATCACATCGAGTACACTGAGCTGGGTGGATTCGTGCCCCAGCCGGTAGCCACCGGCAGCTCCGCGCGAGGAGATCACCAGACCCTGCCGGGCCAACCCACTGAGAACCTTGGCCAGGTGCGATGATGAGCAGCCCAGGACCTGGGCTATCTCGGTGACCGGAACATGCCGGCCGGTGCTGTCCGCTGCCATATAGGCCAGGGCGTGCACCCCCAGGTTGGCGGCTTCCGATATCCTCAGCATGAACAACACTCCCCGGCGGATACCGCAGCCTCTGGTTTGCACCACGACCGTTTCCGGTGTGAACCGCGATCGCCTCTGATGTGCAATGCGATCGGGCCCACCACGAACCGCGATCGCCTCCGGCGCGAACTGCGATCGGATCCACCATCGAGGAACAATTCGGAATTCATCGTCAGAATACTGAATTATTCCTTGCAGAGCAACCCGTAATCCCCGATACTGATCCGGGGAGGATATACGGAGTCCGAATTAGCGGGCTGCGATGACTGTTCGTGAGACGCGCACCCCGATCGCGGCTCAGGGCAATCGAAACCGGAGAATGATCCATGGAACTGACGCCGCAGACCAGACTCGCCGAACTGCTGGAAGCCCACCCCTTCCTGACCGATTGGCTAGTTGATTACGCCCCTGCTTTCGATAAGCTGAAGAGCCCGGTCCTGCGCCAGACTCTGGGCCGGGTCGCCACCCTCGAAATGGCCGCCGAAATGGCCGCGATCCCCCTCGACACCCTTCTGGCCGATCTTTCAGAAGTGATCGCAGTACAGAGCGGCGAGCCCGGCGACCGGTCGGCTGGCCCTGCCCCGGTTGACAGCGCGGCCGGCGGTGGCGATGAGCCCGAGCAGGAACCGGATGAGATCGACCCGGCCCGGCTCGAGACCCTGAAGGGGATCATCCGCGATCTGCACGCCGGCACCGCGGTCGAGGAGCTCAAGAGTCGCTTCGCCGATCTGCTGGCCGACGTAAGCCCGACCGAGATCAGCCGGATGGAACAACAGCTGATCTCCGAGGGACTGCCCACCGAACAGGTCCAGGGGCTCTGCGACGTGCACGTCCGCGTCTTCCGCGATTCCCTCGACGCGCAGGAGAAGGTCGAAACCCCACCCGGGCATCCGGTACACACCTTCCAGGCCGAGAATGCCGCTCTCCGGCAGGTGGTCGAGGACCTGAACCGGATCCTCTCCGGGCTGGGCGAGGAACCCTCGGCCGATGCCTTCGGGGCGGTCCGCGACGAACTCGGCGCCCGGCTCGAGGCGCTCGGGCAGATCGACCGGCACTATCTGCGCAAGGAGAACCAGCTCTTTCCCGTGCTCGAATCGAAGGGGGTCTCGGGCCCCCCGCAGGTCATGTGGGCGATCCACGACCAGATCCGCAGGGATCTCAAGGAACTGCGGTCCGCCTTCGAAGCCGGCGATGCCGCCACCCTGGCCGGACGCGGCCCCGCCGTGACGGAGCAGATCATCGAGATGATCTACAAGGAGGAGAACATCCTCCACCCCATGGCGATGGAGATTCTGAACGTAGCCGACTGGGCCCGGATCTACGACGGCGAGGAGGAGGTCGGTTTTGCCCTGGTCGATCGAGGCAGCGAGTGGACCCCGCCCGAATCCGTCCTGCGGCAGGCCGCCGAGGGTTCTGAAGCCGAGCCGACCGCCGCCCTGCCCCTCGACACCGGCCTGCTGAGTCTGGAACAGATCAACCTGCTGCTCACCCACCTGCCGGTGGATGTCTCCTTCGTGGACGAGAACGACGAGGTCCGGTACTACTCCGACTCACCCGACCGCCTCTTCACCCGCACCCCGGCCGTGATCGGCCGCACAGTGCAGAACTGTCATCCCCCCGACAGCGTCCACATGGTCAACGCCATCCTCGATGCCTTCCGCTCCGGGGAGCAGGACACGGCCGAGTTCTGGATCCAGATGAAGGGCCGCTTCGTTCACATCCGTTACTTCGCCATGCGCGACGCTGAAGGTGAGTACCGCGGCTGCCTCGAGGTCAGTCAGGATGTGACCGGAATCCGGGCCCTTGAGGGGGAGCGTCGGCTGCTTGAATGGGAATCGGATTCTTGAGCGGGATCGCTCCCGCCCGTCCGGTGCTCAAGTAACAATTGATCCCGAGCTGCGTGTTATTATCTGTGGGGAAGAAGCCGCTGACGGGAGCCCACTCGACTCCGCCCGAAAGCCACCGGGTGCTCCTGGAGCCAGAACCGGCCGGATGATGAACCGGCCTGCAGGAGTGTGCTCGTGAACGCGCTGTTCAGAGATATCCGCTTCGCCCTGCGCCAGATACGCAAGAACCCCGGCTACGCGGTCGCCATCGTGCTCTGCCTGGGGCTGGGAATCGGGGCCAATACCGCTATCTTCGACATTTCCCGGGGGATGCTCGCCCCTCCGAGCGAGATCCGCGACCCGGAACGGATCGTCCGGATCTACACCCGGTGGGAGAGCGAGGATCAGTTTGCCGACTACTCCTCCTTCTCCTGGCTCGATTACGTGGACGTGCGCGATCAGACCACCTCGTTCGAGAGCGTCGCGACCGAGTCGATCCAGCCCTTCAACCTGGCCCGGGGAGACGAGGCGGTGCGGACCTGGGGCGAGATGGTGACCGGATCGTTCTTCTCCACTCTCGGAATCGACATGGTCGCCGGCCGGGATTTCGCTCCCGATGAGGACCTGACCCCCGGCACTCATCCGGTCCTGATCGTCTCCTACCGGCTCTGGCAGGGACGCTTCGGCAGCGATCCGGGGATCGTCGATTCGCAGGTCTTCCTCAACGGGTATCCCTTCACGGTGATCGGTGTGGTCGAGGAGGGTTTCGACGGCGGGATGACCGGCCTGGTGGCCGATCTCTACGTGCCGATGATGATGCACGAGCAGGCCATGCCGGGCTGGGATCCATTCAACTCCCGGGACAGCCACTGGCTACAGAATGTGACCGCACGACTGAAGGAAGGAGTCACGATCAAGCAGGCCCAGGCCGAGATCGATGCCCTCATGGCCAACCTCAGGGAGACCTGGCCCGAACAGAATACCGGCAAGAGCGCGATCGTTGTCTCGGAGCGGCAATCGAACGTCCACCCGGTGGTCCGGAGCCAGTTTCAGGCAGCCCTGATCATGCTCTCTATCCTGGTCGGCCTCCTGCTCCTGCTCACCTGCGCCAACGTGGCCGGACTGCTCCTGGCCAAGGCGATGGCGCGGCGTAAGGAAATGGGGGTGCGTCTGGCCCTGGGTGCCGATCGGAGGCAGTTGATCAGGCAGGTTCTGGTCGAAAGCGTCCTGCTGGCGCTCGTGGCTGGTGTCATCGGCTTCCTGCTGTGCCAGTTGATCGTCCCGCTGACCGGCAGCGTCCAGCCGCAGATGGACATCCCGTTTGAGTTCAGCACCGACTTCAACCCGGCCACCATCTGGTTCACACCGCTCGTCTCTCTGCTGGTCGGGGTCATCTTCGGTCTCATGCCCGCCCTGGAGGTCTCGGGCGGCAACCTGGTCTCGGCCCTCAGGACGGGCCGGGCCACGGTCGAGAGGCGAACCCACCGTCTCCGGGGCCTCCTGGTCGGCGGTCAAGTGGCCCTGTCGCTGGCGCTGCTGATCGGAGCCGGCCTGGTCATCAGGAGCGCCCGGGCGATCCAGAACATCTATCCCGGCTTCGATGCCAGAGGTCAGGTCGTGGCCACCATCGACCTCGATCTGCAGGGGTACGATGAGACACGGGGGAGAGCCTTCTACCGGGATCTGGAAGAACGTCTGCAGGCTCATCCGGCGGTCAACGGGGTCGGCCTGGCCACGCTGGTCCCGTTGTCGCTGTCGAACACATCCAGCTGGGTCTGGCCGGAAGGGTGGGAATCGCCCCTGCCGACCCAGCCCTCGGTGAATCATAACGTGGTAAACGTCGGCTACTTCGAGGCGATGGGGATCCCGATCGTCAGGGGGCGGGGATTCACCGAGCAGGACACGCCCGACTCCGGCCCGGTCATGATCATCAACGAACAGTTCGCCGAACGGTTCTGGCCGGGTGAGGATCCGATCAACCGGATCGTCCGGCTCGGCGGTGAGGACGGCACGCCCTACGTCGTGGTCGGGGTGGTACCGACCGGCCGCTACTTCTCGATCGGTGAGGATCCGCAGCCGTATTTCTATCGTCCCTTCAACCGCCACTATCGCGGCAACATGACCATGCACGTCGCCACCGAAGGCGACTCGGAGGTGCTCTTCGGGGTCGTGCGGCAGATCATCCGCGACCTCGATCCGACCCTGCCGATCTCGAGCATGCAGACGATGGACGACCAGCTGGGTTTCGCCCTGATGCCCTCCCGGCTGATCGCCTATGCCGTCACCAGCTTCGCCGTCCTGGCGCTCCTGCTCGCCAGCCTCGGTCTGTACGGCCTCATCGCCTATTCGGTCACGCAGGAAACCCGGGAGATCGGCATCCGGCTGGCACTGGGAGCCCAGGCGGGGCAGGTGGTCCGGTACGTTGTGCGCCGGGGGATCATCCTCACCGTCATCGGTCTCGTGGTCGGCCTCCTGCTCGGTCTGTTCGCCTCGATGGGGATCTCGGGCGTGCTCTACGGCATCAGTCCGATCGAACCGGTGGCCCTGATCGGTGCGCTCATCGTGCTCCTCCTGATAGCCCTCGTCGCCAGCTGGCTGCCCGCCCGGCGCGCCACGCGGATCGATCCGGTCCGGGCCCTGGAGGCTGAATGATCAGACGTCCGGCCCCCTCCGCCCGATTCGAGCCGGTATAGCCCCCTCGCGGTACCAGGAGTCTTTCTCACGACGTGATGGATCCGGGCGGGCCCGTCCGAGGCGTGGTATCGGCCTGGAGTATCGGGGCCGGGCGGGATAGGATCGAGGGCGGTGAAAGGAGGCCCGCATGGACTGGAGCTGGCTGACCCCGGAGAACCTGACGGACGCCCACACGCTGGCCGGCAAAGTGGTGCTGGCGGTCCTCGTCTTCCTGATTGCATGGCTCGTTTCGTTCCTGCTGACCCGCGTTATCGAGCGCTCGCGGTGGGTGGTGAAGCGCCTGGGACGTGAGGTCGACGAAACGATCCTGCGCTATGCCGTCAGGCTCAAGACCCTGCTGGTCTTCGTCGCCGCCCTGATCGTCTACATCAGTCTCATCCCCGGGCTCGAGGGCCTGCTGGGCACCATCCTGGCCGGTGCCGGGGTCACCGCCCTGGTCCTGGGTTTTGCAGCCCAGAGCACCCTGGCCAACCTGATCTCGGGAATCGGACTGGCCGTCTACCGCCCCTTCCGGATCGGCGACAAGGTCACCCTGGAGGGCGAGTACGGCACCATCGAGGACATGACCCTGCGCCACACCATCGTGCGCACCTGGGAGAACAAGCGGCTGGTCATCCCCAACAAGAACATCGACAACGCCAACCTGCTCAACCACAGCCTGATCGACCCCCGCATCCTCTGCCGGGTCGAGTTCGGGGTCAGTTACGATACCGATCTCGATCTGGCCATGCGTCTGATCCGCGAGGAGGCCGAACGCTGTCCGTACCGCGATGCGAGCGCCGAGACGCCCCGGGTGCGGGTGATCTCCCACGGCGATTTTTCGATCGGCCTGCGGGCCTATGTCTGGACCCCGAACATGGACACGGCCTGGGACACGCGCTTCTGGATGCTCGAGCATGTCAAGAAGCGGTTCGACGCCGAGGGGATCGAGATTCCCTTCCCCTACCGGACGGTGGTCTACAAGAAGGATCTGCCCCCCCCGGCGCGGGAGGCTTCAGAGACCGGGTGAGAGTACAGACAGCACGGACCGCCCGACAACGAGATCGCGATCGGAGAGGAGACGGCGATGCTCAGACTATTCCGCAAACCGGTCAAACCGGCCGGGGCACCCCCCGGCACCCTGGTGCACACCGGTCACCGGAAAGCCGACCACGTCAGGATCACACTGATTGACTACGACCGGGAGCGGTACGAGGAACGCGAAGTCTCCGATGTAGCCGAGTGCCTGCCCCATCTCGACGACGGGACCGTCACCTGGATCAACGTCGACGGCCTGCACGAGGTCGAGGTCATTCGCATCCTCGGCGAAAGCCTCCACATCCATCCCCTGGTGCTCGAGGACGTCCTGCATGTCGATCAGCGTCCCAAGGTCGAAGATCACAATGACTATCTCTTCATTGTCACCAAGATGCTCAACCGGAACGAAACCGGCGATGTCGAGGCCGAACACGTCAGCCTGCTGCTGGGCCCGGACTGGGTGCTTTCTTTTCAGGAGATGCCCGGCGACCTTTTCGGACCGATCCGGGACAGGCTGCGCCAGGGGAAGGGACGGATACGCTCCCTGGGGGCCGACTACCTCTGTTACCGCCTGCTCGATACCATCGTCGACCACTACTTCGTTCTGTTGAATGATACGGCCGGCACGATCGAGGCCCTCGAGAACGAACTGGAGGAAGATCCGGACGAGGTGACCCTGCGGCGCATCCACGCCCTGAAGCACGAACTGCTCTTCCTGCGCCGGCAGATCTGGCCCCTGCGCGAGGCGTTACGGGAACTCGAGTCGAGCGAAACAGATATGATCGGTGAGGAAGTGCGTACCTTCCTGACCGACGTGCGCGACCACATCTACCACGTGATCGAAACCGTCGACACTTTCCGCGACATGGCCTCGGGGATGCAGGACCTCTACCTGTCGACCGTCAGCAACCGGATGAACGAGGTCATGAAGGTCCTGACCATCATCGCCACGATCTTCATCCCGCTGACCTTTATCGCCGGCATCTACGGTATGAACTTCGCCTACATGCCCGAACTCGGCTGGCGGGCGGGCTACTTCATCATCCTGGGTGTAATGGCCGTACTCGCCGGCGTCATGGTGGTCTATTTCCGCCGGAAGAAATGGCTCTGAGTTACCACCCTCCCGGTCCCAGCAGGCGTTCGACCTCGGCCCGGACATCGTCCAGTTCGTGCCGGAGCATCGCGTAGCGGTAGGTGACCTCGCTGCTCACCTTCATGTCACCCCGGCTGGTGGCCCCGGAGAGGTAACTGATCTGCGAGGCCAGCCCCGGTTTGCCGTAACGGACCGGCTCGGTTTCGAGCAGGGCCGCCACCGCTTCGAGCGAGCGCCGGGTGGCGGCTTCGGCCCCGGTGGCTCCCTCCCGGGACTCGATCGCCTCGCGCACCCGGGCGCTCAGCGCGTTGACCTCGGCCACCATCTCACGCATGCGCAGGTTGTGCTCGAAGAGCTCGATCAGGTCGGCGGTCCTGATCCCGTCGGCTGCCGAGCGCGGATCGATACGCACCGTGATCTGCCCGGTCAGAGTCGTTTCACCCACCGTCATGCGCACCTCGTAGTAGCCGGGGGGTGCCGTCACGCCCGATGAGTGACGCACATCCCAGACGAAGCGGTTGTGCCCGGCATTCACGGTCACCTGTGGCATTCTGAAGCCCCCGCGGCGGCCGCTGGCCTGCATCATCATGGCGGCCCGATCGGCCCCGCCCCGCCCCTGCCCGGCGGCCCCGGCGCCGCTACCCCCCGAGCCGGTGTAACTGTTCATCACCTCGCCGGCGACATCGGCAATTTCGATTGTGACCGGACCTTCGGTTCCCTCGGGCAGGTAGTACTCGATCATCGGGCCGAGCAGATTGGCACCGGTCGAGGTGCGGTAGCCGACACGCGGGACGTAGAGGCGGACCTCGTCGATCGGGGTGTCGGGTGCGAGCTGGCGCAGGGCACTCACGTTGTCGAGGATCCAGAAGGAGCGTCCCTGGGTGGCGATGACCAGGTCACAGCGATGCACCTTCATATCAGTCACCGGCACTTCGGGCAGATTGAGCTGGAAGGGCTGCCAGTGGGCGCCGTTGTCGAAGGAGATGAAGAGCCCGAACTCGGTGCCGGCATACAGCAGACCCTCACGACCGGGATCCTCGCGTACCACCCGGGTCGGCCAATCGGCCGGGATGCCGTTGGTGCCGTCGGTCAGCAGGGTCCAGCTCTGCCCGTAGTCGTCGGTGCGGTAGATGTAGGGGTTGTAATCGCCGAGCAGGTAGCGGTGCACGGCGTAGTAGGCCGAACCCGGCCGGTGCGGGGAGGGCTCGAGGTACTGCACCCGTCCGCCGGGAGCCAGATCGGGCGGGGTGATGTTCTGCCAGGTCCGCCCGTTGTCGCGGGTGATGTGGAAAGGCCCGTCGTTGGCTCCGACCCAGATCACGCCCGGTTCGAGGAGCGATTCGCGGATGGCGTAGAGGGTGCTGTAGATCTCCTCGCCGGTCATATCGCGGGTGATCGGCTCGCCGCTCACCCCCTGGTGTTCGGGCGGATTCCAGGTCAGGTCGGGACTGATCTGTTCCCAGTTCACGCCCTCGTCGTAGGTGCGGTGTACGTACTGCGTGCCGTAGTAGAGGATCGAGGGATCGTGGGGCGAGATCTCCATCGGGGCCACCCGCTGGATCCGCCAGGTCAGGTCGCGGGGGGGCATGCCGTAGAGCGATTCGGCCCCCACCCGGTAGGACCAGCTCAGTCCGGTGGACATGTTCATGCGTTCATACAGACCCTTGCACGAACCGTAGACGATGTTCGGATCCTCCGGGTGCGGCATGATCGGACCGGTCTCGCAGCCCGGGCCGCTGCGGAAGTCATCCGGATCGTAGGGATCGGCCAGGCTCGAGATGATGATCGTCGAGTTGTCCTGCTGGGCGCCGTAGAGCTTGTAAGGGAACGCATTGTCCACACAGACGCCGTAGATCTCGGCGGTGGGCTGGTTCGATTGGGTCGACCAGGTGGCCCCGCCGTCGTAGGAGACGTTGGCTCCCCCGTCGTTGGACTGGATCATGGTCTGCCCGTCGCGGGGGCTGACCCAGATGGCGTGGTTGTCCCCGTGCGGAGTGCGCATGCGTTGCATCGTGACCCCGCCGTCGGTGGATTTGTAGAATCCTTCGGCGCCGGCATAGACCACGTCGGCGTCGGTCGGATCGGCTCCCAGGGTGGTGTAGTAGAAAGGCCGCTGGATCATCGAACCCTGGTCGTTGATCAGCTGCCAGGTCGTGCCGCCGTCATCGGAGCGGTAGAGCCCGCCCCCCGGCTTGGCTTCGATCAGGGCGTAGATGCGGTCGGGGTCATCGGCCGTGACGGCCAGATTACCCTTGCCGATCAGCTCGCCGGGCAGACCGGCCGTGATGTGCTCCCAGGTCTCGCCCCCGTCTGTGCTGCGGTAAAACCCCCCGATCCGCGAGCCGCTGATGATCGTCCACGGCTTGCGCTCGATCCGCGACATCCAGGCATAGACGACGTCGGGATCATCGGGCCGGACCTCGACATCCATGCACCCCACCGAGTCGGAGATGGCCAGCACCTGCCGCCACGATTCTCCCCCATCGGCGGTCTTGTAGACTCCCCGCTCGGGACTCGGCTTGAAGGCATCGCCATTGGCGGCCACCCAGACCGTGTTGGGATCAGTGGGGTGGATGCGCATTGCCCCGATCTGGCCGACGTCATACAACCCGCGGAAGGTCCAGGTCCCGCCCCCGTCGAGACTGCAGTAGACTCCCCGTCCGGTCGAAACATTGGAGCGCAGGCCGTCCGAGCCGGTACCGAGCCAGACGATGTCGGGATCGGAATCAGCTACCGCCACCGAGCCGGTCGAGCCGAGCGGCACCTGCCCGTCGGTAACCGGGAACCAGCTCTCCCCGCCGTCGGTAGTCTTGAACAGTCCCCCGCTGGCGGCCCCGAAGTAAAACGTCTGCGGCCGTGAAGGCACCCCCGTCACGGTCGTGCTGCGGCCTCCCCGCGAGGGACCGACCAGGCGATATTCCAATCCGGTGAAGAAGGCCGGGTTGACGCGTGCGGCGGTGGCTTCAGCCGCGGCCCGGCGGGCCTCCCGGCGCGACTGCGCGGCGGCCGGTGAACTCACGCTCAGAAGGGGAAAGATCAGAAGAAGAACGAACGGAATCAGTCTCGGAGTGGTGCAGCGCATGACAGTCCCCCGGCGAAGGTGAAGGAATCGAACTCCAGTCTCACCGGGACATTCTATTGCCAACCGGCGGGCGATGTCATCCGCCACACTGCGGATCCGGAGAAAGGCTCCGGTACCCGGAATGAGGACCGGTGCCGGGAAACCGTCGGGTCGCCCGGCACCGGATCCTCAGATGGAAGGAACGGACTGACGGACAGACTTCAGTCGCCCGCCATATCGGTCGTCCAGACCTCCCACACCTTGCCGACCAGATCGGGGCCGGGCTTCAGGGTCATCTTCCCCGGCTTCCAGCCCGAGGGAGTGGCCTCGCCCCCCTTGCTCTCACGCACCAGCTGGAAGGCCTGGATCTGGCGCAGGGTCTCGGAAACGTTGCGCCCCACCGGCGGGGTCAGCACTTCGAAGCCCTGCACCACCCCGTCGGGATCGATGATGAACCGTCCCCGGGTCTCGACCCCTGCCTCGGGATCGTAGACGCCGTAGACGCTGCCGACCTTGCCCCCGCCGTCCGACAGCATCGGGAAGGGAACGCCCCCCTCGACCATCTTCGACAGTTCGTGATCGTTCCACATCTTGTGAACGAAGACACTGTCCACGCTCATCGAGAGAACCGTTGCACCGAGTTCGGTGAATGTGTTGTGATTGTCGGCGACCGCCGACACTTCGGTAGCTCAGACGAAGGTGAAATCACCCGGGTAAAAGCAGAGGACGATCCATGAGCCCAGGTGATCTGATAGCTTGACGCTGGTGAACTCCCCCTTGTGATAGGCGGGAGCAACGAAATCAGGGGCTTTCTGCCCGACCCGGATCATGGAGCCACCACCCCCTTCCTTCTTCTCGGGTTTGACTGTGTCCTGCTCCGGAGTCTCGACTTCCTCGCCGACCGGACCTCCCGTCGGGCGGGCGCATCCGACTGCTTCTTCTTCAGCCATGGTCGACGTCCTTTACATGCAGGTGCATTGCTGGCCGGTCCGTCCGGCTGCTTTGTTGAGAAAGTATATCATTTATTTCCCGGGGGCGGAAGCGCATCCCCCGCCTCGATGAAGGTGATGCCCGCCGCCGCCAGAGCCCGGTTGACCTCGGGCACGCGGGTTTGCAGGAAGGCGTTGACGCGATCGAAAGCCTCGCCGATCTGCGGGCGGAGCGCCTGGAGCCGTTCCATGATCCCGGCCGGGGCCTGCAGAGTACCGGCGGCTTCGCTGTAGATCTCCATGATCCGATCCTCCAGGGTGCCGCTGTCCCCTCCCCGTCCGTACCGGCTGCGTCCCCCGAAGTACTCCCCGGTCAGTTCGGAAAGATCGCGGCGGAAACCGGCCAGGGCCTCGGTTGCGGCCGGGGGCACCTCGGTGGCGGTGTCGAGAAACTCCCGGATGACCCGCACCCGTTCCTGCAGCACCTGCAGCCGCTCGCGGGCTGGGGAGAGATCGGCCAGCATCCGCATCGCTTCCAGTTGAACGTCGCGCAGCACGACCAGGTCGGGCAGGTTCCACCGGCCCTCGAGCCGGGGATCCATGCGGATCTGGACCGCGCCCTGTTCGACCTGGCTGGAGCCGCTCTGCGGCCCCGCGTTCAGATCCTCGATCACGAGATGCACGGTGTAGGTGCCGGGCACGGCGGCCGGACCGCCCCGGCCGAAACCGCCGGTCCCGGTCTCCGCCTCCTCCAGGGTGTGGCTCATACCCCAGGTCACCCGGTTCAGGCCCCGCTTACCGGTCCCCTCGAAGTTGGTCACGAACGCTCCGTCGGCATCCCTGACGGTGATGTCGAGACGCTCGTCCTCACCCAGCTCGCCGGGCAGCCAGTAGGAGATCACCACCCCGTCGGGCGGGTTGGGGGCTCGGAACAGAAAGTCCCCCTGGTCCTGCAGGTGGCTGGCCCGGTCGAACCGCCAGGCTGTTCGCATCGGGAAGAGACGCATGTAGGATCCGGCGAGGAGTTCGGCGGACATCCCCTCGAGCGGTCCGATATCGTCCATGATCCAGGCGCCGCGAGCGTGGGTGCCGACAATCAGGTCGTTGCGGATGGGGTGAACGTAGATGTCGTCGACCGGCACCCGGGGCAGATCGCCCTCGAAGAGGTTCCAGGTCGTGCCCCGGTCGCACGACCAGTACGCGCCCCGCTCGGTGCCCAGGAAGAGCAGCTCGGGATTGCGGTGATGCTCGCGGATGACGTTGGCGTTGCTCCCTTGCGGGATCCCCGCCGCGAGCGGTCGCCAGCGACGCCCGAAGTCCTCGGTGACGAAGACATAGGGAGTGAAGTCGTCGTTGCGGTGACCGTCGAAGGTCACATAGGCCCGACCGGCTTCGTGGCGGCTGGCCTCTATACGGGTGACATAGGTGCGCTCGGGCACCCCGGGCACCCGCTCGATCACGTTGGTCCAGGTCCGGCCGGCGTCGCGCGAGAGCTGCAGGTTACCGTCGTCGGTCCCGATCCAGAGAATCCCGGCTGTGTGGGGCGATTCGCTGATGGTGGTGATGGTTCCGTAGCGCGAGATGCCGTCGTTGCGCGACAGGGTGATCTCACGGTTCACGACCCCCATGATCTCCAACTCGTCGCGATCGATCTGCCGGGTCAGGTCATCGGTCCGCTCCCAGGTGTCGCCACGATCATCGCTGATGAAGAGCCGGTTGCCGCCGTAGTAGATACGGGCCGGATTGTGGGGGCTGATCTCGAGGGGACTGTTCCAGTTGAAGCGGTAGCGCTCATCATCCCCCTCCGGGGGCTGAGGCCGAATCCCGGTACGCGACAGAGTGGTCATGTCCACCCGCCCCAGGTTCCCGCTCTGCGACTCGGCGTAGACGACGGTCGGATCGCCCGGTTCAGGCACGCAGTAGAAGCCGTCCCCGCCGTAGATGGTCATCCAGTCACGGTTGGTGAGACCGATGCGGAAATAGTTCCCGCTGGCCCCGACCCAGGTGCCGTTGTCCTGCAACCCTCCGTAAACCTTGTAGAACGGTTCCTGTTCGTCGGCGCTGATCTCGTAGTACTGGGCCAGAGGGATCGTCTGCATGTCCACCCAGGTCCGGCCGCCGTCCCGGGTCCAGTCGAGGCCGCCGTCGTTGCCGATGATGATGTGCCGGGAGTC
>CAZNUA010000067.1:0-2784 GCA_964576115.1 uncultured Gemmatimonadota bacterium
GAGGCGGCCTGATGGAGAACATCGCGTGAGAAGTCTTTTGCGACCTTATCGATGTCGGTCCCGGCGAAATACTCCTCGAGCACGAGCACTCCGTGGCGGGCGATGAGAACGCTGTGCACGGCGCTGAAGTCTCCTGACAGAACACCCGCAATCAAGGTGTCGATCGGAGCCCGGTCGATAGCAGCATCCCGGAGGGTGCCGACCGGCCATTCACCGGCGATCCGGGCGGGTACCTGATACGTCCAGAGATCGTCGGATTGGTCCGTTGCCTGGGCAGGCTGGCAACCGGCCAGGAGTACGATGAGCAGGACGAGCAGAAACGGGATCGCTTTCGGCATTCTCATCGGTTGTTTCTCCAGACGTAGAGGGTTCCCGTGTTGCTCCTTCCAGGGTCGTGGCCCAGAAGAATGTCGAGGTCACCGTCCCCGTCGATATCTCCCAACACGACCGCTGCGCCCTGGCTCCCTGCAAAGGGAAATGAACCGATTGCGAAATGCGCATATCCATCGTTGAACCAGATCGCATCGGGAACATTTCCCCCGGCAATGACCAGATCGCAGTCTCCATCGTCATCCATGTCACCGCATTCAACGCCGTAGCTCCATCCTTCGTTCAGGAGCTGGTTGGTGGGAGTGAATGAGGCGGTACCGTCATTGAGCCAGACAGTGTCGGAGCCGTCGTGGTAACCAAGAAAGATGTCCCGGTCGCCATCGTGGTCGAAATCTTCGATTCCGATCGCAAGAGTTGAGGTCGTCTCTCCCAGGGCTTGATCATGGAGCGTGAAATGACCGCTGCCGTCATTCAGGTAAACACGGTTCGGTTTCCCGGGTGGATTGCCGAGAACACTGTCCAGGTCGCCATCACCATCGAGGTCGCCGAGGCTGATATGGAGAGCGCTGTCGTCACCCAGGTTCTGACTGCTCCCTATAAAACTACCGTCGCTATTGTTGAACCAGATCCGCTCGGTGTCATCCGAATGGCCGAGAAAGAGATCGTTGTCGCCGTCGCCATCCAGATCGCCGGTCGCAAATGCGATTGAGTGCAGTTCATTGGTGGCGAGGGCCGGGAGTAGTTCAAAGTTTCCCGTTCCATCGTTTCGCCACAGCCTGATATCGCCGGTGAAAGTGGCGAAGATGAGATCGATCACACCATCACCTGTCATCTCAACTGCAGCAACCGACCAACATTCCCCGAATGCATGGGATTCATCGGGTGGGGAAAACTCACCGGAACCGTTATTCCAGAGGAGAAAGGAGTCACCTTGACGGCAGGCGACGATTGCATCGAGATCCCCGTCGCCATCCAGATCCCCCAGAGCCAGATCCCGGGGGGCCCAGTTCCCCGAGAACGACTGGTTTAGGGTGAACTCCGATGGAACAGAGGTCGTCGGAACGGTACACGAGAACAGGATCAGCACTGCGAGCGTTGTCACCATCGGCCATGCTCCGAGGATTCGGGTTTTCAAGTTCAAGAGATCGCTCATTGAAAGACACGCCAGGCCTGGCGGGTATCCTGATGCAGATCGGCGAGCAGCATTAACCCTCCCCGGTCGTATTCAGCCAGACTTTGCTGGTGCCGAAACCGCTGTTCGCGACGACGAGATCGAGGTCGCCGTCACCGTCGGCGTCACCCAGGCTGACGTTCCAACTGATGGCTGTACCCAGATCCTGTCCGCTATCGATAAAGGACACAGCGGTGTGACTGGTATGGGGACCGTTGGATGCTCCGCCGGAACAACCGATGATGGGTATGCACCCGAGCAGCAGGGTTGCCATCGGCACCAGCACGTTGACAGAGACCGATCGGGCTGATGCGACAGGAATGATGCTCACAGCGGATTCCCTTCCCCGTCGGTCAGCAGCAGGGCGACGTCCTTTCCTCCGGCGCTGCCGTTTGTGGTCGAACCGACGATGACTATTCCGCCATTGTCCCTGAGAGCCAGCGAGAAGACCTCGCTGGGGCTGGAATACTGGCGGGCCCAGAGGGTCTCGCCTTCTTCGTCGATCCTGGCCAGACCGCCCGGGCCCACTACCAGGTATCCGCCCGGTACCGGTTCGATCGAGAAGGCCACGAACGGGGGTGCCAGCCGCTGCCACCAGAGCTGGTTCCCGGAGGCATCGCATTTCACACAGTAGGCCCCCTGACGATTGTCGGAATTCGAGAAGCCGCCCACGATGAAACCGTCATCGGGAGTCAAGGCCAGGCCGTACCCTTCCTCGGCGCCTGCCCCGCCGTACTCACGATGCCAGAGTTCCGTTCCTTCCGCATCCGTTCTGACGAGGATGCCCTGCCAGATCTCGTAGTCCTCACCGCCGGTCCAGAGTCCTTCGCCGAAGATCGCGAAACCGCCGCCGGGCGCAACCCGGACGGAATTAGCGCCGTTCTGGCCGGTGTTTTCCCCGTAGGTGCGGTGCCAGAGCTCTTCACCTGCGGCATCGGTGCGCAGCAGAATGTAATCGGAGAGTTCACCGGGTTCGTTCGACCAGCCTGAGAGCACATAACCATCCTCGCCCACCCGCTGCACATAACCCCGTCCCTGGCGGCCGGGTATCGCGTAGGTGTGATGCCAGAGCGTTTCGCCGCGGGCGTCGACCCGGATGAAGATCAGGTCACCAGTTGCCGATTCGTAGGTCCCGGTGTGTCCGGCGATCAGGATCCCGCCGGCGCCGTCGGAGACGGCATTCCAGGCGTGGTCATCGGTAGCGGTGCCGAAGGTTCTGTCCCACTCTGCAGTGAACCCGGAATCGGTCTTGATCAGCCAGATATCCTCGCCCCCGGCCCCGT
>CAZNUA010000067.1:2884-11830 GCA_964576115.1 uncultured Gemmatimonadota bacterium
GCAGTGAACCCGGAATCGGTCTTGATCAGCCAGATATCCTCGCCCCCGGCCCCGTAGGAATGAGTGTTGGCGACCACATACCAGCCGCCGTCTCCGGCCGCTACCACGGCCACGCCGTCATCGTTCTCCGGACCGCCGAAGAGGATCGGCCCGGTTGCGGCAGCCTGAGACGGTTGAGTGCCGCCGGTACCGTTCTGGCTGCAGGCCGTGACAGGGAAGAGAGCGCCGAGGGAAATGAGGAGGACGAGATACCTCATCGCCCGCCACAGATTGTGTACAAAGGCATTGCTTGTCTGACTGTGCGGGGTATCACTCATCGATCCGACTCCGGGTCAATGGTGGGATCGGCATGCCGGGGATCGATCCCGCGGTGATTGATGCGAGGGGGCGGGATCCGGCTGGCCTTTAATTGGGTTTCACTGAAACCCCTCTTTATACTACGTCATCAATTTCGGATTTGTTTTTTCCTTTCGCCTCCCGTACCCCGGCAGATTGCGGTGACCCCGGGGTTCAAATGTTTCGTATGTTGTAGTACGATAGGTACTGACACCATGTATGCAGGGAGATGACCGTGTTTCAAACGACCCTCAAGAAAGGCAGTATGGAACTGGTCCTGCTCCATCTGGTGAGCGACCAGGACCGCCACGGGTACGATATCGGCAAGCTCATCGAGATGCGGACCGGCGGGAAACTCACCTACCATCTCTCCTCGATCTATCCCGTTCTGCGCCGGATGGAGAAACGGGGCTGGATCAAGGGACGCTGGGTCGAGAAAGCCGGCGAGCGCCGTCGTCGTTTCTACACCCTGACCGCCAAGGGGCGCAAAACCCTGGCCTCACAGCAGGAACAGTGGCAGGAATTCGCCAACGCCATGGATGCGGTCCTGGACCTGAGTCGCGGTTGACCGGGTATCCCGTCGTCGGAATCGGGGAGCCGATCCGCGACCGGCCGGAAACGATCTGCATCTGATCGTCATCTGAACCATGGGTAACTGGGAAGAATACGTTCGCGCTCATCTCTACCTGCCTTCCGGCCGGCGCCGGTTCGAGGACGAGATCGTGGCCGATCTGTGCGACCAGCTCGAAGAGGCGTATCAACGAGCCCTGAACAGGGGTGCTGACGAGGAAGAAGCCCGAAACGAAGCCCATGCCTATGTCGGTGACTGGGATGAGCTGAGCGAACGGGTGACGGCGGGGGAAAGCCCCGGTCTCGGCCCGATCCTGGAGGAAGGTTTCGACAGGACCGAACAGTACCTGCGTTCCCGCGGGCGGCTGGGCGGGCTCTGTGCCGACTTCGGGTGGGATATCCGCTTCGCCCTGCGCACCTTCCGTCGCACCCCGGCGCTCATAGCCCTGATCGTCCTGACGCTCGGACTCGGGATCGGTGCCAACTCGGCCATCTTCAGCCTGCTCAATGCCGTTCTGCTGCAGCCTCTTCCCTGGGAGAAACCGCACGAACTGGTTGAAGTGAACCACAGCTATCTGATGCGGAGGGACACCTCCCCGGTTTCGGTTCCCACCTGGCATGATATCGTCACCACGACCCTGAGCTTCCGGCAGGCGGCGATCTGTGACCGGTGGATCACTCCCGTGATTGGAAATGATGGACCGGTGCTGGGGGTGGGGGCGCAGATATCCCGCGATTTCTTCGAAATCCTCGGAGCATCGCCACTGATGGGAAGGACCTTCCGGTCCGAGGATCACGAACCGGAGGCGGCCGGAACCATCATCCTGGGTCATGGTTTCTGGATCAGGCAGATGGGTGGTGATCCCGCTGTCCTGGGACAGACTCTCACGATTGAAGGCGACTCTTACACTGTCGTGGGGATCATGCCGGCCGACTTCAGCGACTGCTTCGAACCGCAACGGGAATTCTGGGTGCCGCTCAGGCTCGGGGCCGGGGACTTCGCACCTGAACGCAGGATCTGGGGACGCTACCGTCTCGTCGCCCGACTCAATCCGGGGGTGACACCGGAGATCGCAGCCAGGGAGATGCGAGAGCTGGCGCTGACCGTCAGGGAGGAGTGGCCAGGTTTCTTCCCGGAGGAATGGACCCTGGAGGTCACCACTCTCACCGATCGGTTACGGGGACCCTATCGCTCGGCCCTGCTGATCCTGGGTGCGGCCGGTGTCTTTGTGCTGCTGCTCATCTGCACCAACCTGGCCGGACTCCTTCTGGCCCGTGCCCTGGAACGGCGTCGCGAGGTTGCCATCAGGCAGGCCCTGGGGGCAGGTCGCCCACGGCTCGTGCGACAGTTCGTGACCGAGGGCGTGGTTCTCTCCCTGCTCGGCGGGACAGCCGGTATCGCGGTCGCTTTCGGTTGTTTCGACGTGATCAGGCGGGTCGCACCGGTGGTGTTGGTCAGCGTCATGACCACCATTGGATTCGAGATCTTCACGGTGGCGATGATCCTCTCCCTGCTGGTCGGAGTAGTCTTCGGACTGACACCGGTCCTGCACGTGTGGAGTGAGAGGCTCACCCGGATCCTGAACGAAGGGGGTCTCGCCTCAGTGTCAGATCGCCGTCGGGCCCGTTATCGCAATGTCCTGATCTCGCTCGAATTCGCCATCACTCTCATCCTGCTGGTCGGGTCGGGGCTGATGATCCAGTCGCTCGGTCAGCTCCGGCGGGTCGATCCCGGATTCGAGACCTCCGATCTGCTGGCCGTCCACCTGAGACTGCCCCCCGCGGCCTATCCCGATGCCCCCTCCCAGAGTGCTTTCTTCGATGAGCTCCTGCCCGCCGTGGCCTCACTGCCCGGTGTCGAGGCCGTCGCCACGACCTCGATCGTCCCCTTCAGCGGCCAGATGTTCTCGACTCTGTTCCGCTGCGAAGGGACCGCTCCGGCGGAATCAGGCCGGCAGGATTTCGATGTGCTGCCCGTTGGTGAGTTGCGACTCGCCAGTCCCGATCTGCCCCGGGCCATGAACTTTCCCGTCCTGACCGGACGATTCTTCGAAGTCTCTGATGATCCGTATTCGCTGCCGGTGACAGTCGTGGATAATGTGCTGGCCGAACGGTGCTGGCCCGGTGAGGATCCCATCGGGAAGAGGATAACGCTCTCCAATCCGGCCGATCCCGAGATGGTCTGGTTCACGGTCATCGGCGTGGTTTCGAATCTGAAAGACTTTGCCCTTGATTCCGAGCTGCGGGGACAGTTCTATCTGCCGGTCCGGCAGGTGCCCTGGACCGATGTCGCCCTGCTGATCCGGACGCAGGTCGAGCCGGTGATCCTGGCGCCGGTTCTGCAGGCTGCTCTGGTGGAGGTCGATCCCCGTCTGCCGATGTCGAACCTCGTGGAACTCGATCAGCTGGTGGCCCGATCGATCGGCAATCAACGCCTTCTCATGATGCTCCTGACCCTCTTCGGGGGGTTTGCACTTTTCCTGGCCGGCCTGGGAGTCTCCGGCGTCGTGACTTGCCTGATCCGGGCCCGTTCGCGCGAAATGGGTGTCCGGCAGGCTCTCGGAGCGAGTCGGAGCGACCTGCTCAGACTGCTCGCGAAGGAGGGACTGCTGCTCGTTCTGATCGGCCTCGGCATCGGATTGCTGGGAACCGTGCTCATGGTGCGGTTCCTGCGGGAGCATCTCTACGACATCTCTCCCTTCGATCCGCTCACTTTCCTCGTGGTCGGCTTCGTGATCCTGGGGGTCGCCGTGTTCGCAATCGGTCTTCCCGGACGACAGGTGATCCGAACCGATCCCGCCGCCAACCTGCGGGTGGAATGAGCGGTGACCGGATGACATCTACAGATCGCAACCGGATGAGGAGCGCCCGCGTACCGTACGTGAGACAAACTGATATCAATATGACCTGATATCCCAAAAGGACTGCCGATGCGTACTGCTGTCTTTCCCCGTCTTTTCGCAAAAGCCGGAACCGTCCTGATCCCCCTTGCGGTTGCGGTACTGGTGAATGTCTGTCCGGTGGATCTACAGGCCCAGCAGGTGCCCGATCGCCTGAGTCCGGCCCTGCAGGCAGCCATTGTGGACTCGGTCGCGGCGTCGCTCATTCAGACCTACATCTTCCTCGAAACCGCCGAGGAGATGGCCGGGTTCATCCGCTCCCGCGTCGCGGCCGGCGGGTATGACGATCATGCTGCTCCGCAGGATTTCACCCGCCAGCTGACCGCCGATCTGCAGTCGATCAGCCACGATCTGCACCTGCGGGTCAACGTGCGCCAGCCGGCGCCCGCGAGCGCCGAACCGATTCCCGTCGAGGAGCAAATCCGTCGCCGCAACGAAAGCCTGCGGCGTGAGAACTACCGCTTCCAGAAGGTCGAGATTCTGCCCGGGAATATCGGTTACCTGAAGTTCAACAACTTCATCGAGGCAGAACTGGCCGGGGCCACGGCGGTGGCGGCCATGAACTTCCTGGCCAACGCCGACGCCATCATCATCGATCTGCGCGAGAACGGGGGTGGTGCTCCCTCGATGATCCAGCTCCTTTCGAGCTACTTTTTCGCCCAACCGGTGCATCTGAACAGCTTCTACATCCGGCAGACCGACGAGTGGGAGCAGTACTGGTCGTATGCCCACGTGACGGGACCGCGGATGACGGATACCCCGCTCTACATCCTGACCAGCAGCCTGACGTTTTCGGCCGCCGAGGAATTCACCTACAACATGAAGAACCTGGAGCGGGCCACGCTCGTGGGCGAGACGACCCGGGGCGGAGCCCATCCGGTGACCGGGGCGATCTTCGAATTTGAGGGCTTTGCAATCAGCGTTTCCCTGCCCTTCGGACGGGCGGTGAATCCTGTGACCGGCACAAACTGGGAGGGCACCGGGATAGAACCGCATATCGCGGTTACGGCCGACGAAGCTCTCGAACGGGCCCTCGAAGAGGCCCGGCGGCGTCTGTCGGAGAGATGAAAGCGAACGGATTGTCTGGAATCACTCCACCCGCAGGGCGGTGACAGTCGACGCACTCTTCTCCTCTGCGATACACTGCCGGTGATTGCCCGGTTGTCTATCGCCGAATCATTCCCAGGAGTACTCCATGCTATCGATCACTGGAATCGGCCAGAGACTGTCTCCCTGGATCGTGCTGATAGGCACTCTGTTCAGCGGTGCCTGTACCCGTCCCGACGATGCGTCTGCCGCTCTGCGTATTGCTCTGGAACGAATCGACGGCGAGATGAGCTATGTCGGTTACAGCTTCACCTTCGAGGAAGAGCGAGTGGCCGAGCAGATCGACCGGTACCATCCCGTCATACCCGAGCCGCTTCCCCCCGGGACCACGGTCGTCTACTGCCACACCGGCCCCTTTTTCGGACTGGTGCAGAAACGAACAGGGGAGCCGGGGCTCAGGTTCACCCTCGATGCCAACTGCAATCACGATCTGACCGACGATTCCGCTCTCGATCTGCCGCTCGTGGAGAGCTGGGCGGAAGGTACTGTCGTTCGGGTGACCCGGAGCTATGAAACACCCGAACCGCACACCGCACAGCTTCCCTATCGCATCAGCTATATGACGCGTGAAGGTCGGGACGGCCGGGATGAGGATGCGATTACGGTCTGTGCCGACTACCGGTTCGCCGGGGCCTTCGAACTCGACGGCCGGGAATACACCGTCAGACTCGACGATGGCGATGTCCGGGGCCGTTTTGACAGGGAAACCGCGGTCAACATCAGCGTCAGTATCGGGCTGACGGAGCAGATGGAGATCCCCGGTGCAGCGAATCACTACCGGCTCTTCGAACTGGCCGAGATCGGCGGTCGGCTCTGGGAATTCAACGAGATCGCCGAGGACGGTAACTGGATCGAGATCATCGAAAGCGATCTGCCGAGCATCGGCCTGGGCCAGGCGGTTCCCGAGATGGAAATGACCGATCTGGAGGGTCAGATCTTCCGTCTGAGCGACTACCGGGGACAGGTTTTGCTGCTGGATTTCTGGCCGGCCTGGTGCGGGCCGTGCGTGGCCAAGTTTCCGGCCATCAACGAGATGGTCGAGCGGTATTCAGACCGGCCCTTCGCCGCCATCGGGATCAATATCGATGACGAGCGGCGCCTGGAGCAGGCCAGGCAGATTATCGACGAGTACGATCTCACCTGGCGCCAGGTGGCCGAGGGGAAAGGGGAGTTCATTCCGTCGTATCAGGTGCTGGGACGGCTGCCCGAGCGGGCCATGTCCTTTCCCATCTACGTTCTCATCGACGAGGAGGGTATCGCCCGCTACGCCACCAACGACTACCAGAACGTGGAACGCTTCCTGGCCGCGCATTTCTCCGACGACGAGCGGGAACGCGGAGTCCGTTTCGTTCCCTTGACCGAGCAGCACCACGAACGCGTTCCGCTGGACGGCGCGATCGATTTCGAGAGCGATCAGGCCCGGGCTCTGGCCGACAACCCGGACCTGACTCTGCCCGGGGGCCTGCCGGCCGGCTACCGGCTCGGCCGCCTGCCGAATGGGACCGTCCTGCTGGCCTGGCCGCATGCGGACGGGGAACATGTCCATGTGGTGCTGGATGCCGACCGCGATTTCGATCTGACTAATGACGAAGAAACGGATGTTCCTGTTCTCACCGGAGAGGTTGCCGATGAGGATGCGGTGGCGATCACCCTGATCGTCGCTTACGCCGGCGGCGGTCGGGGATTCCGGCCGGTGCGCCTCTACGCCCGGCCGGCCGGGGGTGGTGGAGCCGGCTCCGAACCTGCCCTCTGGTACCGGGGCGACAGTACGATCTTCCGGGGCTCGTTCTTTGTCGGGAAGCGCGAATACGAAATCGCCGTACACGACCCGACCGGCGACTATCTCTTCAGCCCCGAGGACTGGGCCGACGAGACCATCCTCACCCTGAGCCGGAAGCGACGGGGCGAGTGGGTTCCCGTCTATTCCGGAATCGACGCCATCCCCATCGGAGGCGAATCCTGCCGGGTGCGCTGGATCTCCGACGACGGCGCCCTGGTTGAACTGGAACCGATCCGGTAAGACCGGGAAAAATCTCTACTCCACCCGCAGGGCGGTGACCGGGTCGATCCGGGAGATCCGGCGGGCGGGCAGAACGGTGGCCAGCAGCGCCGCGGCCGTCAGCAGAAAGGTAACGGCCACATAGGTGACCGGATCGACGGGGGGCACATCGAAGAGCATGTTCGTCATCAGCCGGCTCAACCAGAAGGCGGCTGTCAATCCGATGATGACCCCGGCCAGGATGAATTTCATTCCCTGCCAGATCATGAGTCGGACGACATCGGTTCCGGTGGCGCCGAGGGTGGTGCGCAGGGCCATTTCGGCGGTGCGCTGGGATACCAGATACCCCATGACGCCGTAGATACCGGCACAGGCCATGACCAGAGCGAGCAGGGCGAAGGTGATCAGGAGACCGGTATTGAGCCGGGGCGCGGAGAGCGATCCGGTCACGACGTCGGACATGGTGCGGATGTTCGCCAGCGGCAGGTCGGGATCGATATCACCCAGAAGGGCCCGGATCTCCGGGACGACCGGGATGGGATCCTCGACGGTATGGACCACGAAGGTAACCGGATTCCTCAGACCCCAGTCATAAGAGAGGTACACGGACAGTCGGGGGCCGTGGACCTGGCCCCGTTCGGTCATGTCGGATACCACCCCGATGACCGTTCCGATCCGATCTGTATTGGCCCAGAGAACGAGCCGTCGCCCGATGACATCGCGCTCCTCCCAGATCTCCTGAGCCAGGGCTTCGCTGATCACCACCCGGTTCGGATCCTCACGGATATCGGTGTCCGAGAAGGTCCGCCCGGCCAGCATCGTCAAGCCCATGGCATCAAAGAACTCCGGTGACACGTAGCGCCATTCTGCAATAAGGGTGCTCTCATCGGGGCCCGGTTGCCGGCCTTCGGCATAGACGCCCATGTCGGTCGTCATACCGGCCAGGGGCGCACAGCTCACCGCCCCGGCTGCTGTGACAGCCGGCATGGCCTCCATGCGGGGAATGAACTCATCGAAGAAACGGACCCGCCGATCCCGGGCCCCGTAAGTTTGCGGCGGCAGGGTAACCTCGAAGAGCAGACGGTTCTCGACCGCGAATCCGGTATCGACCTCTCTGAGCTCAGCCAGACTCCGGACCATGAGCCCGGCGCCGATGAGCAGGAGGATTGAAACCGCGGTCTCGACCACGAGCAGCAGACCACTGGTTCGATGTTGTCGCCGCCCCCCGGAAGAGCGACTCCCCTCCTTGAGGATTTCGTGTGCCTTGGCGTGAGGAACCCGCAGAGCCGGTATGAGTCCGGTCACGATCCCGACGAGGAGAGAGAGCCCGAAGGTGAAAGCACACACTCCTGCGTTCACCGTCACCAGGGCCAGACGGGGGATGTCGGTGACCTCGATCCGGGTGAGGATGCCGACCGCCCCGAACGAGAGCAGCACGCCCAGAACTCCCCCGAGCAGGGCCAGGAGGATCGACTCGGTGATCATCTGGCGGACGATCCTGGCCCGGCCGGCCCCGAGGGCGGCTGTAATGGCGATCTCGCGCCGACGTCCGCTGGCCCGGGCCAGGAGAAGGTTGGCCAGATTGGCGCAGGCGATCAGCAGCACGAATCCGACCGCACCCAGGAGGATCCAGAGAGATTGCCGGACATGGTCCTGGATCAGCCACTGCTCGAGGGGCAGAAAAGTGACCCCGGTGATGGCGTTGCCTTCGGGGTGCTCGGCCGTGATCCGGGTCGCGTTGGCGCTCCACTCCGCAGCGGCATCCTCGAGCGTTGAGCCGGGGCGCAGCCGACCGACCGGCCAGATGATGTTGTTACCCCGGTGACCGTTCGGATCGGGCGCCAGAGGGACGTAGAGATCGAACCACTCCAGCCAGAACTCACCGGGCGGCAGTACTCCGACGACGGTGCAGGGAATGTTACTGAGAGTGATCGATTTCCCCACAATGCCGGGATCTTCCCCGAAAGCCGTCCGCCAGAGGGAATGACTCAGCAGAACCGCGACGTAGCTCCTGCTGATGACATCCTCCTCGGG
>CAZNUA010000067.1:11930-15940 GCA_964576115.1 uncultured Gemmatimonadota bacterium
CAGCAGGGCTATGGCCGTGAATCCGGGTCGTCTGAGCAGCCGTCGCAGACCGAAGCGCAGATCGTGCAGGACGGATTCGAAAAAGAAAGGGGTGCCGGTTTCGCGAACCTGACTGCGGGTGCGCTCGATTCCCCCCAGGCTGAGCCGGGCGAGCCGCTCTGCCTCGGCTTCCGACAGTCCCTGCTGCAGGTTTTCCTGGTAGGCTTTCTCGAGGTGGAATTTCAGCTCACTCTCGAGCTCGCGTTCGAACCTGTTGCGAGTAAAGAGCGTTCTGAGCCAGCGCCACAGTCCGCCAATGCGATCCATCCGAACCTCCTGCGCCGGGCCGACGTCCTGAGAGGGAACGGGAAGCGGGCCTCTACCGGATCCAGCTCGGGAAAGCACCCAGCCTTACTCTAGATAAACGAGAGCAGGGTGATAAAGTTGCAGGTCACAGGAGATTCCGCCCGTGGTCGGGAGCGACCGTTCAGCGGTTCTCCCACCAGGCGAGGATGTCGTCGGTGAAGTCGGTACCCACGACGTCGGTATCGCCGTCGCCGTCAAGATCGGCTCCCCACACCGAGAGGGGCTGGGCCAGCGCAGTGGTGATTTCGTGCTGCCGCCAGTCCATGTCGGCCGTCTGCTCCCACCAGTAGAGGGTGCCTTCGCCTCCGGCCGAAGCCAGGATGTCGGCCCGCCCGTCGCCGTTCATGTCGGCTACATGGACATACCCGGCGAAAGTCACCCCGGTCTCAACTGTATGACGGGTACAGTCTCCGGTCCCGTCGTTCTCGAACCAGGCTACGATACCGCCTTCCATGGCCGCCCCGGCGAGGTCGATATCCTCGTCTCCGTCGATATCGCAGGGCCAGATCCAGTGGACGCCCGTAAAGCCGGACTCCAGGCCTCTGAAGGTGAAATCGCCGCCGGTGTTTTCGAGCCAGAGTATCAGGCTGTTCCCGTAATGGGCACAGAGGATGTCAGCATCGCCGTCGTTGTCGATATCGGCAGTTACTAGGGTGGAGACGCGATCGCGGGTATCCGATATCAGGTGTTCGGTGAAATGACAGCTGCCGTCGTTCTCGAACCAGACGATCCGGTCGGTGCCGCTGCCACTCTGATCCCACGAACCAGCCACGAGATCGGAGTCGCCATCACCGTCGAGGTCATCTGCATAGACAGTGTTGGCCCCGGCGAGGCTGTCCGAAACAGTGTGTTCGATCCAGTTGCCGCCGCCATCGTTCTCGAACCATGCCACCTCCCCGTCCTGGAAGGCGCAGGCTACGACGTCAAGATCGCCGTCACCGTCAAGATCGTGAGGCCAGACATTACGGACTCCCTGAAAATCGCTCGCCACATGCTGGGAGGAAAAGCTTCCGCTCCCCATGTTGATCCGCCAGTCGATACTCCCGGCATAGAAGGCAGCACTCAGGATGTCGGCATCTCCATCGCCGCCCAGATCAGCCGTCACGGCATGGACCGCACCATTATAGGAAGAGCCGAGCAGGTGTCGGCGGAAATACGTCACGGTCTCGCCGTTGGGTGGGGACGAGCAGGCGACGAGAGTAACGCAGGCGGCAACAGTCACGAGATGTATGCGGAACCGGATCGACATGTCGGATTTCCTCCCGGAGTGAGAAGAGTGGCGGTGAGGCACTGACACCGGGCCCGGTGGCGATGAGGGTTGGCTCACGGCTGGATGTTCAACCAGACCTCGTTCGGACCGCCGTCGCCGTAGCAGGCCAGGAAGAGGTCGAGATCGCCGTCTGAGTCGAGATCGCTGCAGGCGGGCACTCCCGCCATCCCGGTTACCCCGAGGCGCAGCCCGGAGTCGGAATAGACGCCGGAGCCGTTATTGAGCCAGATCTGGGACTCGTCGAAGATCTGTATGAGCAGAGCATCGAGGTCGGAGTCGCCGTCCAGATCGGCCAGCAGCGGCCGCAGACTGCCGAAGTCTCCTATAGCCCCTGAGCCGGGGGTGAACTGTCCCGAACCGTCGTTGAACCACACCCGGGCGGGTCGGTTCTGCTGTGAAGAGCCGTTGAAATCGAAGGCATCCAGGTCGCCGTCGCCGTCAACGTCGCCGAGCGTGGGCGCCGTGCGCCCGACCGGCAGATCGAGGTCGGTATCTGACCAGATCTCTGTGAAGGTGCCTGCACCGTCATTGGTGAAGACCCGGCGGGCGTCATCAGCCACCTTGGTGAACATGTCCACATCGCCGTCGGAATCGAGATCGCCCCAGGAGATGCTGCCCGCGATGGTCCCGGGGCGCAGGGTGAACATCCCCGACCCGTCGTTGAGGTAGATCCGGCCGATGGTGAGCGGTGCCTCGTAGTAATTCACGTGAGCGTCGAGATCGCCGTCGCAATCGATATCAATGAGATGCACGCCGGTCCCGGAGAGATCGACATCACCCAGGTCCTGGCCGGAGTCGGTGAAGTGGGCCGCTCCATCGTTGAAGTAGATCCTGTTCTGCCGGTAATACGTGACGCCATCCCAGGTAAAGCCGGCGCCGCTGAAGAAGAGGTCGAGATCGCCGTCTGAATCCAGATCGCCAAGGGCGATCCCGTGAGCGATGTCGGTCAGTTTCTGGTCGGTATAAGTAAAGGCGGCCTGCCCGTCATTGAGCAGAACCCGGCTGGAATCGAAACCCATGTTCGAGAACACGGCGTCGAGATTGCCGTCGGAGTCGAGGTCGCCGAGCGCGATCTGCTGCGTGCGGGCGCTACCGTAGGTCTGCGCGTGGCAGCTGAAGGAAAAGCCGGGTCCCGGCCCGGGGCCCGTGCTCTGATCGCAGGCGGTGGTCGCGATCAGGATCGAGAGCAGCAGTATCAAGCCGTTCATGATCTTCCTCACCATAGTCACGGAACGGTGTCCTGAGGTGAAGACTCCATCAGATTGTTCGAACACGATCACCTGTCTTTCCCCCGCAACCTCAGCCGCCCGGCCGCAGGGCGTACACGACTTCGGCGTCGACCCACATCAGGTCCCCTCCCTGGCTGTAGAGCAGGTACTCTCCGTCGGGGGAGAGGGAGGAGATCATGGTGTGACCGTCGTTGATCTCCGGTCCCAGATCGATGGGCGTCCCCCAGCTGCCATCGGGATTCCGGAAGGTGACATATATCTTTCCGCTGAAGGGGACGCCGAGCACGGCATAGTCGAAGAGGATCAGATCGCCATCGGCACTGACCCAGGGATGAGCTTCGAAGTTCACGGTGTTGACCGTTCCGGGCAGGTCCTCGGCTGCGCTGGGCTCGCCGGCTTCGATCCGGAAGCGGGCCAGGTCGCGACTGGTGGCCTCCCGGTGATCGGTGCAGAAGTAGTACCAGCCGTCCAGAGCGGATGTAATGCAGTACCCGGTATGGAAGAAAACCGGTTCACCCCAGCCGTCGTCGGTCTTCTCGGCCACCCAGGTACCCTCCTGAAAGGAGGGATCGTCGGGTTTCTGCCGGTAGAAGAGAAACCGTTCACCATCGGGGGCCATGTGCGGAGCGACCTCGAGACATTCGGGATCGAAAGAAGCTACAACCGGTTCGCTCCACTGATCGCCGTCGATGTAGCTGACCATCAGCACATAGGCGGGAAAGTCCTCCGAGCCGGTGGAACGCCCGAACCAGAATTCGGAGAGATCGACCGAAAAGGTACAGCCCATCTCCACCTGTCCGGGGGTGGAAATGTGACCGGGCGCCAGCACGGCCGGTGTGGTACCCGGCGGATCGACCGTAAAGGTATCGGCCTGGGGCGGATCGGTGCCATTAGCGGCGCAGCCGGCCGACAGGGTGCAGAGAGACACGGTGAAAAGGACACCGCTGACCGTCCGGATGACAGGACCCATCATGTCGTTTCAGCCTCCGCAGGTATGAACCGGCTCCCGCCACTCTCCGGCTTGTGACAAGTATTACTGAAACTGATTCCATAAATACGTATGATCGGCCGGGTATTGTTTCATCGCGGATCGGATGAATGAAACGGTGTTCTATTCCGCCCGCATCACCACGGCCGGATCCACCCGGCCGGCCTGCAGAGCGGGG
>CAZNUA010000068.1:0-14996 GCA_964576115.1 uncultured Gemmatimonadota bacterium
GTAATCTGCGGTGACTACTCGTCCAGGGGCAGCCTGGCGAGCCAGGCGCGGATTGTCTCGCAGGCGTCCTCGATCGGAATCCTCGGGCCCCAGTACATCGGTGCAATCTTCGCGTAAGCCTGATCGATGAGTTCGTACTTCTCCGGATCGTCCAGAGCCAGGGCGGGTTCGTCCGACCGCGGGAGGGCGCCGATATCCTTCTGGTCGAGCATGTCGTAAGCCAGGTCCGCGGCGGACATCTCCATTTCGGGGAGATTCTCCTCGGCTCGGATGATCTGGGCTGCGTCCTCATAGTGCCGGACGAAGCTGTCCGCCTCCATCTCGTCGCGGCTGTACCGCCGCGCCATGGCATCGAGTTTCTCGAAGAGCGTGACCAGGGGATGGACGCAGCTCACCGACACGGGCCGATTGTCATCGTAGTCACCCGGCATACCCTCCCTCTCGAGGCGGGCGTGCACGAACGAGCTGAGCGACACCTGAACGCAGGGCACCACACGGGCTCGGCCGATCTCCAGCCGGACGAAGGGACTCATGACCGGCGCCAGTTCGGTGAGCAGCGTGCCGGGGTAGAGGGCCAGGTAATCTGCACCGCGAGCCTGCCTGTCGATCCTGGTCGAGTCCCGTTCTACGTGGACACCGGGCACGACGAGCGCGATGGCAAGGGCGTCATAGAAGGTGCGACGCTCTGTCACAGGACCCGTGTTCGTGCTCGTCCAGCTCGTCACCTCCGGCAGTCCGTCGACCTGACCGTGCTGGACCATCAGGTCGAGGTCCTCGGAAAAACGTTGGATCAACCCGAAACCTTTGGAGAGGGACGTGCCGCCCTTCAACCAGATATCGAGGCCCGTCTGGTGCAAGGCCCACAGGGTATGCGTCACCCAGTAGTCCTTCTCGATGAGCGCCGCCGAGATCCCCATCGCCCGCGCAACGATCTGCACCAGCTGTCCGAACTCGGCGTCTTCGTGAACAAACCTCATGATGCGTTAGCCGCAGCTCGAAGGCAGCGTTCGACCAGCGCCAGCGTCGCCTTGGTCCCATACCGGTCGGCCATCTCCCGGAGCCGATCCCGGTTCCAGCGCCCTTCCCGCACTGTGGCTACCAACCGATCGGCGAGCTCGGTGAGCGAGATACCTGCCATGTCGTGGTGCTGCAGCAGGTCGACCACGAACCACTCCGGTGAGGGATTTTCCGGGAAGAGCACTCGGCGCAGGAGGAAGCGCCGGCCGTCAAAGATGAACTCGCCCGTACGCTTCTGGTTGTAGGCCAGCGTGGATGCGAACATCGCCGTGGCTCCCAACCCCAGTGCATTCCACTTCGGCGGACCGGTGAGTACAAACGAGCTGTCGCCGAGGAAGCCGCGGAGGATCTCCTCTTCGGGTGGTGGGGCCTGCCCGAAGCGGCTCTGGACCGGGGCGTAGAACAGCCCGTGCGCGGCCTGCTGGAGCTTGTTTTCGCGCACCAGGCGCCTGGCAAGACGGGCCGGGTTGGCGCCCCAGCGACGCAACTCACGGGTTCGATATACCCGCCCAGGATCGAGGTTCGGTTGTGCTGCCTGGCTCATGAGTCACCTCTGTCAGTAATTTACTGTAAATAAGATACAGTTGCACAGCTTGAATGTCAAATTCCTGCTCAATCACATCCGTAGGTAAGCGACCTGAGGAACATACTCACCCGCAATCCTGGATAATCGCAGGTCACAGAATGAAAATTATGTTGTATATTTACAGCCGGAAGGTCTGGGAATAACAAATGCCATACAAAACAATGGATTACACCTTGGATTGCTTGGATATGCTGATGTTGGTCTAGTCTTTGAAGCGCCAAGTATTATTGGGGAATTCATTGTGGCTAATGATGCGGGGAAAATAGCGATCAGGAGTAAAATATCAAAAGCGGCAATATTGCTGGGTATAAGTGAGGACGAACCATATATCAGATTAATTGATAATAATGGAGCAATAATGGTAGAATATCCTTAGAAATGAAGTGTTTGTATATACGAAATCCCGACTTCGGTTGACAGGTTGTATAGTGACGATAATTAACTGACACTCGCGTGCGATTTGAACTATCCGTGCAGAGGCTCTTTCAACACATCAACAAGTTAATTCGACCAGATACCTTGCGATAAGGGTCCAATACACCTGTTACCCAAAAGATTGATCCGATAGCTTGTAGATCAGTTCTGCTCGCTATGCAACTGTGCACCAAGAAGGTAGGAACTGCGATGAAAGAGAAGGTCTCGAGACCTGCACGTCCGGCCCCGCTGGCCGGGCTGCTCGCCCTGATGGCCCTGCTCTCGACCGGGGCCGTTGTTCCGGCACTGGTGGTTTTCTTTACGACCCCTGCGACAGCTTGGGCCCAGACCCCTTCCCGACCGGACGACCGCATCCTCACCGAGGCCTTGGTGCAGGGCATCGCGATGGGTATTCCGGGGCTCTCGGTCGCCATCGGAGCCGGTGACACTCTCGCCTGGCAGGGCACAGCCGGCTCGAGCGATCTGCGCCGGAATATATCCATCCGGCCCCGGGACCGCTTTGGAGTGGGAAGCATCACCAAGACCTTCGTGGCCCGGGTGATCCTCCAGCTGGTCGAGGAGGGGCGCCTCGACCTGGAGAAAACCCCGCTCGATTACCTGGATCAGGAGATCGTTGCCCGGATTCCCAATACCGACACGGCCACTCTGCGTCACCTGCTCAACCACCAGAGCGGGATCCCCACCTGGGAGTTCCAGGCCGACTGGATCCGCCGCGGCCGGGGGGCGGAGATGGATCTGGATCATATCTGGGGCAAGACCGAAACCCTGCAGTACTGCACCCGCAACCTGCTCCCCGCCACGAATGCTCCGGGACAGAGGTATTCCTACTCCAACACCAATTACACCCTTCTCGGTCTGATCATCGAAGCGGTGACCGGCCGTGAGGCCTCGGTCGAAATCCGCCGACGGATACTGGAGCCGCTGGGGCTGCGTGACACTTTCCTGGAGTCTTTCGAAGACATTCCGGGCGGCTGTGTCGGCCACTACCACTACGCCACTCCGCGCTTTCAGGCCGTGGCCGGCATCCATCCCGATTTCGTCCGGATCGGGCCTTACCTGGTGGAAAGCTCGGCCGGCAATCTGTCGCCGGAATGGACCGCCGGGGGCATCGTCTCCTCGGCCGCCGATCTGGTCCGGTGGGCCCGGGCCATCCGCGACGGCGAACTGCTGGGACCGGCCATGCAGGCCGAGGTCGTCACCTGGTATCCGCCGGCCGAGGGCGCCGGCCGTCGCTCCCGGTACCTGCAGGGGATCTCCCGGCAGGAGGGTTTCCATGACGGGCTGGCCGCCTGGGGTCATTCAGGCGGCACCCTGGGTTTTACGGCCTACATGTACTGGCTGGAGGGCACCGACATCATCGTGGTGATGCTGGCCAATGTGGGAGGCATGCACAGCGGCCTCTCACCGAGTCCGGTGAGCCTCTTCTTCCGTCAGGTGTGGCTGCCGGCGGTGATGCGCTGGATCGAGAACCGCCCCGGTCGTTCGGATGAGAACCGATCCTCCCCGTGACCCCGGCGCGGTTTGTGCGTAGAGTATGACTCCCGACGATGAAGCCTGTCCCATGCCCCATTCCTGATGGAGAGGGAGATGACGACCGTCTCGGTCATATCCGAGCGCAGGAGGTTCTTTCACCCGACGTCATACCCGTCTGCGCGCTGGTATGCAATCGGGCTGGGCCTGGTGCTCCTCGCCGGCTGCGGGCGGGGCACGCGGCATGCCGAGCTGGCCGGCGGCACCCTCGGAATCGCCCTGAACGGACGGGGTGAGATCCGCCGCCTGATCGATCTCGACACCGGTTCCCGCTACACCCCGTCCGGGATCTCTTCACCCCTGCTCTCGGTCCGGATCGATTCGGTGCTCATCTCCCCCCGCTCGTCCCGCTGGCAGAGGCGCCGGGGCCTGCTAACCCTGCACTATCCCGGCGGGGTGACGGCCACGGTCGGGGTCGAGATGAAGGCCACCCACCTGACCATCGAACTGCTCGCCATCACACCCGACGACGATGTCGAGCTCGTCGTCTGGGGACCGTACGCAACCACCATCAACAGCGTGATCGGGGAGACGGTGGGGGTCGTGCGCGACTCGGTCTTCGCGATCGGATTGCAGGCTCTGAATCCGAAAACCCTCGGCGGCTACCCCTGGCACGAGAACGACTGCATGCCGCAGCTCGACATCTTCGAGGCTGATGATTACTCCGATCTGAGCGAGGAGGGCAAACGGTACGTCCTCTATCGCGTCGAAGCCGCCAAGCCGGAGGATTTCGGTTCGACCCTGCAGGCCTACTGCCGCAACCGGCGCCGGGCGCGGATGGTTCAGAACTGGAACCACGACCGCTATGTCGCACCGCCCTTCGAGGACGGGGGTGTGACGGGATCGAAAATCGCACTCTTCGGCTCCTCGGCCGACCGGGCCCTGGAGACGATCGGCGCCATCGAGGTGGCCGAGGGTCTGCCCCATCCGATAATCGACGGCGAGTGGGGCAAGACCGCGCCGGGGGCGTCGGCCGCCTATCTGATTCTGAACTTCGGCGAGGCGGATATCGACCGGGCCCTGGCCTGGACTCGTCAGGCCGGCCTGCGCTTCCTCTATCACGGCGGACCTTTCCGCACCTGGGGGCACTTCGAGCTCAACGAGCAGTTCCCGAACGGGCGGGCGGGTCTGCGGGCCTGTGTCGAGCGGGCCGGGGCGGCCGGGATCATGCTCGGGGTGCACACCCTGTCCAATTTCATCACTACCAACGATGCCTATGTCACCCCCGAGCCCGATTCCCGGTTGGCCAAGGTCGGATCGAGCACCTTGACCGCCTCGATCGACCCTGAGGACACCGAGATCGGTCTCGCCGATCCCGGCTTCTTCAACCAGTTCCGCAACAACCACCTGCGCGCGGTCGTGATCGGTTCCGAACTCATCACGTACACAGGGGTTTCCGAACAGGCGCCCTGGCGCTTGCTCGGCTGTGAGAGGGGCGCTTTCGGCACCCGGGCCGCAGCTCACGGCGCCGGGGATGAGATAGCTAAACTGGCCGATCACGGCTATCGGGTCTTCCTGACCGACGCCGACTTGGGGCGGGAGGTGGCCGGGCGGATCGCGCAGTTGTTCAACGAAACCGGCCTGCGTCAGATCAGCTTCGACGGTCTGGAGGGCAACCGCTCGACCGGGATGGGCAACTACGGCGAGGTTCTCTTCACCACCACCTGGTTTGACAACCTCTCCCCGGAGATCCACCGCCACTACATCGCCGATGCCAGCCGCACTTCTCACTATTTCTGGCACATCTACTCCCGCATGAACTGGGGTGAGCCGTGGTACGCCGGCTTCCGCGAAAGCCAGACCGAATACCGCCTGAAGAATCAGGCCTATTTCAGGCGCAACCTCATGCCGGGCATGCTGGGCTGGTTTCAGATGCGCCCAGGCACCACCCTGGCCGACGTGGAGTGGATGCTGGCCCGCTCGGCTGCCTTCGACGCCGGCTACTCTTTCGTGACCTCGTACGAGACCCTCGAGACCAACGGCAACACCGACGCGATCCTGGACGCCATCGGGCGCTGGGAGCGGGCCCGAATGGCCGGGGTATTTTCTGCTGATCAGAAACGCCGCATGGAGGATGTGGCGGCCGAGTTCCATCTCGAGGACGCGGAGGGGGGGAACTGGCTGCTCACTCCGGTCGCAGCGCAGATCTTCCGCCACGCCCGGCCCCAGGGCCCGCCGGGCGAGCCGACCACCTCGACCTTCACCTTCACCGTTCCCGCTCCCGGACAGATCCTGCCCTGGATCATGACGGCCGTTGACGGCGAGATAGCCATGACTGTCCTGCAGCTCGACCACCGCGATCCGGTCCGGTTGTCGGTCCGTCTGCCCGCCGGCTGGTCGCTACGCTATGAGGGGGGGACGAGGGCGATTCTCTTCGATCCCACCTGGCATCCCCGGCGGTCGGTCGTGGTGGATCCGGCTGACTGGCGGGTCGAACCGGGTGAACACGCGTTCCTCGTCGACTGTATGTGGGGTCACGGAGACGAGGAGATGCACCTGCGCCTCGAAGTGCGACCGACCGGTGTCCCCGAACCGGTTCCGGCCGTGGGAGGCGGGCGGTGATGTCGCCTCGCGAACAGAACACACGGGAGACCGGGGGGCCGGGGCCCTGGGGTTCGGGGCCGATCCTCTCCGCCCTGTTCCTGGCGGGGCTGCTCGTCGTGCCCCAGGAGGTCGGGGCCCCCCCCGACTTCCCGATCACGATCGACCAGCGTCCGGCCGTGGTTTCACCCCGGGAAAGCGCTGAAGGCAAAGAACTCATCGTCCTCAAAGTGCGCGACCGGGGCTGGTGTCAGGTCGAGGTGACGGTCGTCAACGACCGGCCTTACGACGTACTCGACCGGGTCCGGGGCCGGGGCGCGCAGCGGGAAGTGGACGGCGAGGACTTCCCGACCCTGGCCGCCACCGGCCTGCATTCCGATACCGAATTGGCGGCCGCCCGCACCGTGACCGGCCGTCCGGTGGAGGAAATCACCCGTATCGGCCGCCCGGGGGAGTACTCCGGGGCGGGTTTCATGGCCGAAAGCGAAGATCTCATCACCGTTCTGCGGGCCGACAACCGTATCGTCACCCGGCTCGGGCTGACCCACCCGCAGCTGGCCGCGCCCCTGTTCCACATCTGGAACCTGCACCTGCGCCGGGCCGATCACGCTGATTCCACCCGTCAGTGGCTCGAGATCGAACAGGTACTCTATAACGGCGGCTCCGTTCAGCCAGATGTGCAGGGCACCCGGGGCTTTCAGGAGTCGATCTTCGACGACGGCATCAGGGGCAGTCACAACCTGACCCTCTTCCGCGATCCGACCGATGAGGAAATTGCCTGGCTCGAGGAGCACTACGGTCACCTGGGGCGCGAACGAATCAACGAGATGATCGTGAAACTGGGGCGGATCGAAACCGGGGAGATGGTGCCTTTCTACATCATGCGCTACGGTTTTTATGAGGGGCACACCGCCTATCGGGCCGATCCGATCGCGATTGCCTTCATCTTCGGTCTGCGCACTCTCGATGAGATCCAGGACACCCTCGACGAAGACCTCTATACACTTCTCACAACCCCCTTCAAACCGTAGTATCGTTCGGGAGTGAAACCCGGTTGCGCAAACCTGCGTAATACTACATAAGTATATTACATAAGTTGCTTAGGTGGTTTGGGTCCGATGCCCTCGAGAGGTTTCGGATCCGATCCTTCGATCCGAGGTGGAACATGGCCGGCATCAACGTCAGACGACTCTACGGCACTCTCGATCTGCTCATCCTCAAGACCCTCAATGTCGGCGGCCCGCAGCATGGAGCGGCGATCGCCGATGCCATTCTGGCTGCCTCGGGGGGGACGATCCAGATCGAAGAAGGTGCCCTGTACCCCGCCCTGCACCGCCTGCAGCACGGCGGTCTGATCGAGGGTGAGTGGCGGACCTCGACCAAGAAGTACCGGGCCAAGTTCTACACCCTGACGCCGAAGGGGAAAAACGAACTCATCCGGGCCTTGAAGGAATGGCGCGATCACACCGAGGCTCTCGGACGGGTCTTCGAGATCGGCTGGGAGGGTGTCTCGTGAACCGACCTGACGATACCCGCCAGCCCGACGATATACGCCAGTCCGACGATGCCCGCCGGTCCGACGACTCCCGGCGCATCTTCCGGCGCGAGGACACCCCCGCCCAGGTCGACCGGAATGTCGCCGAAGAGATCGAATTCCACCTGGCCTGGCGCAAAGAGCAGCTCATGGCGCGGGGCCTGAGCGAAGCCGAGGCCGAGCGTGAAGCCCGGCGGCGCTTCGGCGATGCCGATGACGTCGGCGGGCAGCTCCGGCGCAGCGGCCGGCGCGCCGTGCGTCGCCGGCACACAGGTGAGGCCCTGGCCGATCTGGGGCGCGATATCGCCACCGCCGGCCGACGGCTGCTGCGCGCGCCCGGTTTCACCGCCGCCGTGATCCTCTCCCTGGCCCTGGGGATCGGTCTGAACGCGACCATATTCAGCTTCGTCAACGCGATCCTGCTGAGGCCCCTGCCGGTGTCCGATTCCGATCGCCTCTGCTCGGTTCACACCGAGAACCGGGGAGCGGTCGCCTCGGTCTCTCTGGGACAGGTCTCCTGGCCCGACTATCGCGACCTGAAGGAAATGAACACCTGCTTCACCTCACTGGCCGCTCACGCTTACTCCCCGGTCGCCCTGACGACCGACGCGACAGCAGAACCGGGTGCCGGGGTGCTCCTGGCCCAGATGATTTCGGACGATTTCTTCGCCACCCTGGGAATCGAGATGGCCCTCGGGCGGGACTTCCTGCCCGCCGAGAACGTCACCCCCGGCATGAATCCGGTCGCGATCATGAGTTATGACCTCTGGCAGGACCGGTTCGACGGCGCCCCCGATGTGATCGGACGCACCATCCACCTCAACGGCCGTCCCTTTACGGTGGTGGGTGTGGTGCCGGAAGAGTTCACTGGTTTGAGCGTGCTGCTGCAGCCGGCCCTGTGGACCCCGCTCATGATGGTGGGCGAGATTTTTCCCTACCGGGTGAATTTCGAGGGTCGGGTCGATCCCTGGCTCTCACTGATCGGTCGGCTCAGTGACGGGACAACCCCCGGGCAGGCTCAGGTCGAACTCGATCGGGTCGGCGCCGTCCTGGCCGAAACCTGGCCCGACCTGAATACCCACAAACGCTTCATCGCCCTGCCGGCCGAACGTACCCGTCTCAACCACATCCAGACGACCGATCGGGCCGCACAGCTCAGCGGTCTGCTGATGGCGATGGTCATCCTGGTGCTCGGGATAGCCGCCTTCAACGCCGCCAACCTGCATCTGGCCGACGCCGTCCGGCGGCGGACCGAGATGGCGGTGCGCTCCTCCCTCGGCGCCACCCGCGGCCGGGTCGTCCGCAACCTGCTCCTAGAGAGTTTCCTGCCGGCCCTGGCGGCCGGCTGCCTCGGGCTCCTCTTCGCTCTCTGGGCCTCCCGGGTCCTCTGGTCGCTGCAGCCCCCGATTGAGGTGCCGCTCGCAATCGACCTGGCTCCCGATGTCCGCATCGTCGGTTTCACCCTCCTGCTGACGATCACGGCGGGTCTTGTCTTCGGTCTGGCGCCGGCCCTGACCGTTTTCGGTCGCCGTTCTTTCGACCGGCTCCGGGTCCAGACCTCCCCCCTGGCCCGCACCCGGGGCACCGCCCGTCTGCAGCGGGTTCTGGTGGCCGGCCAGGTCGCGGTCTCGCTTCTGCTCCTCTCGGTCACCGGGCTCTTCGCCCGGAGCCTGCAGAACACCCTGGCGGTGGAATCGGGGTTTGAGCTCGAACGCGGACTCGTCCTGGAGGTGAACCTGGGTCTGGGCGAGTATTCCGAATCAACCGGCCGGGCGTATTACCGGGATATCGAGGAGGGGTTGACGGCTATCCCCGGTGTGAGAGGGGTGGCGGTGGCCGCCGCCCTGCCGCTGGGGCAGTCGCACGGCCATCACCATGTCGCCATCGAAGGCTACGAGCAGGGTCCTGACGAATACATGGTCTTCAAACGGAACATGATCAGCGGCGGCTACCTCGAGACGATGGGAATCGAGGTCGTCTCGGGGCGGGGGATCGACGAACGCGACCGGGCCGACACCCTGCCGGTGGCGGTCGTCAACGAGACCATGGCCGGGCGCTACTGGGCCGACGGCGATCCGGTCGGGCGTACGATCCGGGCCGATCTCGGGGTGGCCCGCACGGTCGTGGGGGTGATCGCCGACGGGAAATATTCGACCCTGAATGACGATCCCGAACCCTACCTCTGCATTCCCCTGAGTCAGGCTCCCTGGGTGCAGCGGCGCTTCGCGGTCGCGGCTGTCGAGGGCGACCCCGCCGCCGTCGCCGACCGGGTGCAGGCTGTGACGGCCGACCTCGATCCCGCCCTGCCGGTGCCGATAACGACCCTGTCCGAGTACCTCTCGCTCTCAACCGGCGCTCAGGCCTTCCCGCTCTACATGATCGGCTCCTTCACCCTGCTGGCTCTCGTGCTGACCCTGATCGGCATATACGGTGTGTCGGCCCGCACGGTCAGCCAGCGCACCCGGGAGTTCGGCCTGCGTGCCGCCCTGGGAGCGGGGCACGGGATGATCGTGCGTGAGGTTCTCCGGCAGGGACTGCGGACGACCCTGGCCGGTCTCGTTCTCGGGATCGCGGCTTCGATCGCAGCCGGACAGATCCTGCAGGCCTCCCTGTTCGGGGTCACCGGTCTCGATCCGGTCCTGCTCGTCCTCCTGCCCCTGGCGATCCTGCTGCTGACCGGGCTGGCCGCGGTGATCCCGGCCCGCTGGGCCGTCCGGGTCGATCCGGTCGACGCCCTGAGGGTGGAGTAGGGGGTCGGTTCCGGGTTACACTTGGGCTGGAGAGCAGAGGCCGGAGATGACTGAGAAGACACCGGACGAAGAAGTGACATTCACCCCGATCGGGATCATCCATTCCCCTTTTTCGGAACCGCACGGCACCCCGATCCAGCCCACCGGCGGCCGGGGTGTGGAGGGAACGGTCGAGATCTATCCGGAGTTCGCCGCAGGTCTGAAAGATCTCGATGGTTTCTCGCACCTCATTCTCCTCTTTCACTTCCATCTTTCCTCTTCGGGCGAGCTGCAATGTGTGCCCTATATGGACGACACCCGGCGGGGGGTCTTCGCGACCCGCTCGCCGCGCCGGCCCAATCCGATCGGCCTCTCGGTGGTGCGCCTGATCAGTATCGAGGACACCATTCTGCACGTGCGTGATCTGGATATCGTCGACGGCACTCCCCTGCTCGATATCAAACCCTACGTGCCGCCTTTCGACGAGCAGGAAGAGGTGCGGATCGGCTGGCTGGCGAGCCGGGCCGACCTGGTCGACCGGACCCGCGACGACGGGCGGTTCGCCCGGCAGTGATTGGATTCGTGCGATAGCCGCGGTCCGATTTTGCGTATCAGAAGTGTCCCCTGCACGCAAAGGAGCGACGGCGTGTCTCTTCTGGGCAACATCATCTGGCTCGTCTTCGGCGGCCTCTTCACCGGTCTGGGGTACATCATCGGCGGCGGGCTGCTCTGCCTGACCGTCATCGGGATCCCCTTCGGGCTGCAGAGCATCAAGCTGGGGATCGCCAACTTTACTCCCTTCGGTCGGGAACTCGTCACCCTGCCGCACGGGAACAGTCCCCTGCGGCTGATCTTCAACCTCATCTGGATCGTTCTCTTCGGCTGGGAGATCGCTCTGCTGCACATCTTCCACGCCTTCATCCTGACCCTGACCGTGGTCGGGATCCCCTTTGCCGTGCAGCATCTCAAACTGCTGCCCATGGCCGCCTTCCCCTTCGGCCGCGACCTGCGCTGACGAGGGGTGGCCGGGACGCCGGCCTGCTTCAGGCGCCTTTGCCCAGGGTGATCACCACCACCGCCTGTTCGCTACTGCCGTCGGAGGTGAAATCCCACTCGCTGTTCCGATCGGTGAGGATCAGGGTCGAGGCATCGGGATGGGTATAGGTGAATGCGGTGTATTCACTGTCCGAGTCGGTCCGGATGATGAGCACGTCCCCGACGATTTCAGCCGTACCGGTGTCCTCCTCCGGAGTGCCGGCTCCCGGCTCGGTCAGGGAGAAGCTGAAGGTGCCGACGCTGTTCACGACGAGACTGAAACTGCCCCCGTCGGCGATCATGTCGCTGGATTGATCCGGATTACCAACCTCGGAGTAGACCATGGCCGAGGCCGTCCACGTACCGGCCAGCTCGGCAAAGGTGGCGGGGGTGACCGGATCGAGCTTGAGTTCGAGCCAGGCGGCATCCTCGGTCCCGTCGGGTTCGAAGTCGTACTCGGCGCCGAGGACGTTGGGTACCAGCTGGCCCTGCTGGTTCTGGCCGAAGATGACGTACTCGGGTTCCGAGGCCAGCGCCGGGGTGAAAGCCAGAAGCCCCCCGACGAAGGCGATCGTGCCCGTTTCCCGCTCGTAAGGCTCGGCGGGGAAAGTCTGGACCAGGTCGTAGTCGCCCCCCGAATCAATCGCCAGGGTCAGCGATTCGGTGCCTGCCACATCCACGACCTGAGAGGGATTCGAACAGCGGTTGTACTCGATCTCCAGGGCCTGCCAGGCGCCGGCGATGCTCGCGATCGACCAGCTCACCCCCTGCAGGAAGATCTCGACCCGGGCCGGTTCGGGGGCAGCGCCGCCGCCGAACAACCAGGTCTCGTTATTGCCGTCGATCTTGAGTTCGCTCCCGTTATAGGTGTAGTGATATACCCGTTTTTCGCCCCCCTCGTCGCTGGTCATCACCAGCAGGTCGGCCACGAGATCGAGCGTGCCGGTATCTTCGGCGGTCACGGTTCCTTCGACGATGGTGACCGTCTCGTAGCTCAGATCCATGTCGACCCCAAGCGTATGAAGGGTCATGGGACCGATCAGGTTCTCCATCGGGCAGGATCCCGACAGGCCGGTGTAGACGAAATCGCCCGAGACCCACTGGTTGGCCAGGTACTCCAGGTCGAGTTCGTCGGTCCGCTCGAGTTCGATATGGTACACGGCCCGTTCATCGATATTGTCGAAGTTGAAATCCCACCACACGTACGGGCGCATCAGGGAGAGAATCCCGTCGGAGTAGGTGAAAGCGGCGGACCAGTCGCTGCCGGGAGAATCGAGATCGAACCGCAGCGAATCCCCCTCGATGGCGATGGTCCCCTGCACGATCTCGGGCTCGGTGGCGGCGAAGGCGGTTATGACCGTCAGGTGACCGGCGGGAGTCAGCTCGAGGGCGAAGAACCCCCACTGCGCGATCTGATCGTTCTGCCAGGAGTAATCGCCGTCGGGGGTGATGTTGAACGACGTGGCCGTCCACGATCCGGCCAGCTGACCCAGGTCGACCCCGCTGCTCGATTCGACCCGTTCGAAGGTCAGAACCCCGGTGGCCGGCTCCTCGGTACCGTCATCGTTGAAATCGTATTCCTCCTGCGATTCGCTCAGGGTGAGGGTGTTCCCCGAAAGGGTGTAGAGGAATCCGTACGTCGCTTCGTCGCCCTCGCTCGTGATCCACAACGTGTCGCCCGAGACCGAAACCGTCCCGGTATCGATCGAGGGAGATTCCCCCTGTTCCGTCTCGTAGTACGTGAAGCCTCCCTCGCTGGTGATCGAGATCGAGATCGACAGACCACCGGCGATGAGGTCGACACTCTGGGAGTCATCGGCTTGGCTGGTCAGGACGTACTGGGTGCAGCTCCAGCTGCCGACCAGTTTGTCGAGTGGGTTGTCGTTCTTGTCGTCACCTCCGCCGGTCAGATCGGCAATGGCGTCACAGCCGCCGACGAAGACGACGATAAGCAGGAGCAGAACCGGAATCCGTATTCGTCCGTTCGCCATGAGAGGCACCCCTCGACTTGTCGCGACCCTGTTGGTTTCTCTTCAAACGCGGATATCGGCAAAGATTCTGAACCCGATCGGAACCGGATTCAAGACGGGAATCACCTTCCGGCCGGTCGCACGTATACAGAAGGTCATGACGTCGCCCCCGCACCGGTCGGGCGCGGGTACGGGGTCGACGTCGGGGGGGATCAGCGAATGAAGGTGTAGGTGTACTTCATCATGATGGTGCGCTGGGCGCAGTATTGTCCGTCACTCTCCAGGGGAACGAGCGGGTCGATCGTCCGACAGTCGTTGATGACCAGCCACAGATCGCGCCCCTCGCTCAGGTGCCAGCGGACCTGGCCATTCAGGCTGACGATCTCGGTAGCGCTGTTGTACTGCAGAAAGGTGTTGGCGCTCAGGTGGGTGTTCACCGCTCCCCGCAGCCGCAGACGCGCCAGATGGGAGTCGAAAGCCTGGTCGCGGCCGTGAAACCGGATGAGGTTGGCATTGTACTCTGCGACCAGTTCCAGATGCCGCGACGCCCGCCAGGTCAGGGTGGCCCGCCCGGCGGCGATCCTGCCATCGTAGAAACCGCCGCCCCGGACTTCGCCGAAGAAGCGGAAAAGGGCGCTTTCCGGCATCTCGAAAAAACAGAAAAAGGCGCTGGAACGGTAGCGGCCGGCGGGGACCTCGGCTGTCTCGGAGAGCGAGAACGTCTCGGGGATTTCCTCGTATTCGGAGTAGGCGCCGAGCATGACCATCAGGCCGCTGCGGAACTGGACCGGGTTCATGACCTGGATCAGGTTCGATTCCAGGGCTCCGTCGGCGTTGCGTACGAAACCGTTGAGGAAAACCCCCGGCTCGATCATACGGATGGCCGAGTCATCGCGCCCCGGCAGGCTGTACGCCAGACGGGTTCGGACAAAGACGAAATCGCTGCGGGTGCTGAAACCCAGGCCGGGCATCCAGTCGGGACCGCACCAGGCCGCGGTGGCGAAGCCGTTCAAGCCCCGCTGGCGCCGCCGCTGCCACTCGGCCATGAAGAATCCGCTCTCGAGCGACCCGGTGCGGCCTTCGCCCATGAGATCGTCATCGAAGGTCTGGGACCACTTTACGGTCAGGTAATCGTCACCGCCCACGCGGATCATGCTGTCCAGCCCGTAGGCCAGGTTGCGGCTGCCGTCGGCGCCGAGCCGGTGAGTGACCATGCCCCCCGCCCACGAGTAGGCATTGAAGACCTGTCGCCGCAGGCGGATGACCCCCAGGTTCTCGGCTCCCCGCGAGGGCGCCTCGTCGGTCTGCATGTCGATGACGCCGATATCCCAGTTACCGATGCGTCCGACCAGGCGCCCGCCGCCCAGGATCCGGACCGGCTCCCCATCGAAGTTCAGACCGATGCGGCGGCTGTAGAAGAGCCGGCCCATGAAGACGGTGCCGAAATCGAAGATCCCGGCCCGTTCCTGGAAGAACTGCCTCTTCTCGGGCATGAAGAGGCTGAAGCGGCTCAGGTTCACCATCTCATCGTCGGCTTCGACCTGGGCGAAGTCGGTGTTGACGGTCAGGTTCAGGGTCAGGTTGCCGGTCAGGTTGGAGCGGATGTCCAGCCCGGCCTG
>CAZNUA010000069.1:0-14980 GCA_964576115.1 uncultured Gemmatimonadota bacterium
TCCGCGAGGGGGGCCACACGGTCGCCTCGGGGGTTGTGACCGAGATCATCGAGTAGGCAAGGGGAGTCCGAGATGCGCGATCAGGTCATCCTCGCCTGCGAGGAGTGCAAGCGCCGCAATTACACGACGACGAAAAACAAGCGGCTCCATCCCGATCGGATCGAGCAGAAGAAATACTGTCGTTTCTGCGGCCGGCACACCAATCACAAGGAGACCCGGTAGGTTTTCCCTTTCCGGTTCTAGCCGCGGGGCTCACCGCGCAACAGGCCTGTAGCTCAATTGGCAGAGCACCGGTCTCCAAAACCGGCGGTTGGGGGTTCGAGTCCCTCCAGGCCTGCCAGGCAACCGAAACGAGAGGACGGGTAAAGGGATGTTCGACCGTACCCGTGAGTATCTCAAAGACGTCCGGGCGGAGTTTGACAAAGTCACCTGGCCCACCTGGGACGAACTCAAGGGGCAGACCGGAGTCGTGCTGGTCGTCTCCCTGATTTTCGCTCTCTTCATCTTCGGTGTGGACCAGATCCTGAACCAGCTGGTCAGGCTCGTGCTCCGGTAGAGTGGGAAGCAGGATATCCGGACCCATGGCGATGCATTGGTACGTGGTCCACACTTACAGTGGACATGAGAAGAAAGCCAAGCTCCACCTCGAAAGTGCGGTGGAGAACGCCGGGATGACCGAGCTCTTCGGCCAGATTCTCATTCCCACTGAAGAGATCATCGAAATGAAGGAGGGGAAGCGGCGCAAGAAGACCCGCAAGTTCCTCCCCTCATACATCCTGGTCGAGATGGAGCTGACCCAGGAAACGCAGCACCTCGTGACCAACACTCCGGGAGTGACGGCCTTTGTCGGAGCCGGCGGTCGCCCGCAACCCCTGAGTGAGTCCGAAGTACACCGCGTGCTGGGTCAGGTCGATCGGAGCCGGGACAGGGAGAAGCTGGACGTTCCCTACCGCGAAGGCGAGGCCGTCAAGGTCGTCGACGGTCCCTTCAAGGATTTCAACGGGGTCGTGCAGCAGGTCTTCCCGGACAAGAACAAGGTGCGTGTCATGGTCAGCATCTTCGGACGCTCGACACCGGTCGAACTCGATTTCCTCCAGGTCGAGGTGATCGACTGATTCGACGTCGTCGACCGGATGTACGGCGCGCCCAGGAGACGGTGCAGTAAGGGGCAGATACCGTGGCGAAGAAAGTCATCCAGAAGATCAAGCTGCAGATCCCCGGCGGGCAGGCCACGCCCGCTCCGCCGGTGGGTACGGCGCTCGGTCCGGCGCAGATCAACATCATGGAGTTCTGCAAGGCCTTCAACGAGCGTACGCAGAAGGAGCACGGCACGATCATCCCGGTCGTGATCACGGTGTACCAGGACCGTAGCTTCTCCTTCATCACCAAGACGCCGCCGGCAGCGGTGCTGATCAAGAAGGCCCTGCGGCTCGAGAGCGGCTCGGGGGAACCGAACCGGCTCAAGGTCGGCAAGATCAGCGAACGCGACATCGAGGAAATCGCGCAGCTCAAGATGCCCGACCTGAATACCGACGACATGGAAGCAGCCAAGTCGATGATCCGGGGCGCCGCCCGGAGCATGGGCGTGCTGGTCGAGGGCGAAGCCGGCGAAGTGGCCTCGGCCGAAGAGATTGCCGCTTCACGGGCAGCGGCGCAAGCCGAAGCGGCTGCGGCTGCGGCTCCGGTTGCGGTCGAGGGTGAAGAGGCCGGCGAGCCGGCCGAAGCTGAAGTGCCTGCCGGAGGTGATGAGTGATGGGCGCCAGGGTATCGAAGCGTTACAGTGCCGCCAGCGCGCTCCTCGAACCGGGGCAGGAGTACGGACTCGAGGAGGCGATTGAAAAAATCCGCTCTTTCCCGGCCGCGAAATTCGATGAAACGGTCGAGATTGCAGTCCGATTGAGCGTCGATCCCCGGCACGCCGACCAGGTGGTGCGCGGCACGGTCGTCCTGCCGCACGGGTTGGGCAAGTCGCTGAGTGTGGCCGTCATCGCCCGGGGGCCGAAGGCCACCGAGGCCGAAGAGGCGGGTGCCGACGAGGTCGGAGCCGAGGAACTGGTCGAGAAGATCGAAGGGGGCTGGTTCGAGTTCGACATCTGCATCACCACCCCCGACATGATGGGCCTGGTTGGCAAGCTGGGACGGGTGCTGGGACCGCGGGGTCTGATGCCCAATCCGAAGTCGGGCACGGTGACGATGGATGTCGCCCGTGCGGTCAACGAGGCCAAGGCCGGCAAGATCGAGTTCCGGGTCGACAAGGCGGGCATCATCCACGCTCCGCTGGGTAAGAAGAGCTTCTCGTCCCAGGCCCTGACCGACAACGCCCTGGCTTTCTACCGCGCTATCGTTCAGGCCCGGCCGGCCGCGGCCAAGGGGCAGTACATCAGGAGCCTGACCCTGTCGACGACGATGGGACCGGGCATCAGGCTCGACCGCGCCGCCGTGCAGGCTCTGATCGTCTGAGAATGAGTGGAGAGACGACGACCATGAACGTCACCGATACCGAACTGAGCCACGCCGAAGTCCTGGCCGGTATGGAGCGTGAGCCGCGGCCCGAGAAAGTCGCCGAGGTCGAACGGCTCGAGGCCATCCTGCGCGACTCCGCCGCTGTTTACCTGACCGATTACCGCGGCATCAACGTCGAGATGATGAACAATCTACGGCGACGTTTCCGCGATGCCGGGGTGCAGTTAACGATCGTGAAGAACTCCCTGCTCAAGCGGGCCGCCGGCAGTGCTGATCTGCCCGACTGGATCGCCGATATGGAGGGGCCCACCGCTCTGGCGATCGGCGTCGAGGATCCGGTTGCACCGGCCCGGGTCATCAAGGAATTCCAGGATGAGTTCCGGCGTCAGGCCGATTTCCTGGTCTTCAAGGCCGGCCTGCTGCGGGGCGAGGCGATCGAAGCCGGGACCTTCCTGAAACTGGCCACGTTGCCCGGCCGGGACGAACTCGTGGCCCAACTGCTCTACCTGCTCACCTGGCCTATGCGGGGACTGGTGACGGTCCTCTCCGGGGTGCCGCGCAGCCTCGTCTATGCCCTGGAAGATCTACGCGCTAAACGGGCCGAAGCCGAACCGGCTGACGCTGAAGAGGAAGCGGCCACCGATGAAGAGGCGGCCGACGACGGTACGGCAGAGGACACGACCGAGGTCGCGGCAGCGGCCGAGGATACCGATGACGAAGCTCAAGCAGAACAAGCCGCTGACGAAGAAAAGTCCGAGTAAACGTTCACCATTCAGCAACTGAGTACCCCTCCCGTTGAGGAGGGCGAAGCAAGGAGTAACCATGGCTGACAAGCTGGCAGGCATCGTCGAGTCGATAGAAGAGCTGACGGTGATGGAACTGGCGGATCTGGTTTCCACCCTCGAAGAGAAGTTCGGTGTTTCCGCCCAGGCTCCCGTGGCCGTCGCGGCCGCCGGCGCAGCCGCTGCACCGGGCGCTGCCGCCGAGGAAGAGCAAACCGAGTTCGACGCCATCCTCGCGGATATCGGGGCCAACAAGATCCAGGTCATCAAGGTGGTCCGGGCCATCACGAGTCTGGGCCTGAAAGAGGCCAAGGATCTGGTCGACGGAGCTCCCAATCCGATCAAGGAAGCTATCCCGAAGGAAGAGGCTGAAGAGATCAAGAAGCAGATCGAAGAGGTCGGCGGCAAAGTCGACATCAAGTAGCCTGTCGCCACGTGCTCGCCTTCGGTCCGAACAGCACTTCTGCGCCCCCCATCCGGGAGGATGATCGGGAAGTGCTGTTCCTGTCTCTGTGATGAAGGAGTGATGTCTCTTGGCGATGAGGACTGGAACCATCAAACGCCACAGCTTCGGAAAGCTCACCGCCCTGGTCGAGATGCCGAACCTGCTGGCCGTCCAGTTGCACTCGTACGAGTCGTTCCTGCAATCCGCCGTTGCGCCCGCGAAGCGCGCCAATCAGGGATTGCAGGCGGTGTTCAGCGAGATCTTCCCGATCACCGACGTGCACGGGAACTTCACCCTGGAGTTCATCGACTACACGATCGGGCAGCCGAAGTACACCGTCGACGAGTGCAAGGATCGCAATATGACCTACGCCGCCAGCCTGAAAGCCCGGCTGCGGCTCATCATCCGCGACTCGGAGACCGAGGAGAAACGGGTCAAGGATATCATCGAGCAGAGCACCTATCTCGGGGAACTGCCGCTCATCACCGATCGAGGCACCTTCATCATCAACGGCGCCGAGCGGGTTATCGTCACCCAGCTCCACCGCTCCCCCGGGGTGTTCTTCGACGAAACGATCCATCCCAACGGCAAGCGGCTCTATTCGGCCCGCATCATCCCCTTCCGGGGATCGTGGCTCGAGTTCTCCCACGATGTGGCCGATATCATGTATGTGCATATCGACCGCCGCCGCAAACTCCCCGTGACGATCCTGCTGCGGGCCATCGGTTTCGGCACCAACGAGGAAATCCTCGCCCTCTTCTATAAGAAGGAGACGCAGAAGATCGGTGAGGCTCTGCTCGGGCGGCACCTGGCCGAAACCGTGATCGATACCAAGACCGGCGAGATTCTCTTCGAGGCCGGGGTTGAGATCAACGATGACCTGCTCAACACCCTGGCCGAGCACGGCGTCGGCAAGGTTTCCGTGATCAAGGTCGAGGACGCCCGGCGCGAGGCGCCGATGATCGAAAACGCCCTGGGCAAGGATCCGACCACGTCGACCGAGGAAGCTCTTTACCGCATCTACAACCTGCTCCGGCCGGGCGATCCACCCAATGTCGACACCGCCCGGCAGCTGCTTGACCGGCTCTTCTTCAACCCCAAACGTTACGATCTGGGCGATGTCGGCCGCTACCGGATGAACCACCGTCTCAAGCTGGACGTCCCGCAGGAAGACCGGGTTCTCCATCAGGAGGATTTCGTCGCCATCATCGCCGAACTGCTCCGGCTGCGGAACAGTCAGGGCGAGGTCGACGACATCGATCATCTCGGCAACCGTCGAGCCCGTACCGTCGGCGAGTTGCTCTCCAACCAGTTCAGCGTGGGGCTCTCCCGCATGGCGAGGACCATCAAGGAGAGGATGAGCCTGCGAGATACCGACTCCCTGACCCCCCAGGAGCTGGTCAACGCCCGCACCGTTTCGGCGGTCATCAACGCTTTCTTCGGTTCCAGTCAGCTCAGCCAGTTCATGGACCAGACCAATCCCCTGGCCGAATTGACCCACAAGCGGCGTCTCTCGGCTCTTGGCCCGGGCGGTCTGACCCGCGAGCGGGCCGGTTTCGAAGTGCGCGACGTTCACCACACCCACTACGGTCGGATCTGTCCGATCGAAACCCCCGAGGGTCCGAACATCGGGCTGATCTCCTCGCTGGCGACCTATGCCCGCATCAACCCTTTCGGGTTCATCGAAACCCCCTATCGCAAGGTCGAGGGCGGGAAGGTCACCGAGGATATCGAGTATCTGACCGCCGACCAGGAAGACCCCTTCATCGTCGCCCAGGCTAACGCTCCCCTCGATGCCCGCAATCGCTTCGTCAACGAGTTCATCAAGACCCGGGTACGGGACGACTATCCCCTGGTCGGACGCGACGAGGTGCAATACATGGACGTCTCCCCGACCCAGCTGGTGAGCGTGGCGGCCGGGCTGGTCCCCTTCCTCGAGCACGACGACGCCAACCGGGCCCTGATGGGTTCGAACATGCAACGCCAGGCGGTGCCCCTGCTGCGTCCCGACGCACCCCTGGTGGGCACCGGACTGGAGGAACGGGCGGCCCGCGATTCCGGGGCCGTCGTTCAGGCCATCGAGGCGGGCACGGTCACCAAGGTGACCGGCGAAGCCATTCTGGTGAAAAGGTCCTCTTCGAAGGCCCGCGATTTCGGGGTCTCGGAGATCGACGAGTACCGGATGGTGAAGTTCAAACGTACCAATCAGAACACCTGCATCAACCAGAAGCCGATCGTGGAGGTCGGCGACAAGGTCAAAGCCGGCGATGTGATCGCCGACGGTATGGCCACCGAGGGAGGCGAACTGGCCCTGGGCAAGAACGTCCTGGTGGCCTTCATGCCCTGGCAGGGCTACAACTTCGAGGACGCCATCGTCGTCTCCGAGCGGCTGGTACGCGACGATGTCTACACCTCGATCCATATCGAGGAGTACGAGATCCAGGTCCGCGATACCCGCCGCGGTCCTGAAGAGATCACCCGCGAGATCCCCAATGTGAGCGAGGGGCAGATCCGCAACCTCGATGAACGGGGGATCGTCCGGACCGGCGCTCTGGTCGAGGCCGGCGACGTCCTGGTGGGGAAAGTCACTCCCAAGGGAGAGACCGAACTCAGCCCCGAGGAGCGCCTGCTAAGGGCTATCTTCGGCGAAAAGGCCGGCGACGTGAAGGATGCCAGCCTGAAAGCTCCGCCGGGGATGAACGGCATTGTCATCGATACCAAGGTCTTTTCGCGCAAGGAACGCGACGACAAGACCAAGAAGGAAGACGCCCGCCGGGTCGACCAGACCCGCGACCGCTTCGAGCGCCGCCGGACCATGCTCACCCGCGACCGCGACGCCTTTATCGCCGATCTGCTCAAGAGCAGGAAGGTCGGTGACATCCGTACCGTGGGGACCAACCGGATCAAGGTGCAGAAGAGTACCTGGACCTCCGCCCAGCTCGACGGCTTTGCCTTCGACCCGACCGAGATCCACGCCATCGACGGTCAGTGGACCGACGATACCAAGATCAACCACAAGGTCGAGGAAACCCTCGAGATCAGCGCCCAGATGATGAACGAGATGAACGAGCGCGAGGCCCTCGAAGTCGACAAGATCCAGCGCGGCGACGAGCTGCCTCCGGGGGTGAACCAGCTGGTGAAGGTCTACGTGGCCCGTCGGCGCAAGCTGAGTGTGGGTGACAAGATGGCCGGCCGGCACGGCAACAAGGGGGTCGTCTCGCGCATCGTGCCGATCGAGGACATGCCCTATCTGGCCGACGGTACGCCGGTCGACATGGCCCTGAATCCGCTTGGCGTGCCGAGCCGGATGAATATCGGCCAGATTCTGGAAGCCCACCTCGGGTGGGCTGCGGCCCGGGCCGGACAGCACGTGGCCACCCCGGTTTTCGCGGGGGCCACGCTCGATGAAGTGCGCGCGATGCTGCGGGCCAACGATCTGCCCGAGGGGGGCAAGGCCCCGCTCTGGGACGGCCGCACCGGCGAACCGATCCACCAGGAGGTCACCGTCGGTCAGCTTTACATGATGAAGCTCTCACACCTGGTGGATGACAAGATCCACGCCCGCTCGATCGGGCCCTACAGTCTGGTCACCCAGCAGCCCCTGGGCGGGAAAGCCCAGTTCGGCGGCCAGCGTTTCGGAGAGATGGAGGTCTGGGCTCTGGAGGCCTACGGCGCCTCATATACCCTGCAGGAGATGCTCACCTTCAAGAGCGACGATGTGCAGGGGCGCAGCCGGATCTACGAATCGATCGTGAAGGGGGAGAATCCGCCCGAACCGGGGGTGCCCGAGTCCTTCAACGTGCTGGTGAAGGAGCTCAACAGTCTCGGTCTCGATGTGGTGATCCACTCCGATGACGGCGAGGAGGTGAACTAGATGTCGATCTACACCGGAGGCAGGTTCGACTCGCCGAATTTCGAAGGTATCACGATCCAGCTCGCCAGCCCCGAGACGATCCGCTCCTGGTCGTACGGGGAGGTCCTCAAGCCCGAGACCATCAACTACCGCTCCTTCAAGCCCGAGAAGGACGGTCTGTTCTGCGAGCGTATCTTCGGTCCAGTGAAGGACTGGGAGTGTCACTGCGGCAAGTACAAGCGGATCCGCTATCGTGGTGTGATCTGCGATCGCTGCGGGGTGGAAGTGACCCAGAGCCGGGTTCGCCGCGAGCGCATGGGTCACATCGAACTGGCCGTGCCCGTCTCGCACATCTGGTACTTCAAGGGCATCCCGAGCACGATCGGCTACCTCTTGAACCTGACTGTTCGTGACCTCGAACGGGTGCTCTACTACGAGTCCTACCTCGTGCTCGACCCCGGCAACACCGACCTGGTGCGGGGCGAACTGCTGGCCGAAGAGGATTACCGGCGTCTGAAGTATGAAGAGGAACGCGAATTCAGTGCCGAGATGGGGGCTCCGGCCGTCAAGGCCATGCTCGAGTCGCTCGATGTCGACGAGTTGAGCGCCGAGCTGCGCACCCAGGCCCGAATCGAGACCAGCCAGCAGCGCAAGAAGCAGGCCCTGAAACGACTCAAGGTGGTCGAGGCCTTCCGGCAGTCCGACAACAATCCGGCCTGGATGATTCTCGAGGTCCTGCCCGTCATTCCCCCCGACCTGCGCCCCCTGGTGCCCCTGGAGGGCGGCCGCTTCGCCACCTCCGATCTCAACGATCTCTATCGGCGGGTCATCAACCGGAACAACCGCCTCAAGAAACTGATCGACATCAAGGCTCCCGAGGTCATCCTGCGCAACGAGAAGCGCATGCTCCAGGAGGCCGTGGACGCCCTGCTCGACAACGGCCGCCGCTCCCGTGCGGTACGCGGTTCGGGATCGCGGGCGTTGAAGAGCCTGAGCGACCTGCTGAAGGGCAAGCAGGGCCGCTTCCGCCAGAACCTGCTCGGCAAGCGGGTCGACTACTCGGGCCGCTCGGTCATCGTGGTGGGCCCCGAGCTCAAGATGCACCAGTGCGGCCTGCCGAAAACCATGGCCCTGGAGCTCTACAAACCCTTCATCATCCGCAAGCTCGAAGAGCGGGGACTGGTGCAGACGATCAAGGGCGCCAAGAAGCTGGTGGAGCGCGAGCGTCCAGAGGTCTGGGATATCCTCGAGGAAATCATCAAGGACCATCCGGTTCTGCTGAACCGGGCTCCGACCCTGCACCGCCTCGGTATCCAGGCCTTCCAGCCGGTCCTGGTCGAGGGTAAGGCGATCCGGCTGCACCCGCTGGTGTGCGTGGCCTTCAACGCCGACTTCGACGGCGACCAGATGGCAGCGCACGTCCCGCTCTCCTTCGAGGCCATCCTCGAGGCGCGGATGCTCATGCTGGCCACCCACAACGTCCTGAGCCCCGCCCACGGTCGGCCGATCGACATCCCGACCCAGGACATGGTCCTCGGGATCTACTACATGACCAAGGCCAATCCCGACGCCCGGGGTAAAGAGACGCCCTTCCAGAGCGTGGAAGAGGCCATCATGGCCCATCACTTCGACACCGTCGATCTGCACGGCTCGGTCCGGCTGCGGACCGACGGAAGGATTCTCGAAACCACGGTGGGGCGGATCCTATTCAACGAGATCGTGCCGGCGGGCATCCCCTTCGTGAACGAGACCCTCAACAAGAAGAAGATCGAGGCTCTCGTGAGCCAGGTGCACCGCCTGGTCGGCAACCGGGGTACGGTCGAGTTTCTGGATCGTCTCAAGAATCTCGGTTTCAGCTACGCCACGCAGTCGGGTACGACGGTCGGAGTGGATGACATCACCATCCCGCCCGAAAAGCTCGCCATGACCGAGGCGGCCACGAAGGAAGTCGAGCGGATCCAGAAGATGTACAACCGCGGAATCATCACCGATTCCGAGCGCTACAACATGATCATCGACGTCTGGACCCACACCACTTCCGATGTGTCCGAAGCGATGTTCCGCCACATGGCGACCGACCGGAACGGCTTCAACCCGGTCTTCATGATGGCCGATTCCGGAGCCCGGGGCTCCAAGGAGCAGATCCGTCAGCTGGCCGGCATGCGGGGCCTGATGGCCAAGCCGCAGAAGAAGATCACGGGGCAGATCGGCGAGATCATCGAGAACCCGATCGTGGCCAACTTCCGTGAAGGGCTTTCGGTACTCGAGTACTTCATTTCGACCCACGGGGCCCGCAAAGGGTTGGCCGATACGGCTCTGAAGACCGCCGATGCCGGCTACCTGACCCGCCGTCTGGTCGACGTGGCTTTGGATGTGATCATCACCGAAGAGGATTGCGGCACCATCAAGGGCCTCATGACCGGTGACCTGAAGGAGGGTGAGGAGATCATCGAGCCGATGCGCGACCGAATTCTCGGCCGGGTCTCGCTCGAGGACATCATCGATCCCGAAACGGGCGAACTGATCCTGGCCGGAGGCGAAGAGATCACCGAATCGGTGGCCGAGCGTATCGAGGACTCGGGGATCGAGGAAGTGCTGATCCGATCGGTCCTGACCTGCGAGTCGCGCCGGGGAGTCTGCATGAAGTGCTACGGCCGCAACCTGGGTACGGGGCGCATGGTCAACCACGGCGAGGCGGTCGGAGTCATGGCGGCCCAGTCGATCGGTGAGCCGGGAACCCAGCTGACTCTGCGCACGTTCCACATCGGCGGGACCGCCAGCCGGATCACCGAACAATCCGAAGTGACCGCCAAGCAGACCGGACGGCTCGAATTCAAGGGCCTCAACCGGGTTGAACAGGCCGGCCAGGAGAGCACTCGCACGGTGGCCCTGAACCGGACCGGGAAGATCTTCATCAAGGACGAACGGGACCACATCCTCTCGAAGTACAACGTTCCGTACGGAGCCGTCATCCTGGTCGCAGACAACGACATGGTTCAGCGGGGCGACCGGATCTACGAGTGGGATCCCTATTCGACGGTGATCCTCACCGAGCACGAAGGCACCGCTGTCTACCACGATCTGGCCGATGAGGTCACGGTTCGCGAGAAACTCGACGAACAGACCGGTTCGAAAGAGCGGGTGATCATCGAGAGTCGCGACAAGAGTCTCTCGCCGCGCATCTCGATCGTCGGTACGAACAAGAAAGAACTCGACGCCTACATCCTGCCGACCGGCTCGATCCTGCAGGTCAAGGACGGTCAGGAGGTAAAGGCGGGCAGCGTGCTGGTCAAGATCCCGAGGGAGATCTCGAAGACCCGCGATATCACCGGCGGACTCCCGCGCGTGGCCGAGCTCTTTGAGGCCCGGCGCCCCAAGGAGCCGGCTGTGGTGACCGAGATCGACGGCGTGGTCAAGTTCGGCGGAACGGTCCGGGGAGCCCGCGAGGTGCATGTCGAGGGCGATCATGAGACCCGCACCTACCGCATTCCCTACGGCAAGCACATCCTCGTGCATCAGGGCGATTACGTCACGGCCGGGGAGCGGCTCTCCGAAGGCAGCGTCAACCCCCACGACATCCTGCAGATTCTCGGGGTGGGGCGGGTACAGGAGTATCTGGTCAACGAGATTCAGGAGGTCTACCGCCTGCAGGGGGTGACGATCAACGACAAGCACATCCAGGTGATCGTGCGCCAGATGCTGCAGAAGGTGCGGGTGCTGGATCCCGGCGATACGGCCATGCTCGAAGGGGAAATCATCGATCGGTTCTCCTTCAACGACGAGAACATGATTACGGTCGAGGCGGGGGGCAGTCCGGCCACTTTCGAACCGGTCCTGCTCGGCATCACCAACGCCGCCATCTCGACCGATTCGTGGATCTCCGCGGCCAGCTTCCAGGAGACCACCCGGGTTCTGACCGACGCCGCCATCCGGGGTAAGCGCGACGATCTGCTGGGGCCGAAGGAAAACGTCATCGTCGGCCAGCTGATTCCCGCCGGGACGGGGGTGCGGGGTTACCGGATGCTCGATGTCTACGATCCTGAACTCGATGCGCTTTCAGAGGCGATTCAGGCCGAAATCGAAGCGCAGCGTGAAGCAGATGTCGCTGCCGGGACCGAAGAGACGCAGGAAGTTGCAACAACCTGAAATCCTACGCGATTCGGGCATTGACACCGGATTGCATAGACCTAAGTTGCTAGTCTGTCCCGATAACGGGACCGAAGAGGATGGGAGCAGTTGATTTGCCCACCGTGAACCAGCTGGTCCGGAAGGGCCGGAAGAAGGTGAAGAAGAAGGGCACGGCGCCCGCCCTGCAGAGCAGCCCGCAGAAGCGGGGGGTCTGCACGCGCGTGTATACGACCACGCCCAAGAAGCCCAATTCCGCTCTCCGCAAGGTGGCGCGTGTCCGCCTCACCAACCGGATCGAGGTAACCGCCTACATCCCCGGTGAGGGACACAATCTTCAGGAGCACTCGATTGTGCTGATCCGCGGCGGGCGGGTCAAAGACCTGCCCGGTGTCCGCTATCACATCATCAGAGGTACCCTGGATGCGAGCGGAGTCGAGGATCGGACCCAGCGGCGCTCGAAGTACGGCACCAAGCGGCCCAGGTAAGGGGACTGAATGCCTCGTCGTAAACGAGCAGAACGCAGAGAACAGGCACCCGACCCGGTCTTCGGATCGGTCATGGTGACCCGTTTCATCAATAACCTGATGCGTCGGGGGAAGAAATCGCTCGCCGAGCGGATCTTCTATGAGGCTATCGAGCGCATCGACAACGTGACCGGGGGCGAAGGTCTGGCCACATTCGAGAAAGCAGTGAACAACTCCAAGCCCCAGGTTGAGGTGAAGTCAAGGCGGGTTGGTGGTGCCACCTACCAGGTGCCGGTGGAGATTTCGCGCAATCGCTCCACCGCCCTGGCTATCAGGTGGCTGATCACCAACTCAAAGGAACGGCCTGAGCGAACGATGGCGCAACGGTTGGCCGCCGAATTCCTCGCCGCCTCGCGCGGCGAAGGTGCGACCGTCAAGAAGAAGGATGATACCCACCGGATGGCCGAGGCCAACAGGGCCTTCGCCCATTACCGCTGGTAGACAGCCTCCTTCCGCCGCTCAGTCTGTTCCATCCTGCCGCCTGCTCACACTTCGCCACCAGATGAGTCGGGAGTCCGCCGGTATGGTGCCGGTGGACTCCGGAGCAACCGGTTCACCGGATTGCCCCCGAGGGGGGTGTCTGTCAAGAGGCGCACGCGCCGAGAGGGAATAGCAGTGCCGCGTACCATTCCACTCGAAAGGGTCAGAAATATCGGCATCATGGCCCACATCGATGCCGGCAAGACCACGACCACCGAGCGGATCCTGTTCTATACCGGACGGGTTCACCGCATCGGTGAGGTGGATGATGGTGCGGCTACGATGGACTGGATGGAACAGGAAAAAGAGCGGGGTATCACCATTACCTCGGCGGCCACGACCACCTTCTGGCGCGACTACCGGATCAACATCATCGACACCCCCGGCCACGTGGACTTCACGGTCGAGGTCGAACGCTCGCTACGCGTTCTCGACGGTGCCATCGCGGTCTTCTGCGCCGTGGGGGGGGTCGAACCTCAGTCGGAAACGGTCTGGCGACAGGCCAACCGCTACCGGGTGCCGCGGATCGCGTATGTGAACAAAATGGACCGTATGGGGGCAGATTTCTTCAAGGTCCTCGACGAGATGCAGAGCCGGCTGCACGCTCCCATCCTGCCGGTGCAGCTCCCCGTGGGATCGGGGGAGATGTTCACCGGCTTGATCGATCTGATCGGTGACCGGGCCTTTTTCTACGACGAAGCCAGCCAGGGGGTCAAAGTCGAGGAAGCGCCCATCCCCGACGCCCATCGCGAGATCGCCCACGACTACCGGCAGAAGATCCTCGAACAGGTCGCCGAATACAACGACACCCTGCTCGAGAAGTTCCTCGAGGAAGAGCCGATCGAAGAGCCTGAGATCCGGGCCGCCATCCGGCAGGCCACCCTCGACGGCAACATGGTCCCCGTTTTCTGCGGTTCTTCGTACAAGAACAAGGGCGTGCAGAAGATGCTCGACGGCGTGGTCGATTATCTGCCCGCACCGAGCGACATCCCACCGGTCGTAGGAGTCGTACCGACCCGCGAACACGAGCAGCTCACCCGGGCCCCCGACGACGGGGCGCCCTTCAGTGCCCTGGCCTTCAAGATCGTGACCGATCCCTACGTGGGACGGTTGACCTATTTCCGGGTCTATTCGGGAACCCTGCCGGCCGGCGGGCATGTCTACAATCCCCGCTCCCATCGCAAGGAACGGGTCGGGCGGATTCTGTTGATGCACGCCAACAAGCGCGAAGAACTCGACGCCGTCTACGCCGGCGAGATCGCCGCCGCGGTCGGCCTGAAGAGCACCGGCACGGGCGATACCCTCTGCGACGAGAACGAACCGATCGTCCTGGAGACCATGAACTTCCCCCGGCCGGTGGTTTCGGTCGTGATCGAACCGAAATCGCAGGCCGACGAGGAGCGCCTTTCGACCAGCCTGGCCAAACTGGCCGAGGAGGATCCCACCTTCCAGGTGCGGGCCGATCCCGAAACGGGCCAGACCCTGATTCACGGTATGGGCGAACTTCACCTCGAGGTCCTGGTGACCCGGCTGCTGCGCGAGTTCAAGGTGGCCGCCAACGTGGGCCGACCGCAGGTGGCCTATCGGGAGTCGATCACGCAACAGGTCGAGGAAGAAACCCGGTACGTGAAACAAACCGGGGGCAGGGGACAGTACGCCCACATCGTCATGCGGGTCGGTCCCGGCAAGCCCGGTTCGGGCCTCATCTTCGAGAGCCAGGTCGTGGGGGGAGTCATCCCCAAGGAGTTCATCCCCGCCGTGCACCAGGGGGTCAAGGAATCGATGCGCAACGGAGTGCTGGCCGGGTACCAGCTCGAAGATATCGAAGTGACCCTGCTGCACGGTTCCTACCACGAGGTCGACTCGAACGAGATGGCCTTCAAGATCGCGGCCTCCAGGGGTCTCAAGGACGCCGCCCGACGGGCCGGACCGGTTCTGCTCGAACCGATCATGGACATCGAAGTCGTGACTCCCGAGGAATACATGGGGGACGTCATGGGTGATCTGACCGCTCGTCGCGGCAAGGTGCGCAGCATGCGCTCGCGCTCGGATGCCACGGTCATCGATGGGGAGGCCCCCCTGGCCGAGATGTTCGGCTATGCCACCGACCTGCGTTCGATGACGCAGGGCCGGGCAGTCTACAGCATGCAGTTCGGGCACTACGAAAAGGTTCCCGAAAGCATACAGAAGGAGATCATCAACCAAACCACCGGCGTGATCTGGTAGCCGGCAAGACAGAGAGAGCAATCGATGGCGAAGGAGAAATTCGAGCGCACGAAGCCCCACGTGAACGTGGGGACGATCG
>CAZNUA010000070.1:0-14331 GCA_964576115.1 uncultured Gemmatimonadota bacterium
TTTCAAGCCTGCCGCGTTGACGCTGCCCGCCCGGGGCCGATATCGTCGCCGTATCAACCTTCCCCTGCCCCGTTCCGGGAGTATCCGACCGCTCAGGGGCACGGGGCACGTTCACAAGCGCCTGGAGGATTCTGACCATGCCCGCCGCCCGCCGCCTCACCGCTTTCCTGCTGATTGCCATTCCGCTGCTGATCCCCCCCGCCCCGGCTTCAGCTCAGGGCTCCGGGCCCGCCATCGCCGCCGCCGAACACGGCCAGCGCTACGGCCGCCTGCTGATCCGGGATGTCCATGTGATCGACGGCAACGGCACTCCGACCCGGGGGCCGATGAACGTGATCGTGGAAGAGGACCGGATCGCCGCAGTGGGAGGACGCGCTTTCGGCGAGTTCGCGGCCGTCATCGACGGGCGGGGACGCTACCTGCTGCCCGGCCTGATCAACCTGCACGCCCACCTGCAGGACAGCCGCGGCTCTCACTCGATGCCTTTCGCCTACCAGTTCAACCTCTGGCTCGCCAGCGGTATCACGACCATCCGCGATGTAGGCAGCGATCTGTCAAAAGCCCTGCAGCTGCGTGAAGAGAGCACCGAGGGCCGGATCGTCGCCCCCCGCATTTTCATTTACGCCCGGGCGGGCGGAGCGAGCCCCGAGGAAGCCCGAGAGAGCGTGCGACGAGTCCATGAATCGGGAGCCGACGGAGTGAAGATCTTCGGTCTGGATGCCGAACCGATGGCGGCCCTGATGGAGGAAGCCCGCTCCCTGAACCTGCGGGTGGCCCATCACGTTGGAGTCGAGGAGACCGACGCCTGGGATGATATCGCCGGGGGCACGACCACCATCGAGCACTGGTACGGCATTCCCGATGCCGCCATCCGGTACGGCTCGCAGCACTTCCCCCCCGGGTATAATTATTCCAACGAACTCGATCGCTTCCGGTGGGCCGGCCGGTTGTGGAAGGAGGCCGATCCCGAACGGCTCGGCGAGGTCCTGCAGGGTATGGTCGACGCCGGGGTCGGTTGGTGCCCCACCCTGACGATCTACGAAGCCAGCCGGGACGTCCAGCGAGCGCGTACCCAGCCCTGGTTCGCCGATTATCTGCACCCCGCCCTCGAAGCCTATTTCGAGCCCGACCTTCAGAGCCACGGTTCGTATTTCCTGGGCTGGACGACCGAAGATGAGATCGAGTGGAAACGCAACTATCAGCTCTGGTTCGCGGCCCTGCGCCAGTTCGCCGAACGAGGCGGTCTGATCTGCGTCGGCGAGGATGCCGGTTTCATCTACCGCCTCTACGGTTTCGCCCTGATCCGCGAGCTGGAGCTGCAGCAGGAAGCCGGTTTCCATCCCCTCGACGTGATCCGGCATGCGACGTACAACAACGCTCTGGCCCTGGGACGCGAGCACGAACTGGGACGGCTCAAGGCCGGGTGGCAGGCCGATCTCATCCTGGTCAACGGTAATCCGCAGACAAACTTCAAGCTCCTCTACCCGACCGGCACCGACGTTCTGGTCGATGGCGAGTACCGCCATGGAGGAACCGTGGCGTGGACCATCAAGGACGGGTGGTGCTACCGGGGAGATATTCTGATGGAGGAAGTCAGGCAAATGGTACGCGAAGCGCGCGCCGAGCGGGAGGAACGCTGATCCCGGTTACTCTTCCTCCTGATCCCGCATGCCCTCGAGCAGCAGGTCGAGGGCAACCTGGTAGTGGAAGCGATAGGCGATCACCAGGCCCTGCAGTTCCTCTTCCGAGAGATCGGCGTCATCGCCCCGGATCTCGCGGAGCATGAGCATCATGGTTGCCAGGCCGGCGGCCTGGACCATGAGCGAGAGGGTTGTGGTATCAAAGCTGAGCTGATCCATCTGTTCATCCTTCGCAGAGGTGGTATGGACCGCCGTCGGGGCCCCTGTTATACTGCACCTGTATGAACGATGCGACGGAATCCAGTCTACAGGTCGAGGAGCTGGTCCCTCTAGAGTTTTTTGACGGCTACTCCCTGGAAGAGCTTCGCGATCTGATCCCCTATCTCGAGGTCTGCCACTACTGCGCCGAAGACGGACCGATCTTCGGTGAAGATCTGCGGCGCAAGGGTATCCAGCTCATCCTCGAGGGCGAGGTCCAGATCGTCAAAGAGGTCAGCGACGAGGCCATGATCGTGCTGGCGACCTGCCGTCGGGGAGACATCATCGGCGAGGCCTCGATGTTCGATGAGGGCCCGCATACCGCCTCGGTCCGGGCTACCGAACCTACCCGCACGCTCGCCATCACCCGCACGGCTTATTTCGCCATGGTTAACGATGCCCCGGCGATCGCGGTCAAGATCGCCAACCGGGCCGCTCAGGTGCTGAGCGACCGGCTGCGTCAGGCCAATGAGGCTGTCCTGACCTACGCCATCTGGAGCCGGAGTCTGCGGAACAATCCCCCCCCCTCCTTCTGGCGGTGGTCGGCCCTGAGCGAAACTCAGAATCTTACCCTGCGTGACCTCGATAAGGAGTGCCCCGATCCCTGAGGGGTGTCCCCGCCCGGCCGGCTGAAGCCAGCCGCCCGGGCGGGGATCAGTGTTCGATCCCGCTCAACGCTCCGGGGGCGGCAGGAGCCGGCCGGCGCCGCGACCGCGGCGCAGAAAGAATCGGGTGGAGTCGGGTACGCTGCCGGCGAGCGGAGGATCGAGCAGGCGATTGCGCCAGCGCAGGTCCTGTACCTGGTCCTGAGGCACCCCGGTTTCGGCCGGAGGAATCACCCGCTGCAGGTCCCGGAACCGCTGCCGGGGCAGGTCGGGAACCGCCGGAATCGAGTAATACCCGTAACCGGCTCCCCGCCCGCCCCAGGCGCCCCGTCCACCTAAAGCGCTTCGTCCGCCCCAGGCACTTTGTCCGGCCCAGGCGCCCCGTCCGCCCCAGGCACCCCGTCCGCCCCGACCGGCGTGGCCCCAACCGGCGCGACCGCCGCTGCCCAGGCCGCCACCGAGGATCATGTTTCGTCCCAGGCCGGGGCGATTCATCTGGTTCGCGATCCGGCGGCTGTATGGAGCCACCTGCAGACCTGTCTGTAAACGGTCGTACGGAGCCGCCCGCAGACCTGTCTGCAAGCGGCCCAGAGCGGCCCCGGCTCCCACCTGCAGGCGGTTAGCGAGCAGGGCGCGCTGTTCTTCGGTCAACACCTCGGCCAGTTCGCGTTCGTGCTCGAGTTCCCTGACGGTCCAGGCGTTCTCGAGGGCGGCGAGATCGTTGAGAGCCTGTTCGAGCCGGCGCGGATCGACCCGGCGGTCGGCCCGCAGGGCCGCGACTTCGGCTCTTTGCCGGATCAGTTCGGCCCAGGCTTGTTCGTCGGCTTCGCGGTGTCGGGTACGCAGATCCTGCAATTGAGCCTGTTGGGCCTCGGTCAATCCCAGACGTCCGAAGGCCAGCACCCCGACCCGGTTCTGAGCTGCAACGCTATCGGGGAGGGTGCCCGCGAGCAGGAAAGCGCCCATCATGATGATCATTCCCTGTTTCATCGTTTCATCCTTTCCCTGATATCAGCGGCACCCCCGAGCCGCATGATTCATTACTTCGACCCCGCCGGACGTTCCCGGCGTTCGGCGTCTGGGGACAGAATACTCAACGGGTGGGCGGTGAGGTGTCGAGAACGAGAAAGAGCAATTCCCGGGCGACCTCAGTTGCGCTACGGATATCGTACACCCGTACCCGCAGCCTGTACAGGCCCTCTGGGTGATCACTCAGGGATAGCTCGAGCCGATGCCTCGCCGGGGCGCGCGGAGTGCGATCGGTGGTCTGGACCGAGACAACGGGAGTGCCGCGGGTCAACCCCAGCAGAGCGGCGACCGAAGAGGTGATCTCCGCGGGCAGGGTGTGCGAACCCGGCTCGGGAAAGATCTCGTAGGTGAGTTCGTATTCGGCCACCCCGGCAGCATCCCGGTCGAGATGATAGATCTCGAAATAGAGACTGAAGGGGCGTTCGCGATCGAAGACCGTCGCCGGCTGGGGCAGATAGGGGATTCCCTCGGCGCTCAGATGCTGTTCCCAGACTCCCGGGCTATCGGCCGCAGCCAGGACCAGGTCGCTCAGGCTCAATCCCGGGCCCGAGAAATCGCGCACGGTCAGCTCCTCGGCTTCGATGCTGCCGTACCGTCCGCTGGCACGGTCGGCCAGGAAACCCGCCAGCCCGTATTCGCCCGGTTCGGCGGTCAGAGCCAGGGCCTCGATGAACCGCAGCGATCGCTGCAGGCGGGTTGCTTCACCCGACCGGATCGTGCGGGAACGTTCGGCTTCGACGGCGACGGCTCCGGCCTGGTCGGTCAGCAGGACCTGGGTCAGCAGGGTGGCCGACGGGATCGAATCGGCCATCGTGCCGCGCAGCTCGATGACCGGGATCGAAAACGCGGCGTGCAGCCGGGTCCGGCCGTCCGGAGCCCTGAACTGGGCGATTTGAAAAGCCGGTTCGAGCGGGACCGTTTTCTCCTCGAGTCCGGAGATGACCGGACGCCGGTGTTTGAGAGCGGAGTTCAAATCGCCGCTGCCCGCCGCAAGCTGGTATCCGCTCCCCACGGTCGTCTCCATGAAGCGGAACAGAATGCCCTCGCTACGGTAGATCCAGAATTCAAATCGGTTCACACCGCGCGGAGCTTCGAAATCGGGATTGAAGAACGAGGTGAAATCGCCCGATTCCCAGGCCCCCATCGGCACTTCGAGGTCGAGCAGGAGCTGGCGCCAGCGGGACTGGAACTCACCGTCGAGAATCATGTTCAGACTCAATCCCGAGGTCGAGGTCACCTGGTACTCGGGCGGTCCGTAGCGGATGAGGAGTTCGGCGCGGATATCGATCTGGCGGTCGGAACGACCGAACCGCGTCCGTGCTTCGGCAATCCGCCAGATATGCTCGAGGAAACGATGAGAGTAGCCATCGAGCCGATCCCCCCCCCGCCGAGCCCAGTAACGCCGCCGGTACAGATCCCGCTCCCCGGGTGTCATGGCGCGGTAACGTTCGGCTTCTTCGGTTGCGAGCAGTGGGTCCAGATCGGAGATCATCTGGCGCCCGTCGGGAGGAAGCATGGCCAGGTAGCGACGGGCTACCAGGGCCGCCGCCCCCCAGGCCTCCTGACGCAGATAGAGCTGCAGGAGGGGCCGGTAGATACGTTCATCGTCGGGGAAGTTCACCAGGGCAGTCGAGGCAAGCTCTTCGGCCAGATCCCACTGCCTGAGGTCGGCGGCGAGTTCGAGCAGGCCGACGAGCGCTTCGGTGTGCCCGGGATCGATCTGAAGCTGGCGATCGAAATCGGTTCCCGCCCGGGTGCTGTCCTGCAGTCCTTCCAGGTACGCACGGCCGCGCAGGTAGTACAGATCGCTCTGTGAGGGATTGAGTTCGGCCACCCGATCGAAGGCCCGCACCGCAGTCTGAGCCCGCGACTCCCGGAACCCCTCCTCCATCAGCACCAGTGCGGCCCGTCCGAGCACCATCCAGGCAGCCACGTTCTCGGGCTGACGCCGCGTCAGCCGCCGGGCCAGCCGCAGGGCGGTTTCGGTTTCGCCTTCTGCCAGGGCCGTGCGGGCTTGAGCAACGGGATCGTCCTGACGGGCCTGACCGGTTGCAGGCACCGCGCTCACGACCCCCACCCCGACCGCCAGGCAGACCGCGGCCACGAAAGACCCGTTTCCCGGATGTCGTCTGTTGAAATGGGTCATCATTCCTCAGTAACTGAATTCGCGGATGTCGTACACGGCCCGGCGTGGTCCGCCTGCCCGCCATGGCGCCGGAGCCGCGGCGAAGAGTTCCCGCTGCCCGGCGATCTGAGCCGCTGTGAGGGGTTCGATCCCCTCGGCCTCAGCCTGGAAGACGTACGGCGCCTCGGGCAGGTCCACCAGTTCGCTCAGGTAGAGAATGTCACCCCCGTCGAGCGGCAGGTCCGAGAGAAGAGCGACCGTGTCGCGCTCGTGGTCGGCCGCAAAGCGGCGACCGCCGGCACCGAGCAGGACGGTCAGACTCACCGCCAGCCCGCCCGCCTTCATGGCCCGGACGGCCGCAGCCGCATCTGCGGCCCGCCCCGGCTTGCCCAGCCACGTCAGCAGGGGATCGTGCCCCGATTCCAGGCCGATGCAGACGCGCACGAGTCCCAGAGAGCGGAGCCGCCGGTAATCCGCCTCACTGCGCTGCGCCCCGGTGAAGGCATCGAGGAACGAGTGCATGTTGGTCCCGAACTGCGGGCGCCCGGTATAGTGGGCCCCGACCTCTTCCAGAAGGGGGATCAGGGTTGCCGGCGGTAGCGCCAGGGCATTGGCATCGCCCAGAAAGAGACTGCGCCGCAGTCCCGCCCCCCGCCCCATGAACCCGTCCACCTGCTGCAGATGATCACGCAGCTGTTCGGGTGTTTTGACCCGGTAGGGAATATCGCGGTAGAAGCCGCAGAAGGTACAGGTATTGAAGGCACAGCCGTGGGTCAGCTGCACCAGGAGAGCCAGATACTGATCGGGGGGCAGGATGCCGACCGGGGTCCAGATCTCGGCGAAACGCCCGGCTTCGGCTTCGAGGGCGGTGCCGTCCCGCGCGGCGGTACGGGCCAGCAGTTCGCCCAGCTCCGCCGTGCCCGCGGGTTCTTCCTCTGACCCGATCCGGTGCAGATCCCGGTCGAGATCGGGTCCGGTCTCGAACAGCGGCGCCAGGCGCCGCCGGGTTCTGTTCCACAGCCCGACCGCTTCATCGAGATCGAGCCAGCGGTAACGTCGCGCTCCGTCCGTAGCGCGGGTGACGCTCAGAATCCGGCCGTTCAGTCCCCAGCGGCAGGTGCAGGCACCGTCGATGAGACGCCAGGGCCGCCCTTCGCGGTCAAGGGCCAGAACCAGATGCGGATCGAGGGCGATCACGAGGCTCTCCGCGCTCAGGCGCAGAACCGGTGCGACACCTTCGATCTCTTGCTGCCAGATCCAGTATCCGATGGTACCCCCGGATTCCTACTTCTTGACCAGAGTGGCGGAGGATATGAGGGTGAGCGGCAGATCCATACCCGCCACCGCAATGCCACCCTCCAGGTTTCCCTTGCTTTCGGCGCCCAACATCATGGCCGTGCCCCGGGCCACCCAGATGGTACCCCGACCGGTCCCGCTCAGGACCAGATCCATCGGCATCCCGCCGGTCTCGCCGGTACCACTCATGGCCGATTCGGACACGAGGTCGATTATCCAGGCCTCCATACCGGCGTACTCCGTTGCTTCGCGGCAGATATAGCGTTCCACCGTGGTGACCTGCAGTTCGGTGCCGTCCATCTGGGTGAAATGCAGTTCGCTCTCACGGCTCCACTCCGCCCCGACCTGCAGACCGCCTTCGGGGAGAGTCAGAAAAAGGCCCTGCAGCTGTTCGGTGAAGGGCTCGACCCCGCCCGAATCCTCGATGAAGCCGTTCTGCTCCAGGCCGGTCGCCGAGATGATCTCGCCCCGCTCATCGAGTGTGACGGCGCATTCCAGCCCCACCAGGGCGCTGATATCGGGAACCTCCGCCCCCATCATCTCGGCATCGCTCGAGGCGACCGCCTCGGTCACGGTGATCGTGAACTGTCGCGGTCCGGCGGCCGCGACGGTCATGTCGAGCGTGCTCGATTCGTTCGTCACCTGACTGCCCTGACCGGGAATGTCGACCTGCTGGGATTGTCCGCTCGTCAGAACATAGGCTACTGTCGTCTCCCCCGGCCAGACATGGGCGGCCCCGGCACCCCCTGCGCTCCCCCGCCCGCCGGCGGCACAACCCGCTGCCAGCAACCCCGCAGCCGCCAGCACCACCGACAGGTAACAGCTTCTCCTCTTCATTCTCATGTTCCCCCCTTTTGCTTGCTCTCGCTTGGTCCGTCCCCCCGCTTCCCGACCCGCACCTGTGCAGCCGGGCCCTTTGTGCTAAACCGCCGGCCGGGCCGGCCGTCATTACAGCATGAACACTTCCGGAATTGACCACAACCCCGCAAAGGGTGATCATGCACAATCGCCCGGTTACCCATGACCCTTACGTCCGGATGGATACCAGCCATGCCCGACCGAGCTGCGGTAAACGCACGTTGCCCGATTCTGCTGCTGGGAGCGGCCTGTCTCAGCCTCACCTGCGTCTCCTGCGCCACACCGACCTCGCAGGATCTCGCCCTGACCGTAGCGCGAAGCGTTCCGGACGGACGCCAGGAGGAGGTCCGCATCGCCGCTCTACTGGCCGATCCCGCCCAGCGACGCGACATGCGGTCGTCCGCCGATGTGGGGGCCTGGCTCGATGAATTCTGGCGCGGGATCGATCCCTCTCCCGGAACCCCGGTCAACGAGGCCCTCGGGGTCTATATGCAGCGCTCCTCGTTCATGCAGCGGCGCTTCCCCGAGATCGATCCCAACAACTGGCCCGAACTGTGGGTGCTTTTCATGCGCCTCGGTCTGGCCGACTGGCAGGGGCCCGAGTACGTCACCTGGGGCCGCGTCACCGAGAAGGGTGAGCGCCGCACCCCCCCGAGCATCGCCGGCGGATTCGAACTGCAACGAATGATTTACGGCACCCCCTACCGCTTTCAGATCAAGTTCCAGGGAGCCGATATCGAGCCCGATCCCGAGGTGATCATCCCCTGGGATCCCCCTTCACTCGAGGGAGTCTGGGAGATCCTCGAGGGCGAGGGAGCCTCGCAGATGGAACTGGCCCGGGCGCTGACCAACATCTCGTGGTACGAGATCCCCGGCATATCGCGCCGTCTGCTGGCCATCGACGCCGGGAAGTTCAGCAGTGTACGTCAGATGTATGAAGAAGCCCTCTACCGGCTTGCCATCCGCTCCGCTTACCTGCAGGAGATCGACGGGATCAGGCGACTGGCGGCTCTGACCGCGGCCGGTGCCCAGCCCGCCCTGGTGCTGCAGCGGGCCATCGGGGGACAGTATACGGCTGAAACCCTGACGCTGGACCTCTACGGTCTGCAGGACCGGCGCTATCTGCTGGCCCGGAGCCCGAACCGGGGCCCCCATCCCCGCCTCTGGCGTGATCCCGAGGGACTGCTGGCCGAAATCGTGGAGAACCACGGGACCGAGGCTACTCTGACCGGCTGGGACTGGCAGGGAGATGTGATCCTGGCCCTCGGCGCCCCCGCCTTTCTCGACCGGCGGAACCGGAGCGCTCACTATCTCTGGGGCACTCCCGAACTGCTCGGCATCGGCGACACGATGATGGGCCGGGTCGATGCCACCCGCCTCGGCGATCCCCTGCAGGCTTTCATCGACGAGGCCGGCGAGACCATCCAGACGCGCCGCATGATGGCCGGCGAGGCCGCTACCACCCTGACCGGCATCCTGAGCGGGAGCACCGGCAGAAGTGGTAACCGGATCACCCGGATGATGCTCGATCAGCTCCACGTTCTGGCTCCGCCGGCGGTCTACAGCGTGGGTCTGCCTCCCGACGCGCTGACCGATCCCATCCCGATCACCACCGACATCGTGGCCTTCCCGGCCGCGGGGGATTCGGTCGAGTTGCAGGCGACCTTCGGCATTCCCGCCTGGGCGGTCGGCATGCGCGAGCAGGACGAATTCCTCATTACCGATCTGCGTACCAATCTGCTGATCGTGGACCACGAGCTGCGGGCCGTCCACGCGCAGAGCCGGCAGCAGGGATATGTTCTACGTACCGAAGAAGGTGCCGAAGGCCGGTTTTTCCTCGACACCTATCGCTTCCCGATTCCGGTCGGCTCCTACATCGCCTACCTCTCGGCCGAGGATCCTCTGAGCAACACCTCGGGGGGAGTGCTGATGAGCGTCGATCTGTCGGCTTTCGCCGGCAACGAAATCACCGTCTCGCCGATCCTGCTGGCCTCGGAAATCAGGGTGGCCGAGGAAGAGGGCAAGTTCGTACGGGGGGACGAACTCATCCTGCCTGCCCCCTCGCGGCGCTTCCTCTACGGCGACGAACTCTTCTTTCACTACGAGGTCAGCAACCTGACCCGCTCCGATGTGGGTGACTACGCCTATTCCGAGTCGCTCTTCATCATCCCGCACGACACCAACGAAGGGATCATCACGGTTTCGAGCGGGCAGGATATCTCGAGCCTGGATCCGAACATCTCGCGCAGCATGAACATCGATCTCAGCAATCTGGGACGATCGTACGAGGGCGCGGTTTTTCTGGTGGTGCTGGTCACCGACCGGGAATCGAACGACCAGGCGGTCGGCGCCACCTGGTTGAGCCTGCGCCGCCCGCCCGAGGCCGACACTCCGCCGCCGAACTGACCCGCCGGGCGGCTTGAGCCCGGCAACGGCAAGCGGGTTGCCCCGGGGGGCGGGCACAACCTAGATTGCCCCCGAAAGGTTCTGTTCCCATTCCATCCGTCACCGGAGGGTATCACCGTGGATCTGACAGCCATTCAGAACGCTGTCGCCGAGGCCGGTCTCGACGGCTGGCTCTTCTATGACTTTCACAACCGCGACGTCATCAGTTACCGGATTCTCGGTATGGATCCCGAGAAGATGACCACCCGGCGGTGGTTCTATTACGTTCCCGCCGAGGGCGAACCGATCCGGCTCTGCCACGGAGTGGAGTCTAGCCGTCTCGACGAACTGCCAGGTGAGAAGCGGATCTACGTGCGGTGGGAGGAACTGCATGCCGAGCTGAGTCGCCTCTTCGGCTCGGCCAAAAGAGTCGCCATGCAGTATTCCCCGCAGTGCGACATACCCTATGTCTCGATGGTGGATGCCGGTACGGTCGAACTCATTCGCACCCACGGCGGGGTCGAGATCGTCTCGAGCGGCAATCTGGTGAGCCGCTTCGAAGCGGTATTCGACGAAGCCGGGGCCGACAGCCACCGGCGGGCAATGGCGATCGTGCTCGGGGTCAAGGACGAGGCTTTTGCGAGAATCGGCGCGGCTGTGCAGGCCGGCGAGAGTCTGACCGAATACGATATCGCCCGCTTCATCCTCGACCGGTTCGAGGCCGAGGGACTCGACGCCGGTACCGATGTGCCGATCGTGGGCATCGGCGGCCACCCCGCCGATCCGCACTTCGAGCCGACCCCGGACAACGCCCGGGAGTTCGCAATGGACCAGACGATCCTGATCGACCTCTGGGCGCGCGAGAAACCGGCCGGATCCATTTACGCCGACGTAACCTGGTGCGGCTACATCGGCCAGAACCCGCCCGAGGAGTACCTGAAGGTCTGGGACATCGTCTGCCGGGCCCGCGATGCCGGCATCGCGCTGGTGACCGAGCGCTTTACGGCCGACGATCCGGTCGAAGGGTGGGAGATCGACGACGCCGTGCGTCAGGTGATCGTCGAGGCCGGCTACGGCGATTACTTCATCCACCGGACCGGCCATTCGATCGGGGAAGAGGTCCACGGCAACGGCGCCAACATCGACAATTTCGAGACCCGCGACCGGCGCCGCATCCTGCCCGGCACCGCCTTCAGCATCGAGCCGGGTCTGTACTTCGAAGATCGTATGGCGGTGCGTACCGAGATCGACGTGCTGGTCACCCCGGCCGGGCAGATCGAGATCGTCGGCGACATCCAGAAGGATCTCATCATGCTGCCCTGATCCATGCCGAACGCGCGTGGCTCTACCGCGAAACGGGCGGGCCGGGCTCCGAGCTGGAACCAGTTTGAAAAGGGACGCGGCCGTTGGGCCGCGTCCCTTTCCTGTACGATCTGTTCCAACCATCCGGGTGTCGGCGGGCCGGTTCGATCCTTTACTTGATCCCCGGCGCCAGCTTCGCGATCAGCTTCGAGAAAGCCAGGAAGAGCAGACCCGAGACGATCACGATCCCGGCTACCACGCCGAAGAGCTGGGGCATCGGCAGAGTCTCGATGAAGCCCGCCACCAGCCCGGCGATCAGGTTGCCGATGGCCGCCCCCATGAACCACATGCCCATCATCTGGCTCACGAAACGCTTCGGCGAGATCTTGGTGATCGCACTCAGTCCCACCGGACTCAGGGCCAGCTCGCCCACGGTGTGCAGGAAGTAGGTCACCACCAGCCACATGGGGCTGACCAGGTTCCCCTCCACGGCGAAGCTCGAACCCCAGGCCATGACCAGAAAACCGCAGCCCAGCAGCACCAGCCCCGCCCCGAACTTGACCCCCAGGGTCGGGTTGCGCTCGCGCAGCCAGACCCAGAGACTGCCCACCACGGGAGCCAGGATGATGATGAAGAGGGGATTGATGGCCTGCAGCCAGCCGGCCGGGGCCTCGAAGCCGAAGACGGTGCGGTTGGTGAAGCGCTCGGCGAAGAGGTTCATCGAGCTGCCTGCCTGCTCGAAACCCGACCAGAACAGGGAGGCGCCCAGGAAGAGGACCGCGATCAGGGCTACCCGCTTCCTTTCGGCCGCATCGCGGCAGACGAAGATGACCATACCGGCGAAGTAGAGGATCGCCAGGATCAGGATCACCACCCCGGTCGAACGGGCGAAGGTCACCAGGGTGAGGTTGAGGATGTCGAAGACCGCCAGCCCGATCAGGACCAGCGCGATCACAACCACAACCCCGATGCCCTTGAAGAAATTGCGCGCCGACCGTGCCACCGATTCGGGCTCGGCCGCCTCGTCTTTGAGCCAGCCGGCGTCGCCGAGATGTTTCCAGCCGATCACGTACTGGATGATTCCGAAAGTCATTCCCAGGCCGGCAGCCAGGAAACCGAGGTGCCAGTTGATGTTCTCGCCCAGGAACGAACAGACCAGGGGTGCCACCAGGGCCCCGATGTTGATCCCCATATAGAAGATCGAGAACCCGGCATCCCGTTTCGCGTCCTCACCGGGGTAGAGATCGCCGACGATAGCCGAGACGTTGGGTTTGAGAAGCCCCGTACCCAGCGCCACCAGGATCAGACCGATGAAGAAGGTCGGTCGGAAGGGCAGGGCCAGGGTGTACTGCCCCAGGGCGATGACGATCCCGCCGTAGAGCACCGACTTGCGCTGGCCGAGCAGTTTGTCAGCGATCCAGCCCCCCGGCAGGGCCAGGGCATAGACCCCGAAAGCGTACAGACCGTAAATCGCCGTGGCGTTCTCGGTGTTCATGCCCAGACCGCCGTTGACAATCAGGTCGGTCATGAACAGAACGAGCAGGGCGCGCATGCCGTAGTAGGAGAAACGCTCCCACATCTCTGTAAAAAAGAGGGTTTTGAGTCCGTAGGGATGGCCGTGGAAAGTCTTTTCAGCCTCCACCGGGGGACCCGACATGACAGGTTCGGACATGGTCAAACTCCATCGATCGCGTGAGGTGCACTGCCCGGTGCCCCTCTCACCGGGTATCCGACCCGCCTGGGGCGCGCCGGCAGATGCTCCAACATACACCACCTGCAGGCGGAGTCAAACCGGCTCTCTCAGCGGATCTCCACCAGTCTGATCTCGAAGGTCAGGGTCGCTCCCGGCGGGATCATCTCGCCGCTCCCCTCATCACCCCAGGCCAGCTCGGGCGGTGAGGTGATTCGGCGCACCTCGCCGGCGCGCATACCGATCAGCCCCTCATCCCAGGCCTGGATCACCCGGCTCTCGCCGATCCTGACCGCAATGGCGGAACCTTCACCCCCGTGTTCGGGGTCGTTGCTTTCGACCTGGGTGCCGTGCTCGAGCCAGACGGTGTAGCGGAAGACGGCCCGCTGGCCCCTGACCAGAGCCCGCCCCCGGCCTTTTTGCAGGACCTGGATGGTGAGTCCCGACTCGGTCGTATAGGGCTCTTCCGGTCCACCGGCACAGGCGGTGAGAAGAGCAATGAGGAGACAGCACGCGGGACCGGTCACACGTCGAATCTGCATCACGACTCTTCCTTTCAGCGCTCCCGTCAGCTCGCCGATACTGACGGCACGGGGCGCCAATCTCCAGCCTAGCGTCTCGACCGATGGTGATGCAAGATTTCATAGCCGCAAAGGGGCTGGTCCTTACCGCCGAAAGGCGTATGATACCAGGCATCGGATCCATCCGTACGCCGTACGCCGGGGTATTTCCCCGGAGGGGAGAAACATGGCCGGTATTCGGGACATCATCGTCATCGGCGATCGCGTCCTCATCCGTCCCGAGGAAGAAAGCGATCGCACTTCGCACGGCCTCTACCTGCCGGCGGGGGTGCGCTCGAAGGAGAAAGTACAGGGGGGCACTATCATGAAGGTCGGCCCGGGCTATCCGATCCCGAACCCGACCTGGACCGACGACGAGCCCTGGTCGAACGAAGAGAGGGAGTTCGTCAAGTACGTGCCCCTGCAAGCCCAGCCGGGGGATTACGCTCTCTTTCTGCGTGAGAAGGCGATCGAAATCGAGTATCAGGGCGACAAGCTGTTGATCGTGCCGCAGAGTTCGCTGCTGGTGCTGGTTCGCAAGAACCCCATCGAGGAACTGCAGCAGCCCGAATGATCAGCCGAG
>CAZNUA010000071.1:0-14314 GCA_964576115.1 uncultured Gemmatimonadota bacterium
CAGATCAGAGCCGTCGAAAAGAACGACGGCATCGGTGGGGATGGGCCGGGACAGGGCGGTGTCGGGTCCGGGATTCACCACCGGGGGCAGGGGTCGGTCGGGATCGTGGATTCTCCACTGCATGACAGGATCCTGTACGAGTCCTCCGACAGCCGTAAAGACGGCGATGACGGCGACGATGACGAGCGACGACACTGCCGCTGTGACGGTGATGCGGGGCATGGCGATCTCCGGCGTTCTACCGGACCACAGGCGGACCGGCAGGCTCCGGACCAAGAGTACCCACCGACCCCCGTCGGACTCAACCGGCTTGTCTTCGACTCCGACCGACCGGTGCCGTGCGAACCCTTCCAGCCACTCTCGAACAGGCATCCCGCTGCCCGCTGCGGACTCCGGTTCGTACTATCCGGCCAGTCGGCAGGATCACCGGCACGTAGCCGCGGGTGTCGTTGTCCTGCTACGCTGATACCGACTCATGAACAGGGAGGAATGAGGTCCGATGGACAGGTTCTCCGGAAGATTCTTCGGTCAAAGGGTACTCATCGTTCTCGCGATCTGCAGTCTGCTCGCCGCCGGCTGTACCAATCAACGAGAACCCTCGGGAGAGGTCCCCTTCGTGCTCCCGGGTACCCTCACGGCGAACAGCGAGTATGCCTGCCGGCGCTCGCGGCTGATGGATGAACACCCCGATGGAGTGATCATCATTCCCGGCTCCACCGCCCCGATCGCCGATTACCAGTTCTTCCAGAACAACGACTTCTTTTACTTCACCGGCGTCGAGGCGCCCGACGCCTGGCTCGTCGTGGATGCCGTGGCCCGCGAGAGCATTCTCTTCCTGACCCTTGATGAACACGACGGCCGCGGGGAGGGGATACCGGTCGAGCTGGCCCGCGATCCGGTCGGTCATACCGGGATCGAGCAGGCCCGGCCGGTCGGGGAGCTGGGTGAGGTCCTGGCCGGATTTGCCCGACGTACCCCGATCTTCTACCTCTCCCGGCGTCCCGGGGAACTCCATCGCATGAACACCAACGAGGTCTTCGGAGCGTACCGGCGGACAGTGACCGACAATGAATGGGACGGTCGGCTCACCCGCGAGCTGCAGCTCAGCGCGCGTCTGGCCGAGCGCTTTCCCGGCGTCGAGATCCGGGATTGTTTCCGTACCATCCAGGTGTTGCGCAAGATCAAGTCTCCGGCCGAGGTGGCGCTGGTGCGCGAAGCCGCCCGGATCGGCGTCGAGGCTCACCGCGAAGTCATCCGCTCGGCCCGACCGGGCGTGCCCGAGCAGGCTCTGGCCGCGCTCTTCGAGTTCGTCTGCAAACGAGCCGGGGCGCAGGAACTGGCCTTCTACACGATCATCATGGCCGGTCCCCACCATCCCTGGGGCCACTACCACCGTCACGACCGCACCCTCGAAGCGGGCGACCTGGTCATCCTCGATGCAGGGCCCGACTATGCCTACTACAATGCCGACATCTCCACCACCTTTCCGGCCAACGGGCGCTTCACCCCCGAACAGCGCGAACTGTACGAGTTCGGACTCGGCCTCCGACAGGTCTGCCTCGATGCCTACCGTCCGGGGATCACGTTGCGCGAGGTGGGGGAGAAAGTCAGGGAATGGCTCTTCGCCAACGGCTATGACGGCACCGATCGGCGCTGGCGCGGACTGACGACCTGGGGCGGGTACAACCATCCGGTCGGTCTGGCGACCCACGATGTCATGGCCTCGATGACCGGTCCCGATGAGCCGCTCGAACCGGGGTTCGTCTTCGCCTGCGATATCAACATCCCTGAGACCGAAACGATGGGGATCAGGATCGAAGACACGGTCGTGATCACCACCGATGGCTGCGAGAACCTCTCCGCCGGCTTGCCCCGCACCGTGGCCGAGATCGAGGTCTTCATGCTCCGGCCGGGTCTGTTGCAGAAAGTGAGGCGATAAGTCATGACGTGTTGCCCCCGTCGCCCGGCCCATCACCAGGACGCCTGTGGGCGCCCGGGATCGATCGGATGCGGGCTCCTCTTCCGGCGATTGCAGCCGCTGTTACTGCTGCTGACGTTTCTGCCCGCTCCCGGTGCCGTCCGGGCCCAGCAGGTGGATGTCTGGAGTCGCCCGGTGCAGGTCGAACGCAGCCGTAGCTGCGATTTCCTCCACTATCGGGTGAGTCTGAACGTCGATCTCGAGGCGAAACTCTTCCGGGGAGAAAATCGGATCACCCTGACTCCCTTTGCTGACGGTTTCAGCCGCTTCGAACTCGATGCCGAAGAGATCATCGTCGAACGGGTCAACGACACTGCGGGGAATACCCTCGGTTTCGAACAGGGAGAGGGAACGGTTGTGATCGATCTGGGCCGGGCCTACGCCTGGGGGGACACCCTCACCGTCACGGTCGACTACCGAGGAGAGAACCCGCAACAGGGCTTTTTCTTCGATGAGACGAGTCCCGATCACCCGCAGATGGTTTCAACCGATTCCTGGCCCAACGAAGCTCGTCACTGGATCCCCTGTTACGACTACCCCAACGACAAGGTCACCCACGAATTCCTCATCACCGTGCCGATCGGAAACCGGGTGCTGGCCAACGGCCGGCTCGTCGGGATCACTGAACACGATGCCGCCGGTACGGCGACCTGGCACTGGTCGCAGGACCTGCCGCACCCGACCTATCTTTTCATGCTGGCGATCGGGCCCTTCGCCGTCATCGAGGATTCCCTTGGCGATCTGCCGGTGAACTACTGGGTCTACCCCGATGACATCGAAGACGCCCGCTGGATCTTCGCCAAAACCCCGCGCATGATCGCCTTTTACTCCGAGCTCTTCGATTACCCCTATCCGTGGGCCAAATACGCCCAGGTGACCACCCCTCATGTGGGTGGGGGGGCCGAAGCGACCTCGGCTACGATTCTGGGCGACGGAGTCATCCACGACCGGCGGGCCGAGCAGGATTTCTCGTGGGAAAGCATCATTGCCCACGAGATCGCCCACCAGTGGTGGGGCGATCTGATCACCCTGCGCGAGTGGTCCCATACCTGGCTCAACGAGAGCTTCGGGACCTATTCCGATTACCTCTGGACCCGGCATGAAGGCGGCGAGGACGAAGGTGCCTGGGAACTGTTGGGGAAAAAGAACGCCTACCTGCGTGAAGCCCGCACCCGGTATATGCGTCCGATCGTCTTCGACCGCTACGAGCGCCCACATGACAACTTCGACTCCCATACCTACCCCAAGGGCGCCTGTATCCTGCACCAGCTCCGCTTCCTGCTTGGCGACGTACTCTTCTTCCGGACCCTGAGTGCCTTTTTACACGAGCATGCCTTCGAGCCGGTTGATACCCATGATTTCACAAAGACTGTCAAGGAAGTGACCGGCCGGAACCTCGACTGGTTCTTCGAACAGTACCTCTACCTGCCCGGGCATCCGGTCTTCGAGATCGCCTCGCACTACGATCCGGTCGCTGGTGAGCTGCGGTTCGAGGTCGCCCAGGTGCAGGACCGTGACCACGGCGTGCCGATCTACCGCACACCGGTGCGGATTGGCCTCGTGACTGCCTCGGGCAGAAGGACCGAGACGGTCTGGCTGGCCCACGAACGGGATTCGTTCGTTTGGCCGTGTTCCGAAGAACCGCTTCTGGTCCGCTTCGATGAGGGCAACTGGCTGCTCAAGGAATGGAGCTATCCCAAGAGCACCACTGAACTTCTCTATCAGGCCGGGCACGATGACATGATCGGGCGGGAGTGGGCCGTGCGCGAGCTGGCCGGGTATGCCGGAGAGAGGCAGGTGGCCGAAAGCCTGGTGGCGATCGTGGTGGAAGATCCTTTCTGGGCGGTCCGACTGGCCGCTGTCGAGGCCCTGGCCGGACTCGCCGGAGCCCGGGCGATCGAAACCATCCTGGCTGCGACCGATGACACGAACAGCCAGGTGCGGCGCGCGGCGGTACGGTTGCTCGGCGAGGTGGGTGATTCCGGGAGCGTAGAATTTCTGCGCGGTCGGTTCGAGGCCGACGACTCCTACCAGGTCCAGGCCGAGATCCTGAGGTCGATCGGCCGGTTGGGTGATCGGAGCCAGCTGCGTTTCCTGCGCCGGTGCGCCGGCCTGCCCTCGCACCAGGATGTCATCCGCCGGGCTGCGGAATGGGCGATCGAGGAAATCGGCAAGCGGCAAGACCAATAACCGAAGCGATAAAAAACGGGCCCCGGGACTTTCGCCCCGGGGCCCGGTGGTGGATACCGCCGCCCGGGAGGTGTCAGGTGCCCAGGTGCAGGTTCAGCAGGGGCAGTATCCGGAAGGGTTTGGCATTATTGCCGGCGTAGTTGATGATCCCGATCTGCACTCCGTGCAGTTCCTCGGCCCGGTTCAGCAGACCGATGGCCACGCCGGTCTGCACCCGCATGATGTTATTGAAACCCGCCACGGTCAGGCCGGTGAAATCGCGGGCCTTGGTGTTGAGCACCGAGAACGTGAAGCCCTTGATGACGGGGCTCTTGACCCGGTACCCCCCAACCGAGAACCATCCGATCTCCTCGCCGCTCTCGACCGTACCCAGGGAGAGATTGATCCCCCGGATGGGACTGGCGGACACGACTCCGAGGCCGCCGAACGTGAGTCCGGTGATGCCCTCCTCGCTCACCGCCGCCAGGCCGGCCAGGGTGATCCCCTGCAGGGGGCCCTCGGTTACCGCCGCCAGACCGGAGAGAGTGACTCCCCGGATGCCGCGCTCGGACACCACGGCCAGCAGGCTGCCGTTCAGGCCGGTGATCCGCCCTTCAGCCACCGCCGCCAGCCCGCCGACATTCAGACCGCCCAGACCCCCCTCGGCCACCAGCGCCAGCCCGCCCAGGTTCAGACCGCTGATGCGTCCCTGGGCCACGGTCGCCATCATCGAGATGTTCAGGCCCCACATGTCGTCGTCGGCTACGGTGGCCAGGCCGCCGACGTTGATCCCGCTCATCCGGCCATCGGCCACCAGCGCCAGGCCGCCGAAATTCAAGCCGGTGAGATCGCCCCCGCCGATGGTGGCCATACCCGAGGCGGTCACCCACCGGCTGTGCTGGCCTGAGATATTGGCGATGAGTCCGAGCGAGACTCCGTTGAAACGGTCGGCGGCCGGAGCCATCAGGCCGAGCGCCAGGCCGTTGACCGTGCCGCTGGTTTCCTCGTACGGCCGCCAGAGGGTCAGGTTGATCCCGTTGATCTGCTCGAGGTTGTGATCACTCCAGTTGATGCGCAGACCGGTGAAGCGGGCGGCATTTCCGATCGCCAGTCCCCAGTTCGCGGAGGGAATGCCAAGATACCAGTCCGATCGCGGCCGCTCCGGCCGATGATCCCATTCATCCCATCCACCCTGGGCCAGACAGGTGCTCTGACCGAGGAAAAGGAAAGCGGCCAGGATGACAGTTGCTTTCTTCACGTCGTATGTCTCCGATCCCCCACAGCTATGTGACACAGAGGTTACTATTCACAGTGTGTGCACAATGATACGGAGGGGTGCGGGAAAAAGTTGGCCGGCGGATACCGTCGGTCAGAATGGTGCCGGAACGAACTCCGAACCGGGCTTGTCCAGCCGGTCGGTGAGTGACTCTGAAACCGATTGCAGGGCCGCGACGAGAGCCGTGATCCGGTCCTCGGTTGCCGGCCGGAGCCTCACGGCGGCGCGCAGATCCTCCCGCCACCCGAAGACATCCCGGCTGCTGATCAGGCGAACGCCATTGTCCTTGGCCCATTCTCCTGCAGCGCGCTGTCCCAGGTCATTGAGCAACGTGATCAGTTCGGTCCGGCGTGGGTGCTCTTCGATGCCCTCGATCAGGTGGGCGCATTCGTCGAGCCACCCCCGGGCGATGATATTCCCGGCATAAAAAATCGTAACCCACCGCCAGTATTGCTCCCAGCTCTGCACCTCGGCGTTGGCTGAGTCGGCTTCGTAGCAGGGGCGGAAGTCCTCGGGGCGGGGGCGATAGAACGATACGGCGGTATCGGGCTGAGCGGCGGCCGGTTCTGCGGCTCGAAATTCGGGATAGCCGGGAATGGTTGTATATGCCCGGGCAGCCGTCGGGTGGGGGAGTGCGACTCCCAGTGTACAGAGCACAACCAGCCCGGCTATGCAGAACCGATAGCTCATGATGAGATAATAATGAAACCCCGCTTGACGGGGTTCGTATTTATCAGTAACATGGCAAACAAGTTTGTCATACAAAGTAATTTGCATCAGAACAGGAGAAGAATGACGACCATGAATCAGCTTTCACCCGACAACCTCAAGGCTGCGGAACGACAGGTCTACACCATGAAGTTCCGGGACGGCCTCCACGATCTGCAGATCGGGCTGATCCTGCTGGTCGTGTTCGGGTTCACACTCCTGCGCGAATGGTGGGAGACCTGGTGGGTTCTGCCCTCCTATACGGTCCTCAGCGGAGCGATCGTCGGAGCGTACTTCATCGCCAGGAACAGGATCACCCGGCGGCGGATCGGGACCATGAAGCCGGTTGCAGCCCGGAAGAGAAAGATCCGGACCGGCGTTATCGTTGTGGCGTTTTTCATTGCCGTCCAGGTGATCCTGATGGTCCTGCCGATGGGCGGGGTCGTGCGCCTTGATGTCGAACGGCAGGCAGCGGGAGCCATCGCGGCTCTGATCGTATTCGTTCCGGTAGCAGCAATCGCCTGGTTCCAGGATTTCGTCAGAGGCTACCTGCATGCGGTTCTGATCGGCCTCTCGACCTGGTCCCTGATCGCCACCGACATCGGCGGCCTGTTCTTCCTCTCTTCGGGACTCGTGATCCTGGCTGTGGGCAGTGTCATCTTCATCCGGTTTCTGAAGGATCACCCCCTTCCGGAGGAGGCCGGCGATGTCCAGGCGTGAATTCGCGGCACCGGATCCCGCGGCCGTCGAACCGGCAGCCATCGACCGCCTCATTCACGAACCGGCCCGCCTGCTCATCATGACCTGTCTGGCGGTGGTCGAGAGCGCCGATTTCCTCTTCGTACAGAGCCAGACCGGACTGACCGGCGGAAACCTCTCCTCGCACATGAACCGGCTCGAAGAGGCGGGGTACCTGCAGGTCGAGAAGAGCTTCGAAGGCAGAAAGCCGAAAACGACGCTGAGTCTGACTGCAGCCGGCCGCAAGGCCTTCGAAACCTATCGCGAGCAGATGAACGATATGCTCCGGAAAGGCATCTGATGGTTCTCCCGGTTTTTCATGAATCCGCGGCCGGAACAAGTTCGAGTGCCGCCGGTCCGGATTCGAACCGGAGAGCTTCCGCCGACCTCTCTGACAGCGAAGCCGTCTCACGCTGCCGGGCCGGTGAGAGTGCGGTCTACGAGATCCTTGTCCGGCGCTATGAAAATCGGGTCTTCGGTCTGCTCTACGCTTTGACCTCCGATCCCGAGCTGGCCCGTGATCTCACCCAGGACACCTTCATCCGGGCCTGGCGCAAACTGGATCTCTACGATCCCGCGCGGTCCTTCCTGAACTGGCTTTACGCCATCGCCCGTAATCTGAGTCGCGATCATCACCGGCGATGTTCTGCGGTCTGTGTGCCGCTCGGTGAGTCCGAAGAGGAAATCTCGCTGCCCGATCCCGGACCGCTCCCCGATGCCAATCTTGCAACCGCCGATATGCGTTTTCTGATCCGCACGGCCCTGGAGCAACTGTCGCTTACGGAGAAGGAGATCCTCGTCCTGAAGGACATCCAGGAGCGCAGCTATGAAGAGATCGCACAGATCCTGGCACTGCCTCGGGGCACGGTGGCCAGCCGGGTTCACCATGCCCGGCGGGCCCTGGCCCGGCGGCTCGAACAGATCAGCCTGCGTGACGGCCTCGCTCCGGACGAACTCTTCGAGGCCTCCGCCGCCACCCGGCCGAACGTTGCGACTGCAGCACAATCGTTTCCCCCTCTGGCCGCGACTGGTTAAGATCACTCCCGGAATACCGCTGCTCTCCACCCGTGCGGGCAGGTGCTGCAGTTTTGCCTCCTGCTCGCCGGAGAGCGTTCAGATCGTTCGCTCGACACCCCGAGGCAGGTCATGCGCGGAATCAGTCGGTTCCTGTCGGCAGTCACTCTCGTCGTTCTCCTTCTTTCCCCCGGGCTCCTCACAGCGCAGGGAACACGCGCCGATTACGAGCGCGCCGCCGGCCTGCGTGAGGAGGTCAGCGGTCTGGTCCGGCACACGGTCGAGCAGGCCCGCTGGCTGCCCGAACAGAACCGCTTCTGGTACCGCACCACCACCGACGAGGGCACCCGCTTCATGCTGGTCGATGCCGAACGCCGCCGTCGCACTGAAGCCTTCGATCACGAGCGGCTCGCCGCCGCTCTGGCCGAGGCCCTCGAGACCGAGGTCGACCCGGCCGCGCTGCCCTTCCGGTCGATCTCGTTCACCGGCGAGGCGGAGACGCTGATCTTTACCGCCGAAGGCTGGAACTGGCGTTGCGATCTGGACAGCTACCGCCTGCAGCGCACCGGGCGTGCCGAACGGGGCCGGTCTCGCCGGCCGCAGCGGGAGGAGGATGAGGAGCGCCGGGTCGTCAGTCCCGACAGCACCCGGGAGGCCTTTGTCCGCGATCACAACCTCTGGATGCGTGTTCTACCCGACGGTGAAGCGGTACAGCTGAGCCATGACGGCTCGGCGGGGGAGTTCTACACCGACCCGATCTGGTCCCCCGACAGCCGTCACCTGGCAGCCATGCGGGTGAGGCCGGGGTTTGAACGAATCATCCACTACGTTGAATCCTCACCCGAAGACCAGCTCCAGCCGCTTCATCACACCCGGGTCTACACCAAGCCGGGCGACGCTCTGGACCAGCGCCGGCCCCAGCTCTTCGAGGTCGCCACCGCCCGCCACCTCGAACCCGACGATTCACTCTATCGCAACGAGTACAGTAACGGCCGCCTGCGCTGGCGCGAGGATTCGCGGGCCGTGACCTTCGAATTCAACGCCCGTGGTCATCAGACCTGCCGTGTCATCGAGATCGATGCTCGGACCGGGGCGGTCCGGGCCCTGATCGAGGAGACGAGTCCAACCTTCGTCGACTACAGCCAGAAGCGCTTCCGTCACGATCTCGACGACGGCCGGGAGATCATCTGGGCCTCCGAGCGCGACGGCTGGAACCACCTCTACCTCTACGACGGCACGACCGGCGAGGTGACAAACCGGATCACGAGCGGGGAGTGGGTCGTGCGCGGGGTCGAGCACGTCGATGAAGAGAACCGGCAGATCGTCTTCACCGCCGGCGGACGCGAACCGGGCGACCCCTATCTGGTCCACTACTACCGGGTTGGATTCGACGGCCGCGGGCTCACCCACCTGACCCCGGGTGACGGTCAGCACTCCGTCACTTTCAGTCCTGACCGCTCCCTGTTCATCGACACCTGGTCGCGGGTCGACACCCCGCCGGTCTCGGTTCTGCGGCGGGTCTCAGACGGCCGGCAGGTGATGGAGCTCGAGAGGGGGGAGATCGACGCTCTGCTCGAGACCGGCTGGCGGGTGCCGGAGGTGTTCACCGCCGTGGGGCGTGATTCAGAGACCGATATCTGGGGGGTGATCTGGCGTCCCACCATTTTCGATCCCGACCGTTCCTGGCCGGTGATCGAGTACATCTATGCCGGCCCGCATTCGGCGCACGTGCCCAAGACCTTCAGCGCCTGGCGGGGAGTGCGGTACCTGTGCGAACTCGGCTTTGTTGTAGTCCAGATCGACGGCATGGGAACCTCTCATCGCTCCAAGGCTTTCCACGACGTCTGCTGGCAGAACCTGGGCGATGCCGGCTTTCCCGACCGCATCCTCTGGCACAGGGCCGCAGCCGAGCGCTATCCCTGGTACGACATCGAGCGCGGAGTGGGAATTTACGGCCACTCGGCCGGGGGCCAGAACTCGCTGGGGGGGATGCTCTTTCACCCCGACTTCTACACTGTGGCGGTTTCCTCCTGCGGCTGTCACGACAACCGCATGGACAAGATCTGGTGGAACGAAGCCTGGATGGGGTACCCGATCGGGGAGCACTACGAACGCTCTTCCAATGTCGTCAACGCCCACCGGCTGGAAGGAAAACTGCTCCTGATCGTGGGGGAGATGGACACCAACGTCGATCCCGCCTCGACCATGCAGGTCGTCGACGCCCTGATCCGGGCCGACAGGGATTTCGACCTGCTGGTCGTGCCCGGTGCCGGGCACTCGATCGGCGGCGCCTACGGCGAGCGCAAAAGGGCTGATTTCTTCGTCCGCCACCTCATGGGTACGGAACCCCCCGACTGGAACCGGCGCTGAGCCGCCGTTGCTGAATATGTTCTCTCGACTTCTCCGGGATCACCGGGAGTTCTGTGAAATCTCAAAATCGAGCTTACTGTTAATACAGAGAAGATCTGTTTCACTGACTTTGAATCCATCGGCCAACTGGAGTGTAAAAACATCGATATTAAAAAGGTCTTCGGTCAGGCAGCAATCATAGCGATATTTTCCAGCAGAATTCCTGAAACCGAAGATGTCACTGAATCCAACATTTCTGAGATACTCTTCATGATCAGGAGGACCGAAGATGATGTATTTGCTGTCATAGATTTCAAACCCATTGTCGCACAGGAACATAGCCGCTTCCTTGCGCAATGGTGCGTACTCAATGTAAGCAATCTCGACATCTTGCAGTCTATTGCCAAGTCCGCGCAGAACATACTCTTCGTATCCCTGGACATCGATCTTCAGGAGTGTGATTCTCCCTTGTGGGAGTATGGAATCGAGCCTCACCTGAGGTACTTTTATTGTCGAAACGCTATATTCCCTGCGTCTGAGGAGCACTTTTCTGATTTGTATCATCAGCCGCCGCAGAACGTGAGGATCTGGAACATGAGCAGTTCCAATGTAGTCAGCTCTGACACCATCTCTGTCTCTTCTTCCCTCAATAGGTTTGATATTTGGAACTCGAAGCTTGACGATCTTGTTTTTATGCCCGCAGGCATAAGGGAAAAAGTTGATTTTCGCCGTTACATTTTCTTGCAGCAAATCAATGTTATGCGGCAGGGGTTCGAAGGCAAATATCCTGGCCGGGTCGACTACTTTGAGATACTGTACTATTTGCCCGCCGTAACCGGCTCCTACGTCTACGACAAGACCCTGACCGCTCAGCAGACTCAGTGCTTCTATGTCGCTTGTCACCTTTTCCTGCAAGTCATGCTTGAATCGCATACGTCTCTTTCCCGATCTTCGAAGCATTGAGATTGTTGTGAGAAGTATCTCGCCGGGTAATTCGTGACTCTTACTGTAGCATCATCCTTGAGTGCTTCGAAGTGTGTTTGTCCTCGTCCGGATTGCACGGATCCATGTCGATTCATGGCATGCCGCCCACCAGGGGCTGGCCCTGGGGTCGATCCCTCAGGATGTCCGGTATCCGACTCTGTTGCTGAGTGCCGGGGCGATGGCTATAGTCACGACCAGAAGGCCAGATATGTTTTCACCATGGACTGAGCCTCCGCCATATAGGAGCCGGATGCCGTGAAAACGAACTCCTTCCTCTTGCGCAGTACCATCGTGGCGGCTCTGGGGGGCCTGCTGTTCGGTTTCGATACGGCCGTCATCTCCGGCACCACCGATGCCCTGACCCGGGTCTTCGAACTTTCCAGCCAGTCGCTGGGCTTTACCGTCGCCAGTGCCTTGATCGGGACCATCGTCGGGGCGATCGGGGTGGGGCGGCCGGCTGACGCTCTGGGTCGGCGCCGGACACTGATGGTGCTGGCCCTGCTCTTCTTCGTCTCCGCCGTGGGCAGCGCCCTGGCCTGGGACTGGTACTCCTTCCTCGTCTTCCGCTTCCTGGGCGGGCTGGCGGTGGGGGGAGCCTCGGTGACCTCGCCGATGTACATCGCCGAGATCTCCCCGGCCGACCTGCGGGGACGGCTGGTGGCGATCACCCAGTTCAATATCGTGCTCGGTATCCTGGTAGCCTTCTTCTCCAATTACCTCATTGCCGGCCTGGCGACGGGCTCATCCACCTGGCGCTGGATGTTCGGGGTCGAGGCGTTGCCGGCGGCGCTCTTCTTCGTTCTGCTCTTCGCCAATCCCCTCAGCCCGCGGTGGCTCCTCAGCCGCCAGCGGACAGAAGAAGCCCGGGCCCTGCTCCTCAAACTGGGCACGGGTGCCGCCGAGGTGGACGCCGAGGTTGCGGCCATCAAGGAATCTCTCGACCTGGAACACCACACTCTCAAGGAACCCTTCTTCACCCGCGCCTACCTCAAGCCGATCATGCTGGCGGTTGCCATCGCGGTCTTCAACCAGCTCTCCGGCATCAACGCCCTGATGTACTATGCGCCCCACATCTTCCGGATGGCGGGGGCTCAGGAGGGGTCCGCCCTGCTGCAGACGGTGGCCGTGGGGGGGACCAACCTGGTCTTCACCATGCTCGCCCTGGCCGTCATCGACCACTTCGGCCGGCGGCGCCTCATGCTCTTCGGTTCGGTGGGGTACATCGTGAGCCTGGCCACGGTGGCGGCCGCCTTCTATACCTTCGGGACCGACTTCACCGCCGCCGGCAGCACGATCGTCCTGCTCGGCCTGCTGCTCTTCATCGCCTCGCACGCCTTCGGCCAGGGGGCCGTGATCTGGGTCTTCATCAGCGAGATCTTCCCCAACCGGGTGCGCGCCCGCGGCCAGGCGCTGGGGTCGTTCACCCACTGGGTCATGTGCGCGGCCGTCTCCTGGACCTTCCCCGTGATCGCCGAGGTCTCAGGCGGTCACGCCTTCGCCTTCTTCGCGGCCATGATGATCCTGCAGCTCGTATGGGTCATCCTGGTCATGCCCGAGACCAGGGGAATTCCCCTCGAGGAGATTCAGAAGCGGTTAGGAATCGAGTAACATATGGTTTGCCGTTCGAAAGACCCGAGGTCTTGGAGTCGGGATTCGGGAAGCTCCTCTCCGTTCGATATGACATGTTCAAGCCTGAACACAAGCAATCTACGATGCGCCGGATAACCGTTCCACTTTTGCACCTCGTTCTCATCACCGCCTGCTCCTCCCGTTCAGAAGATGCGGTCCACGCCTTCCGGACTTTCGTCGAAGATGGCGTGAGCGTATGCGAAACGACCGGTGGACTGCGCTTTGCCGGGAATCTCTTCGGACTGGAGAAAGTACTGGAGATCAGACCGGAACCGGGGAATGAGGCTGCCCTTCTCAACGGACCGTCATCGTTCCTGCGCGGTCCCGACGGATGTTTCTATGTGGCTGATGACGGAAACCACCGGATCGCCGTTTTCGGCCCGGATGGTGAATACCTCCGATCGATAGGTCGGCAGGGGAGCGGCCCGGCGGAGTTCAGGAATATCTCCTACATGAGTCTGGAGGGCGACATCCTGACGGTATTCGACCGCATGCAGAGAAGGCTGACACGGTTCAGACTCGACGGTTCGGTCGAGCGTATCCATTCCCTGCGTATGGGCAGCAGTTTCCGGAGAGATTATTCAGCCTTGGTTGCGAGGGTTTATTGCGCCGGTGAAGAGACACTCATCGAGCAGAGGGAGTGTCGTGATTTCAGCACCGACAGAAGCACTCAATCCGCAGTCGTGGTTGTGATGAAGGCTGATACGGGAGACACGCTTGCAGTCATCCAGACCGAATCGGTTGATAACGGTATTGTTGAGAGAGAAGATACGCAGACCACGTCATCGGTGACCATACGGCAAATTCCATACGCGGCCATACCTTGCGCGCTGTATGACCCGCGGGTCGGCATCCTCACCACCGATGGTGCTACACCGGTGATAAACCGATACACCCTTTCCGGTGATCTCATCCGGCAGATCCGCGTCTCTATCCCGCTCCAGCCGGTTGATCAGTCCCTGAAACAGAGGTATCTGGACCGGCAGGAGAGAATGCATGCTGAGTATGAGGAACGGACCGGGAGGACGTGGTCTGATGATACCCGGTGGACCTACCCCGATGTCATCGGTTTCAGTAACAGCATGCAGATGGATGATGTCGGGTACATCTGGCTCTCGGAGATAGTCTCTTCCACCCTTCATGAAGATGACGACGCATTCCTCGATCATGTCATCGATCCGGACGGACGCTATCTCGGCACGGTCGAGGTCCCGACCCGTAACTTTCTCGTCAGGGGCGGCGAGCTGTTCGCCATCCTGACTGATCCGGACACGGGAGAAGGCATTCCGACCGTGTTCAAGATCGATCCCGATGTGGAAGGTCTGGCATATCCGGAATGATCCGATGTTCTTGTTTTCGCTTTGGAATCGATATGCCTGACGTCCTGCGCGTCAGCCGTGCCGCGATTTTGCCGAAATCGGCTTCAACTCAAGATACCACACAAAACCTGGTTTTCGCCCCGATACCAT
>CAZNUA010000072.1:0-14306 GCA_964576115.1 uncultured Gemmatimonadota bacterium
GAGACGCTCCCCGGGGAGGTCTTGCGCCCCTTTATATGCGCAAGCCCCGTGCCAGTGGGGCGTTACGGTCAAATCGGAACTCTGATTTCCTGTATCAGCCGGGACCGGGCGAATATGTCCTTCCGTACCTGCGAACCGCCGTGTGGACGGGTTTTCCCGGTCTCAGATATACGTCGGAAATCCTTCTCACCGGGCCATGTGCAACCGCATCCCCGACGTCGACCTACTCCGCCCGGGCGTATCGGAAATCCATTTTCCGAAAAAGGGCCGCAGGCAGGAAAAGTCGGTTCGATATTCCGAATGAGAGCCCCGTTTGCGGTCCGGGCCCCCGGATGCGGAAAGAGCTTTCCCCCGCAGGGGAAAAATTTTTCCGCCCCGGCTGGCGGGTCGAGTCGGCTCAGAGCGAAAGACGCTGTACGACCGGGTGCAGCAGAACCACCCAGAGAGCTGCGGCTGCGAAGGCTGTCATCGTCCCGAGGACAAGCCCGAGAGCGGGATAAGTCAGAGCCACGAAGGCCGTATAGACCAGAATGTTGGTCGAGGCGAGAACCATTACCTTGCCGGTGGCACGAGCGAAATCGGCCCCCTGAACCATGGTGAGAATGCACATCGAAGAAAGCATGACGGCCGGGAAGGTCGAGAAGATACCGGTCCACCATTCCCCCACGTAGCCCGAGAGCAAAACCGTCGCACCCACCACGCTGCCCGCGAAGAGCACACGAATCAACAGCGCTCCCGAAGAATAGCGCCTGATGTTCCGCTCCCGGGCCGGAATGTGCAGGACGAACTCGAGTCCGGACCAGGTCAGCAGCATCACGACAAGGTAGAGTCCGATCCCGACTCCGAAGGTGATCCCCTGAATCGCCGCGGCCGTCAGAGCCAGAACGAACCAGGTCAACAATGACAGAGGCAGGGCGATTGTCAGCCCCCGCCTGACAGTCAGGATGAAAACGGTCAGGAAGAGAGTGTCGATCGTCATACCGACCGGCACGGCCCTGGTGGCCCGGGCGGCAAAACCGGCATCGTGCACCAACCCCACGAAGAGGAGCGCAATCAGGATGGTGGAGGGGAGATTGGTGACCAGACCGCCGATCCGGCTGCCGAGGCGTTCAGCCAGCAGAGTCGCTCCCCCGATCCAGAATCCGGCGATGAGAAAAGAGAGAAGGACCTTAAGCCCGAAAAGCTGATCCACGCAGTGCCTTTCGCTCGAGTCCCGCGCCGGGTAACAGGACGGTATCTGCTTCGTACCGGGCCGGATCCCAATATAAGGTAGAAAAGGTCATCCCCCGGCATGACTTTATACACTGCATCATCCCGGAGAGATGCTGAAATCGGAACAGGATCGAAAACTGTCACCATGAGTACTACGTCCGAGACAACCGCCGCATCCGGAGAACGGCACGGGCACGGCTTCGGCACCGCACCCGTTTTCCTGGCCAGTATCAGCACCATCCTCGGCGCCATTCTCTTTCTGCGTTTCGGCTACGCGGTCGGCAACGTGGGTGTCTTCGGCACCTTCGCCATCATCGTCATCGGTCATCTGGTGACGATTCCGACCGCGCTGGCGATCGCCGAGATCGCCACCAACCGGCGGGTCGAGGGGGGCGGCGAGTACTACATCATTTCCCGCTCCTTCGGCACCACCATCGGCGCCTCGATCGGGGTTTCGCTCTACCTCTCACAGGCAATCAGCGTGGCCTTTTACATGATCGCCTTCGCCGAAGCCTTCCGCCCGCTGGCACCGGTGCTGGAGTCGATCCTGGGGATCGGTTTCGATCCCCGTCTCGTCAGCCTGCCGGCCGTCACAGTCCTGGCGCTCATCGTGATCGTCCGGGGCGCCGGTCTGGGGGTGAATATCCTGGCAATTGTGGCCGTCACCCTCGGGATTTCGCTGGGCGCCTTTTTTCTTGGCGGACCGGTTGAAGGAACGACCGGGGCCGGCCTGCAACCTTTCGGCACGATCGCGAGCCCCGACCCCTTCATTCTCGTCTTCGCCATCATCTTCCCGGCTTTCACCGGCATGACGGCCGGGGTGGGTCTTTCGGGCGATCTGGCCGATCCCCGCCGCTCGATTCCGCGCGGGGTCATCTGGGCCACGGCGGTAGGATTGGTGGTCTATTTCGCGGCGGTCCTGAAGCTGGCCTATTCCGCTCCACCGGCGTTGCTGGCATCCGATCAGCTGATCATGGCCAGAATCGCTCTGTGGGGACCGATCATCCCGATCGGATTGGCTGCCGCCACGCTTTCCTCCGCGATCGGATCGATCCTGGTGGCACCGCGCACCCTTCAGGCCCTGGCCGGCGACGGTATTGCGCCGGCGAGGAGCGTAAACCGGGTTCTGGCCAGCGGGGTCGGCGAAGCCAACGATCCGCGCGCAGCCACCATCGTCACCGCCGTCATCGCCGTGGTAACGGTCGCTCTGGGCTCGGTTGATTTCGTGGCCCGGATCATCTCGATGTTCTTCATGGTGACGTACGGATCGCTCTGCCTGATCAGTTTTCTCGAGCATTTTGCCGCCCGCCCCAGTTATCGGCCGGCTTTTCGAAGCCGCTGGTATCTGAGCCTGCTCGGGGCGGTGATGGCTTTCATGCTGATGTTCCAGATGGATCCACTCTACGCTCTGCTGGCGATCGCGATCATGGTCGGCATCAATCGGGGGATCAACGCCAGCCGTCCCGAGGAGCGGGACGACCTCTCGGCCATCTTTCACGGCGTGATGACCCAGCTGACACGAAACATTCAGGTGCGGCTGCAGAAGGTCAAACTGTGGCAACAGAACGAGGACTGGCGGCCGAGTCTGATCATGGTCAACGGGCGCAGCTTCACCCATACCGCACCGCTGCAGCTCTTCATGTGGTTCTGTCACCGCTTCGGATACGGCACCTACCTGCACTTCATCAAGGGCACTCTCAATCCGGTCACCTATCGTGAAAGCCGCTCCGTACTGACCCAGCTCATCCGCCTGCGCGAAGCCCGTCACAGCGCTATCTACGTGGATACCATGATCAGTCCCTCGATGCGCTCGGCCCTGGCCCAGAGCCTGCAGGTGCCGGGGATCTCGGGGATGGAGAACAACACCAGCCTGTTCGAGTTCTCGGCTCACGACCCCCCCGACATCCTGGAGGAGGTCCGGGACGGGTGCGATCTGGCCTACGCCGCCAACATCAACCGTCTGGTCCTGCGGCACGGCGACCAGTTTTTCGGCGAGCGGCAGACGATCCACATCTGGCTCACCTGGCACGACTACACCAATGCCAGCCTGATGATCCTGCTGGCCTACATCCTGCTCGCCCACCCCGACTGGAAGGGGGCCGAGATCACCGTCTACGCCGCATTCCCGCACGAGGAGGTCGCCGAACAGTCGCAGAAACTCAAAGCTCTGGTCACCGAAGGCCGGATCCCGATCAGCAGCCAGAACATCAGCATCGTGCCGACCGATCCGACCACCGATTTCAGCCAGGTGGTCCAGCACGTTTCGGCCTCGGCCGACCTGGTTCTGCTCGGCTTCACTCAGGAACGGCTGCAGGACAAAGGTACCGATATCCTGCTCCGCCACCCCGAACTCGGCGAGGTGCTCTGGGTCTCGGCGGCCCAGCGCATCTCGATCGAATGACGAGGAAAGGCACCATGTCCGATGAGCTGTTCGACGAACTCGACCACCTGATCGAGACCGAACCGCTGGGTGTCCTGGCCACCCAGCACGCCGACGGGCCGCATGCGAGTCTGATCGCGGTCACCCCCGGGCCCGATCGCACCAGCCTGTACTTCGTGACCGAACGCGACACACGGAAATACGCCTATCTGACCGCCTCGGGCCGCATCGCCCTGTTAATCGACTCCCGGTCCCGTTCGGGCACCGATATCGCCAGCGGGCGGGCGGTCACGATCTACGGCCGGGCCGAGGAGGCCACGACCGATGACGTGGGAACAATCCAGGAACGGCACCTGGCCCGGCACCCCTACCTGGCACCGTTTCTTTCATCGGGGACCAGTGCCTTCATCCGGATCGAGGTTGAATCGTATTCCCTCGTGCTCGGTTTTTCCGAGGTCTGGGACCTGAACCCGCAAAGCGGTACCTGGACCAACCGCAACAGCTGAGTATTCAGTACGGCCCAGCCGGTGTAACGGTCAGGTAGCGATTGAAACTCCGGCGGCTTCCGGACATACTTGTGCCCTGTCGGTAACGCTTTGTCAGGCGACAGTTGTAGGATTCTTGCGTCGCCACAATGCGAACGGTATGACACCGTATTGCAGCTCCTATCCAACCCCGAGAATCCGCCGGGGTGACGAGCGCGAGGTTTGTATGACCCGATCCCGAACGATCACCGGTTACTGCCTGACCGTCTGTCTGGTATTCTGCCTCTTGAGGCCGACGGGGGCGAGGGCGCAGGTCCAGACACACCAGCACCCGATCGTTCCCCGGCTCACCGGACCCGTCACCCTCGACGGACCGAGCGACGAGCCCGCCTGGCAGGCAATCGAACCGCTGCCCCTTGTCACCCAGTCACCCTATTTCGGGAATCCGCCGTCGGAGGCAACCGAGGTCCGCCTGGCTCATGACGATGAGTTCATCTACCTGGCCGGACGTCTGTGGGATGATCCTGAGGATATCCGGGGGTTCTCGCTCAAGAGGGATGAACTGGCACCGTACAACGACTATTTCGGGATCATCCTCGACACCTTCAACGACAACGAGAACGCCCTGGCGTTCTTCACCACCCCGGCGGGTATCCGGCTCGATTTCACCATCGCCAACGACGCCCAACCCGTCGATCCGGATGATGCGCCCCTGAATCTGAGCTGGGACACCTTCTGGGATGCGGCCGTCACGACGACCGCCGAGGGCTGGTTCGCCGAGTTGCGGATTCCGTTGTCGAGCCTGCGCTTTGACGACAGTGGTGATGAGGTCGTCATGGGAGTATTGATCTGGCGAAATATTGCCAGCATCCCCGAGGTCGACATATTCCCGGCGGTCGATATGACGCGTGGTGACTGGAGCAGTTTCACCCCCTCCCGGGGGCAGGACATGGTCTTCCGGAATCTGCACAGCCACCGGCCGGTGTACCTGACCCCCTACCTGCTGGGGGGTGAAGGGATCACCCACGAACTGAACGATCCCGAGACAGCCTGGCTGCGGGACCGGACCCGCACCCGGGAAGCCGGACTGGATCTGAAATACTGTCTGACCGGCAACCTGACCCTCGATGTGACGCTGAACACCGATTTCGCCCAGGTCGAGGCCGACGACCAGCAGGTCAACCTGACCCGCTATTCACTCTTTTTCCCCGAGAAGCGCCGCTTTTTTCAGGAACGATCGAGCAACTTCACCGTGAACCTGGGCGGCAACCAGAGCCTTTTTTACAGCCGTCGGATCGGTCTGTATGAAGGCGAGAAGATCCCGATTCTGGGCGGCGTGCGGCTGGTCGGACGGCTGGGACGCTGGGACGTGGGCGCCCTGACGATGCAGACCGCCGAGAGCAGCGAACTGCCTTCGGAAAATTTCGGTGTCATGCGCCTGCGCCGGCAGATCTTCAACGAAAATTCCTACCTGGGCGGGATCGTCACCAGCCGTATCGGCACCGACGGCAGCCGGAATCTGACCTGGGGCCTGGATGGGATCATCAGAGTCTTCGGAGATGATTATCTGAACCTGAACCTGGCCCGCACCTCTGAGAGGGGCACTGAGTGCGGCGTACTCGCAACCGATCCGTGGTGGTTGTCCCTGCTGTGGGAGCGACGCCGGCAGAAGGGATTCTTCTACAGCGGATCGGTGGCCCGTTCCGGGGCGGCCTTCAACCCGGCGGCGGGATTCATGATGCTCGAAGATTACCGTGAGATCCGGGCCGCTGTCGGGCACGGCTGGATCGCCGCCGATGAGAGAGCACCTTTCATCCAGAGCAGCATTACCGGTTCAGGAATGATCATGGCGAACGATTCCGACGGCAGCCTGCGGACCGGGGAGTTCACTCTCACCGGGACCGCGCTGACCTCCAGCGCCTGGGCCTTCGGCGCCGGGGTGAAAACGGCGACCGAAAATCTGGACGATGAATTCGAGCTCGCCGATGATATCATCGTGCCGGTCGGCCGTTACTCCTTCGGTCTCTTCGAGGGGTACATCCTGTCGCCGGGCGGGCGGTTGATGAGCGCCAATCTCATCTTCACCGCCGGGGGCTATTTCGACGGCCGGCGGATCAGTCTGACCTGCGTCCCCACCTGGAGCGTGTCCGAGTACCTGAACCTGCAGGGTTTTTATCAGCTCAACCGGGCCGATTTTCCCGATCGGGACCAGGCCTTCGCGGCCCACATCGCCCGCCTGCGACTGCAGCTTACCTTCTCCACCCGGCTCTCCCTGCTCAGCTTTGTGCAGTACAACAGCGCCGCTGATGTCCTGGTTGCCAATCTGCGTCTGCGATACAACCCGCGCGAGGGCACCGACCTCTACCTGGTGTACAATGAGGGTCTCAACACCGACCGGCTGGCGGAGGTCCCCCCCCGCCCCTTCACCGGCGACCGCACCCTGATGCTCAAGTACGCCTGCACCTTCATTCTCTGAGAGCGATCAGCCGCGCCACGTTCTGCCCGCACAATACGACCATGGGCATGCCCCCCCCCGGATTGACCGAGCCCCCCACGAAATAAAGATTGGCATAGCGGGTGCTCTGCTTGGGAGCCTTGAAGGCGTAGTTCCGGAAGCGGTCGGAGACCACCCCGTAGATAGAGCCGCGGTTGGAGTAGTAGCGCTCCCGGATGTCGAGCGGGGTCCAGACATGCTCGAAGACCGTATGCCGACGCAAATCGGTCAGCCCCATCCGCTCGAGTTTATCGACGATGCGCTCCTTGAAGGCCAGGTAATCGCTCTGCTGGAGCGGGTGCTCCTCGTCGATGTAGGGGATGTGCGGCAGAATCTTCAGACAGTCGCAGCCTGCCGGGGCCACTGTGGGATCGGTCCGCGAGGCGGCCACCAGGTAGATGGTCGGGTCATCGGGCAGCTGCCGGTCGCGGAAAACGGTCCTGAAATGCTCACGCTGATCGCCGGAGAAAAAGAAGTTGTGGTGAGCCAGCTGCGGGTACTGCGTGTCAAGCCCCAGGTCGAGGATAAGTCCCGAACAGGCCGGTTCGAACTTGCGCAAACGGCGCAGAAACGACTCGTCCTCTCCAAGCAGGTCGCGGTAGGCGGGAATGACTTCCATGTTCGACACGACCACCTCGGCCGGCACTGACCGTCCGTCGGCCAGCTTCAGGCCCCGAACCCGGTCAGCCTCGGTTTCGATGGCCGTGACCTCCGCCTTCAGGTGCACCGTGATGCCGATTTCCTCCATGAGCCGCTCGAGGCCGCGGGCCAGGTTGTACATGCCGCCATCCACATACCAGAGGTCGTAGCGGAACTGGATGGTGGGCAGGCAGTTCATGAAGGCCGGGGCGCGCAGGGCCGAGGAACCCACGTACTTGATGAAGAAATCGAAAATGTCACGCATCCGGCGACTGCGCAGGAAGCGGCCGGTGCCGCCGTGCATGCTGCGCAACAGATCGAAGCGCGGAAAGGTACGCAGACCGTAGAAACGGCGGAGATCGGCGGCGGTATCGAGACCCTGCGCGAAGTAGCCGCGGTCGACCAGATCGTACAGGTCGGCCGAGTAGCGCAGAAAGGCTTCGACGGCGGCCGGATCTTCGCCCGCTTTGCGGGCCTCTTCGGCCATGCGTTCAGGTTCGGGATAGAGGTCGATGACAGTTCCATCCTCGAAGAAATTGCGCCAGTGCGGACGCAGCGTACGGAGCTCAACGTAGTCGGAGAGCTGCTTTCCAGAACGGGTAAAGAGCCGTTCGAAGATGTGCGGCAGGGTCAGGATCGAGGGGCCGAGATCGAAGGTGTAGCCTTCGGCTTCAAGCAGGTTCAGTTTGCCGCCGAGGCGGTCGTTCTTCTCGAAGACCTCGACCCGAAAGCCTTCCTGAGCCAGCGAGATGGCGGCCGAGATACCGCCCAGGCCCGCCCCGATGATAGCGACGTGCTTCCCGTTTTCTCCGGTCATGGCTTTCGACCCCCCCGGTTGGCTGAACCCGTCAGCGTGAACCTTGACGCTACAACAGCCCGCATCGATAATGCAACGATCCCGACCCGGAGCCGGAGGCCAAGGCCAGATGGATTACGGTCCCTTGATCGCATGCCAGCGCGCCTTCTTCGATGAGGGGCGCACCCTCGGTCTCGACTTCCGGCGCCGGCAACTGGACCTGCTCGGGCAGGTCATCAGCGATCGCGAGCCCGACCTGCTCGAGGCTCTGCGAGCCGATCTCGGCAAACCGGCCCTCGAGGCGTACACCTCCGAGATCGGCTTCGTCCTCAGCGACATTGACCACGCCCGTCGCCGACTCCGGGCCTGGATGCGTGCCCGGGCGCACCGAACGCCGCCGATCGCCTGGCCCGGCCGGAGCCTGAGCCGGCCCCAACCCTACGGTGTCGCTCTCATCCTGGGACCGTGGAACTACCCCTTCCAGCTGCTTTTCTCCCCCCTGGTGGGGGCTCTGGCGGCTGGCAACTGCGTCTGTCTGAAACCTTCCGAATACGCTCCCCACACCTCGGCCCTGATCGCGGAGATGCTGACCGGTGCGTTCGAACCGGAGCACCTGCTCGTTATCGAGGGCGATGCCGACACCGCCCGGGCCCTGCTCGCCGAACGCTTCGATTATATCTTCTTCACGGGCAGTACCGCCGTCGGCCGCGAGGTCATGGCCGCCGCTGCCCGTCGGACGATCCCGGTGACGCTCGAACTGGGGGGCAAGTCCCCCTGCCTGGTGTGCGCCGACGCCGATCCGGACCTCACTGCCCGACGCATCCTGTGGGGCAAGTGCCTGAACGCCGGCCAGACCTGCGCGGCTCCCGACTACGTGCTGGCCGACAGGCGGATCCAACCGGAGCTGCTGGCATCCTTCACCGCAGCGTATGACCGTTTTTTCCCCGATTCACCGCGCTCGAGCCCCGACCTGGGCCGGATCGTGAACCACCGGCATTTCGACCGGCTGAGGGGGTACCTGGCGCAGGGCCGGGTGATCCTGGGGGGAGAGCACGACGCCGACGATCTCTTCCTGGCGCCCACGGTCATGACCGGAGTCGACCCCGAATCGCCGCTGATGCAGGAGGAGATCTTCGGCCCCATCCTGCCCGTGCTGACTTTCGATTCCCTCGATTCGGCCCTCGAGATGCTGCGTCGGCGTCCGCAGCCGCTGGCGCTCTATATCTTCACCTCTGACCGGGCGACCGCCGACCGGATTGTGACCCGAACATCCTCGGGGGGTGTCGCCATCAACGACACTGTTTCGCAGATCATGGGCAAGAACCTGCCCCTGGGTGGGATCGGAGAGAGCGGTCTGGGTTCGTACCGCGGCCGGGCGAGTTTCGACACCTTCACTCACTACCGCAGCATCCTGCGTCGGGGAACCGCTATCGACCCCGGTTTCCGCTATCCCCCCTCGCGGGTTTCCCTGACCACCCTGAAACGGGTGTACCGTTTTCTGCTGGGTCGCTGAAGCTGCGTCTCCCGATCCGGCCGCCCGGCCGGTTCCGCCGGGCCGCCCAGTTCAGTTCCCCCCCGTCAGACCCCGCTTGGCCAGCAGGGCGTCGATCTCGGGATTGCGCCCGCGGAAGGCCCGGTACATCTCCATCCCCGGCCTGGTGCCGCCGCGGCTCAGGACCTCGGAGCGCAGGCGGGCCGCCACCTCGCGGTTGAAGAGGTCGGTCTCCTTGAAAGCCTGGAAAGCATCGGCGTCGAGCACCTCGGCCCAGATATAGGCGTAGTACCCGGCCGAGTACCCGCCCGAGAAGATGTGCTGGAAGTACCCTGAACGGTAGCGGGGCGGGATCTGCCCGATCAGACCGATCCGGCCCATCTCGGCCCGCTCGAAGGCCCGGGCGTCTTTCTCTTCCGCATCGCTCAGGGTATGCCAGGCCAGATCGAGGTAGGAGGCCGCCAGGTACTCGACGGTGGCAAATCCCTGACCGAACTGCCCGGCCGCCAGGATCTTCTCGAGCAGTTCATCGGGAATCAGCTCGCCGGTCTCATAGTGCCGGGCGTAGGAGCGGATCACCTCCGGCTCACTCATCCAGTTCTCCATGATCTGGGAGGGGAACTCCACAAAATCGCGGGGTACGGCGGTGCCGCTCAGGCTCTCATAGGTCACATCGGAGAAGAGCCCGTGCAGGGCGTGCCCGAATTCGTGCGCCAGGGTCAGGGCATCGTCGAAGGAGATGAGCGAGGGAGTGTCGCCGCTGGGCGGTGGAAAGTTGAAATTGGTCGTCACGACCGCTTTGACCTCGCCGTCGACCTTCGACTGAGCCCGCAGATCGTTCATCCAGGCCCCGCCCCGCTTGCTCTCCCGGGCGTAGAAATCCATGTAGAGCACGCCCAGGTGCGTGCCGTCGGCTTCGGCGACCTCGAAGGCCTGCTGGTCGGGGTGCCAGCGCGGCAGGTCGGGGAGTTCGGTGAACTCGAGGCCCCAGAGCCGGGTCGCCAGTTCGAAGACCCCATCGCGCACGGCCTCGACCTGGAAGTAGGGACGGATCTCCTCCTCGTTCAGGGCATAGCGTTCCCGACGCACCTTCTCGGCATAGTAGCGCCAGTCCCAGCCTTCGAGCTCACCCGCGATCCCGTCGGCACGCATGATCTGCTGCAAAGCCCGACGTTCATCTTCGGCGACACGCAGGGCCGGCCGCCAGATCTGGTCGAGGAAGCCGTACACGTTGGCCGGGGTCCGGGCCATGTTGTCGGAGAGAATGAAGTGGGCGTGGGTTTCGTACCCCATCAGGGCCGCCCGCTCGGCCCGCAGGGCGGCGATGCGGGCCAGTATCCGCTTGTTGTCGTTCTCGTTGTCATTGTCACCGCGCATGACGTAGCCCTCGAACACGCGGCGCCGGAATTCGCGGTTGGGAGAATACTGCAGGAAAGGATTGCAGCTGGGGCGCTGGAGAGTGAACGACCAGCCTTCGTCGTGCCCCCGGCGGCGGGCCTCATCGGCCGCAGCGGCCACCAGGCTCGCGGGCAGATCGCCCAGGTCGGCCCGGTCGGTAACATGGAGCTCGAAGGCATTGGTATCAGCGAGCAGATTCTTACCGAAAGCCTGGGAGAGTTCGGCGATCTCGGCGTTGATCTCCCGCAGCCGGGCTCGCGCCTGCTCTCCAAGGCTCACCCCGCTGCGCACGAAGCCCTTGTGCGTTTCCTCGAGCAGGCGATGCTGCTCCGGCGTCAGGTCGAGGGCATCGCGCCGCTCGTACACCGCCCGCACCCGCTCATACAGCTCCTGATTCAGATTGATGTCGTCGGCGTGCGCGGCACGTTCGGGAGCCAGGGTCGTGGCCGTTTCCTCGATCGACTCGTTGGAATGAGCCGACTGCACCGCACCGAAAACGCTCGCCACCCTGGTGTAGAGCCGGCCGCTACGATCCAGGGCCACGATGGTGTTCTCGAAGGTCGGATCCGCGGGATCGGCGATGATGGCTTCGATCTCGGCCGTGTGACGGGCCATCGCTTCGCGGAAAGCCGGCAGGTAGTGTTCGTTCTCGATCCGGTCGAAGGGCGGCACGCCGAAGGCGGTGTTCCATTCCTCCTCCAGGAGAGGGTTGCCCCCCCCTGAGGAACAGGCGACGGCGGCAGCCAGCAGAACAGCGACGGAGATGACACGGAGAGCTGATTTCATGGACGGGAACTCCTTGCATGATGCAGCGGGAACGGGACCGCGCGGGCGGCCGGGATTCGCCTCTGCGTGAGTGTAATACACCCGGCCGGACTGAGCCAGAGGACTGTCACCGAGCGATGCGGAATGTGTGACGGGAATCGACCTGCGGCGGACGCCGATCCGGCCGGCAGGACTGATAATCAGCTCCCGCTCAGAGCAGGACCCGGCGCTCGCTCCAGGCGAGGATCGAGGCCGGGAGGATATGCGAGAGATAGATAAAGACGATGAAAATGACATTGCCGAGAGTAAAATCACCCTCGGGATCCCGCAGGTCGGATAAGAAGTCGAAGCTGAGGTTCAGGATCAGGATGTAGAGCAGGGCCATGACCGTGAAAGTGGCATAGGAGAGCCGCAGGGAGCGGTGGATCAGCTGCACTTCCCGCTCATCGAGCTGGTCGAGTTTCAGGTGAACGAACCGCCACAGGCCGGTCCGGCCGTACACCTGCATGAAGGTCAGAATGAAGAGTATGAGGCTGACGGCAATACCGGCGATCGGCCAGCCGGAGCCCCACCCGTATTCACTCGCCATGATGGAAAAGGCGAGCAGGGCAAGGCTGACGTAGTTGAGAACGACACCGGTTCTGCGCCCGGTACGGGAGAGTGGCTGGGTCATGATCACGTTCCCTGGCCGCGTCGCAGATCGAGAACCTCTCTGCTCAGCGGCGGCATTGGTTCGGAGGAAAAGACCATTTCGACGGGCAGACCGAAGTATGAGCAGATACGCAGGGCCAGATCGAGACTCGGGCTGTACTCCTCGCGTTCGAGGTAGCCCACGGTCTGATAATTGACCCCGATCGCCGCTGCCAGTTCCTTGCGGGAGATGCCCATCTCCTGTCTGAGTACCCCGATACGGTTGTAGAGTTGTCGAGATTCCATAGTCTTAATATAACATATTATTGTATATTTACAATATAATATATAAATAATTATACGAATCTCCGCAAGCTGGCAGACCGTTACGGGATCGACCGGGATCACCCGCGGAGGGCAGCCTCAACAGCGGCAGATTCAATAGATGAAGCGGGTATCCTCTCCGGCCAGATAAGCCTGCAGATTCTCCTCGTGCCGCTGGATGAGAAGGTTCAGCGCCTGCGGCAAGCGGATCGTGATGATCATCCCCAGGGCGGGATTGGGAAATTCTCCGTTCGCATAGGCCAGTTCATATTCAAGCAATCGCAGCAGTGAACGCTGGGCTTCGACCGCGGCCGGAAAATCGCCGCGGGCTGCCTGCAGGCGGGCCAGCAGATGGTAGAGAAAGGCATGCATATCTCCGGGACCGGGGAGACGGAAGATCCCCTGCAGCTCCTCGATTGCCTGCCGGTACTCACGGTTCGCTTCGAGTTCGAGAATCCGGGAGATAACCTCATCGCGATCACTGGCAGGATATTCCACCTCGCCGGGGGCGATTCCCTGAATGCGATCGAGTGAGGCAACCAGAAAGGTGCGGGGATCGATGCGCCGCTGTTGCGTATAGAGCTCGATGAAAGCCTGGCAGAGAGGGGCGGAAGAGGCCGGGATGCCGGGTGTGGTAAATACCGGCGACGAACAGGGAACGGAATCCCCGATGATCTGGCCGGCGATAATACTCTCACCGATCGCAACCGCTGGTACAATGCCGATCAGACGAAAGGTTGTCCCCCGATATCCCTCCCTCCCCTCAATGACGATTTCGTGCCAGAATCCGCCCTTGCCGACGGCGCCGCGCAGCGCCGTGACCCGTCCCTGTACCGGCGACCGGATATGCTCCCCGGCGCGGTAGCCCAGCACAACACCGGGACAAAGACGGAAATACGGCTCCCATCCTTCCGCAGCCGGATTGATATTCTGCCCCGAAGCGGCCAGCATCAAGGCCATGACTTCCTGGCGCTCCCGGGTGGTCTCACAGGCGGCCAGATTCACCGCAATCATATAGAGAGCATTCCGGAGCGGTTCTTCTTCGGGATACGGCACACCGAGCAGGACATCCAGTTCGTCGACCAGAGCCTGATCCATCCGGTAGAGTCGATCCACCCCCCTGACGATCCGCCCCTCTTCGAAGGCGTTCCGGATTGCCGTGCTGAAACGCGAATGTGTGACGTGATCGACAAGCTCGATCTCGAGCTGATAGGCATCGAGTTCCTCGTAGAGAAAACAGGTCAGATCCACCTTGCCGGGAGGTGCCATGGTCAGATTGAACTGGGCATGGCGCAAGGTCTGAGCGAAATAGGCTCCGGCGAAAAACGGTGTCAGGGGACGCCGGGCGAGGAGGAGAACATCGATGTCATCCCGGTACTGGAACGGATACGTCATTTCATGCTCGGGGGGAAAAGCGATCCAGAAATGATCACCTCTCCGCCCGAATTCGCGGAGCTGTATTTCACCACCCCAGGCCTGAGCCTGCCGACAACGCTCGCGCGCGAAATGCAGGAGGGCGGTGCCGTCCTGATGACCTTCGACAACCCGATGGACACAGGCGAAGAGATACTCAAGGTATTTTTCGTCAGAGAGCCGGCTGAACCGCTTTCCGTCCGGCTGCCTTCCCGCTCCGGGCTCGACCAGGGGTATCGATGCTGAGCACCCCGGGCAGACCAGCAAACCCGAGCTGA
>CAZNUA010000073.1:0-14161 GCA_964576115.1 uncultured Gemmatimonadota bacterium
TCGGATTCGTCTTCGCTGTCGGCGGACTGGACATCTTCCGGCACCTCGCCCCGGCCACTTTACCACGAATCGAGGATGTCGCCCTCGATGTGCGGGTGATTCTCTTCGCCGGGGGGATCGCGATCGCGGTCGGCATGCTCTGCGGGATCGTTCCGTCGCTGGTGAACACCCGGCGGGCCGACGCCTCTTTCCTGCGTTCCCGTGAGAGAGGAGGTCGCCGGGCCACAGCCCGTCTGCGCGCTGTACTGGTGACGACCGAGCTGGCCCTGGCCCTGGTACTTCTGGTCGGAGCCGGACTCCTGGTCAAGAGCTTGCAACGGCTGCAGCAGGTCGATCCGGGAGTATCCACTGATGAGGTGCTCGTGGTGCCCCTGGATCTGCCTCAACTGTACGAGACGAATGAACAGGTCAGTACTCTCCTGAACGCTCTGAATCAGCGTATCCGTACTCTTCCGGGTGTACGTTCGGCGAGTTGGATTCCCGACCCTCCGGTTGGTTCGCCGATGTGGTGGCCCCACGTCCGTCTCGAAGACTTCGAGACCGATGAGGAATTCCCTCAGATGAATGTCCATTTTATCGGGCTCGATTATTTCGAGACGATGGGCGTTCCTCTGCTCAGCGGTCGGAGATTCACCGCGGCCGATGATGAGTCCGGCGAACAGGTTGTCGTGGTCGATGACGTGCTGGTTTCCCGCTACTGGCCCGATGAGAATCCGCTCGGCAAACGGCTCTGTCTCAATCCCGAATATGGAGGAGAAAACTGGTATACCGTTGTGGGTGTCGTCGGTAACGTTCGCCAGAGTCTGTATGTCGATCCCGAACCGTGCCTGTACTTCTCCTGGTTTCAGGGGTTTTTCTCCAACCAGGTTTCGATGGTCATCCGCTGTGATTCACCGGTGGAGAGCATCGCACCCCAACTGCGCTCTGTTGTCTGGGATCTGGATCCCAACCTGCCCGTGCCCGTTGTCGAGAGCATGTCGGGTCGGATCAACGAGGTGCTCAGAACTCCCCGCTTCCGAACCCTGCTGCTCGGCGCCTTTGCCATATCAGCCCTCATCCTCACCATAGCCGGCATCTACGCCCTGATGCTCTACCTGGTTAACGGCCGGGTTCGCGAGATCGGTATCCGCATGGCCCTGGGGGCCGACCGGGCAAAGGTCCTCTGGACGGTCACCCGGCAGTGCCTGGGATTGATCGGCATCGGAACCCTGGCCGGATTGATCGTGGCTGCGATCGCTTCGCACCTCTTGACCAGCCTGCTTTTCAACATCACCCCGCTCGATCTGCCGACGTACTTCGGAGTCGCAGCGATCCTGGCGCTGACCTCTGTGATCGCCTGCCTCGTGCCGGCCCGAAGGGCTATCCAACTCGATCCGATGACGGTCCTGCGCGAGGAGTGACACGTCGTGATCGCCACCAGACGACAGAAGCGCATCACTATGACCCAGCCTGAAGTTGAGGAATCGCCATGACTCTGAGATCCGGCTGGAAGCGCCTCTTCCGCCTGAACGAATCGTACAGGCACGTCCAGGCCCAGGTCGATGACGAGCTGCGTCATCATATCGACGAGCTTCTCGAACGCTACCGTTCACAGGGAATGAATGAAGCTGAAGCGCGGGCCGAGATCGCCCGGCGCTTCCCCGACGTTGAGACCGCCCGTTCGGATCTGATCGGGAGTGCCGGGCGAACCGTGCACAACCGCCGGCGCCGGCTCTTCCTCGACGGTCTGCGCAGTGACCTGCGGGTGAGTCTGCGGCAATTCCGCCGCCGGCCGGGATTCACGGCCCTGGCGGTGCTGATCCTGGGGCTGGGAATAGGCGCCAGTACCACCCTTTTCAGCGTCGTCAACGGAGTACTTCTGGATCCCCTGCCCTATCCCGATTCCGATCACCTGGTCTATATTTCGACTTCACGCCAGGGAAGGATATCCTGGACCACTGCCCCCGAATTCATTGCTCTATCCCGCCAGACCCATACTCTGGAGAGTTACACAGCCTACCAGTACATTACTCTTACTACCAACCTGGGCTTGTATCCGGAACAGTACACCGCGGCTGAAGTCACCGAGGACTATTTCGATGTTTTCGGTTTGAGCCCTGTTCTGGGTCGCGTATTCACCGAGACGGATTATTCTGCTGAGGCTCATCCGGTGATGATTGTGAGTCACCGTATCTGGCAGCAACATTATGCCCGGGATCCGGCAATCATCGGGAAGGTCATCGCCGTCAACAGACGGAATACGACCGAAGCAGTATCCCGTACGGTCGTCGGCATCATGCCTCCATCGTTCCATTCGTCAGCCGATTTCTGGATACCGATTCGGTTAGCCGGGACTCATTGGGAGTATAACGAGTGGCGGTTCGGGAATTTCGTCTTTGACTCAGTCGGCCGTCTGCGATCCGGTATGCGTCTGGAGGATGTCCAGGCTGAAGCAACCCGTGTCACTGCTGCTCTGAAAGCAGAACATCCCCAGCACTACACCGGAGCCTATGAAGGGAGAAATCTTGTCGCGGTCTCCCTGCTGGACCGGATGGTGACAGAATACCGATCCAGTATCATGCTCCTCTTTGGAGCCACGATAGTATTGCTCGTCATCGCGATCGCCAACCTCACCGGTCTCCTGTTAGCACGGGTGTTGAATCGCAAAACAGAGATCTCCATTCGATCGATACTGGGTGCCGGGCATGGTCACATCCTCCGGCTCCTTTTGACAGAAGCCTCATTCCTTTCCTTTCTCGGCAGCGTAACAGGTTTCATCATTGCTATTGCCGGGATACGTGTTGTCCAGACGCTCGCCCCCTCGAATCTCCCTCGTCTCGACAATCTCACCCCTGACATTCGGGTAGCTGTCTTTGCGGTGTCCATCGCTCTGGTGAGTGGTTTTCTCAGCTCCCTTGTTCCCTTCTTCTCGATCATCCGTAATCGCTCTGTATCGTCTCTGCAGAGCGGGAACAGGAGTAGTGCTTCGAGAAGCGCCCTTCAACTGAGAGGTTTCCTGATTTCCGTTCAAACAACTCTGGCTGTGATTCTTCTGGTCGGGGGTGGGCTGCTTGCGAACAGTTTCATACGACTCAGAGAGGTTGATCCGGGGTGTGAGACCGAAAACCTTCTGGTCATGCCGTTGCGATTACCCGGCTCCTACGACACAGATGAGAAGTACTCCGCCTTCTTTCGTGATGTAGTTGACAGGATCTACTCCCTTCCGGGAATTGAGTCGGCCAGCTGGATCCCCAATCCACCGCTGTATGGACAGAACATGAGCAGTCCCGCCCGGACTGAAGAAATGAGTGAGGATGAAGTCCTGCAGATCGGGATCCATCCAGTTGGTCCCGATTACTTCGCAACCATGAGCATCCCCGTGATTCATGGTCGTGGTATCACCCGGACTGATGATGCCTCAAACCTGCCGGTCGCGATTGTAGATGAACAGCTGGCCGAGGAGTTCTGGCCCTCAACGAATCCGATCGGGCAACGACTGCACACCCGGGATACCTGGTTCACAGTCGTCGGTGTGACCGGTCGCATTCACCAGTCGTCTCTGGGACAGGAGACTCATCCGGAGATCTATATCTCTGCTCTTCAGCACACCGTTCGTTTCAGTCTGATGCGGGTTGTCATACGTTCGACGGTTCCATCGGAGAATCTAACACCCGGGCTGCGGACGGCAGTCTGGGAAGTGGATCCAACGCTTCCCGTCCCCACCATCGAGACCATGAAGGATCGGGTTTCGGCGGATCTGCGCGATCCCCGGTTTTTCACTTTTCTGTTCAATGCCTTTTCCTTCACGGCCGTCATTCTGACCCTGGCCGGTATTTACGCCCTGATGCTGTTCCTGGTGACCGGCCGGATCCGTGAGATCGGTATCCGCATGGCTCTGGGAGCCGACCGGGGGCAAGTCCTTTGGACAATCAGCCGCCAGTGTCTGGGTCTGATAGCAGTCGGCTCCCTGGCAGGCCTTGCAGCGGCTACCGCGACCTCCCGTCTGCTCAGCGGGTTGCTGTTCGGTATCACCCCACTCGATCTGCCGACCTATGCCGGGGTGGCCGTGATCCTGGGATTGACGGCCACTATTGCCTGTCTGCTGCCAACCCGGCGGGCGCTCCGGCTCGACCCCATGACGGTCCTGCGCGGGGAGTGATACGACGTGATCGTCACCATACGACAGAAGCGAATCACCATGACCCGGCCTGAAGAAAGGGTAACTCCATGAGTCTGATGAGCGGCTGGAAGCGCCTTTTTCGCCTGAGCGAATCGGACAAACACGTCCAGGCCCAGGTCGACGACGAGCTGCGCCACCATCTGGAAGAACTCCTCGAGCGCTACCGTTCACAGGGGATGAGCGAGACCGAGGCCCAGGCCGAGATCGCCCGGCGCTTCCCCGATCTCGAGACCACCCGCTCCGACCTCGTCGGGAGCACCGGGCGTACTGCCGACAGCCACCGGCGCCGGCTTTTCCTCGACGGTCTGCGCAGCGACCTACGGGTGAGCCTGCGCCAGTTCCGCCGCCGGCCGGGATTCACCGCCCTGGCCGTGCTGACCCTCGGGCTGGGCATCGGCGCCAGCACGACCCTGTTCAGTGTCGTCAACGGCGTGTTGCTCCGACCCCTGCCCTATCCGGAGCCGGAACGACTCGTCTATCTGGGAACCGTGTTCGGGAATCCGCTTCGGCCGGCGGGAATGACGCCGCCGGAATTCCTCGCCCTGCAGGGCAGTACGCATACCCTCGAGGCTGTTGCCTCCTCACGCCAGACCTCATTCGATCTGACGGTCGGGGGGCAGCCGGAGCGTCTGACTGTCGCCTGTGTGACCGGTGACTACTTCCGGATCTTCGGTGCTCTCCCCGCTCTCGGGCGATCCTTCACCGAGGATGATTACCGGTCCGGCTCCGACCGGGTCGTCATCCTGAGCCATAATGTCTGGCAGCTGCGCTGGGGAGGGGATCCCGATATCATCGGCGCCACCTTCAGCGCCGGTGAAGAACGTTCTGAAGAACCCATCACCATGACAGTCATCGGGGTGATGCCACCGGATTTCCGTCACCCTCAGAACATGGAAAATCCCTTCTCACGACTCCCCGACACAGAACTCTGGACACCTCTGCAGCTCGCCGGCATGCCGGATACCGATCACTGGACGCACTTCAATCTGCTGTGCGTCGGCCGGTTGAACCCGGGCAGATCTGTATTGGATGTCCGCGCTGAGATCGAATCACTGGCCACATCACTGGCCGCTGCGCATCCGGAGTTCTATACGGGCAGGCTGTTCGAGGGACGCAGCCTCGGAGTCGTACCGCTTCTGGAAGCCACGGTGGGCGATCGCCGGGGTGATCTCCTGCTCCTTTTCGGAGTAACCGGCCTGCTGCTCCTGATCGCCATTGCCAATATCATCGGCCTCTACCTGGCCCGGGCCCTCGACCGCACCCGGGAACTGGCCATCCGGGGCGCCCTCGGCGCCGGATCGGTCCGGATTGTCCGCCAGTTCGTCACCGAAAGTATTGTCTTTACCTTGTTCGGTTGCCTGGTGGGAATCGGTATTGCAGGGGCAGGCATTCGCATCCTCCCGGCCATCCTTCCGGCCGATTTCCCCCGCCTGGACGCAATCACTCTCGATCTGCGTGTCCTTTGTTTCGCCGGTATGCTCGCAGTTCTGACCGGCGTGCTCTGCGGACTGGTCCCGAGCCTGTTGAATGCACGCCGGTCCACCACCTGGAATCTGAGCAGCCGGAGCGGCGGATACCGGGCGACGGCCCGACTGCGGGCAGCCCTGGTAACCGTCGAACTGACTCTTTCCCTGACCCTGCTGATCGGAGCCGGCCTGCTCCTGAACAGCTTCATGCGGCTGCGAACCGTTGATCCGGGTATCGAGCCCCGGGATCTGCTCATCATGCCGATCCGGCTTCCCCGTTCGTACACTACCGACGAGAGCCAGATCACTTTCTACTCCAGTCTCGCTCTGCGTCTGCAGTCGGTACCGGGAGTGCGTGCGGTCAGCTGGATCTCCGATCCGCCGATGGGTTTCTGCGACTGGACGACCTTCGTACGTATCGAGGGTGTGGATGACGATCCCCTACCCCTCATCACCACGCACCCTGTCGGTCCCGCGTACTTCCAGACCATGGGGATTCCTCTTCTCAGCGGCCGGGAATTCACGCGGGAGGATGATGACGGGGGTGAACCCGTCGCCGTTGTTGATGATCTCATGGCTGAAACGTACTGGCCTGAAGAGAATCCCATCGGGAAAAGACTGTGCCTGGCCGGGGATCCGGATGGTCCCTGGTACACCGTGATCGGCGTCGTCGGCGCTATCCGGCAGGAATCACCGGCGAGCGAACCTCTCCCGAACCTGTATCTCCCCTATCTCCAGCATGCCAATTTCCGGTACCTCATGATGGTTATCCGGACCGGGCTCGAGCCCGAGACGATCGCCCCGCAGCTGCGGGCCTCTGTCTGGGAACTTGATCGGCATCTCCCCGTTCCGGTCATCGAGAACATGGAGGATCGGATCGACGCCGTACTCAGAATCCCGCGCTTCCGCACTTTTCTGTTGGGGATTTTCGCCCTCTCCGCCCTGGTTCTGACCCTGGCTGGAATCTACGCCCTGATGCTCTACCTGGTGGCCGGCCGGACCCGGGAGATCGGTATCCGTGTGACCCTGGGGGCGACCCGGGGAAGCGTGTTCTGGACTGTTTCGAAGCAGTGTCTGTTGCTGATCGGGATCGGCACCCTGATCGGCCTCGGCGCAGCGGCTTTGACGTCCCGCGTGCTCGTCGGATTCCTCTTCGGGATCACACCCCTCGATCTGTCGACATATGTCGCCGTGTCGATCGGGTTGAGCGTAACAGCTCTGCTCTCCTGTCTCATGCCGGCCCGGCGGGCGACCCGGATCGATCCATCCATAGCCTTGCGCTGGGAGTGAGTGATTCCCCGACCGACTACGGTTCCCGGCACATGATCCGGTTCAGGTCATGTTCCTATTCAGGACCATCGAGCCGTCGGTTTGAAATCGAGAAAATCCGCCCCTCACCGGGATAGGAGGGAGAAAAGATCCCTGATGAGGCAGTGTCGGAGCCGAATGCCCGCGCCACGCTGCACCCCAGGGTCCCGTCCCCCATGGGCAGATAGATGGAGTCCGGGAAGTGCACCCGGCACTCTTCATAGATCCGTACGATCGCCGAAGCCCGTTCCGGCCCCAACCCGCCGGGCTGGCTCATGAGAACGATATCGACCGGCAATCCCTGTTCCCGTACTGCGGTGATCATCTGGAGGTGCCGATCGGTGGGCCGGTAGTCGTCTCCGATCTCCGGCACCCACAGGATACCGATTCCGTCAGCGGCGAGATGGTACCCGTGCCTGCCCGCCCATCCGGGCAGGCAGGTTACCGTGACTGCTCCGTCGGTGAGGGATTGACCGGGAGACGGATAGAGATCGTTTTCGAACCGATCATCGAGACTTCCCTGGAGGCCGGAGGGAAGAACGAGGTGGGCTGTCCGAGACGTCCGGATCAGGCTTTCCAGCCGCTGTACCGGAGGTCCGGGATTGATGAGATGGAAAGTGACGTCGCGCAGTTCTGCGGCCGCCAGATACCCGCTGGCCAGTCCGGCGCTTTCGGGGCGAACTCCGGACTCGGTGTATCCGAAGACGAACCAGCCAGACTGCGTTCGTATCCCCCAGCTTCCGCCGCGCATCCTGAGTATTGAGACTTCCCCCGCTCCGAGATCCCTCTCGAGGATGGCAGTCGCCCGGGATGACCGTTCCCCGCCAACGGTGCGCGATCCGCCCAGGCGGACGGCGAGATCGTCATGACCGTAACGGCCGGCACACTCGGCGGCGGTCCGCCCCGCATCGTCATGCTGAGCCGGATCAAGACCGTGGGAGAGAAGCACCTCGGCGACCTCAGAATGCCCGTGGATAGCCGCCAGGTGGAGCAGCGTCGAGCCGTCGACCGGATCAGTCCACACCGGATCGACACCATGGTCGATCAGCTGCTGAACGATCCCGGCGAAGCCGTTCTCGACGGCGATCCTCAGCGGCGGCCGGCCCAGAAAATCGGGTCGATCGAGTCGCATGCCACGGTCCAGCCACATCTGGAGCAGATCCGCACGTCCCAACAGAACCGGTATGTATATCGGGGTGATTTCGGCGTTGCAGATGGCTTCGGGATCGGCCCCCAGCTCCAGGAGCAGCTCCGCCGCGGCACCTTGTCCACCCCACATGCTCCAGTGCAGGGGCGTGGCTGCTCCGACCGCCCGGGCGTTGACCACGGCGCCGTGCTCGATCAGCAGGCGTATGACCTCCAGCTGACCGCTGGTCGCGGCATAGTGCAGGGGGGTGCGGTCCCCGCTGTCACCGACCTGGACCAGAGCCCCTCTCTCGATCAGGAGAGCGGCGATATCGACCTGCCGGGCCAGCACCGCCATAAAGAGCGGCGTCCGACCGCTCTGGTCGAGAGCATTGACCTGACGCGGATCATCCTCCAGACACTCGATGACACGCGCCCGATCGCCCCGGGCGGCAGCCTGATGAATATCCTGCCCAGCTGCCGGCGAGTGCGAGATGATCAGGAGCGCACAGGCAAATGGAACCGCAGCCGATATCTTCATCATTGGTTCTCCAGTGGTCGATGCAGAGAAACTCACACCACATCAATACGGAGCGCCGAAAGATAAGTTCAGCCGCCGAAAACCCGACCACCGTTCTATTTCACGCGCAGCACCTCCACCGGATCGGTCGCCGCCGCCCGCCAGGCGGGGATGAGGGAGGCACCGATCGCCACCGCCCCCATGATTACAGCTACGACCGCAAAGGTGACCGGATCGTTGCCGGAGACTCCGAACAGCATGCTCTGGAGCAGGCGGGTCAGGAAAAAAGCACCCGCCAAGCCCACCACCAGACCGAGAGCGGTGATGCGCGCACTCGCTGTCACGATCAGGCGCACGAGACGGCTCCGGTCGGCGCCCAGGGCGGTGCGGATACCGATCTCGCGATGTCGCTGACGGACAGTATAGAGCATTGAACCATAGATGCCGCCGGCCGCCAGCAGCAGGGCGACCGAAGCGAATGCAAGCAACAGCGCGGAATAGAACCGGGGTGACACGAGCGATTCCGAGAGGCGATCAGTGAGAGTGAAGATATTCGACAGCACCATCTCGGGATCGAGGTCCCAGACGACATCGCGCAAGAGAGGCAAGAGGGCTTCAGGATCGTTCCGAGTACGTACCACCAGAGCGGCAAATGGCAGCCAGGTGGCGGTGCGCTCCCAGGGCACATAGAGAACCGGTTCATCCCCCTGGTCCAGGCCCCAGTGGTGAAGTCCCGAAACCACCCCGACGATACGGAGATCCTGAGCGTCCTCACCCTGGTTCAACCCCCGGCACGTCCGGTTGAGGGCATCGCCGTCGGGATAGATCATATCGGCAAGGGGTTTCGACAGGACGACCGGGAGAGGATCGGTATCTCTGTTCTCGGGAGTGAAGGCTTCGCCCGTCAACCGGGCCCCCAGAGCTGTAAAATAGCCGTCGGTCACTGGTTGGGTGAGAATCGACTCGAGTATCTCACGCCCTGCGTCATTCTGTAGGGCACCGCTCCGCCAACCCGATCGGCCCTCACCAAAACTCTGGAAGGGGATCGTCATCGAGACCGCCGCCTGCTCGACTCCTGGCAGACTCTCGATCCGACTGAGCAGACGGTTGACGAACTCCTGCCGATGAGCGGAATCGAACCGCTCACTTCCCAGATTCAGCTCGATCCCGGCCAGACGATGAACATCGAACCCCGGTTCCACCGCCGTCAGTCTGATGTAGCTGTTGAAGAGCAATCCCGCCCCAGCCAGAAGGATCAGGGCCAGGGCGATCTCGGCCACGACCAGAACCGAGCGCAGACGACTGCGCCCGGGCCCTGCCGCACCTTGAACTCCTTCACGTAACAGGCCGGCGAGGTCGAGCCGTGCGGTCCGTAGAGCAGGAAGCGCCCCGAAAAGCAATCCGGTGAGTAACGAGAGTCCCAGCGTGAATATCAATACGGGCAGATCAACCGCAACATGTTCCATGAGTGGGATATCGCCGGGATAGAGAAGGGTGAAGGTCCGCACCCCGACCATTGCCAAAACACAGCCCAGCAGGCCCCCGGCAACGGCGAAAACCGCACTCTCGGTCAGGAGCTGCAGGACGATCTGGCCCCGACCCGCCCCCATCGCCGCATGTACCGCAACATCGTGGAAGCGGGTTGTCCCCCGGGCCAGGAAGAGGTTCGCCACATTGGTGCAACCGATCAGCAGGAGCAAAGTCACCGCGCCCATCAGGATGACCAGGGTACCACGCACGTCACCGGTCAGTACCGTCTGAAGGGATTGGACGGTAACCGACAGCAGTTCACCCTCGCTGTTGAGGTGCAGATCCGGGTGAATTTCTGCCAACCGGAGGATCACTTCATCGATCTCCCGCTGGGCTGCGATCGGGCTCACCCCGTCGCGTAGGCGTCCGTAGAGCTCCAGCATCCAGATGTCGGGTGTCTGTACCTCCTCCCAATTCGGATCCATCGCCAGCCAGAGGTCCTGGTCCTGATTCACCAGCTCGTCGGGCGATGTGAATCCGGCCGCGACAATCCCGACAACCTCGGCGATCTGCCCGTCCAGGAACATGGTGCGCCCCACCACCCCGGGATCGGCCCCGAAGTGACGGACCCAGGCGCTGTAGCTGAGGACAGCGCGGTGAGGGGCGCCGTGAAAATCATCCTCGACGAAGAGACGGCCGGTCTCGGCGGTGGCGCCGAAGAGTTCCAGAAAGCCGGGCAGGACCAGGGACGCCCCGAGCTGCAACGTCCGATCGTTTCCGGTCCAGTCGACTTCCCTGTCCCAGCGCCCGGTCAGGATCTCATAGCTCGTCAAATGCTCGAGATAATCCTGGTAGCGCGGCATCGAAAACGACGGTTCCTGCAGGGTTATGACCTCGGCCGGATCGTCATAAGGGAGTTTTTTCAACAATACTCCATTGACCACGCTGAATATCGTCGTGGTCGCCCCGATACCGAGAGCGAGGATCCCGACCGTCACCGCCCAGAAGCCGGGCTCGAACCGGATCGAGCGCAGGGTACGACCGACGGTGCGGATCATCTCGGCCAGGATGCGGGCCGGACCGCCCCGGTAATCGAGCTGCAGAGTCGTGCTTTCGAACCAGCGTGATGAGGCTGGGAGCCGATTCGGATACTCGGCAGCGGTCAGACGGTGCGAGAACTCATCCCAATCAGTGATATGGCCGGCTGCTTGAGCCGCCGCCGCCTCTGCACTGAGCCCTCGTTCGAGGGCTTCACGCTCGACATCCGCGAGCTGAACCGCTACCTCCTCAATCAATCTCTCCCGGCGCAGACCTTTGAGTTCGGGTACCTGAAATCGTTCTCGCACGAATTCTTTCCAGTCAGGCATGATCGACTCCGATCACCAGATTCACAGCTTCCGTGTATGCTTCCCAGTTTCTCAACTGTTCGGCCAGAACCGTCTCGCCTTTGGCGGTGAGGTGGTAAAAACAGCGCCGGCGCTCACCCGATTTCTCAACCCACTGACCCCGGATCCAGCCGCGGTTCTCCAGCCGGCAGAGGATCGGGTAGAGGGATGAGATGTTGAACTGGATCTGTCCTCCCGAACGCAGCTCGATGAGTTTGCCGATCTGATAACCGTGGTTGGGCTTCTCGGATAGAAGTGTCAGCACCATCAGCTCGACACTTCCCTTCTTGAGTTCCGGAGAGAACACTGACCACCCCCTTATTTGCCGTGAACACATATGTTCTTCATTAATAACGATCCCGACGAGGAGATAGTTGTGTCGTTTTCACTATCCGCCAAGAAATCGCCGTCAGTAGACGGAGAAGGTCAACCCCGTCATCCGGCAGGTGCGGCTACTCGAATGCCAGGGCAGGTGGAGAATGGGCCAGCCGACGATATTCCGCTGCGGGTGTCAGTTGGTATCCATGCCGACGGGCACGAGAACCTCGGATTCGGAGTCGATATAGAGCGGGGTGTGATCGAAGGAAGCTCCGGCCACCCTGACGATCCGGTAGTCGGTACCCTCCAGGGCGATGGTCTGTCCTACAGCCTTGGGATCACCGCCGAAGCGACTCTGTCAGAAGGCATCGGAGAGCACCTCCGTGCGTTCGGCTTCGGGGTTATCTTCTTCTGCGGTAAAGAAACGCCCTGTCGCAGGAACCTCCCGCAGCAGGGTGAAGAAACTCGACGAGCAGATCACAACTGCGACCTTTGTGGGCAGGTCTCCCTCGGGTAGCCTGGTCAGGTCATTACTGTGATACAGCGCGATATCTTCGAAAACGGTGCTCTGCTACCGTCAATCCCGCCAGTTGGGAAAGGTGACGGTCGAGCGGTTGAAGGGGGTATCGACCGGCATATCCCACAAGCCCACGAGGGCGTCGACTTCCGAATAGGGGAACGGGCGCATGATCACCCCTTACACGACGCTGAACATAGTGGTGTTGGCGCAGATCCCCAGGGCCAGGATGAGCATGGCCGCTACAGTGAAGCCCGGCGTGCGCAGATAGTACCTGAGGGCGTATCTGAGATCGTGTAGCAGGGTATCGATAGGGCCGTCCTCCTGACGAGCGGAGATGGTGGCACAGTCATTCGTCAGCTGCCAGGTGAAACACGCAAACACTGTGCCATCAGATGAGAAAGCTTGAAATATCAGACTTTTCAGCCCAATGTAATCAGCCAGCATCACCGCCTGGTGCTCCTGTGAAATACAGCAGTATCCGGTTTCGGGACAACGATATCTAAAAGGTGAAGCCCGGCGCTGGCGGAACACCGGGCTTCGATTTCGGACCGGCGGTCTGGCCGGCCCCGGGCGAAGGCGTTTCGAAACTTCGCCCTTCTGTCTGGTGGACGGGGATGGGGAGTAGCGTGTTGACGCTTTCCTTCCCAAATATCTCCTTCCCAAATATCGAAAAAAACCGCCGCGAACCGCTGCGGTCCGCGGCGGATGTGCCGTCCGCCTGGTTCAGTAGACCAGCCGGTTATTCAGGCAGAACGATCAGGTACCCCTGCCCGTCAAGTTCGACCTCGATCTGCTCGCCGATGGCGGCGTAGCGGGCCAGTTCGGCGTGACGTTCGAGCAGGGTCAGAAAGGCCCAGCTGCCGACCTCCACTTCCTCGAGCCGCTGTTCGGGCCGCAGGGCCTGATCCCGCCAGGCTCCCGTTTCCTGCAGCTCGAAGGTCTTTTCCACCACCCGCTGAACCCGCAGGTAGGAGGCCTGCTTGTGGATGGTTGCGTTCTGCAGGGTCTGCTCGGCCACGCTGAGCTGGATGTCCCCCGCCCCGGTCTGATCGCGGGCACCGGCCCGTCCCGAGTACACCGAACGGTCGGGAGCCGAGCGGGCCGCCACCGCTTCGCGGGCCATCCGCATGGCGGCCTGGGCTTCGGCGGCCGGCACGGCCATGCCTTCCAACTCCTCGGCGAAGCGCATCATGTTCTCTTCGATCACCAGATAGGAGGTGTAGGGAGTCACGATCCCGTAGCGCTCGCCCAGTTCAACGATCTCCTCGCGGAGTTCGGTGCTCTCGCGGTGCAGGCGAATCTGTTCGAGCAGGAAGCCGACCTTGCGCTGGGCCCACATCGGGGCCAGGAAGGAAGCGGCCCGTTCCCGCTCGGGCAGCGAGACCCGGCGCCGCACAGACTCTTCGCGCCCGCCCGCCCGGCCGGTCAGCCGTACTTCGGCCGGACCCCGGCCGCGGAAGCGTCCCAGGACGGTGATCTCCGAACCGGCGAAGAGATCGGGCAGTTCGGCCGGATAGAGTTCGAAGTCCCCGGCCCCGGGGAAAGAGATTTCCAGGTCGGTCAGCAGGGGCGTGCTGACCCCGCTGAAGAAGGCGCTGACTTTTTCTTCCAGATGCTCGTGCGGTTCCACGTAGGCGCTCTGCCCCCCGTGCTCGGCGGCCAGACGATCGAGCAGGAAGGCGTTCACATCGTACCCGACCCCCCAGGTGAAGAGGCGGACTTCACGGGGTAGATCCCCGGCGGCCAGCTCGAGCAGGGCGTCGGGATCGTCCTCGCCCACCGTCGGCAGGCCATCGGTCAGAAAGATGACATAGGCCGGGTTCGACGAACCCCGGCCGGCCGGACCGCGGCGGTTGTCGTTGTCCTCCAGGGCCTGGTGGGCCAGCCGCG
>CAZNUA010000074.1:0-13864 GCA_964576115.1 uncultured Gemmatimonadota bacterium
ATCAGAACAACGTGCGATAGTGCGGCGGCTTCTGTCCCGAGGCGGGGAGCAGGTCGAGCATGTGCACTTCCGAAGCCACATACGGGGGACTGCCCCAGATCTTCAGGGTACTCAGGGGGGGCTCATCGGTACCGCAGGTGATGAGACGGGGACCCATGATCAGGCAATCGTACGCTTCCCGGACATAGCGGCCGATGACCTCGAACTGGGGCGGGGACGGCCGCAGGTCGAGCACCGCCACCACCGGACTGAAATCGGAGGCGTGACCGCTGCCCAGCGTCAGGAAAAGCCGGTTGTCGGCATAGGCGCGAATCCGGTTCACCTGCCCGGGGTGATCGGTGCCGATCAGGCGGTACTCTCCCGAAGCGGGATCGAGCAGCACGATCCGGGCCGTCCGCGAGGAGTTCCCCTCGCCGCTGTGCAGTCCGGCGGCAACCGTCCCGTCGGGCAGGATGTCGAGGACGCGGATCGGATCGGGCAGAGCGCCGAGAGTGATCATTTCTTCACCGTCCGCCCGCCAGATCTGCAGTCGCCCCAGCTGATCGCCGGCATAGAGATTGCCGCGCCGGTCGATACCCACGGCGGTGATGACCGCACTGTGGGTCTGTACCGTGCGCACCGAACCAGCCGCCGAATTCCACCGGCGTAGCGAACCGTCCCGATGCCCCGTCATCATGATCCCGCCAGCGGCGGCGATCGCGGTGACAAAGGGCAGTCGCCGGTCGCACGCGCCGGCCGTGCCGTCACGCATTGAAACACGGTGCAGAGCGCCTTCGCTGTCCCGGGCGACTATGTCGTCGCCGAGGACCACCAGATCGGTCGGATCGGAACGCTCCAGACGGGTGTAGAGGCAGTGATCGTTGCTGCCCGAGAGAATGCCGACCGTTCCGTCGGTACCGCAGAAAGCGATCTGACCGGGTGCGAAGTAGGCCAGCCGCCGGGGCGAGAGATCGTCAAGGGTGATCTGCTGCAGCAGGCAGGGTGCAGCGGTCAGATCCCCGTTCAGCTTCCGGGCAAAGGACATCTCCCGGGGCTGGAACTCGGCGGCTGTTTCCCATTCGATCGCCCCCTCCCCGGACCTGACCCCGGCCGCAGAAATCGGGCAGACTCCCTGCTGGATGATGATCGGATCCGAGCGGCCCGTGAACTCACCCACCTTGATCCGGCTCTCCCAGCCGGTGACCTTGCGCCGGCCGAAGACCTCGATGATCTCATCGGCACTGAGCCGGGCCGGGATGGAATTGTCGAGGTTGTAGACCAGGACCTTTCCCTCGCGGTGATAGGCGATGTTCGCCGAGGGACTCTCCACGCAGTCCAGACAGCTCTGCACCCGGTCGAGCTGTTTTTCGCGTTCCTCGAGGTTCAACCGGCGGGTGCTGACATCGGTCCGGAAATGCACGATCAGATCGAGGCAGCCGGCCTCGTAGAAACGCTGGATGACCTGCTCGAAGTAAGCTTCGTCCCGCCAGCCGTCGAGGATCATCAGGCGCTTGCTCTCGTGCCGCTGTACGAACTCGTCCAGAAAGTCGGCCGGATCTTCACCCTCGGCACCGGGGGGATACTCCTCGTAGTAGCGCGGATCGACATGTGTCCTGAGCCAGTCCAGGCCGAGAATGCGGTTGAAGATCTGCATGTGGGTCGGCCGATCGCGCTGCAGGTAGAGGATCTCTTCGGCCCCGACCTCGGCGAAGCCCTGTCGCAGACAGTCGCAGAAGTAGGTCTTGCCGGTTCCCGAGTCACCGGTCACGGCCATGACGACGGTGCGCCCCCGCTCCACCAGATGCAGGATCGTCTCCGATATCTCGTAGATACCGTTACGGGCCGGATGGAGCGAGAGAATGGGAATGGTCTCGGCCTTGTGCAGGTAGAGCGTGTGGACGAAATCGGGCAGACCGAGAGCCCGAAGCCCGGTAGCGGCCTGTTCGAAGACCCGGATATCGGTATCGAGCAGAAGCTGCATCAGGGCAATGACGAGCGCGGCGTCGATACCCCCGTCCCGGGCTTTCTGGCGGGTGCCGATCTGTCCCAGTGCCCAGGCCAGGGCCGCCCGGGTGACACTGCGAGAAGCGTCGACATATCGGGTCAGCGCGGGGATCGCTTCGACGGCGGGTTCGGTCTGTTTCCCGATGGCCCAGATCGCCTCCTGCTTCTCGGCGCTGCGCGACTGCCGGAAGGGTGGATCGCCGCTGCGGGGCTGCACCTCGACCGCATCGGGACTCTCCAGGATCGAGACCAGGGCGGGGAGCACGTCGGCCCGGCGCTGACTGCCCAGAGCGTAGATCAGATTCGCCCGCAGGTTGGTGTGTTTCGGCTCGCAGTTTTCGAGCAGGGTGAGGAGCGGGCGGAGCGAGCGGCTGTCGCAGATCGAGCCGAGCAGCGAGACGGCGGCATAGGGAGCCCCGGTGGTGATATCGATGGCGGGATCGTCGAGCAGCTGCAGGCAGGTTCGCAGCAGGACGGCCGGCTCATGGTGAGCGTTGATGAGCGAGGTGTAGTCCTCGGCACTCAAGACGGTGTCCCAGGCGGTTTCCTCTTCCCCCCCGGCCGTTTCGGTTCCCGCTCCGGCTTGCCTGGTTTCGGTCCCGGGAGTCATCTGTGTCACCGAGACCCGAGCCTGCTCTTCCCCGCAGCACACCCGGACGACCTGCCCGAAGAACCGGCTGTTGAGGCGCAGGGTTTTCAGAGAACCGACGAGTTCGCGCGGCAGGGTGTCGGGGCCGGTTATCCGCCGCAGCTCAGCAGCCAGTTCCCGGCTGCGCAGTCGGTATGCCTCTTGCCGCTCGCGAGCCCGGCGATCCCACTGTGCCACCGGCTGGCGGGCGTTGCACAGGTTCACTTCGTACTCGATCAGATCGCAGAGCAGGTTGAACCGGCCGAGGATCGCGGCCCGGTTCATCCCCTCCCCCGCTTCCCGGTCCCCGTTCCACGCCGGGACCGGGGCGGGTTCGGACAGGCCCATGACGGGAGCGAGCATCTGCTCTACCCCCTCGGGATCGGGAGTGTCGTGCAGAGCCGTCCAGAGGGTATGAATGACCTCGTTCACGATCCGGTCGCGTAGCGTCTCGAGTGTACCCGACCAGTGCCCCTCCCGGGTCAGGATCATCAGGCGGGTGGGATCGTAGCCGCCGAGCAGATGGTGCAGATCCCGATGAGCGGGAGTAGTGTCGTGCGCTTCGGTGTCCGGACTCATCGTCGCTGCCTCTGCGCCGCCCCGTCGTGCGTTTGACTCAGCAGGGGCAGCTCCCGTTCGAGAGTGAGCGGTTCGAGCCGTACGATCCAGCCCTCGCCCCAGGGATCGGCAAGCGCCGTCTCAGAGAAACGCTTGATCTTCCGGTTCACCTCCACGACCTGCCCGCTGACCGGCGACCAGACGGTGTGGCGGCGTCCCTCGCAGTCGTGAATGACGAGGCAGGTGTCCCCCTGGATTTTCCGGTCCCCCTCCTCCGGCAGATCGAGTTCTGCGATCTCGCCGATACCGGCCAGCAGGTCGGGGTGGATGCCGACCTGAACCGTCCCGTCGGCCAGGGGCCGGGCCCAGGCGTTCTGTCCGATGGTGTACACGCCCTCCGGAGCCGCGGCGTCCACGACCGGGATCCACTCCCCCATCATCGCCGCCCGGGGAGGATGGTCGGGATCGAGGGCCCGCTCAACGACCCGGCGCAGATCGACCGGTGCGAAGGGCTTGGGCAGGTAATCGAAGGCATCGAGTTTGAGCGATTCGACCGCGCTGCGGATCGAGGGGTACCCGGTGATCACGATGATCCTCACCTCGGGCCGCCGCTGCTTGAGAACGGTAAGCAGCTGCATGCCGGTCATGCCCGGCATCATCAGGTCGATAATCACGATATCGAAGCGTTTCTCCCGATCCCGTTCCAGAGCCTCTTCGCCGCTCAGAGCGGTCTCGATGACATACCCCTGATCGGCCAGCGCGCCCGCGATGCTCCGGCACACCGGCACCTCGTCGTCAACGATCAGGATCCGTGCTTTCCCCGTCATGGTTCTCTCCCTGCCGCGTGGCATCCGCCGGCCCGACCGGCAGCTGGATGGTTACCGTGGTTCCCTCCCCCGGCTGACTGCGGATCGCGATCGATCCGTCGTGCTGCTGCACGATCCCGTAACTGACCGACAGACCGAGCCCCGTCCCATTGACTCCCTTGGTGGTGAAGAAGGGATCGAAGACCTTGTCCAGTTCCCCGGCCGCGATACCGCACCCGCTGTCGGTGACCTCGATGACGAGGTCGGCGCCGTCGTCGGAAAGTCCGCAGGCTATCGCGAGCCGTCCGCCCTCGGGCATGGCATCCAGAGCATTCAGAAACAGATTGGCGAAGACCTGCTCGAGCTTGTTCGGATCGACCAGAATCCGGGGCAGAGCCTCGCTGAAGTCGGTGCCGATCGTCACTCCCTGAATCAGAGCCTGGCTCTCGAACAGGTGCAGGGTCTTGGCCAGCAACTGGTTGACATCGATCGGAATCTTCTCCGGTGTCTCCTGACGCGAGAAATCGAGCAGGCCGCGGACGATCCGGCTGCAGCGCTGGCTCTCGTCGCGGATCAGTTCCAGGTTCTCGGCCAGAGGGCTTTCGGCGTCCAGTCTCTCCGCGATCAGCTCGGTGTTGATGACGATCGAGGTGAGGGGATTGTTAATTTCATGAGCGATACCCGCCGCCATCTTGCCGATCGAACCGAGCTTCTCGGTCCGGATCAGATGGTCGTGGGCCGCTTTCAGTTCTCGGGTCTTCTCCTCCACCCGCTCGGCCAGCGAATCCTTCAGGGCCAGGAGGTTTTCCGAATACTGCTGATTCTCGTCCGCCATGCGGTTGAAAGAGGCCGCCAGGTAGCCGATCTCGTCGTCCGATTCGACCGCCACCCGCCAGGCCAGATCTCCCCGCGCGATCCGTTCGGTGCCGTGTACCAGCTCGCGGATCGGGGTCGTGATGCTGTCGGCCATGCGGCGGCCCAGGACCCAGACCAGGATCATGCTGACGATGGCGATGATGCCGTAGAGGATCAGAATGCGGTTCCGCATGGCTGTATAGGGGGCCTCGAGCATGCCGACGTAGAGCATTCCGATCACCGCACCGCTGCAATCGCGGATCGGTTCGTAGGCGGTCAGGTACCAGGCATTGACCACGAAAGCCCGGTCAATCCAGGGCACTCCCTGGACCAGGACCTGGTCGCAGACCTCGCGCGAGACGCGGGTGCCGATCGCCCTGGTGCCGTCCCGGTTGCGCACGTTGGTGGCGATACGGATGTCGCCCTGGAAGATCGTAGCCGTGCCGATATCCACCCCCCGGTAGCGCTCGCCCCGATAGACCACATCCTTCACTTCGTCGACGATATCGTTGTTCCGGTTCACCAGCATGCCCCCGCAGAGCACTCCCAGCAGCCGGCCCTGCTCGTCGAACACCGGCGCGGCGGCCCGGATCATCATCCCCGACGTTTCCAGGGTAGTATCCTGGATCGCCGCCCGCGGGGTGGGAATCGGCGCGATGGCTGCCCGCCGGGCGAGTTCGGGAGCTTCACGCTCGAGGAAGGCGGCGGGAACGATCTGGGAGCAGGCCTCCGGACGGGCGGTGTTGCGAACACGTTCGATGAACGGATCGTCGAAAACATCACCGTACCGCTCCGGATTGCGGGTGCGGACCACGACCCGCCCCGACGAGTCGGTGACGGTCAGCACATCGAAGCCTTCCCGGCTCCTGACCTCTTCCATGTCTCCCAGGAGCCGAGCCCGATCTCCTGCCATCAGCCCTTCCCTGATACAGTAGCGGGCCGCGGTCAGACGGGTGATGGTCAGCAGGTTATCCGAGGCGTGCTGGTAGATCTCCCGGGCGCTGTTCAGATCCAGGCGGACCTTGTCGCGGGCCTGCCTGAGGATCGTGCCCCGGAGCATCACGATCCCGATCGCGGCTGAAAACAAGACGCTCAGGCCGATCACGAGGCTGAAGCCCTGTATCAACCGCGTCCGTACCGATCGTTCGGAAAACAGCTTCACTCTCATTCCCCCGTCATTGAGTGCTGTTCGCGGGAGTGGAAGCGGGCGGCACGTGATGCCGCCACCTCCCGGATCGCAGCCATGATTTCCTCCGGACCGGCACCGATGTCGACGCAGGCATCGGCACCGGCCGAATGAGCCGCCAGGGCGATTTCCTCGTGTACCGTCATGATCACTATTCCCACCTCGGGGCAGACCTTTCTGAACCGGCGAGTTGCCCGTACGGCGTTGACGGGAGGGATGTGCAGGTCCATGAGGAGAACGTCGGGTCGAAAGGTTTGGCAGACCGCCACTGCATCCTGCCGGCTGGGAGTGTCGGCGACGACGTCAAAGTCGGGATGGGTGGAGAGAAGGGCTTTGAGAGCTTTGCACGAACTGTACTGATGGTATGCGATGACCACCGCTATCGGCGGTGGCCGATCGTCAGCAGGGGACACCTCTCCTCGCCTCCTTGGACCGCTGTGCTCGACCGCCACGGTTTCGGATCGCACGGGTCGTCGAAGTATCGCCATCGCGTGCCGGACCGGCATCAGCCGGAAGGATGGTTCGCTCTACGAGAAATGTTGTACGGCCGCGCCGGCTATGGCGAGAAAGCGCAGCACCGCAGGTGCGGATGCTAGCGCAGACCGCAGCCGGAGGATGACTCCGACAGTCTCCTAGATATCCTCCAGGGAGGCGATGCCGTACCGCAGGGCATAAAGAGCCGCCTGGGTACGGTTGTTCAGGTTCAGCTTGGCCAGGATCTTGCTGACATGCGTGCGGGCCGTGGCTTCGCTGATGAAGAGGTGTTCGGCGATCTCTTCGTTCGAGTACCCGTGGGCGAGTTCTTTGAGAACCTCGGTCTCCCGGTCGGTCAGGGGTTCGGGAGCCGGCCACGAGGAATCAGCCGGACTGAACTCGCGCAGGAGCCGCCGGGCGATGACCGGGGTCAGGGTCGATTGCCCCCGGGCGGCCTGGCGGATCGCCGCCAGGAGTTCGGAGGGGCTGACATCTTTGAGCAGATATCCGAGGGCGCCCGCTTCGAGCGCGGGAAAGAGCTTGTCATCGGTGCCGAAGCTGGTCAGGACCAGGATCTGCGCGTCGGGCAGGCGGGACGTGATCTGCCGGATGGCTTCCACTCCGTCCAGCTCGGGCATGACCAGATCCATGAGAATGACGTCGGGCTCCAGATTCAGCGCCTTCTGGACCGCCTCGCGGCCGTTGGACGCTTCGCCGACGACGTCGATCCCCGGTTCGGTCTCGAGCAGGGTACGCACTCCCTTGCGGACAATCTCGTGATCGTCCACGATCAGGACCGAGAGCGAGGCTTCAGTCATTGTCCGCCCTTTCTGTCGTAAGCGGGGCCTCCGTGAGCGGGACCTCGACATGGATATGGGTACCGCCGCCGGTTTCGCTGATCAACTCGAAAGAAGCCTGCAGCTCTCGGGCCCATTCCTCCATGCCTCCCAGTCCCAGTCCCCCCTTCCGGCGTCCCCGGTCGGGATCGAAACCAACCCCGTCGTCTTTGATGTCGACCGTCAGAACCCCCTGTCCCTCGCGCAGGGAAATGGCGATCGAGGAGGCCGCAGCGTGTTTGAGGATGTTGTTGAGCGCTTCGTGGATGATCCCGTGCAGGCCGCTTTCGATGTTCTCGGGCAGCCGCTCGACACCCTCGCACTCGAGCCGGGTGGCGATCCCGACCCGTTCCTCGACCGCGCCCAGGCGGTTGCGGATGGTTTCGATGAGCCCGTCGTCTTTCAGAGCGTGCGGCCGCAGCTCGTAGACGAAGAGCCTGACCTCGCGCAGGGCCGCCAGGGCCGTCTCGCGCACGTCGCTCACGCTCTGGCGCGCTCGTTCGAGGTCGCCCTCGGCCAGCATGCGGTCCGAGACCTCGGCGTACAGACTGAGGGCATACAGGGACTGGGTCACCGAATCGTGCAGCTCGCGGGCCAGCCGCTGGCGTTCCTCGAGCAGGGCCACCTGCTCGTGCTCTTCGCTCAGGCGGGCGTACTCCAGGGCGATAGCCGCCTGATCGGAGAATATCCGCATCACCCGCAAATCGTCGGCCGTGAAACCGCGGGGGCTGTTGAACAGCAGCAGGGCTCCGAGTTCGTGATTGCCCACCCGCAACGGCGCCATGAGCAGGGAATTGACCGGGAGGTCCTCACCGGCAGGATCGGTGGCGGTCGACAACTCATTGTCGAACCGGGGGCCGGTCGGCAGGGTACCCCCCGTGTCGGGCAAAATCCGATCGAGCACACTCTCAACCGAGGGCAGTCTCTCCCCCGCTTCCCCCACCACGGTCAGCCGGCCGTCGCCGTCGTCGCGCAAGACCGCCACGCCGGCCGCTGCGGTCAGTCTGAGTGCCTCGTGGGCGACAATACGCCGGATCCCGGACAGCCCCTGAGCCCGAAGCAGCGTCCCGGTCACCTGACGGACCGAACTGAGCAGGAACCGGCCGTAGTGTTCCACGAAGAGATCGGTTCCCTGTCGCAGCAGCGCGTCCAGCGAACGGATGTCGCAGACCCCCTCCCCGTCACTGTCTGGTTCCAGAGCGGCGATGAACGGCAGGGCAACTTCCCTGAGGAGCAACCAGGCCTGGATGACCTCCCGCATTTCAAAGCCCAGTTCCAGCCGGGCGGAGCTGATATCCACGATCCGCCGGCGCAGGGCGTCGAACGAGCCCGACCGCAGGCTGGCAATCGCCGCCTCGAGGGTTTCGATGTTCCAGTCGGCGATCTCGGCGTGCGAGCGAGACTGATAGTGACTGCCGGGCAGAGCGAGAACCCGGTCGGCCCAGTCGGAAACCAGCTCGTCAAAGTGCTGTTCAAGGGTGTCGGCCAGGTTGGGACAGGCCTGGTGTTCCGCCTGCAGAAAGAGATCGTCCTCCACCATCGTCTCCCTTCCCATAGACCCGGACAGGCTGCTTGAGGACAGGCAGCGGGTACATCAATCGGCGTACCCCCTGTCGACAAAGTACCGATTCCGACCGCGGTCAGAAACACTCTCTTCCGCGTAGGCGTCTCCATCCCTCCGGCTGATTCCGCCGGCGGGTCGATTCCCGATCTTATGAGCGTCAATACACCCGGCGATGTCACCCGATCGGTTCCGCGGATCGGCCAGATGGAGGAGGCTCAGATGGAATCCGTCACCACCAGATCGCGCGTGGCCACCCGACGTTCTGTCACACCCCGGCAAGCACGCCGAACCTGCCGGATCACGGTCTGCGACTGCCCGGTCTGCCGCATCATGGGATCGGGGCGAATCCTCAGTTCGTTCGCCGTCTACCAGCAGGTTCTCGCCGAGCAGACGCGGCGGCCCATCAACCTGAAGATCCACCTCGGTCGGTTGCCGGGGATCTGCACCAGCGGTCCCAACATCACGGTCAACGGCCAGCGGGTGGAACGCGTCCGGCCCGAGGCTGTCCGCGGGATCATCCGCGATCTCATGACCGAGACATCACACAACCGATCGCCCGTGACAGGTGCGTGATGAATCGCTCCGGTTCAGGGGAACGTGTCAGGGGAAGGAGTGCCACCATGATCACCGAAACAGTGAAAACCCGCCCCATCGCGCGCACGAGGCGCCGGCGGTCCGGCAGTCTCTACGAAAGCGTGATCGGACAGTACGAGAAAGCCGCCAGGATCTACGATCTCGATCCCGACGTCCACGAGATCCTCTCCCGGCCCATGACCGAGATCACCGTCAACTTCCCGGTCCACCGGGACAATGGCCGGATCGAGATGTTCACCGGCTACCGGGTGCAGCACAACAACATCCTGGGCCCCTTCAAGGGCGGCCTGCGCTACCACCCCGCGGTGGACATCGACGAGGTCCGGGCCCTGGCCGCCTGGATGACCTGGAAGTGCGCCATCGCCGGTATCCCCTTCGGGGGAGGCAAGGGAGGCATCAGAATCGCTCCGGCGCGGTATTCGCAAAGCGAACTGGAGCGGATCACCCGCCGTTTCGTCTATGCCCTGGGCGACAATATCGGCCCCGAATACGATATTCCGGCGCCCGACGTGAATACCAACGCCCAGATCATGGCCTGGTTCCTCGACACCTATCTCACCACCGTCCCCCCGCACCTGCGCAACGCCTGCACCCATGTTGTGACCGGCAAACCGCTGGGTTCGGGAGGCAGCCGGGGCCGCGACAAGGCCACCGGACAGGGAGTGGTGAACTGCATCGAACTCTGGTCGGCCGAGCATGGCCTCGACCTGAGTTCGGCCACCTGTACCGTGCAGGGATTCGGGAACGTGGGCTCGTGGAGCGCCCGGCTCCTGAAGCCGTTCGGAACCCGCCTGCTGGCCGCCGAAGACGTTACCGGCGCCATCGCCAACTCGGCCGGCATCGATCCCGAGGCGCTGACCGAGTACGTGCTCGATACCGGCGGAGTGAGCGGGTACCCCGAGGCGGTCGCCGTCGACCACGAGACCTTTCTGCGCACCGAGGCCGACATCTTCATCCCCGCCGCCCTGGAAAAGCAGATCGACCGGACGACCGCCAACTGGCTAAACGTCTCGCTGGTGGCCGAGGGCGCCAACGGCCCCACCACGCCCGAGGGGAACGACATCCTCGAGCAGCGGGGGATCGGGGTGCTGCCGGACGTGCTCTGTAACTCAGGCGGGGTGATCGTCAGTTACTTCGAGTGGCTCCAGAACAAGACCAGCGAGTACTGGTCCCTGAGCGATGTCGACGCCAAACTGCGCGAGACCATCAGCGAAAGTTACGCCGGGGTCAGCGAGGCGGCCCGGCGCTACGAGAGCGACTGGCGCACGGCGGCCTACATCGTGGCCCTGGCCCGGCTCGAGGGAGCCTACCGCAACCGCGGAATTTTCCCGTGAGTCCGGTTCGCTGATTGCCCACGAAAGCCACGAAACAGGAGGCAAGCGGGCCGGGGAGCATCCCGGCCCGCTTTTCCGTACGGCGGACAAACTCGTCGGCCGGATCGAAAAAGACGTGGTCGCGCCCCGGAGCCGGCGACTCTACCTTTCCAGGAGCCTGTCGGAGTAAACTCGCGACGGAAGGGTAAAGACCAGAGGAACGCCATGTCCATCCGCAATCTGGAGTGTCTTTTCGATCCCCGGCGTATCGCCATCGTCGGAGCCTCGCCCAATCCCGAAAGCGTCAGCGGCCGCCTGATGCGCAATCTCGTCGGCGGTTTCCGTGGTGTGATGTACCCGGTCAATCCCACCGCCGAAGCCGTGCTCGGCATTCCCTGCTATTCCGATCTGACCCACTGTCCCCACCCCCCCGACCTGGCCGTCATCTGTACTTCAGCCGAAGAGGTCCCCGACAGGGTTCGGGAGTGCGGGGAGGTCGGCACCCGCTGCGTGGTGATCATCTCGGCCGGTTTCGGCGAGACCGGTCCCGAGGGCCGCGAGCTGGAGGCGCGGATCGAAGCCGAGCGATGCCGCTTTGGCGACATGCGCATCCTCGGTCCCAATTGCCTGGGATTCATCGTCCCGGGCCGGAACCTGAACCTGAGTTTCGCCGACGGCATGCCGCAGGACGGCGACATCGCCTTCATCTCCCAGTCGGGCGCGCTCTGCTCGTCGGTCCTGGACTGGGCCATCGAAGAGAAGATCGGCTTCAGCTACTTCGTCTCGATCGGCAACATGGTGGATATCGATTTCGCCGACCTGATCGACTACTTCGGCGAGGACGAAAAGACCCGTTCGATCATCCTCTACATCGAATCGATCCGGGACGCACGGTCCTTCATGACAGCCGCCCGAGCCTTTGCCCGGACCAAACCGATCGTGGCCTACAAGGCCGGCCGGTATGCCGAGTCGGCCGCCGTGGCGGCCTCGCATACCGGGGCGATGGCCTCGGCGGACGATGTCTACGAAGCCGCTTTCGAGCGGGCCGGCATCGCCCGTGTGCGCGAGATCGGCGAGATCTTCGATGTAGCCGATCTGATCGGCCGGCGCCGGATCCCGCGCGGGCCCCGCCTGGGCATCGTCACCAACGCCGGCGGTCCCGGGGTGATGGCGGTCGATTCGCTCATCGGTTCCGACGGCGTGCTGGCCGACCTGTCCGACGAGAGCCTGACGGCTCTCAACGAATCCCTGCCGCCGATGTGGTCGCACCGCAATCCGGTCGACGTGCTCGGTGACGCCCGTCCCAAACGGATCGCCAAAGCGACCGGCATCCTGCTGGCCGATCCCGGTGTGGACGCCGTGCTGGTGATCATCACTCCCCAGGCCATGACCAATCCGACCGGTACCGCCCGCCAGATTGCCCGACTGACCGAAGAGACTTCGAAACCGATCCTGGGAACCTGGCTGGGGGGTCGGAGCATGCGTGAGGGCATCGCGATTCTCAACGATGCGGGGGTTGCTTCCTACACTACTCCCGAGCAGGCAATCCGGGCTTTCATGACCCTGGTTGAGTACTCGCGCAGTCTCAAGAGCCTCTACGAAACTCCGAAGGACATCCCCGTCTGCTTCCCCCTGCCCCGGACCGAACTGCGCGAACGGTTCGATTCGCTGATCAACGGCGGGGGACCGGTCCTCACCGAGACGGTCTCGAAAACCCTGCTCGACGCCTACGGCATACCCGTCACGCCGACTCGTTCGGCCGCCGATGCCGGGGCCGCCGTCGCCCTGGCCGAAGAACTCGGTTACCCGGTGGTGCTCAAGATCGACTCCCCCGAGCTGACCCATAAGAGTGACGTGGGCGGAGTCGCACTCGATCTGGCCGACGCCGATGAAGTGCGCCGGGCCTTCGACCGGATCATGGCCTCTTCAGCCGCCGCCGATCCGGATGCTCATCTCGAGGGTGTGACCGTCCAGCCCATGATCGCCGCCGGAGCCAGTCACGAGCTCATCTTCGGCGTGCGACGGGATCCCGTGTTCGGCAGTGTCATCATGGCCGGCCGCGGAGGAACCGGTGCCGAACTCTTCGGCGACCGCGTTCTCGGGTTCCCCCCTCTGAACGAACACCTGGCCCGGCTCATGCTCGAATCGCTCACCATCTGGCCCCTGCTCACCGGCTACCGCGGGCGGGCACCGGTCGCGGTCGAGGCCGTGATCGAGGCCCTGATCCGCCTCTCCTACCTGGCCGCCGACTACCCCGAGATATCCGAACTGGACATCAATCCGGTGCTGGCGACCCCCGGCGGAGTGCTCGCTCTCGATGCCCGTGTCATCCTCGATCCCGAAGCTCTGGGGCGGGATACCGAACCCTATGCCCATCTGGCCCTGCGCCCCTACCCCGAAGAATACGTGCGCGAGGTCACCCTGCGCGACGGAACCCGGGTGACTTTCCGGCCCATCAAGCCCGAGGACGAGCCGATGTGGTTCGCCCTGCTCCGCAGCTGCTCGCCCGAATCGATCTATCACCGCTTCCGCTACCTCTTTCACTGGGATACCCACGAGGTCGCCTCGCGCTTCTGTTTCATCGACTACGACCGCGAGATAGCCATCGTGCCCGAGATCACGGTGGATGGGGAACGAAAGCTGATGGGGGTGGGCCGGCTGGTCGCCGACCCCGATCACCAGGAGGTCGAGTACGCCGTCCTGGTCGGGGATGCCTGGCAGAACCGAGGCCTGGGGGGACAGCTGACCGACTATTGTTTCGAGATCGCCCGCCGCTGGGGGCTGAAGCGCATAGTGGCCCAGACCACAGTCGACAACCAGCGGATGATCTCGATCTTCAAGAAACGGGGCTTCGAGATAGAAACCGACGAGACCGGCATCGAGGTGAGCATCAGCAAGCCCTTGGATTGAGCCGGGAGCCGGGAGCCGGGAGCCGGTTTCGCAATGTTCCTCTCGACTCCTGGCGGCGGCGATCGGATCGCTGTATCCCGCCTCGATTCAACCAGACCAGTGATCACCCTGGTGCCGCCCACCATCTCGGCCCAGCGTCAGGCCCGCTGGCGGGGCA
>CAZNUA010000075.1:0-4350 GCA_964576115.1 uncultured Gemmatimonadota bacterium
TCAGCCGGCAGATATCTCAGAATCGGATCGTCGGGGGAGAGCCGGCCCTGTTCGGCCAGTCTCATCACCAGCACGGCGGTCATCGCCTTGCCGATGCTGGCGGTGTGGTAGCGGTCGCCGGGCTGAACGGCGCGGTCATCCTCACCGCTCACACCGGTGGCCAGAGGCCAGTGGATCCCCAGGCGGTCGGAATGAACCAGGAGCAGACCGAGGTGCAGCAGATCGGAGCCGGCAACGGTCTTTTCGAGCCGTCTCCGTATCTTGATTTCAACGTCGTCTCTGGTCATGAAGGATCTTCCACAGGTTGTATGGATGGCATCACGGACAGGAGGAGTGAGATGAACCTGTCCAGATGTGATGGCCAGTATATTCGGAAAAGGGAAAACCCGCCACGTCAGCAGTGCAACGGAACGAAGGTTGCATTGTCACGGCCAATAATATTATATAATCCCGACTCTAAGTATTATAATATCCCGGTTATAAACATTGCATTATTACTGTTTCAGAAGTACAATCAAGTGAAAGATGGGCTGAGAAAACACTATGGACGACCGATCCGGGCCCTTTCATGCCCGGTGAAGCTGCAGGGGAATATGAACATGACATATCGGGCGCGGGTAGTGGACAGCGAACTCGCTGAACGACTCTCGGCGGCAGGAGCCGTCGTCATTGAAGGTCCCAGAGCATCCGGGAAAACCTCCACAGCCAGACAGGTAGCCGCCAGTGAAGTCCTTCTCGATGTTGATGCCAATGCCCGCCAGGCTGTGGCGGTTGATCCCTCTCTGGTGCTGGAAGGCAATGTACCCCGGTTGATCGACGAGTGGCAGCTGGAACCCGTTCTCTGGAACCATATCCGACGTGTCATCGACGACCGTGGAGCAGCCGGTCAATTCATTCTCACAGGTTCGGCGATCCCTGCTGATGATATCACCCGTCACACCGGAGCAGCCCGACTGACCCGTCTCCATATGAGACCGATGACGCTGTTCGAGTCCGGATATGCTGATGGGACAGTGTCTCTGAGGGAGTTACTGCAGGGCCGGATCGCCCCTGCTCAAGATCCTGGACTCACCATACCGGACATCGCGGAACGCATTGCCGCCGGCGGGTGGCCCGGTTTTCTCAGCTTCACGATATCCCAGTCGTTACGGGCGGTTCGGGATTATATCGAAGAGATCCGTCGAATCGATATCGGGCGTATCGACCAGACCCGTCGGGATCCTGAGAAGGTCGGTCGACTCCTGAGATCCCTGGCACGAAATGTATCAACCCACGCAGCGGCTACCACCCTTGCTGCTGACGCGGGAGGCGCTGACGGTACCCTCGATGACGATACTGTTCGGGAATATCTGGTGGCGCTCGAGCGTCTGATGATCGTTGAGGATCAACCCGCCTGGGCACCTCACCTGCGTTCGAGATCGATCCTTCGCCGGGCCGCAAAACGTCATTTCGTAGACCCCTCCCTCGCGGTCGCTGCCCTGGGAGCAACTGCTGAGAGATTATTGAAGGATTTGAATCTGTTCGGTCTGCTGTTCGAGTCGTTGGTTGTACGTGACCTGCGTGTATTCGCTCAGTCAGTCGATGCCAGAGTCATGCACTATCATGACAATACCGGGCTCGAGATCGACGCCATCGTAGAGGCCGCAGACGGTCGTTGGGCGGCGTTCGAGGTGAAGCTCGGGACAGGGCATATTGAGCAGGGAGCAGCGAACCTTCTGAAATTCACTGAACGTATCGATGTCGAACGATGTGGAACACCGGCGATCCTGGGGGTAATCACCGGAAGGGGGTACTGCTATCAACGTGACGATGGAGTGGTGGTGATCCCGGTGGGAGTGCTGGGACCGTAATCTGACACGCTGAGATAAGGTCAGAAGTGATACTTCAGGATCTACCCCTTCGGTCTGATCCACTCCTGGAAGGGGGGGTAGTCCCGGATCGGATCGAAATCGCGGAGGCGGTGGATCTCTGGGCCGAAGGCCAGGCCGTGCTGAAAGGACTCCTGCAGCAGGGTCAGCGCCCGCTCCCGTTCACCGACCGAAGCCGCGATCGCCGCCTGATAGCCGATGATCACTCCCCGGCGGCGCGGTGTCACCTCCAGAACTCCCAGTTCCTCGATGTACCGGTGAGCTTCATCGACCTCACCGGCAAAACCGGCCAGACAGCCGAGGTACGTGAGGTAGGTCTCGTTCTGCGGATCTTCATCATGCAGTTGCAGGTACAACCGGCGTGCTTCATCCGCATTGCCGGCCCAGTAGTGGGTTTCAGCGATCGAACTGTGCAACCGCTCCCGTTCCCGGGCGGGCTGGCTCTCATACCACCGCAGGGCTTCATCGAAGAGTGCCGCCGCATCGTCATGCAGGCCCTGGACGTGCAGTTCGATACCGGCGTTGCGTATTGTTCCGCCGGCTGAACCGGTACCGGTGCCCGGGAAGGCATAGCTCTGATCGAGCAGTTCTCTGAGTTCCTTCATCCGCCCCAGAGCCGCCAGAGCGGTTACTTCTTCCCTGAAAAATCCCCAGGATCGGGGGAACAGTTCGCGCGCTTTGCGTGCCGTCCGCAACTGCCGACGATAGTCTCTCAACATGTAGCTGGCATCGATCCTCCGCTGCCAGTAGGAGTACCATTCCTGATATACCTTCGACGTTTCCGGCACCTGACGCAGGTAATTCAAAGCTTCGTTCGGGCGGTTTATCCGAATAGCATCATACCCCGCCTGAAAGAGAAAGGCCCTGTTCTCTGAGGCCATAAGCGTCACGGCCTCGTACATCCTGTGCAGATTGCCGTCCTTCAACCCGGAGAGCCAGTCCAGATAGGCCTGTTCGAAGAGAGTGAGATCACTGCGATGGGGCAGCAGGGTGGTGATCATGCTGTCGGATTCTGCATACTGTCCGTTGTTCGAGTACGCAACCGCGGCCTGTATCCGGGGTATCAGGTAGTCGGGATGATCCCCGGCAATGCGCAGCAGCACAGCGATACACTCGTCATATCTGCGCTGGATGAAGAGCTCACCCGACTGATTCAGCAATCGGTAGGCGGCAAGGGACGGGGGTGGAGACGCACCGGCCAACCACTCCATCAGTCCCGGATTCAGAGCTGCCGCGATGCGAGCCGCCAACCGGTCACTCCACTCGTCCACCATGGTTGACAGACGGTCCCGTTCGCCGGAGAGCGGATCGGGGGGCGGGATACGGTCGGTGTCCTCCAGGACCGTGATGTCACTCTGTATCTGCACCGCCCCGGCATCTGTCAGGTAGATCGCACCGGTCACGACGGTCCCGGAATCGGTCCGGCGGCCCAGGGCAACCTGAGGTCTCGCCTTCTGCCGGATCCGGGACAGGGCCGATTCTGATAGCGAGGTCGCGCTGCGGGCCGTGATGAAGTCGATTCCGTCGTTCTTCTCGGCGATCGCTTCGCTGATCTGCTGGCAAAAGGGGTCGAGCGACTCGTCCCCGGTCCGGTTCTCGAAGATCGCCACCATGACCTGTTCCGGCGGCGGGTACGAATGCGGAAGGATCAGGTATCCCAGCACGATGAGCAGGGCACCGATCGGGACACCGAACAGGACCACTTTCCGGTTGATCAGGTATCTTCTCGGCTGAATGTCCTCAGGCGCCGATATCGAGACCGTACTGGTCTCCATCTCCTTGCGGATGCCCTTCAGGTCGGTGATGACCTCCCCGCAGCTCCGGTACCTCAGCTCCGGATCCTTCTCGAGCATCTTCTTCGCCACCGCTTCGACCAGGTCGGGCACATCATCCCGGACCCGGGTGAGCCTGTCCGGTTCATTGTTGATGATCGAAAAGATGAGTTCGGCCTCGTTGGTGGCCGAGAAGGGGAGCCTGCCGGTCAGCAGTTCGTAGAAGACCACCCCCAGGCTGAAGATCTCGCTGCGGGCATCCACCGGCCGGCCGCTGATCTGCTCGGGGCTCGAATATGAGAGAGTGCCCATGGTGGTGCCGGTCCGGGTGAGCTGGCTCCTGGTTTCCAGGTGGGCGAGGCCAAAGTCCATCACCTTCACCCGGCCCTCCATCGAGACCATGATGTTGGCGCTTTTCACGTCCCGGTGAAGGATGCCCCTGTTATGGGCGGCTTCGAGGGCCTCGGCGGCCTGCATGATGATGTCGATCGCCTTGCGCACGCTGACTGAGCCGGTCTCGACCATGTCGCGGATGGTCTTGCCCTCGACGTACTCCATGCAGATGAGCTGGGAGTCGTCCTCTGAGTTCTGCACCAGTTCGAAGACGGTGGTGATGTTGGGGTGGTTCAGGGCCGAGGCGGCCTGGGCTTCGCGGACGAAACGTTCCTGTGCTTCGGGATCTTCGGAGAGGGAACGGGAGAGGGCTTTCA
>CAZNUA010000075.1:4450-13680 GCA_964576115.1 uncultured Gemmatimonadota bacterium
GGCCTCTTCCACTTCTCGAACCAGCTCCTGAGGTAGAGCTGGCTGCGCATGAAGTTGGAGGGATTGGAGCTGGTTCCGTGCCACTCATCCCTGAATCTCAGCATCACCGTGGGAACATTCTGGATCTTCAGGGCCTGGTAGAACTCCTCGGTCTGCGAGATCGGGGTGCGCAGGTCATCCTCACCGGTCATCAGCATCGTGGGCGTCGTGACGTTGCCGGCGTACATCAGGGGGGAGCGTCGCAGGTGCTCTGACGGGTCATCCCACGGGAACTCCTCGAAGTTGCGGTACCACGAGACGCCGTCGGTGGTTCCTACGAACGAGAGCCAGTCGATCACGGGATAATTCGAAGAGGCGGCCGCGAACCGGTCGGTGTGACCGACGATCCAGGCCGTCAGGACACCCCCGCCGGACCCGCCGTAGACGAAGAGGTTGTCCTCGTCGATGTAGCCCCGGCCGATCACCTCGTCCACGCCCGCCATCAGGTCGTCGAAGTCTTTGTCGGGATAGGCATTGTTGATCGCATTGCCGAACGCACTGCCGTAGCCGGCACTGCCCCGCGGATTGGTGTAGAGGACCACGTAGCCGTTCGCGGCGTGATTCTGCCAGGCGAAGTTGAAGGAGACGCTGTACATGCCGTGCGGCCCGCCGTGGATCGCCAGAATGAGAGGGTACTTCCGGTTCGGATCGAAGTCGGGCGGGGTGATGATCCACCCCTGGATCCGGAAATCGTCGGCCGAGTCGTACCAGATCTCCTCGACCTCGCCCAGCGTGACCGCTCCCAGCACGTCCTGGTTCACCTGCGTGAGCCTGCGGATCTCGTCGGGGCGGTCCAGGCGGAGCGAAACGATATCGCCCGGCTCGTGATAGCTGCCGAGCGTGCCGACGGCGGTGCCCCGGGAATCGAAGGTGGAGATGGAGAGCATGTGGTTGCCTTCGGTGATCTGACGCACGCCGCCCCGCACCGACGCGAAATAGAGGTTGGAGGTTCCTTCGCTTCGGACGGTGAAATACACACCCGATCCATCGGGTGCCCACTGGAGGCTGCCGGGGGAGCGATCCCAGCCCTCGGAGATGCAGCGTGAACGCGAACCATCCCTGCGCATGATGTAGATCTTGCGGTTCTGATAGGTATTCTCGTGATAGTCGTCACCGGTATAGGCGATCAATTCCCCGTCGGGAGAGGGAACGGCGCCGCCATCGGGCCCGTGCCGGGTGGTGAGCTGCGTGATCGCTCCGCTTTCCACCGCCACCGTATAGATCTCCGATTCCCGGTACCGATACTCGGCGTCCTCCACCCGGAGCGAGCTGAAGAGAATGCTCTTCCCGTCGGGTGTCCACTCCGGTCCGCTGTGATTCCAGTCGCCGTCGGTCAGCTGCCGGGGCGTGCCGCCCTCGGCCGGGACCACGAAGATATGGGTGTATCCGGTATCGATATACCCGCTCCGGTCGCGCCGGTAGTTCAGCCGGTCGACGATCTTCGGGCCTTCGGTCCAGGTGGCGCCCTCGGGGCGGTGAGGCAGCTGCACCGACCAGCTCGAGCGCTCCTCGACCGACATCGAAAAGGCGATCCATTCCCCGTCGGGAGACCAGCGCAGGCTCCCCGGTCCCCTCTCCACGCGCGTGATCTGGGTCATGGCGCCTTCGGCATCCATCCACCGCACGAAGATCTGGCTGCCCCGCGGTTCCCCCTGGGCCAGGAAGGCGATCCTGGTTCCGTCCGGTGACCAAATCGGCGAAGAACCCTTGACCAGGAACCGGTTCCGGCTGCCGTCGGCGTTCATGATCCAGATGTCGGAACTGCGCCGGTCGTTGACCTTGTCGACCCACGACCGGGTATAGACGATACGGGTGCCGTCGGGTGAGATCCGGGGGCTGCTCACGCTCTCCAGGTCCAGGTACAGATCCAGGGAGAGGGTGCCCGGTTCGGCCTGAGCCATGATCGAAGCGGGCAGGATCAGCACCAGCAGCAGGATCGAAAGGGACCTGGCGATTACACGAACGGGGGAGTGCATGGGAACCTCCGCGGGATTACGGATCGGGTCAGGTGATACCTGTTTCAGCATACCGGACCCGTCCGAGAAAGCCTTCTGCGGGCGAAACGATTCTAGTCGAGCCGCCCCGGCGTCACCACTGTCTCAATTGATCGATCTCATCGGTGCGACCGGTCATCTCCCAGCGCAGGAGCGAGGTGGGGATCACGCCGCAATCGTGCATCTCGTCGAAGAAGCCCTTCAGGGTGAATGCATCTCCGAGCTGAAGAGCCCGTTCGGCCATCAGCTGCTCGATCTGGTGCTTGCCAACGAGGTAACTGGTGGCATAGCCGGGCTGGGTCAGATAGAAGTGCTGCTCGCCCCAGACGGTGCTGCTGTCTTCGGGCATCCAGCCGCGGGGCGTCCACCGGGCGGCATACTCCACCGCCTCGTCGATGGTCCACTCGTTGGCGTGCATCATCAGACCGCCCAGGGCCCGGGCGGCTCGCTGGGCGATGAGGATCAGGATGAGTTCGCGGGAGCGGGGACTCTCGTCGAAGAGCCCGGCGTGCATCATCCACTCCTCCATGCCGGTGGCGATCCCCTCCGAGCGGCTGTCGTAGATGTTGTAGAGATGGGGGACCCGCCGGATCGGGCTCGAGTGGGGCTCTGTGTCCATCATGGCCAGGTCGATCCAGTGGTGTCCGTGGGTGCGCATGGTCAGGGGGTCGCGATAAATCACTTCCGAGAAGAAACCCCGCAGTCCTTCGGCTGGAGAGAAGCGGCCGATGCGCTCGCGCAGGGCCTCATCGAAATAGTCCCGGACGGTGATGATCTCTTCGTCATCGTAGAACTCGATGTAGTCCGTGACGGCCTGGTTCAGGCGTCGATCGTACTCTTCGGCCGAATCGATGCGCTCCAGCCGGGGCAGGTCGCGATTGCGATTCTCCTCGAGAAGCAGCGTGGCGTTGGAGCGGGCCAGCTCGCGGCGCAGCATCGTCACCTGTTCGGCCCACGAGTACGGGACGAGGTGCACGTTGCGCTCATACCAGGTGTAGTTGTCGACCCCGATTCCTGACGGTCCGGTCTTCGAGGGGGCCTCCTCCTCCAGCCAGTCGGCGAACGCGTCGGTTGCCCGAAGGGCCGCCTCGATGGCGTCATCCAGTCGGTCATCGGTCCCGGCCAACCGGGCCGCCAGGGAACGCAGATCGCGGCTCTGCCCGGCCATGGCCCGGATGCCCCCGCGCCAGAGATCCCGGGCGTTCCCGGTCAGGTTGCCCCGGGCCTGCTCGAGCACCGGGCCGATGGATGCGATCCACCCGGCCAGTTCCGCCGCTGCATCCGGTTCGAGCGGATAGTCGCGGGTCCAGAGGTCGATCCAGCCGTGCATGACCGGACCCTCGTGGGCCGGCACGTCGCTCCGGGATGGAAAGATCATGACGTAGAAGGCGGGATTGTTCGCCCACGGCCGGCTCACCCGGTGGTAGAAATCGAGACCGTTCATCTCGGCCCGGACGATCCAGTAATCCACCTGATCCGACACCGGCCAGCCGGTCGTGTCGATCGCAGCCAGCCGGCGCTGGTACCGCGGCAGTTCACGACGCTGCCGTTCCATGGCCGGGGCGGTGTAGTCGGGCACGCCGTCGATGAACGCGGGCTTCTCGAAGGCGCGCCAATCCTCGAACAGTGCGGCGAGGGCGTCGTATCCTGTATCGGCGGTTACCTCGGCCGGGCGATCACCCGGCGCACAACCGAGGAGGAGAAGGAGGGTGAGCGAGAGGAACGTTGATCGGAGAGTGCAGGTTGAGCGGCGAGCAACGACTGAACGGATCATCACGCGAACCTCCGCGACAGAGCGAGTGGTTACTCGAGGGCGTATCCTGAGGGAATGAGCCCGGGTGCTATTCTGAGCGGTGGATCCGGTCGCTCATCGATGTCATCCCCTCGGTTCAAGCCGGTTCTTGAAGAGAGGATAATCCCTCAGGGGTCTGAGTGTGAAGGTGTAGAACAGGTTCTCACGGAGACACCACTCTGTACCCGATCTGTCGGATGATCCCTCAGTTCCTTTCAGGGGTCGGGAAGGCGGTGAAGAAGGGTTCCAGCCCTTTCCTGATACCTTTCCTGAAGCTGGCCCGCCACATCGCTTTCGGACCCATCAGGGTTACTACCAGGTCGGCGAGGAGGAAACCGACCCCCATGGCGTAGTAGAGCGTCTGGACCTCCTCGGCGCCGGGAACGTTCTCTTCGACCGGGACCTGGATCGGCATACCGCTGATGTACTGGGTCTCCATCACGGTCCGGGTTGTCGTCATCATGGAGGCGACCATGATCATGAGCGGTCCCGCACCGGAGACCCACTTGGTGGTGCCGCTGGCGTCGATGCGGGCGAAGAAGTCGTTGCTCTGGGTCAGGTAGATCTGAAAGGTGGCGATGCTGGTCCACTCCATGTTGGATAGAAAGAGCACCATCTGGGAGTTGAAGAGGGTGCCGTAGTACGGAATGATGACGGCGTCTACGGCCAGCTCGCTGGCGAATTCGGCGTACTTGTCGCGCGAGGTCTGGGTGTCCTCAAGGGGCAATCCGGAGCGCTCGAAGGCACTGACGGTGGTCTCGTAGTCCACGACCTCGTACCCGTGCCGGCGGAAGAGCCGGGTGATCTCCTCCCAGTTGAACTGCCGCCACTCCTCGGCGTCGGTCAGATTCAGCGGCAGCCGGTTGGGCACGATCGCCACCCGGGCGATCCGCACCTCGGAGCGGGGGATCGAGGGTTCAAAGTAGATCCTTGAGTCGGGCGGGACCTGTTTGAGCTGCCTGCCCATGACGGCGCAGCCGGTAAGGGCGAGTACTAACGGAAGGGTAAGCAGTGCGGATCGTCGGTATGACCTTGGCATGCGGATGCCTCCTGATGCAGTAGTCTCGAACCACGAACCGGCCGGGAGAAGGATTTCCTTGCCACGGGGGGCGGGTTGCGGAGCTTGCACTTTTCTATCAACTGGTTGAGTTCATCGAAGTCGTTCACGAATTCGGCCGTCTGCAGGTAGAGCCTTACGTGCTGTTCGCCTTCCCGGCAGCGGTCCCGCTCGAGAGCCAGGCGGCCCAGTTCACGGTGGACGAGAGGGAAGGTCGGGTTGAGTGAGAGCGCCTGCCGGAAGAGCCGTTCGGCGTCATCGGGCCGGCGATCCCGACGGGCCAGGAGACCGGCCCAGTAAAAGGCCGGGTAGAAACCGGGTCTGAGTCGCTGGACTGTCTCGACATCGTCACGATCGGGCAGGCGGTCGTCGGTCCAGAGAGCCTGCATGAGTCTGGCTGCCGGTGCCAGTCCGTCCCCCATCGCTTCGAGCGCCTGCATGATCTGATCGTGTTGCGTTCCACCGAGAATCACCCGCAGGGTGTTCTCGGTTCCGGACGGGATGGGAGATCGTTCCAGCGTTTCGAGGAGCGCGGCCGCCGCCTCTGCCCGCTGGCCACCCTCGTAAAGTATCCGGCCCAGAACGTAGCGGGCCCGTCCGTCACGGGGGGCCAGGGCGACCGCTTCACGGGCGGTTTCGATGGCCTGGTCGTTGAGACGGAGAACGAAGAGGGCGTTCGCCAGACCGAGCCGGGCCTGCACATTGGTCGGCGAAATCGTGATCGCTTCCCGGTAGGAGGCGGATGCGGTCCCGGCGTCGTCGAGATTGAGCCAGGCTGTGCCCCGGATCACGTACGCCTCCGCCGATGATGGACTTTCGGCCAGAACCCGTTCGACCAGATCGACGGCCATCAGGTAATCGCCCTGACGGCGCCGCCGCCCGGGGTCGAGGCCGATGAGAGGAGCTTCTTCCGCGAGGTGTCCGGCTCTCAGGAGTCCCGTTCGGAGCAGGGGCGGGAGAGGGGGGGGTGTGAGTTCCCCGAGGCGCCGGGCTCCCTCCTCGAGCCGCAGGGCTGCCATGATCCGTGAAGCCAGATCGAGTTCAAGCCGTGACAATGATTCCGGAGCGCCTGATGCCTCAAAGCTGTTCCGGATGCCTGAGGTTTCGACGTCCAGGAGACGGGCTGTGATGTGGAGTGTCCCGGCCCTCATTTCGACCGACCCGGCCACGAGCAGTGATGCTCCCAGCAGGTTACCGATCTCGACTCTCGACTCACTGCTCACGGCACCGCTGATCTGCAGGGCCAGTTCCTCCATCAGGCGGAGGAGGTAGCGGCGTTCAACAACTGTGACGGAACCGCTCCTGATCAGGAGGTCGGTGATCCCCTCCTCGACCGCATCGGGAATCCAGGAATCGGTTGCCTGGAGTCCGACCGCATCAAAATCGGCGACCGCAACCGTCAGGGGAGACTGGCTTGGAGTCCCGGTCTGGGCTGTGAGGGCAACAGGAGAGGCAAGGTGCAGGTATAAAACCGGAACAAGAAGACTCAGATGCCTGGTGCTCATGCGTACGTCCCGGAAGAGCGGCGGGCAACCGCCCGCTTCACAAATATAACTCAATTTTCCGGCAAGGATATGATGTTCGAAAAGGTATCTATCCCGCCTTGTGTCTTCACCTGTGCACTAATCGACTGCGTGGAGCGGGTGTTCGGGCACACTCACAGAACGGCGCCCATGCCGCCCTCGCCGATTGTGTCGATCACCTGCTACTGTCCGATAATCCGGTCGATCATAATGAAGCCGAGCCCTGGTCAGGCCAGGTCGAACCGGTCCAGGTTCATGACCTTGTCCCAGGCCGCGACGAAGTCGTTCACGAACGTCTCCTGTGAATCCGCACAGCCGTAGACTTCCGCCAGGGCCCGCAGCTGAGAGTTGGAACCAAAGATGAGGTCGACCCGGGTACCGGTCCACTTCACCTCACCCGTGGTGCGGTCACGGCCCTCGAACAGCTCCCCGTCATCCGATGACGCCTCCCACACCGTGCCCATGTCGAGCAGGTTGGTGAAGAAGTCGTTGGTGAGCGTCTCCGGCCGCTCGGTGAAGACACCGTGCGGCGACTCTGCGAAGTTGGCGTTCAGGACCCGCAGACCGCCGATGAGAACCGTCATCTCGGGAGCGGTCAGGGTCAGCAGCTGGGCCCGGTCGACGAGCATTTCCTCGGCGCTCACGGCGAACGTCGCGCGCTGGTAGTTACGGAAGCCTTCAGCCACCGGTTCGAGCACGGCGAAGGACTCCACGTCGGTCTGCTCCTGCGAGGCGTCGGTGCGGCCAGGCGTGAAAGGAACGGTCAGCTCGTGACCGGCCGCCTTCGCAGCCGCCTCAACCCCGGCGCATCCGCCCAGGACGATCAGGTCGGCCAGGGAGAGTTTCTTGCCGCCCGACTGCGCCTCGTTGAACTCCTTCCGGATCCCTTCGAGAATTCCCAGCACCTTCTGCAGCCGGTCCGGCTGGTTGATCTCCCAGTTCTTCTGCGGTTCGAGCCGGATGCGGGCTCCGTTCGCTCCGCCGCGCTTATCGGAACCGCGGAAGGTCGAGGCCGAGGCCCAGGCGGTCGAGACCAGCTCGGAGATGGACAGCCCCGAGGCGAGGACTGTCTCCTTGAGATCGGCAATGTCTTTCTCATCGATCAGGTCGTGATCGACGTCCGGGACCGGATCCTGCCAGATCAGCTCTTCGTCGGGCACGTCGGGGCCCAGATAACGCGCGCGCGGGCCCATGTCGCGGTGGGTGAGCTTGAACCAGGCCCGGGCGAAGGCGTCGGCGAACTCCTCCGGGTTGGAGTGAAAGCGGCGCGAGATCGGCTCATAGATCGGATCGTACCGCAGGGCCATGTCGGCCGTGGTCATGATGGTCGTGACCCGCTTCGACGGATCGTGGGCGGCCGGGGCGAGATCCTTCTCGTCGGGGTCGACCGGAACCCACTGCCAGGCGCCGGCGGGGCTCTTCACTTTTTCCCACTCGTAGCCGAAGAGCAGGTCGAAATAGCCTGTGTCCCACTGGATCGGATTCGGCGTCCAGGCTCCTTCGATACCGCTGGTAATCGTGTCGTCCCCCGTGCCGCTGCCATGACTGCTGGTCCAGCCCAGGCCCTGTTCCTCGAGTCCGGCAGCTTCGGGCTCGGGGCCGAGACGGGCGGCATCGCCGGCGCCGTGACACTTGCCGAAGGTGTGCCCACCGGCCACCAGAGCGACGGTCTCCTCGTCGTTCATGGCCATGCGCGCAAAGGTCTCGCGGATGTCACGGCCCGATGCAACCGGGTCCGGCTCGCTGTTCGGCCCTTCCGGATTCACGTAGATCAGGCCCATCTGCACCGCCGCGAGGGGATTTTCGAGGTCCCGTTCGCCCGAGTAGCGCTCGTCACCGAGCCACTCGTCCTCGCTTCCCCAGTAGATGTCCTCTTCAGGCTCCCAGACGTCTTCGCGCCCGCCGGCGAACCCGAAAGTCTTCAGTCCCATGGATTCCAGGGCGCAGTTGCCGGCCAGGATCATGAGGTCGGCCCAGGAGATTCTGCGGCCGTACTTCTGCTTGATCGGCCAGAGCAGGCGGCGCGCCTTGTCGAGGTTCACGTTGTCGGGCCAGCTGTTGAGGGGCGCGAACCGCTGGGTGCCCGACCCGCCTCCACCGCGGCCGTCGCCGGTGCGGTAGGTGCCGGCGCTGTGCCACGCCATGCGGATGAAGAGTCCGCCGTAGTGGCCGTAATCGGCCGGCCACCACTCCTGGGAGTCGGTCATCAGTTCGTGGAGGTCTTTTTTCAGAGCCTCCAGGTCGAGTTTGTCAAATTCCTCGGCGTAGTCGAATTCCTCGCCCATCGGGTCGCTCAGGGGAGAGTTCTGATGCAGCATCCTGAGGTTCAACTGGTTCGGCCACCAGTCCCGGTTCGAGGTGCCGCGGCCGGCGGTGGGCATGCCGGATCCGTCTTTGGCCTGATTTCCGCTTCCCGCGCTCATGTCCGGTCTCCATTTCTTTCGGGGTTCGAACGAAAAAGATATTGGATGAGATTGTGGCTGAAAATGAGAATCGTTTGCATGAAGAAAGCGCTTGTTGTATTGCGCCGGTTGTATGATGTGCAGAGACGACTTCCCTGTCTTTGCATTCTGTCGGTCCTGTCCGCTAGTGTATGTTCCTGTTCTGATCCGGACATCGGTTCGGTCCGGACAGCCCCCCGAAGCTTACCCCGAAGACGCCCCCTGAAGACAGCGTTGCGGACCGAAGCCCCCTGATTTATGAGACCCCCTGCTCCAAAGACCCCCGGCCCGGGCTTTTCCCGGCTCGAGGTGCCGGGGGGCATCGCGAAACCAACCCGGTCGGTCTGGCCCTTCGTGCATTTCCCGCGCCGGCGGTGGGAGAGA
>CAZNUA010000076.1:0-5324 GCA_964576115.1 uncultured Gemmatimonadota bacterium
ACCGTGAACCGGGTCGCCCGAACCCCGCCGATTATAGAAGGACACTGCCATGCCCCGCGACTTCCTCCGTATCTCTCTCGACCCCCGTCCCGCATCGGTCACCCCCCTGCGCAGAGGCGCCCCGTCCGGTCCGGGTCGAATCATCCTGACCGTGCTGCTGGTCGGCCTGCTCGGTGCCTGCGCCCGCCAGCCGGGGATACAGACCGTGCTCGTGGCCGAATTCAAACCCGACGGCGAGGTCGAGCCCTACACCAACGTGACGATCGTCTTCAGCCGGGCCATCTGCCCGGCCGACAGCGTCGATCTCTTTCTCGAGTCCGCGGCGGTGGAGTTCGAGCCGGCTCTGGAAGGCCGCTACAAATGGGTCGACACCCACACCCTGCGGTTCATGCCGGCGGCCCCGCTGGCTCCCTCGACGTCTTACGAGGCCCTGATCAGTCCGGCCGTTACCGGCTCCTCCGAGCTCGTGCTGCGCGGGGAGCGGCGTTTCTCCTTCCACACACCCACGATCGCCGTCGAAGACGTGGCCTACAGTATCGAACGAGAGACGGGAGAAGCCGAGCGGGGACGGTTCCTGTTCGAGGTGGTTTTCAACGCCGAGGTGGCTCCCGAGATGCTCGCCGAGCACCTCGTCCTGCGTTCCCGGGCAGCCGGTCCGGCCGGGAAGGTGCCCTGTACCATCACTTCGACCGCGGCGGGTACCCGCCTGAGTTTCGAGAGCGACCGGATCGATCTCTCCGACGAGAAGGGGAAGCTGCAGCTGGAGATCGGCGCCGGCCTGCTCCCCGTCGGCGGGGCGATCGGTCTGCCGGAACAGTTCACCCGTGCCTACCCCTTCGCCACGGCCGAGTTCCTGACCGTGGAGTCGGTCCGGCCCGTACAGCAGACTTCCAGCCGCTATGCCATCGCGATCAGGTTTTCCTCGCCGGTGTCGGTCGTCGAAGCGCGCCGCTTCATCCGGATCGATCCCGTGACCGAGTTCTCGATCGCCGACAGCCGGAGCGGGATCCAGCTGAGCGGCGATTTTCGCGCCGGTCAAACCTATACGGTCACGATCGACGAGGGACTGCGCGGCCAGGACGGATCGCGCCTGCGCCGCTCCCTGCGCCAGCCGGTCATTATGGGCGACCTGCGCCCCGACATCTCCTTCACCTCGCCGGGTCTGTTCCTCTCACGCGAGGGATTGCACAACGTGGGAATAGACGTCGTCAACATGTCCGAACTCTCTGTCGACCTGTATAAGGTCTTCCCCAATAATCTGGTCCACTACCTGCAGCACGCCGGGTACTACTACGGTAACATGGAGAGCTACGGCCATGCGGTCTGGCACTCGGAGCAGACCCTCTCGATTCCCCAGAACGAGAAGCGCACCCTGACCGTCAACCTCGGCTCCTTTCTGGATGATCACCCCAGCGGTCTGTTCAAGCTGCTCGTCCGCGGCGAGGGCCGCTACTGGCGCTCCGATGCCCGGACCGTTCTGCTGACCGACATCGGCCTGGTCGGCAAACGTTCGCTGGACGAGCTGCACCTGTGGGCCCTCTCGACCACCACTCTCGAACCGCTGGCCGGGGTCGAACTGACCCTGATGAGCCGCTCCAACCAGGTCATGGGTCGGGCCCGGACCGACGGTGACGGCAGCGCTCTCATCAGCTCTCTGGCGGCGTACGGCGAGGAATTCGATCCCTACCTGGTCCTGGCCGAGCGGGGGGAGGAGATCTCTTTCCTGCGCTTCGAGGACTGCGAAGTGGCCACAGCCGATTTCGACGTCGCCGGCCGGCCGCACCTGCAGCGGGGCTACGAGGCCTTCCTGTACGGCGATCGCGGCGTGTACCGTCCCGGCGACGTCGTCCACATCGCCTGCCTGGTGCGGGGGGCCGACAACCGGGTGCCCGAGCCCTTTCCCCTGCGCCTGGCGATCAAGCGTCCCGACGGCCGCGATCTGGAGGAGCAGCAGGCGCGGAGCATCAGCGCGGGGGCGGTGGAATTCACCGTGCCCGTCCCGTCTTACGCACCGACCGGGCGCTACCTGGCCGAACTCTATGCCGTCGGGGAGACTCCGATCGGTCAGCTCGACTTCAGCGTCGAGGAATTCATCCCCGACCGCATCAGGGTCGAGGTCGAGACCGACCGGGCAAGCTACCGCCAGGGGGAAACCGCCCGGGTCACGGTCACCGGCACCATGCTCTTCGGGCCCCCCGCAGCCGGACGCCGGCTCGAGGCCGCCCTGCGTTTCGAACCGGTTCCCTTCGCCCCGCCGGGCTATGCCAGCTACACCTTCGGCGATCCCGAACTCGAGTTTACGGGGTACGAGATGACCGCCGACGCCGGCCAGCTCGATGCCGCCGGGCACGGAACGGTCAGCTTCGAGATCCCGGCCAAGATGCGGCCTCCGGCCGCCCTGCAGGGGATCGTCACCGCCACGGTGCACGAGAACGGCGGTCGGGCCGTCACCGCCCGGCACACGATCGAGGTGCACCCCTACCCCTTCTATGTCGGCCTGCGGCGGCGCCAGGAGGGGTATGCCGAGATCGGAATCCCGCAGGAGTTCGAGTTCGTGGTTCTCGAACCCGATGGTGCCGCGGCGGCTCCCGAGAAACTCGAAGCGCGCTTCGAGTACATGCGCTGGCACACCTCGCTGGTGCGCGATCCCGGCGGCCGCTACCGCTATGTGTCCCGGAAGAGCCCCGAGCACCTGCAGACGGTCGAGGTCAGCCCCGAGACCGGCCGCGGCAGCTTCGTCTTCACTCCGCCCGAATGGGGGCAGTTCCGGGTGACCCTCACCGATCCCGACACCGGCGCCCGGACCGCCCTGCTCTTCTATGCCTCCGGCTGGGGCTACACCCCCTGGTCGCTGGAGCGCCCGGGGGTGATCGATCTGGAACTGGATGCCGCCTCCTACGAGCCGGGACAGGAAGCCCGGGTGCTGGTCAAAGCCCCCTTCGGGGGACGGCTGATCCTGACCGTCGAGCGTGAGAAGGTCCTCTGGAGCCGGGTCGTCGAACTGGAGGAAAACACCGCCGAACTCCGCGTCCGGGTCCAGCCCGAGTACATGCCGAACGTCTACGTCACCGCCACTCTGGTCCGGCCGCGCGACGAGGCCGACCCGGGCGCGCCCCTGCGCGCCTGGGGTGCGGTTCCGCTCATGGTCGACGATTCTCCCGGCCGGCTCGACCTGGCCCTCGCGGTCCCCGACGAAACCCGGCCTCTCGAGCCGCTCACGATCGACCTCGATCTGACCGAGACCGGTTCGGACCGCCCCCCGGCAGACGTAGCGGTCGTGACGATCGCGGCCGTGGATGAGGGAATCCTGCAGCTGACCGGATTCGAGACTCCCGATCCGGTCGCCTTCTTCCACGGCAAGGAGAGCCTGGACGTACGCACCTTCGACATCTTTGCCCTGCTGCTGCCCGAGCTGGAGGCCTCGGCGCCTCTCTCGGCCGCCGGCGGCGACCGGATGGCGGCGATGCGCATGGAGCACCTGAGCCCGGTGACCGCCCGGCGGGTCAAGCCGGTGGCGCTCTGGTCGGGCCTGCTCGAGACCGATCCCGACGGTCACGCGCGCACTACCTTCGAGGTGCCCGCCTTCAACGGCACCCTGCGGGTCATGGCGGTGGCCTCGGCGGGATCCCGTTTCGGGGCCGTCGCCCGGGAAGTGCGGGTCAGCGAACCGATCGTCCTGACCCCGACCTTCCCGCGTTTCTGCGCGCCGGGGGACCGCTTCGAGGTGCCGGTCACGCTCTACAACGACACCGGCCGGCAGGGACGCTTCACCCTGACCCTGACGGCCGAGGGGCCGGCGGCGGTGCTGGGTGAGACCCGGGTCACCGTCGAGGCCGCCGCGGGCCAGGAGGTCGCAGCCGGCTTCCGGGTCGAAGCCGCCCGGGCGGTCGGCACGGTGACCTTCACCCTGACTGCGAGCGGCAACGAGGCCGCGGTCGAGAGCGAGACCGAGCTGCCGGTCCGCCCCGTTGCACCGCCGGAAACCCGCAGCAGTTCAGGTTCGGTGGCGGGGGGGGAGCGGGCTCTCTTCACCCTGCCCGGCGGTTTCGTGTCCGGCTCGATCCGGGCCACTCTGACGGTCTCGCCCTTCCCCACGGTCGAGTACAGCGGCAGTCTGCAGGAACTGCTCCGCTATCCCTACGGCTGCGCCGAACAGACCGTTTCGCAGGCCTTTCCCCTGCTCTATTTCAAGGACCTGGCCCGCCAGGTCGAACCGGAACTCTTCGATACCAACGCTCCCGAATACTACGTCGAGGAAGCGATTCGCAAGCTGGGTTCGATGCAGCTTGCCAGCGGGGGCTTCACCTTCTGGCCCCGTTCCCCGACCGTGAATGAGTGGACCAGCGTCTACGCCATGCACTTTATGGCCGAAGCCCGCCGGGCCGGCTACAGCCTGTCCCGGCGGATGCTCTCGCGCGGTATCGGCTACCTGCGCCAGCTTCTCTTCGCCCGCGAATCGGCCCCCCGCGGTTCGAGTGCCCTTCAGCCCTGGATCCTGGCCCGCGATCTGCGCATCAAGAGCTACGCCGCCTACGTGCTGGCCCTGCTCGACGAACCGGAACCGGGTACGATGAGCTTCCTGCTCGAGACCTACGAACGCGATCTGACCCTCGACGCCCGGATCCTGCTGGCCGGCGCTTTCGCCCTGACCGGGGACACCAGTACCGCTTTCCGACTGCTGCCGGCTTCGGTCAACCCGCAGAGTGCCGAGGCCCGCGAAACCGGCGGCACCTTCTCGAGTTCGGTCCGGGACAACGCCCTGATCCTGACCATCCTGGCCGATATCGCCCCCGACCACGCCGGCATCCCGGTCCTGGTCTCGTGGCTTTCGCGCCAGGCCAGTATCGGCCGGTGGGGCACGACCCAGGAGAACGCCTGGGCCTTCCTCGCCCTGGGCAAGGTCATGCAGCAGCAACCCGGCGGCGCTTACACCGGCTCGATCACGGTCGATGGAGAGCAGGCGGCCGAACTGACGCCCGAAACGGTGAGCCTGGCCGGAACCCATCTGGCCGGAGCGCCGGTCGTCATCGAAATCGAGGGCGAAGGGCGGGCGTACTTCTATTGGGAGGTCCGCGGCGTCGCGGTGGGCCAGAGTTACGAGGAGGCCAGCCGGGGCCTGCAGGTCAGCCGGCGCTACCTGCGCCTGGACGGCACTCCGGCCGGGCTCGATTCCCTGGCCCACGGCGAGCTGGTGCTGGTGGAACTGAACATCACCGCCGCCAGCCAGAGTATCGAGAACGTGGTCATCGACGACATGCTTCCGGCCGGACTCGAGATCGAGAATCCGCGGCTGGAATCGCGGGCCGACCTGCCCCGGCCCGAGA
>CAZNUA010000076.1:5424-12995 GCA_964576115.1 uncultured Gemmatimonadota bacterium
CGGGTCGTGAGCGGAGGCTCGACCATCACCCAGCAGGTCGCCCGCATGATGGAGAACCGCCCCCGTACCGTGGGAGCCAAGGCGATCGAAGCCTTCCGGGCGCTGCAGCTCGAACTGCGTTTCTCGAAGCGGCGGATCCTGGAGTTCTACTTCAACCTCGCCCCCTACGGCGGGAACATCCAGGGAGCCGAGGCGGCCGCCCTGCTCTATTTCGGCAAGCCGGCCTCCGAGCTGGGACCGGGCGAAGCGGCCCTGCTCGCGGTACTGCCCAATTCCCCGACCGCCCTGCGCCCCGACCGCAATCCCGACGGCGCCCGACGGCGCCGGAACGAAGTGCTGCGCCGCATGCAGCGGATCGGTAAACTCGATCGCGAGCAATTCCGGCTGGCAACCACCGCCCCGGTTCCGAGCGAACGCCGCGCCCTGCCATTCGGCACCCCGCACCTGGGGGATCTGCTGCGTCAGCGGTACGGGAACGACACCGGCGACCTGCGCACGACCATCGTCCCCGGCACCCAGCGGCTGGCCGAAGAGCTGCTCGAACGGCACCTGCGGACCCTGCGCCCGCAGGGCATCACCAACGGTGCGGTGGTGGTGATCGACAACGCCACCCGGTCGGTGGCGGCCCTGGTCGGCAGCGCCGGGTACTTCAACCTCGCCATCGACGGCCAGGTCAACGGCGCCACCGCTCCCCGCTCCCCCGGTTCGACCCTCAAGCCCTTCGCCTACGCCCTGGCCCTGGACGCTGGTCTGATCTCCCCCTCGACCCTGCTGCCCGACATTCCGGTCACGATCGCCGGCTATCAGCCGCAGAACTACGACGGCGGGTACCGTGGCGCCGTCACCGCAACCGACGCCCTGGTGCATTCGATGAACGTGCCGGCCGTGAACCTGGTTCTCGACCTGGGGGCGGATCGCTTCCACGCCTTCCTGCAGCAGGGCGGCCTCGGCACCCTGACCGAACCGTGGGAACACTACGGGCTCTCGCTGGTCCTGGGCGGGGCCGGGGTGACCCTGCTCGATCTGACCAATCTCTACGCCACCCTGGCGCGGGGGGGGCTCTGGCAGCCGGTCCGCCTGCTCGAGAGCGATCCGCACCCCGAGGGCCGGCCGATCATCTCGGCCGAGGCGGCCTACATCATGACCGATATCCTCAGCCGCCTGAGCCGGCCCGATTTCCCCGCCGCCTGGGAGTTCTCGGTCAATCTGCCCCGGCTGGCATGGAAGACCGGCACCTCCTACGGCCACCGCGATGCCTGGAGTATCGGCTATAATCCCGCCTTCACCATCGGCGTCTGGCTCGGCAACTTCTCCGGTATCGGCTCGCCCGCACTCATCGGGGCCGACGCCGCCGGCCCCCTGCTCTTCGATCTGGCCACCGCCCTGGAACCCGATGCCGGGAGCTGGTTCGAGCGTCCGTCCGGGGTCGGAGAACGGGAGGTCTGCGCTCTCTCGGGTCGTCCCCCCGGTCCGGCCTGCACGCAGACGAAGAGCGAACTCTACATTCTCGACGTGTCGCCTCATACTCCCTGCGGAATGCACATCACCCTGGCCATCGACGACAGCACCGGCGAGCGGCTCTGTCCCCACTGCCGCGCCGGACACGAGTGGCACCGGCGCACATTCGTACTCTGGCCGCCGCGGGTGGCCACCTGGATGCAGCAGAACGGATATCCCGTGCCGGTCCTGCCCCCCCACAACCGCCTCTGCCGGACGGTGATTTCGGGCCGGGAGCCGACGATCACCTCGCCCGCTCCGGGAGTCCGGTACGTGCTGCGCCGCGGCGTGCCGCTGGAGGACCAGCAGATCAGGCTCGAGGCCGCCGTGGCGAGCGACGTGAACCGGCTGCACTGGTTCGTGGACGGCGAGCTGCTTCTGAGCACCTCACCCGCCGAAGCGGCTTTCATGGAACCTGTGGCGGGGCGTCATGAGATCGTCTGCATGGATGACGAAGGGCGGACCGGCCGGCTCACCCTCACGATCGAAGGCGGCGGGAACCGCTGATCAGGACTCGTCGCGGCTCCGCTGGCGCTCCCGGAAAGAGTCGGTCACGAGCTGGACCACCTCTTCGGGTGAATCGGTCACGGAGATCAGATCGAGATCGCCGGGTGAGATCTTTTCTTCCCCGAGCATGTCCTCGCGGAAAAACGCCAGCAGATCGGACCAGTACCCGGAGCCGAAGAGGATCAGGGGAAAACGCTGGATCTTGCCGGTCTGGATCAGGGTCAGGGCTTCCATCATCTCGTCCATGGTGCCCCACCCGCCGGGGAAGATCAGGTAGGCCTGGGCGTATTTGAGGAACATCGCCTTGCGGACGAAGAAATAGTGGAAGTTCATATCCAGGTTCACATACTCGTTGATCTTCTGCTCGAAGGGCAGCTCGATGCCCAGCCCGACCGAGGTTACCCTCGCTTCCCGGGCCCCCCGGTTACCGGCCTCCATGATGCCGGGGCCCCCGCCGGTGATGATCGCAAAACCCGCCTCTCCGAGCCGGCGGGCGGTCTCGACCGCCTGCCAGTAGACCGGATCATCCTCACCCACGCGGGCCGAGCCGAACATCGTCACCGCCGGTCCCAGTTCGGCCAGGTCGTCGAAACCCGAAACGAATTCCCCCATGACACGCAGAACCCGCCAGGGATCGGTGTGCAGGAAATCGGCCGGAGCGGTCACCGGCGCTTCGAGCAGGCGCCAGTCTTCGGTCGAGCGGGCCGGTCGGATACGTTTGTGCTCCTCGGGCATCGACGTCATCTCCCTCGGGTACCGGGACTGTGGTGCGGCCGAACCCGATGAGCGGTGAGGATCTCACCCGGTCGGCGTGCAAAACGAAAGCTGTAATAAACACCCCGCCGCCGACGTCGGGGACATCAATTGCGGGAAGGAGTTGCAGATGCTACATATAGGCTCAAACAGGCTCAAGCCGCAGCTCAGGAGAGTTGAGATGAGAAGCCTCCGTCGTATCGTTCCCCGTCGTGTTCTCTGTGCCGTCATGGTCTGCATCCTCGGCATCGCCGGCCCCCTCGCCGCCCAGGAGCAGGCCAAAAAGCCACTCGACCACAGCGTCTACGACGACTGGAACCGACTCCAGGGGGAGCAGATCGCTCCCGACGGATCGTGGGTGGCCTACACCCTCGCTCCCCAGGACGGGGGCGACGTCCAGCTCAGATTTCAGAACCTGCGCAACGGGACCGAGCACGTGGTTCTCAACGGCACCGCGGCCCGCTTCACCACCGACAGCCGCTATATCGTCTACCTGATCGCCCCAACCGAGGAGGCCGTCAAGGAGGCCCGGGAAGCCAAGCTCGATCCGGTCGAGCAGCCGAAGAAACGCCTGCTGATCCTGGAGCTGGCCTCCGGCGTCACGATCGAAGTCGACCGGGTCCGCTCCTTCGAGCTGCCCGCCGAGTCGGGAACGGTGATCGCCTACCTGATGGAGGAGCCCCTGCCGGAGGAGACGGCGGAACCGGCCGAAGCGGAGGGTGAAGAAGAGGCCGAGGAACCCCGCCGGGAGGGACGCCCGGGCACCGAACTCGTCCTGCGCCGCCTCGAGGACGGCTCGGAGTACAGTTTCGCCCATGTGACCGAGTACGCACTCTCCGAATCGGGCGACCTGCTTGTCTACGCCACCCACACTCCCTCGGGTGAAATCGACGGTATCTACGCCGTCGAGACCGCCTCGGGCGCGATCACACCTCTGGCCGAAGGGGTGGCCGAGTACAGGAGTATCGCCATCTCCGAAGACGGTGCCCGGGTCGCCTTCCTGACTGACCGCGACGACGCCAATGGCGACGATCCAGCCTTCAACCTGTATCTCTGGGAACGGGGGGATGACTCGGCCCGCGTCGTGGCCGCGGCCGGCTCGCCCGGGCTGCCCTCCGGCTGGGGGGTGAGTAAACACGGCCGGCCTTCCTTCTCGAAGAGCGGCCGCCGACTCTACTTCGGTACCGCTCCCCTGCCCGAACAAGAACCGGAAGCGACTCACGGCGAGGCTGACACCACCGAAGCCGATGAGGCTGAAGACGATGAAGAGAGCCAGGTCGTGCTCGACATCTGGCACTGGCGCGACACCCGTCTGCAGCCCCAGCAACTGCTCGAAGTCGACCAGGACCGGCGTCTGAACTGGCAGGCGGTAGTCCACGTCGAAAGCGGTCGGATCGTCCAGCTGGCAGACGAGGAGCTGCCCGGTGTCCGGATCGGCGCCGAGGGTGACGCCCCCCTCGGCCTGGCCCAGACATCGGTGCCGTACGAGAACCCCTTCTCGTGGGAGTACCCCAGCCTGAGCGATGTCTGGCTCATTGACGTCGAAACCGGCGAGCGGGAACTGGTCATGGAAGCCGTGCAGGTGCGGGCCGAACTCAGCCCCGGCGGACGCTATCTTGTCTGGTGGGATTACGGTGAACAGCACTGGTTCGCCCGCAATCTGAACTCGGACACCGAGGTCGCGCTCTCAGCCCCCCTGCCCCATCCGGTCCATAACGAGATCCACGACACCCCGATGCCGGCCGGCCCGTGGGGTTCGGCCGGCTGGGCGGGCAACGAGGAGTACTTCCTGATCTACGACGCCTGCGACATCTGGGCGGTCGATCCCAGCGGCCGGGAAGCGGCCCGCTGCATCACCGAGGGCGTCGGACGCGAGCACGGCCTGCGCTTCCGCTACGTACGCCTCGATCGCGAGGAAGAAACGATCGAACCGCGCGGACGCATCCTGCTCTCGGCTTTCGACACCGTCACGAAGGCCTCGGGATTCTACCGCGACCGGGTGCAGGGACGCGGCCTGCCCGAAGAACTCGTGATTCAGGACTACCGCTTCTCCTCCCCCGTCAAGGCCGAGGAGGCCGAAGTCGTCATCTTCACCCGCGAGAGCTTCCGCGAGTTCGGCGACCTCTGGACAGCCGACCTGCAGTTCCGGAACATGCAGAAGGTCAGCGACGGCAATCCTCAGCAGGCCGAGTACCTCTGGGGCAGTGCCGAACTGGTGTACTGGAACTCTCTGGACGGGGTACCGCTATCCGGGATCCTCTACAAGCCGGAGGGATTCGATGCCGGCCGGCAGTACCCGATGATGGTTACTTTTTACGAGAAGAACTCCGACAACCTGCACCAGCACTGGATCCCCGAACCGCACCGCTCGATCATCAACTACCCCTTTTACTCGAGCCGCGGCTACCTGGTCTTCATCCCCGACATCCCCTACCGCACCGGCTACCCCGGTGAGAGCGCTCTGAACGCGGTCGTGCCCGGTGTGAACATGCTCGTCGATCAGGGCTTTGTGGATGCCGACCGCATCGGGGTGGCCGGCCACTCGTGGGGGGGCTACCAGATCGCTTTCATGATCACCCGGACCAACATCTTCACCGCCGCCGAAGCAGGCGCCCCGGTCTCGAACATGACCAGCGCCTACGGCGGCATCCGCTGGGGCAGCGGGCTCTCGCGGATGTTCCAGTACGAGTGGACCCAGAGCCGGATCGGGGCCACCCTCTGGGAAGCCCCCCTGCTCTACATCGAGAACTCCCCCGTCTTCTGGGCCGACAAGATCGAGACCCCCCTGCTCATCATGCACAACGACGAGGACGGGGCCGTGCCATGGGAGCAGGGGATCGAACTCTTCGTGGCCATGCGCCGGCTGCAGAAACCCTGTTGGATGATCGTGTACAACGAACAGCCCCACTGGCCGATCACCTGGCCCAACAAGAAGGACTGGGCGGTGCGCCTGCAGCAGTACTTCGACCACTTCCTGCTGGACGCCCCCGCCCCGCGCTGGATCTCCGAGGGAGTACCGGCCACCGAGAAGGGCGAAACCCTGGGCCGCGAACTGCCCGGGGAGCCGCCGCCGCGGCCGTAATCGCTCACAGGCGGACGAAATTACAGACGGACGAAAGCACCGGATCACCCGACGTCCGGTACGAGTCCATCCGGAGAGCTGAGTCAGGAATGAGCGGATCGCACCCGGCGGATATCATTGACTCGTATTCTCTTCCTTGTTACACTACGAACGGTACGTAATTAACGTAACGGTATTAATGGAAGATTTGAGGGGAGTCAATGTGGATAATCCTTTCCGATATGGCCGCATTGTACGCGGCAAGTACTTCGCCGACCGCGAGAAAGAGCTGGAGGATCTGAAACGAGAGGTTCTCTCCGGGGGGCGTGTATTTCTCGTCTCACCCAGGCGGTTCGGGAAAACCTGTCTCCTCTTCAATCTCATCGATCGACTTCGTGAGAAGGATACTCCCTGCGCCTACCTCGATCTGAACGCCTGCCCCGATCTGGCCGAGTTCAGTGGGGCGGTGACCGCCGAGACTGCTCGCGCGATTGAATCCAATGCTGATAAGCTCTCGAAGATGCTGGCCACGCTGACCCACCTGAGGCCCCGGGTCACAGTATCCCCGGACGGGTCCATGACCATCGGGGCTGAAATGTCCTCACCTTCTACCGATCCCCTGGCGGGACTGATCGAGGGACTGGATCATGCCGAATCCCTGGCAGCCCGCCAGAGCAGGCGCATGCTCATCGTATTCGACGAGTTCTCCGATATTTCGAAGTACGACGGTGAGAAAGTGGAAAAGGCCCTCAGGTCAGCAATCCAGCGTCACGAGCATCTGTCCTATATCATGGCGGGATCTGAGCAATCCGTGATGATCTCGATGATCCGGGAGACAGGTCGGCCTTTCTATCGCCTCGGGAGGGTCATGGAACTGGGCCCCATACCGAGGAAGGAGTACGCGGAATTCATCTCGGGCTGGTTCGAGCGAGGTGGATACGATATTCCCGAGGGTGCTGTGCAGCGGATACTCGACCTCGGCGAAGATGTACCCCACAATATCCAGAGGCTCTGTCATGCGATCTGGGAAGCGGCCCGAAACGACGCGGAGGTCACTACAGAACACATCGAGCGAGCACCCTTCGAGATTGCGCAGCAGGATTCCCCCCTCTATGAAATACTCTGGCAGAACGCGTCCCAGCTCCAGAGGTCGTTGCTTATCGCCCTCGTGGAAGATCCCGGCCTCAGTCCCCTTTCCAAGGAGTTCATGCTCAAGCACGGCCTGGGGCCACCTTCTTCCATCCAGGCTTCTCTCCGCTCCTTGATGAAGAAGGGTCTGGTGATCCACGCAATCGGAGGGAACTACGAACTGACCGATGGATTCATGGGATACTGGATCCGGGGCGTTCTCAAAAAGCGGAGCGAGCTCTAGCCGAGACATCCCGTCAAGGAACAGGGATAAGTAGCTGAATTTCACCGTCATTGCCGTTTTCCGGGGTTTCCGGGTCCCTTCAGCCGGATATGAGGCCTCTGTGTAGCTGATGACACCCGGGAAGAGCTGCTTTCATACTCTCGGGCACCTCACCACAGCCTCCATACGCTCTCAAAGGCCCGGAACCGCCACGCAGACCGGAATTCAGGCATACTCCCACCTGTTAGGGTCTCGCACTGTAATGGGATCGGCGCGCTCAGGCTGACTCGGCCACGGCGAGCAGTTCCGGCGGCGACCGGCTCGAGGTCACCAGCGACTCACCCGGACGCCATGAATATAATATGAGCTGTGCCCACCGCATGCGGCACCGACGCTCAAACG
>CAZNUA010000077.1:0-12420 GCA_964576115.1 uncultured Gemmatimonadota bacterium
GCCGGCGGATTCGAAGCCAGGCCGGGGATGAAGAAACCCAGATACCCCGTGAAGGCCACGGCGATGGCCGCGTTTCCGACCCAGATCGAGATCCAGTAGCCCCAGGCAACGAGAAAGGCCGCCAGATCGCCGAACGCATATCGTGTGTAGGCATACGGTCCGCCTGTTCCAGGCACCATCCGGCTCAAGCGGGCAAAGGTCAGCGCCAGGACGATCGCCCCGGCCGAGGTGAAGAGCCAGCCGACGATACTGATCCCGCCGATGGCGGCCAGCGAGGCCGGCAGAAGGAAGATTCCGGAACCGATCATGTTGCCGGTCACCAGCGCAGTGCTCATCCAGAAGCCCAGTTTGCGCCGCTCTGCTCCCCCTTCTGCCGAGATCACCGCCGACTCCTCTCACTGCGTCCGACACCCGATGCACGGGCGTTCTGGAACAGATCATACCCGCCCTGCGGCCCGAACCGGAACCGGGCAATGGCATTGTCAGGGTTTGTTTCCCTCCGGTACCGTGGTTTGCAGTGATGGCTATGATCCTGGCCCTGAGGGGGTGCTGACGTGAGACCGCTCCTGAGACTGCTGAGTGACGAACTCGTTGAGAGGATCCTCGATGAAGCCCGCGGGATACTGCAGAACCTGGGGGTGGAGATCCACAACGAGAAGGCGGTCAGTCTGCTGGGTGATCACGGCGCCGACGTGGACCGGCCCAAGGGGCGGGTGAGACTGCCGGGAGATCTGGTGGATCGGGCCCTGGCCACGGTCCCGTCGGGTTTCGCGCTGTACGACAGTACGGGTGAGCAGACCCATGACCTGAGCGGCAACAGGGTCTACTTCACGCCGGGATCTTCGGCGATCAATATCCTCGATCTCGAGTCCGGTGTCATGCGACGGCCGGTAACGGCCGACTACGTGCGGTATGCCCGGCTCATGGGTGGTCTGGACCATATCGCCTCGCAGAGCACGGCCTTCATTCCGACCGATGTACCCGACGAGGTGACCGATTCCTACCGGCTGTACCTGAGCCTGATGTTCTGTTCCAAACCGGTGGTGACCGGGGCCTTTACGATCGAGTCGTTCGAACTGATGAAGAACCTGCAGGTGGCGGTGCGGGGATCGATGGAGGCTCTGCAGGACAAACCGCTGACGATCTTCTCGATCTGCCCCACCGCGCCGCTCAAATGGAGCGAAGTCACTTCGCAGAATCTGCTCGATTGCGCCGAATACTCCATCCCGGTGGAATATGTCTCCATGCCCCTGGCCGGCTTCATGTCGCCGGTGACCCTGGTGGGCACGCTCATCCAGCATACAGCCGAAACCCTGAGCGGGGTGGTTCTGACCCAGCTGAAAAAGCCCGGGGCGCCGGCTCTGTGGGGAGGCTCGCCGGCGGCCTTCGATATCAGGTACGAAACCACCCCCATGGGAGCGGCCGAAACCATCATGATCGATTGTGCGGCTGCCGAGATCGGGAAGCATCTTGGTCTGCCGACCCAGGCCTACAGCGCGCTGAGCGACGCCAAACTCCTCGATGCCCAGGCCGGGCTGGAGACCGCGATGGGAGCCGCCCTTTCGGTTCTGGCCGGTATCAACAGCGTCTCGGGACCGGGAATGCTCGATTTCGAGAGCTGTCAGAGCCTCGAGAAGCTGGTGCTCGACAACGAGATCTGCGGTCTGGCTCTGCGTCTGGTCGAGGGGATCGAGCCGAAGGACGATTTTCCGGCCGGAGAGCTATTCAACGAGCTTCTCGAAACCGGACATCTGCTCATCGCCGGGCACACCCTCACCCATCTGAAAGGTGAACACTACCTTCCCTCGACGGTGATCGACCGGGCCAACCGGTCCCGCTGGCAGGAGGAGGGCAGCCTGACCCTGGGCGAGCGGGCGCGGCTCGAGGTCGACAGACTGGTCGGGGAGTGGCAACCGGTCGGGCTCGATCCGGCGGTGCTGACCGAGCTGACCGATCTCATGGAAACCGAAGCCCGCCGGTACGGTTTGGATCGACTCCCGGACAGGGAATGAGCTGATCCGAACACACACAGGCAGTAACGGAGGCGGATATGGAGATCCTGCAGGCGATCGCGAAAGCCCTGGAGAAAGGCGATCAGAAAGACGTGGCCCGGCTGACAACACAGGCCATCGAGCAGGAGAATCCGCCCCAGACGATCCTCGACGACGGTCTGATCGCCGGCATGGATGTCGTGGGCGAACAATTCAGGGCCCACGAGATCTTCCTGCCCCAGGTTCTCCTGGCCGCCCAGGCGATGTACGCCGGTCTCGACCTGCTCGAGCCCCTGCTGCTCTCCGAGGGCATTGCCTCCCGCGGCAAGGTCGTCATCGGCACCGTCGAGGGCGATCTGCACGACATCGGCAAGAACCTGGTCGGAATCATGCTGCGCGGAGCCGGATTCGAGGTCATTGATCTGGGCAGCGATGTCTCACCGGAACGCTTCGTGGCGGCCGCCGGTGAATCGGGAGCGCCGGTGATCGGCATGTCGGCCCTGCTCACCACGACCATGCCGGTCATGGGCCGGACGGTCGAACGTATAGAAAAGGAAGGCTTAACGGGGCAGGTACAGGCCATCGTCGGGGGCGCGCCGCTCTCCCGGGATTTCGCCGAGCGGATCGGGGCGGCCGGCTACGGCTACGATGGTCTGAGCGCCGTCGATCTGGTCAAGAAACTGATTTCCTGAGATCACCCGTTCCGAGCGACACCCTTCATCGGCCCGGAGTATTCAACGCCAGCGGACCTAGCCTCCCAGGATCCAGTAGAAGAGGGCGATCAGCAGGCCCACCCCGGCCCAGCCGGCGAAGAAACCGATCAGTCCGACCGCGGTCGGTTTCGGGAACTCGAAGTCGGGGTGGTCGAACCAGACCCGGCGCGGAGCCGGCTCGACTCCCGGGGGCAGGGTGAAGGGTTCGGTCTCCGGCTCGTCGGGTCCGATCGGCGTGCGCAGGCAGGTATAGAAAGAATCGAGTTGCTCCCTGGCTACCGGGCGGGTGATGAGGCTGACGAGGATCATGACCACCAGACCGACACTCAGATAGGCGACCATCTGCCAGGGCAGGCTGACGGTCTCGCCGGCGAGCATGAAAGAGGGCAGGGTTCCGGGCAGGGTGTCGGTCCAGAGCCAGACCGCGAAGCTAGCCAGGGTGGCGGACCAGGCCGCGACCGGGGTGGCCCGCCGCCAGAAGAGCCCGACCCAGAAGGGGATGCCCATCATGGCCGCCACCTTCCAGAAAATCTCCAGCCCGGTGACCACCGATTCCAGGGTGAAGGCGAAGAAGATCCCGCAGGCCACCACCACCAGCGAGGTGACCCGGCCGACCCGCATGTAGTGCCGGTCGCTGCGGCCCCGGACCAGGTGGGGGCGGTAGATGTTCTGGGTAAAAAGGGCCGAGGAACTGACCATGAAGGCATCGCACGAACTCATCACCGCGGCCAGCATCGAGGCGATGAACAGGCCCACCAGGCCCGGGGCGATGACGGGCAGCAGGCGCTGGGCCATCAGGCCGTAGACGTGGTCGATGTCCACCGTCTGACCGAGGTAGAGGCCGATGGCGCACAGCCCGGTCAGGGTCCAGGCGATGGTGCAGATCCGCTTGATGAAGATCCCCACCATCAGGCCCACCCGGCCCTCCATCTCGGTCTTACCCGCCGCGGCCATGCCCATGTTGTGGGGTTGGGTCACCCACCCGACCAGAGCATTGAAGGCGATCACCGCGATGTAGAAGGTCGTGATCCCCGCCGGGGCCACGATCTTGAACAGGTCGGGGTTCTGCACCGTCGCCTTCAGACCCGCCAGACCCCCCACCGCCGACAGGGCGAAGGGCAGGATCAGGAAGGAGAGCACAATGGTGAGCAGGCCCTGCACGAAGTCGGTCATGATGGCGGCGTTCAGACCGCCGGCGATGCCGTAGACGACGAAGATGATGGTCATGCCGGCGATCGCCAGCCCGGGATCGATGCTGCCCCCCGAGACGGCGGTGATCATGGCGCTCGAGCCCTTGAGCATGACCCCGATGTTGACCGTCAATTGCAGCATGCCGATGGCGGCAAAGAGAGCCGCCACGCTCGAACCGTAGCGGGCCTGATAGTAATCGCCGGTGGTGATGCAGCGCATGCGCCGGAACACCGGTGCGATGAGCCAGAAGAAGGGAGTCACCGGGAGCCAGAGCCACTGGTACCAGATCCCCGAAGCGCCGTCGGTGTAGGTCTTGGCCGAGACGCTCACCGCCTGGTCGGAGTGGGTCCCGGTCCCGAAGGTGAAGAACATCATCAGCAGCTTGCCGTACTTGCGGTCGCTGATGAAATAGCTGGACATGCTCTTCACCCGCCGCACCGCCCAGATCCCCACCACGGCGATACCGGCCAGGTAGACCACGATCACCAGCCAGTCGATCCAGTTGACTCCCAGCACGCGGCGACCCTTCCCCTGCTGGTGCTACTTCACAATCGCCAGCTCATCCCGGCCGGGTAGGGCGGGGAAGGGGGCGTGCGGTTCGGCCTGGTACCAGAAGGCCACCGAAGATATGTCGTCCTGCAGGGGCAGGTAGCGCCCCTCGCTCTGCCAGCCCAGGGCCTGGATCGTCACCCGCAGGTCGCGGGCGAACCGGATCGGGTCCATGATATGCCAGCGGTAGAGCCCGAACCGGCGCGGTGTCTGCCGTTCGGCGTCGGCCCGGATGACCTGGGGCATGCCGGCGTAGGGGGTCGAGAAGACCATGTAGTCACCGGTGGCGGGGTTGGAGAAACCGTACGAACCGCAGAAGTAATCCTCGGTCCCCGTGCCGCAGATGGTGGGGAACTCATCGTCGCCGTCCATGAAGAACTTGATCTCGCCCTCGCCCCACCAGCCCGGGCTGTTGGCCCCCCAGCACATGTAGGTGCCCACGTACTGTCCCTGCCCGCGCACTCCCTCCAGGATGGTGTAGTCCTGCCTGTCGGGCAGGGGGTTGGAGCGGCGGAACTGGGCGTGCAGGTAGCCGGCGTCGGCGGGGATGCGCGTCAGGGTGTAATCGATCTGGTAGTAGAGGATCATGTCCTGCTCGGCGATGTTCTCCATGGTGATGCGGCAGGAGCGCCGGAAGGGCATCGACCAGTAGCAGTTGAAGCCGCTACCCGGGTTGACGCAGACGGCATGCGAGGTCACGTGGGCGAAACTGCCCCAGCCGTTGGCGAAGAAGTCGCCCACCGGGACCTCGATCGAAGGTTCGCTTTCCCCGTCCCAGTAGAAGCGTAGGATCGAAAAGCGCCAGTTCCCGGTCGGGGTCATCCAGATGTGCTGGATCGCTCCGGGCCCGTCGATCGCGGCCAGTTCGAAAGTCGTCCCGGCGGTGATGCGCACCGAGGGGGAGACCTTCCACCCCTGACCGAGTTCGCGGGCGGCCCGGGCTCCGGTGCCCTCGGTGGCCATCCCGCCCCGGCCCTTCTCGCCGGTGAAGTTCTCGGGACTGATCGAGCGGGTCTGCGCCGAACTGAGCAGGGGCAGGGTGGAGAGGCCCATTTCGAGCCCCTCGAAGTTCTCGCGTTCGGCACAGGCGGCCAGCGCCGCGACGCAGAGTCCGAGCAGGGCCAGGTTCCCGGCCGCTTTCAGCATCATCATGGCTCCTTCTCCTTTCGCTCGCTTTCCGTGAGACCGGTCCGTAAAGCGGATTCCCGTACCTCCAGTGCTCCCGCCGGGCCCGGGGCTGTAGTCGTCATCGCCCGTCCGGTTATCGGTCGTGATCGATGAAGAGTAGCACGAGAGCAGAAAAGGATTCCATGCCCAATCAGGCCCCTGCCCGGGTGAAGAATGAGCATGAACCGGTGGGCCGGATTCAGGCGAGATCGAACAGATCCTGACAGCCGATGAACCGGACCACCCGCCCGCCGATGCGGCTCTGCCAGGCTGTCTCGACGGCAGGTGAGACGACATGGTCGGTGCCCTGCGGATAGGCGCTCCGGAACACCTTCAGGGCACCGACCTCGAAAGCGTCGGGATTGATCTTGCACTCAAAGGTGTCCACCCCCTCCCGGCCGGGCACGACGAAATCGATCTCCCGTCCCGACTTGTCGCGCCAGTAGTGAATCGACCGGGCGGGCAGGGCCGCCCTGAGGGTATCCAGCACCAGGTGCTCCCAGAGCGTTCCCAGATCCTCCCGGCGAAGCTCACGCCACCCCCGGGCGAAGCGGACGAAGCCGGTGTCGAAGGCGTAGACCTTCGGCTGTTTGACCAGCTCGCGGCGACCGCCGCCGTGAAAAGGTGACAGCGGTTGCAGGGCCAGGGCCACGGTCATCGCTTCGAGGTGCGCCTTGACCGTCGGACGGCTCAGACCGACTTCCCGGGAGAGGGCGGAATACTCCACCTGGCCGCCGCTCTGCCGCAGCATCAATCGCAGCAGATCGAGAAAGCCGGTCCGCTCGCGGATTCCGAAGAGTTCCTGGATATCCCGCGCATAAAAGCTCTCGAGCCATTCGGCATAGGCTTCCTCGGGGATCTGCCCGGAGAGGAGGTGTTCCGGGAGTCCCCCCCGATGGAGTCTCGTGGTCAGGTCCGGCGGGCCGAAACCGCTCCGGCTCTCGGACCAGAGAACGGGGGAGAGCCGGACGACGGTTTTCCGGCCGGTCAGGGTGTCACGGAATTTCCGGGTGGCGGCGAGGGTCGAGGATCCGGTCGCCAGGACGCGGAGGGTGGGAAAGGTGTCGGCGGCGATCTTCAGCAGCCGGGAGGGATCCGGGAGGCGGTGGATCTCGTCGAAGACGACCGTCGCACCGGCCGGGAGGCCGCGCAGGAAGAGTTCCGGATCGTCCAGCCGGCGGGCATCGGAAGGCAGATCACAGTTCAGATAGACGGTATCCGGCAGCATGTGGGCCAGGGTGGTCTTGCCCACCCGGCGCACCCCGGCCAGCCAGACGATCGGCCGGTGGGTCCAGGCCTGGCGGATACGTTCGATCCAGAATGGGCGTACAATCATAAACTATACTTAACAAATAGACGTCTATTTGTAAAGCATATTGTATTTATAGCACTGAGGCGGTATCTGTCGCATGAACCTGTCCGGGTATCCAGAGGTTGAATCACATCCCCGGCAGCGGGCGTTCCGGTGTCAACTCGCGGAGGAATTCATAGCAGGGAATGATCTGTATCCCTTCCCGGCGTAATCGCTCGGGACCGCGGTAGAGCAGGAGCGGGACGCACTCCGGGTAATCGGCACGGAAAGCCTTGAGAGCCCTGAGGTGATTCGAGTGAATCGTGCGGGTATTCTTCACTTCGACTGCCAGAAGACCATCCTCGCCATACAGCACGAAATCGACCTCCGTGCCGGCCGGGGTTCTCCAGAAATGAACCGTGTTCCTGCCCCCCCGGTACTGATTCCAGGCGATCAGATGTTGCAGGACGAGTCCTTCGAGGGCAGCTCCCTCGATCTCTTCTGACCGGTCGAAGGGTCCTGCCGGACGCAGAGATCTGAAGACACCGGCATCGAACAGGTAGAACTTCGGATGGGCCGTCACCCGTCTTTGCGCCCGGCGGGTGAAGACGGGAATCCGGAAGGCCAGCAGGAGGTCTTCCAGGATCGAGACATATCCCTCGACAGTCTTCCGGATGACCTCACACTCGCGGGCGACATTCGAGATGTTCAGGACACCGGCGTGCGAGATACTGACGGCTTCGAGGAAACGCGCGAAGTCGCCGATCTTCCGGACCAGGCCCTCGGCCCGGACCTCTTCCTCCAGGTAGAGTGTGACGTACCCCCTGATCGTCTCTTCGGGATTCCGGGATTCTGTAACGACCGGAAGCAGTCCGACCTCGAGGGCCTGTTTCAGATCAAATCTTTCCCCCAGTTCCGAAGCCATGAAGGGGTGCATCGTCCGGCGAATCGCTCGTCCGGCCAGCAGATCCACTCCGGCGGCTCTTATCTTTCGCGCACTCGATCCGGTCAGAATGAACTGCAGGTCGGGGTGACGTTCGATCAGGAGGTGGACCACCTCGAGCAGTTCCGGGATTTTCTGGATCTCATCGAGCACGACACAGCGGCCCCGGGGGTGACTGTCGAGCAATTCGATCAGCCGTTCGGGTCGACTCGAATACCGGCGATACGTTTCAGGATCCAGCAGGTCGAGAAGGAGAGCCTCGGGATGGGTATGATTCACCCACCAGGTCTTCCCTGTGCCGCGCGGTCCGAGCAGGAAGAAACTGGTTCCGGGATCGTGAAGATGTCGCGGGAGATAGTCCATTATTGCCCTCTTTTGGAATTGATTTTGCCATAAAAGACTCAATTGTGGCAACAACGTTTCCATAATTTAGGATAAATATCTGGCGGTGTCGAGCGATATCTGCAGAACCCTCAGCAGCCGGGACCTGCAGTCACTACCGCTCCGGGGGCCGGATCACGATCCGGTCGTCGATCTCGACGCTCTGTTCCGAGCCGTCCTCGTACACGATCCGCAGAGTGCGGGGTGCCGGGGCCTGGTTGATGAGTACCCAGCGCCGGCCCTTTTTACGAACCTGGACCCGATCGATCCCGAAGCCCCGCTCCCGCTCGCGGTCGATGTAGACCTGACCCCAGTGGTCGAGGATGCGCATGGCCGCCTCGGCCGCGGCGCCGTTGCCCCAGTCGTAGATGGTGAAGACCCCCATGCCCTCACCCTCGGCTGAAGTGCGCCCCCCGTGGCCGTAGTTCTCCATGGTGAAGCCGTAGTCCTCGGGGCCGAACCAGGGATAGACCTTCTCCCACATCGCTTGTACGCCCGGGTTCTCGGGGCAGTACATCATCACGAAGCCGGCTTTCAGCGCCGCCAGACCCCGTTCGAAATGCGCCGGATCGCCGGTCCAGCGGTAGTAGTCGAGGAAGAGCTCGGCGAAAAGGGTCTGGCGCGAGTCGTTCCACTCTCCGTCGGCATTCATTACCCCGAAGCCCCCCAGGGCGGGCACGTAGATGAAGGGAGGCTGCCAGACCTGCTGGGCCATCGAGAGCTCGTCGAGAGTGCGCCAGCCGAAGGCCAGGTAGTGCTGCTCACCGGTGGCGCGGAAGCAGGCCAGCAGGGCCTCGGCGGTCCAGAACATCGAGAGGGTGTTCTGCTTGTGCAGGGCGTTGCGTTCGATCTTGCGATCCAGGTACTCCTCGCGGCCCCAGCCACAGCACGACCAGAAGGTCTCGTAATCGTGCCATTTGCCCTCGGGCACGATCGCGGCCAGCACCGCCTGCATGGCCCGCAGGGCCGCCTCGCGGTAACGGGTCTGGCCGGTGGCCTCGGCCAGGGCGAGCAGGAAGGTCACGCTCAGGCTGGTCTCTGGGGTCCGGTTCATGACCGGGCCGGGCTCGTGGGTCTCGGGATCGAGCCAGCCGGGAAAGAAGCCGGCCTCGTCCTGCAGGGTGAGCAGGCGCTCGCCCCAGGCGCGGGCGTAGTCGAGCAGGCGCTCCTCGGCTTCGAGTTCGTCGTACCAGCGCAGCATCAGCAGGGCCGTCCAGCTCGAGTCGAGCACGTGGTACCAGGCGTCGGTGATGCCGTGGTCGCGGGGGCAGCGGTTGGAGTTGGACCAGGTGGCCTCGCTCCAGGGGCGGGGGCGGCGGTATTCCCGGCCCTCGATCTCAACCGTCTCGTTGGGAGTGCGGATGACAGCCGGGAAGAGACCGCCGGAGACCGGGGCGGCCAGGGCCAGCTCCCGGGTCAGCCGGGCCCGGCGCAGCAGATCGTCATCGCCGGTCTTGCGAGCCCGGCGGTAGAGCCCCGAGGCGCTGCGCAGCGAAGAGAACCAGGTCTGGTTCCAGATCGAGAGGAACTCGCGCTGATACCAGATCCCCGGATAATTGGGCGACTGGGAGATGTTGACGATGAACTGCGGGGCCCCGACCAGCACGCCCTCCAGGTCGAACTCCTGCCAGACGGACTCGGCCCAGGAACCGAAGGCCCATTCATACGTGCGGTCGACGTAGGTTGCCAGGGGCGCCCCGATCGGTTCCCCGGCGGCCAGCAGGGGACTGCCCCAGCGCCGCCACAGGAACGAGGCCACCGGCGCCCAGGGATTGCGCACGCCCCAGTCGTCTTTCCAGGTGCAGACATAGAAGGCCAGCTCGAGTTCCCCCGGAGCGATCGTCATGCCTTCGGTTTTGGTGAAGAGCACGTGGGCGGGGATATCGGTCCGGACCAGGCCAAGCCACATCCGTCGGGCGGGGGCGTCGTAGTCGAGGAACCAGGGACTGTCGGGGCGCTGGCCGACCAGATCGAGGTCGGGCACCACGGCCACCGAGAGGTTCTCCTGCTGGGCGATCAGGGCGGGGGAGCGGAAGACGTGCTGGGCTATGACGTAGCCCTCTTCGGGCGCCAGGTGGGGGGCCCACCAGAAATCGGGTTCGAGAGCGACCTCGAAGGGGATCGCCAATTCGTCACAGGCGATCTCCCCGGGCACCTGCCAGCGCAGGCCGACCCGCTGCCAGCCCTCCCCGGCGACCCGCACGGTCACCTCGGGTGAACCGGCGCCGGGCAGTTCGGGGGGCGTGAAGGTGAGGCACTCCCGGTCGTTGAGGGCGACCGCCCAGCCGCGGTCGGTGCGGGTCACGGTCATCTCGTCCTGCTCGCCCGTCCGGCTGGTGGTGGTGCGCGGACCCGAACCGCAGCCGCTGAGTCCGGTCAGGACCAGCAGCAGGAGTGGCAGGACGCCCAGTCGGGACAGAACCGGGAACGACGCCGGGCGCTGGCGGGATCCCGGATGGAGGTGTTGTGAAGGGCTGAGGGGACGGTCCATCGTCATCACCCGGCAGGTTGTCGGTTGCGATCGCTGAAGAGTAGCACGGGGCCGAAGAGGGATTCCACGCACAATCCGGCCCGACGTCCTCAACGACCGGTCATGACTGGCGGCCGATCTTCGGCTGGGACCGGCCGGTTCTGCGGGAGCTGTTTACCGCCGAGGTGTTCCGGTTCCTGCGGGAGAAGGAACTGCTGAGCGCCGAACGGATGCAACTGATCCAGTCGTGGCGGCACTCGGGATTCGGGGTGCATATGGGCGAGGCGTTCAGTGCCGCGGATCTCCCGCCGCCTGGACTTTGAACTGGTGATAATGTGTCAATTCACTCCCTTTCGTTTCAGTCCTCAAAATGCCGCTCTTGACACCCTCAAAATCCCGATGTAGGATACCTCTAAATCCCGATAATAATAAACCCTGTAGGGAGAGGTCACCGTGTCCGGCATGATTGTCCGGAGAATCGCAGCCGTCGTGGAGTTTCTGGCCAGAGAAGAGCCTGTGATCGCGCTCCAGGGCCCGAGAACCGTCGGGAAAACCACACTGCTTCGGGCCGTCGCCGCTGGCAAGGGTGTTGATGTCGTGGATCTGGACGACGTGGCTATCCGAGAAGCTGCGACCGCGGATCCTGCAACCTTCGTATCGGGTCCGCCGCCCGTGTGCATTGATGAATATCAGCACGTCCCTGACATCCTGGACGCCATCAAGGCGGAGTTGAACCGGGACAGCTCGCCGGGACGTTTCATCATCACCGGATCCACACGCCACGATGCGCTGCCCATTGCAGCCCAGGCGCTGACCGGCAGGTTGCACGTGGTAAGCCTCTATCCATTCTCACAGGGAGAGATCGCGGGAATCCGGGAGAACCTGGTTGATGTTCTCTTCGGAGAGGCCTCCAGGTTGGTTACTCCCGAGGTGTCGTCGACGAGCCGCGAGGAGTATATCCGGCGCGTTGTCACCGGTGGGTTTCCCCTGGCTCTCGGCCGCAATGAAACTGCCCGGAATCGATGGTTTGACAACTACATCACCCTGAGCCTCGAGCGAGACGTGGCCGAACTGTCGAAGATCCGGCAGAAACGGGCGCTACCCGAGCTCCTGAGGCGGCTCGCTGGCCAGACGGCCCAGATGCTGAACATGGCCTCGGCCGGGGAAAGCGTGGGCCTCAAGGCCGACACCGCCGAGAACTACACCAGATTGCTGGAGGCGGTCTTTCTCGTGCATCGGCTTCCGGCATGGGGCAAGTCCCTCCGGGCACGGGCAGTCGCGACCCCGAAGCTTCATGTGGTGGATTCAGGGTTGGCCGCGCGGCTTCTTCGGCTCTCTCCCGGGAAACTGGCTCGCCGTGAACCTGCGAGCCTCCAGGAGTTCGGTCATCTGTTCGAGACGTTCGTAGTTGCCGAAGTCCTGAAGCAGGTCTCCTGGATGGAGAGGATCGCGGGCTGCGGTCATTGGCGAACGCATGATGGCTCCGAAGTGGATCTGGTGATCGAACGAGACGACGGAAGCATCGTCGGGATCGAGGTGAAGGCCGGCAGTCGGGTACAGGACAAGGATCTTTCCGGGCTGCGAATATTGAAGAGCGAGCTCGGTGATGCCTTCGCTGCGGGAGCGGTGCTCTATACCGGAACCCGTGCCTACATGGTGGAGGAGCGAATCCACGTGGTACCGGCGGATCGATTGTGGACCCGGATCGAGTAAAGGGTCCGTTC
>CAZNUA010000078.1:0-7123 GCA_964576115.1 uncultured Gemmatimonadota bacterium
TGGTGGGCGATACTGGATTCGAACCAGTGACCTCCTGCGTGTAAGGCAGGCGCTCTCGACCAGCTGAGCTAATCGCCCTGAACGGGTTGGGTGGCGGGTTCTTCCTTCGGCTTGCGGGGCTCGTTGTGGGCCAGAATGGCATAGGGAATGAGCACGAAATAGCCGGCGCCGAGCAGGATGGCTCCCAGGGTACGCGACCAGAACGAATCCCACGGACCGATGCTCAGAAAGATGTACCCCACCACGATGGTCCCCAGGGCGATGAGCAGCCAGAGACGGTTGCGGGGTCCGAAGGGAAACCAGGTATTCTTCTGTTCAACTTTACGTGCCATGATATCTCCTGCCCTCGTGCTTCGCGATGCCTCAAGGTATCCCCGGCGCCGCGGGGGTACAAGTCCATCCTCCGGGACCTGGCCAACCCACGAAGAGACCGAACGGACCGACCAGCGGCACCGGTGGCAGTTCGAGAATCTCGATCTGCACCAGGGCCAGGCCCTTGGCAGCGAACTGAAGTTCCAGCGCCGCAGCATAGGAAAGATCGAGAATCCGTCCTTCGATGAAGGGCCCCCGATCGTTGATTTTCACCACACAGCTCAGACCGTTCTCGACGTTCCAGATCCGGGCCCGGGTTCCCAGGGGCAGGGTTCGGTGAGCCGCGGTGAGTTTGTACATGTCAAAGGTCTCGCCGTTGGCCGTCGGCCGGCCGTGAAAATCCTGCCCGTACCATGAAGACATCCCCCGCAGAACGTGATCGCCCCAGCGCTCGGGTCCGTCGGGCACCCTGCGCCCCGAGGTCACCGTCGGTGGCCGGGTAGTTCGCGGCGGACGATTAGATGCCTCAGGATCAGCCGTCCTCTCCGGCCGCGGCGTATGGCCGGGACGGTACTTGGGTGCCGAGGCGCAGGCGCTCACCAGGAGCAGAACGATCAGGAGTGATATGCCGGATCGGATTTTCATCATTTCAACGGCGGGATCGACCGGTTGGCGGTGCGTTCCCGATCCTGTGCAACCACATGGCGCCTGCCTCTCTGCCGGGGTTGCAGACGGGTCACGCGGGCCGGCTGCTGGTTGGCGAACCAGTTCGCCCACGATGCCGCCTCCTCTGCCAGAAGGGTGGTACGGATCTCGAGGGGATTCAAAGAGACACCCTCAGCAGCCTCACCCAGAACCTGTCGGGCGAGGGCCCCTTCGGCCGTGTCAGGGTAACGGGCGGCAATGTACTCATAGGTGACCCGGGCCGAGTCGAGCGGACCGGCCCCGAACTCCAGCAGCTGCGCCGCCTCCAGGGCGGCCCGGCGGCCCGCCTCGGTATCGGGCCAGCGTCGGGCCACGGCGCGCAGGGAATCGACCGCCTCCGACCAGGTAGCGGGTTCAGCCAGGGGATCGACGAGCTGCTCGGCCCGCAACCAGGCATTTTCAGCCACGATCTCGGCCGGTTCAAGCGGATCTTCTCCGGCCGCCCGACGCAGTTCATAGGCCCAGCGGCTCTGAGGATAGTCGCGCAGGAGTTCGGCGGCGGCGTTCGCCCCCACCCCGCCCCCGGTCTCCCCGAACCATTCGTGCAGGGCGAACAGAGCCCGCGGAATCAGGGGCGAGTCGGCATGCCGGTTCCGCAATACGTCGATCCAGGCAGCCGCCGAATCGGGCAGATCCATCTCCAGGGCAAAGTGTTCGGCCAGCAGAAGCAGGTAAATGCCGGGCGGGTCATTGCCCAGACCAGTCGTCGATTCCTGTTCAGGGCCGGGCTCCGGGACTTCTTCGATCTCCACGATCTCTTCGCCGGTGCGGTTGGTCGTGCGGGGTGGAATGATCTCCTCGCCCGCTCCGGGCCGGGCCGCCCGGTTCTGCCGATTGCTGATACCCCGGGGATCGCTGAAGGTGAGCCCCTCGGCCCGGGCCGCAAGCGAGCGCAGGGTATAGAGCCGCATAATGGCGTCGTAGCGCCGGGCGGCAAACTGTCGCTGTTCTTCGGTGCCCAGACCCTGTGTTATAGCCCGGTACTCGTGTCCGGCCACCATGTAGAATCCGCCTGCTTCGAAGATGTGGGCCAGCGACAGGCGGATGCGTGCCTCCCACTGCGCCGTGACCCCATCCACGAGAGCCATGACCATCTCGTTGCGGGCCCGCTCCTGATAGCCGGCGATTTCGAGCAGCCGGGCTCGGAAGTAGCGGAGCAGGCCCGAATAAAACTCGTCTATGTTCATGGTCTCGAGTTCGGCGATCCACGTCTCGGCGGCGGCCGTTTCACCCGCCCGGAGCAGGAGCGAGATGAGCAGGGGAACCGCCCGCTCCCGTTCCCGCTGAGACAGGGAGGGATCTGCGAGAACGGTCTGCAGGATCTCGGAGGCCTCGGTGTATTCGCCGTTCTGTTCGAGGTATTCCACCAGATCGAGCCTGGCTCGCAGGACCAGTTCGGGCGGCGTGTCTGCTTCGGCGATCAGATCGTCGAGGATACGCGAAGCGCGATCCAGCTCTCCGGCAGCCGCCAGTGCCAGGGACTCGACCAGCAGGGCTTCGGCCCGAAGCTCTCCGGTCAGTTCCGTGGCGGCCTGGGCAGCCTCGGTGGCGGCCAGCTGGGGAGCGCCCATATCGGCCAGTCCCATGGCCCGGTAAAGCTGACTTTCGGGCAGGAACGCACTCTCGGGAAAAGTCTCCAGCAGTTCCTCGCCCTTGCGGACCGAGGCGGCTAGATCGCCCTGCCGATAAAGGACTTTCTGTGAGATGAGCAGCGCTTCCTCGACCCATTTCGAGTCGGGGTGCTCGGCCAGCACCCGGCTGGCGAACTGCAATGACTGCTGGTATGACTGCATGGCGGCGGCCGGCAGTGCCTGGTCCTCGGCTTCGGCTCGCAGGCGCTCGTACTCGCCGTCGGCAAAGTGCCGGCGGGCAAAATAGAAGGTGTTGAAGTAGACGCAGCCGGCACTCAAAGCGAGGCTGGCGAGCACCAGGGTCGAGAGAACGGTTATCTTCGCAGCCCGGCGGTTCATATCGCGGCTCCGTCATCGCTCCCGATCAAATCGGGCTCGAGCAGGCGTGGCAGCCACTCTCCGGCCGGTCCCCGAACCGAAAGATCGGCCAGGGCGGTGAAGGGCGTTTCCTGCGGATTGACCTCGACCACGAAGGCGCCGGCCTCATGGGCGATATAGGGTAGCTGGGCCGCCGGGTAGACCACGGTGGATGTGCCGACAGAAAAGAAGAGATCCGCTTCCCGGGCCGCCCGGGCCGAGCGTTCGATGGCACCGGCCGGCAGGGATTCCCCGAACCAGACCACATCGGGCCGGAAGGGACCGCCGCACTCGCAGTCGAACCCCTCGCCCTCGCGGCGATAGCGGCCGCAGAGATTGCAGCGGTCGCGCCGGATGTTCCCGTGCAGTTCGATCACATCGGTGCTGCCCGCTTCCTCATGCAGCCCGTCCACGTTCTGGGTGATGAGGGTCAGCTCCTCGAACAGCGCTTCTGCTTCGGCCAGGGCCCGGTGGCCGGGGTTCGGCTCTACCGCCGCGATGATCCCCCGCCGGTAGTCGTACCACTCCCGCACCAGGTCCGGATTCCGGGCGAAGGCTTCGGGTGTGGCCAGCTCCTCGGCCCGGTAGGTTTTCCACAGTCCCGATTCGCCGCGGAAGGTGGGCACCCCGCTCTCGGCACTGATCCCGGCCCCGGTCAATACAGCACAGCGGCGGGCCGATCGGGCCCGGGCGATGTACTGTTCGAGATCGGGTTCCATAACGTGTATCCCCGTCACGTCAGCCGGTTCGGTGTCTCTGTCATGAACTCTCCGGCCCCTGATTCAGTTCCCGAGTTCCCCGGCGATCCGCGCGAAAACCGTGACGGTCTCGTCGATGTCCGCCGAGTCGACATCGAGGTGGGTAACGGCCCGAAGCCGGTCGTGACCGAAGGTGTTCAGCAGCACTCCTTCGTCGGCCAGGCGCGCCCGCACCTCCTCCTCGCTCAGACCCGTGCCGGAGGTGTCTATCATGAGGATATTGGACTGTACCGACGTAAGATCGACGCTGAAGCCGGGCATGTCGTTCACGGCTTCGGCCAGACGCCGGGCATGGGCGTGATCTTCGGCCAGGCGCTCCACGTTGTGTTCCAGTGCCCAGAGCCCCGCCGCGGCCAGGATCCCCGCCTGCCGCATCGCCCCCCCGAAACGCTTGCGCACCCAGAGAGCCCGGTCGATGATATCACGCGAACCCACCAGAACGCTGCCCACCGGCGCCCCGAGTCCCTTGGAAAGACAGATCGAAATCGAGTCGAAGTCGGCCGCCCACGCCGAGGCCTCGATGCCGCTGGCCACCACGGCGTTGAAGAGCCGGGCCCCGTCGAGGTGCATCGGCAGGTCGCGTTCGTCGGCCACACTGCGGATACGGGCGATCTCCTCGTAGGGAAAGATGGTGCCGCCGGCCTTGTTGTGCGTGTTTTCCAGACTGATCAGCTGGGTCTGCGGGTAGTGGATCGAGACCGGCCGCAGCGCTTCGGCAACCTGCTCGGCAGTGACAGCACCGTAGGGCCCATCCTGCAGGTTGAAACCCACCCCGCTCACGGCCGGGGCGGTGCCCCCCTCGAAATTGAAAACATGGCTCCAACGGTGGCAGATCACCTCGCCCCCCGGCGAGGTCCAGGCGTTGACCGCCACCTGGTTGCTCATCGTGCCGCTCGCCATCCAGAGAGCCGCTTCTTTGCCCAGACGTTCGGCCAGCGTCGACTGCAGCCGGTTGATGGTGGGATCTTCGCCGTAAACGTCGTCCCCCACCTCGGCCTCAGCCATGGCCCGGCGCATCTCCTCACCGGGTCGAGTGACGGTGTCGCTGCGCAGATCTATTGCATTCACGGCTCTGCCGGCTCCTCTGCTCTGCCGGTCCCGGCGGTACTTCAGAGAGCGATGTCACCGAATGTGCCGGGATCGATCCTTTCCAGCCGCTGACGCAGCCGGTCGAAGTGTTCGGGATCCGCAGTGGGATCCACACCGAATTCCTCTGCGAAGACCGTGTCGGAAACGAAGATGGGCGAGCCGGTGCGCAGGGCCAGGGCGATGCCGTCGGAGGGGCGGGCATCGATCTTGAGGACCGTCCCCTCGCCCTCGATCACCAGTTCGGCGAAGAAGGTATTGTACTGCAGGTCGGAGATGATGACGCGCTCCAGGGCCAGTCCCGCTCCGTCGATGATCCGCTGCAGCAAATCGTGGGTCAGGGGACGGGGGGCCTGCACCCCGGCCAGGCCGATGGCGATGGCGTTGGCTTCGGCGGCTCCGATCCAGACCGGCAGGAGCCGGTCGCCATCGAGTTCCTGCAGCAGCACCACCGGCGACTGGTTGGTCGTGTCGACCGCCAGTCCATTGACCGTGAACTCTCTCATCCTCCGCTCCCCGATCAGACCTCCTCGACGCCTGCCGCTTCCTCTTCCTCCTCTGCCTTCTTCTCGACATGTACTGTCACGGTCGGCTGCACTTCGCGGTGGAGCCGGACCGGAATCTCGAAGGTGCCCAGCTCCTTGATCGGCGCGTCGAGCAGGATCTGTCGACGCGGCACCTCGATTCCCTCATCGGCCAGGGTATCCACGATCATCTGGCTGGTGACCGAACCGTAGAGCTGGTCCTCTTCACCGACCTCGACTTCGATGTGCAGCTGGATCCCGGTCAGCCTGTCGGCCAGACTCTCGGAGTCGGCCCGCATCTTTTCCGAACGGGCTTCGGCGGCCCGGGCGATATCCTTGAAGGTTTTCAGGTTCCCCTCGGTCGCCTCCATGGCCAGCTTGTTCGGGATCAGGTAGTTTCGGGCATACCCCGGCTTGACCTCCACGACCTCCCCGGCTTCACCGAGGTGCTGGAGGTCCTCCCGAAGAATCACTTTCATCGCTTCCCTCCTCTGTCGCATCCCCCCCCTGGCCGGCCATGAGCCGGCGGAAGGGATACACGGTCTCCACAACGCCCAGGATGATGAGTCCGGGCCAGATGATGATGACGGCCAGCAGGGCGAAGAGCAGCCGGATCCAGCCGGCGGTTCCCCTGGCTTCGAAACTGTACCAGATGATCGCAAATCCCTGCAGGAAGTAGAGAAAGGCGATCACGATCGCCGCGTTCGCTCCCGCCCGGGCGACCGTTCCACCGGTCGCGATCGACAGCAGACACACCCCGAAGGGAACCAGCATCCAGCGCGGCAGCTCCCAGCAGGAATACGGCTCGAGTCCGATCCCGGGCTCGGTGCCCGAACGCTGCAGCCACCAGACGGTCACCGCCAGGGTCATCAGACCGGTCATGATCCCCGCCATTCCGAATTGAGACGGCAGGACGTAGATGATCGTTTCGAGCGATTGCTCGAACTGGGCTTCGAACGTCCCCGATTCCAGGCCGATTTTGTCGAGCAGATCCGCGTACGCGGGCCATAACTGCGCCCCGTACTCCCGAACGCCGGCTTCGCCGACCATCGCGTACCACAGGCCGATAAAGGTTCCGGCCGGCGGCAAAGCCAGCGCCAGGGTCGTCAACCGCCACTCCCAGCCGAGGCGCAGGGCCTGTTCGAGGATGATGGCGGTCACGACCAGGGCCAGCGGCCAGACGGCGAAGATCCGCACGCCCGCCACCGGCAGCAGGATCAGCAGCGGCACCAGGGCCGGCAGCCAGCGCATGACCGCGCTTTCTCCGCGGCGCCGGCAGAGCACGGCCAGCATGGCCGGTACGCCGATGATGGCGACCGCGTTCACGATCGGGATCGGAGCCAGCAGGCCGCCGGCCAGGCTGAGTGCCGCCGTCACCGGCACGTGCCGGCCCCAGTAGGAGGCGGTCTCCGCCTCCCGCTCCGGACTCATCGCAGCGAATCGGTCGTAAAGGGCAGCAGCGCGACATAACGCGCCCGCTTGATCGCGGTCGTGAGCATCCGCTGGTGTTTGGCGCACACCCCCGACTGCCGACGCGAGACGATCTTGCCCCGATCAGTCATGTACCGGCGCAGGGTGCGCTCATCCTTGTAATCGATCCAGCTCCGTTTCTCGAGACAGAACCGGCAGGGTTTCTGGTGAGCCATTATTCCTCCTCCTCCGCACCGTCGTGCTCGCCTTCATCCTCGCCTTTATCCTCGTCCCCGTCCTCATCCTCGTCCCCGTCTTCGTCCTCGTCCCCGTCTTCGTC
>CAZNUA010000078.1:7223-12347 GCA_964576115.1 uncultured Gemmatimonadota bacterium
TCCTCGTCCCCGTCTTCGTCCTCGTCCCCGTCTTCGTCTTCGCCCTCGTCTTCGTCCTCGTCTTCATCTTCATCTTCGTCCCCGGCGGATTCATCCGGCTCGTCCTCGTCCGAATGCTCGGTCCGGCGCCGACGCATCTCCTCCATTGCCTCGAGAGCAGCTGCATCGAGATGAATGATGAGGTGCCGCAGGACGTTCTCATCCAGACGCAGCAGCTGGTCGAGTTCGGCGATCATCTCGCCGTCGCCCTCCCAGTACAGGATGGTGTAAAAGCCCTGGTCGTGCTTGTTGATCGGATAGGCCAGCGTGCGTACTCCCCAGCGGTCCTCGCTGACGTTGGCACCGCCCCCCTTCTCGATCGCCTTGACGATTTTCTCGATCTGCCGTCCGTGGCCTCCTTCGGCCAGAGCCGGATCGAGAACGATCGTGGCCTCGTAATGCCTCATTCGGTTCGTCCTCCCTGTGGACGTACGGCCCGGCTCATGGAACCGGGCAGGGTGAAGATCGCTCTCACAGCAGGGGAGCGATCACCAGACTCACGACACTCATGAGCTTGATCAGAATGTTCATCGAGGGACCGGAGGTGTCCTTGAAAGGATCGCCGACTGTATCCCCGACCACAGCGGCCTTGTGGGGCTCCGAACCCTTACCCCCCAGATTGCCTTCTTCGATCCACTTCTTGGCGTTATCCCAGGCACCGCCCCCGTTGGCCATCATCAGGGCCAGCATCACCCCGGTGATGGTCGCGCCGGCGAGCATCCCGCACAGGGCGTCGGGACCCAGCACGAAGCCCACCAGGACCGGCGAGATGACTGCCAGCAGGCCCGGAGCGATCATCTCCTGCAGAGCCGCCCGGGTCGAGATGTCCACACAGCGTTCGGCGTCGGGCTTGACCCCCTCGCGTCCCTCGAGCAGGCCGGGGATCTCGCGGAATTGCCGCCTGATTTCGTTGATCATCTTGAAAGCGGCCTTGCCCACACTGGTCATGGTCATGGCTGCGGCCGTGAAGGGCAGGATCGCACCGAGCAGCAGACCGATCACGACCATCGGGTTGGTGAGCGAGATATCCAGCGCCGGGGCGCCCTTGCTCGCCAGGCTCAGGCTCACCGTCTGCGAGTAAGCGGCGAAGAGCGCCAGCGCGGTCAGAGCGGCCGACCCGATGGCGAAACCTTTCCCGAGAGCGGCGGTGGTGTTGCCGACCGCATCGAGCCGGTCGGTGATCGAGCGCACTTCAGGTCCCAGACCGGCCAGTTCGCTGATTCCGCCGGCGTTATCGGAGATCGGCCCGTAGGCGTCCACACTCATGGTGATGCCGACCGTGGCGAGCATGCCGACCGCCGAGATACCGATGCCGTAGAGACCGGCAGCCGAGTTGGCCACGAAAATCGCGATGGCGATGAAGAGCACCGGAAAAGCGGTGCTCTCCAGACCGACCGCCAGGCCGGTGATGATGTTGGTCGCGGTCCCGGTCTCGCTGGCCCGGGCGATCTTCCGGATCGGCCCGCCGGCGGTGTAGTACTCGGTAATCAGCCCGATGATGATGCCGACCAGGCTGCCGCTCATGATCGCCCAGAAGGCGCCCGATTCGACCCCCAGAGCCCGAACCCCGAACCAGGCCGCGATCAGGAACAGACCCGCGGCGACGAAGGTCGCATATCGCAGAGCCGCGGCCGGATGGAGGTTGCGCAGCAGGCGCATGCTGCCGATCCCGACAAAGGAAGCCAGCAGCCCGAGCATGGCCATGAAGACCGGCAGCAGCATCGTAGCCGATGGATCTCCGAGATTAGCGATGCGCGAGCCGGTCGCAGCTGTGGCGGCGATAGCCACCGTGGCGATGATCGAGCCGACATAGCTCTCGAAGATATCGGCTCCCATGCCGGCGGTGTCACCCACGTTGTCGCCCACCAGGTCGGCGATCACACCGGGGTTGCGGGGATCGTCCTCGGGGATGCCCGCCTCGACCTTGCCGACCAGATCGGCCCCCACATCGGCCGTCTTGGTGTAGATTCCGCCACCGACCCGGGCGAAGAGGGCGATCGAGGAGGCTCCCATGGCAAAACCGTTGATCGCGGTCGCGGTGGCAGGATTACCGCCCAGAGCGAGGTAGGCCAGCCCCACTCCCAGCAGTCCGAGGCTGGCTACGGCCAGACCCATGACCACCCCGCCCGAAAAGGCGACCTGCAGGGCCACCCCCGCGCCCTGGCTGCGGGCGGCTTCGGTCGTACGTACGTTGGTACGTGTGGCGGCCTTCATGCCGATGAACCCGGCCGTCAGGGAACAGAAGGCACCGCCCATGAAAGCCAGCGCCGTGGCGGCTCCGAGCTGCCAGAAGAGCAGTCCGAAGACGATGACCACGAAGATAGCCAGGATCGAGTACTCGCGGCGCAGGAAGATCATCGCTCCGGCGTGGATCTGCGCGGAGAGGTCCGCCATCAGATCGGTTCCCTGCGGCCGCCGGACGATCGAGGCCAGCACGCCGAAAGCGACAACGATCCCGACAGCCCCCAGGATCGGGGCCAGGACCGTCAGGGTTCGTGCCAGTTCCATGCAGGTATCCTTCCCCTCTGTCAGTTGAATCGGTTCATGGCTTCGTCGAGGCCCTCATCGAGCCAGGTCTCGACCGCTTCGACGGCCTCGACCAGGCTCTGCTCGACGATCGGATTCTCTTCGGCCCGGAAAGGTGCCAGCACGTAGCCGCGCAGATCGGGTGGCGGTTCTTGAACCCCGATCCCGATCCGCAGCCGGGGGAAATCATCCCGGCCCAGCTGATAGATGACATGCTCCAGACCGCGGTGTCCCCCATCGGAGCCGCCGCCGCGCAGCCGCAGCCGTCCCAGGGGGAGATTGACATCGTCGATCACGATCAGGAGGCGTTCGCTCTCGATCCGGTAGAACGACACCAGCCCCTGCACCGCGAATCCGCTTTCGTTCATCCAGGTCGTCGGTTTGGCCACGATGACCCGCCTGTCTGCGAACCGGGCCGGGGCGGCGAGGTATTCGCCGCGCCCTCCCGTAAAGGCCCCACCCCACCGCTGGATCAGTAGATCGGCCACCCGGTAGCCCAGATTGTGGCGGGTTGCGGCATATTCGCGTCCAGGGTTGCCCAGACCGACGACAGCGTAGGGAGAATCCATGATCAGCGGACGAGCCGCGACGTCGGGTCGACGCCGCTACTCTTCCTCTCCGGTGCTCTCTTCGGCCGGAGGACCTTCCGCCTCGGCCTCTTCCTCGCCCACCACGACCGGTTCGAGGATCTCCTCTTCGACTTCCTCTTCGACCTCGATCATCCTCGGGGCGGCGACCTTGGCCACGGCCCGGTCGAGATTCATGTAGGTCTCGAATCCCTTCAGGTCGATCGCGTCGAGGTGAATGGAATCGCCGATTTCCAGATGTGAGATATCCACCTCGAAGCTCGACGGTATCTCGGTCGGCAGACATTCGATCTCGATGGCGTGGATCCGCTGTTCGAGGATGCCCCCCTGCTGCACGCCTTCGGCCCGTCCGGTCAGGTGCAGCGGCACTTCGACACGGAGCTTCTGTTCCAGGTCGATATGCAGGAAATCGATATGGCGCAGGTCATCCCTGACCGGGTCGCGATCGACATCGCGGATCAGGGTGAGACGATCCGACTTCTTTTCTTCATCCAGGAGCAGGTTGATCAGGGTCGTTTCCGAGAGTCCCTCGCGTACGAGGGTCTCGAATTCCTGTCGGTCGATCTGGATGGGTTGCGGGTCGTCGTGAGCGCCGTAAAGAACGGCGGGGATGGCGCTGTTGCGCCGGACACGACGAGCTGCTCGCGAACCTGTGGCCTCACGGCGCCAGGCCCGGAGGGTTGCCTTATCCATGCTAGCTCGGCCTCCTGACGGGTCGCGGTCCGGGACGGTTCCCGCCGCAACCGCTGGCATGTGAACCGGGCCGGGCGGACCGGTTCCTCTGTTCAAGCGGTACTGCCGGTCAGTTCGAAAACTGAATCCGTATCCAGCCGGCTATACCGGGCGGACACCAGTGCCCTGTTACGGAATACTAGGTGTCGAACAGGGTACTGATGCTCTCCTCCGCATAGGTGCGGCGGATCGCTTCGCCGAAGATATTGCTTACCGATACGATTTCCAAGTCCGGAAACTGTTTCTCGGCCGGGATATCGATCGTATCGGTAACGATCACTTCGAAGATCGGACTCTGTTCGAGCCGCTCCACGGCCGGCCCGCTGAGCAGGCCGTGGGTGGCGGCCGCGTAAATATCCCCGGCCCCCCTTTCCTTGAGGGCCCGGGCAGCCTCGCACAGGGTGCCGGCGGTATCGACCATGTCATCGAGAATGAGAATGTTCCTGCCCTCTACTTCACCGATCACATTGAGAACTTCGACCTGGTTCGCCCGCGGACGCCGCTTGTCGATGAAAGCCAGACCGACGTTCAGCCGTTTGGCATAGGCGCGGGCCATGCCCAGCGAACCGGTATCGGGCGCGACGACGACCAGGTCGGGAATGGCCAGTTCCTTGAAGTACGGTGTAAAGGCCATGGCCGAATAGAGGTGATCGACCGGAATGTCGAAAAATCCCTGAATCTGGGCCGCATGCAGATCCATCGTAATCATGCGGTTGGCGCCCGCTTTGCTGATCAAGTCGGCCATCAGTTTGGCCGAGATGCTGACCCGCGGCTGGTCCTTGCGGTCCTGGCGGCAGTACCCGTAATAAGGGATGACCGCCGTCACCCGTTTGGCCGACGCCTTGCGGGCGGCATCCATGAGCAGGAAGAGCTCGATCAGGTTGGTGGCCGGGCTGTTGGTGGACTGTACGATGAAGACGTCGGCACCGCGGATATTCTCTTCGTATTTGACGAAGATCTCACCGTCGGCGAAGGTCCTGATAGTCCGATTGCCGAGCGGAATCTCGAGGTAGTCCGAGATCTTCTGTGCAAGTGGCTGATTGGCGGTTCCGCTGAAGAGTTTCAGGTCATAGGGCATGGATTGCCTTCCCGCGGTTGATGTCCATCACGGCCCGGCCGGGCTCCCGGTTCTTCTCCTGTCACCACCTCTATTCTTATAACCCGTACCGACACTCAGACCAAAGACAGACTGGCTGGGGTGCCAGGATTCGAACCTGGATTGCCGGATCCAAAGTCCGGG
>CAZNUA010000079.1:0-11801 GCA_964576115.1 uncultured Gemmatimonadota bacterium
ACCTGCACTTCGACGTCACTCTGGTCGATGTACGCGAAGCCAGCGAAGCGGAATTAAAGCAGGGTCTCGAGGACTGAGCCTCCTTCATCCCTCCGGTCGGTCGTCTATAACAGCGCGGCTCGTGACGGTCCCGGTATGATCGATGACCATGATACGATTTCCGGCGACGTGACGGGCGGTGATTTCCAGGTCGTTCTGCTGACCGCGCACGACGGTGACGGTCAGGTCGGGATCGGTTTTGAGCCCCAGTTCCACCAGATCCTCCAGATCGACCCTTGCCCAGGGATCGCGGGCGAAGAATTGCAGGGCTGTCACCATGGCTTCGCGCGCTTTGAGCTCAGCCAGTTCGTTGCAGCGCCCGCGGGCTTCAGCGATCATCTCGGCCGCCGTTGCCGCGGCTTCGGTTCCGGGATACTCGGCGATGAGATCATCGAGATGCGCAATCAGACCGCTCCAGTCACCCTGCTGGATCAGGGGCTGGACAGCAAGCATCTCGTTGCGGGCCGCCCGTTCCCGACCGGTACAGGTAAGGAGCAGACCCGTACCCGCCGCGACGGTTATCAGTAGCGCACAGGTGCGTCCGGCTTTCATCAGCTTCCTCCGGCAGGGTATTCAGCAGACTGACCGATGTTCACAAGCGTACGCCGGGCGCGATGGGTGGTGCAAGAATGGTGTCGAAGCCGATCGGGATCTGCTGCATATTGGGCAGGTTGCCGAATCACCTGCCGCGCTCTTCGGGAAGGAGTGATACATGAAGCCGATCGAACGCCTGACACAGATCAGCGACACCTGGCACGAATTCTTCAAACTCTACCACACCTCACTCGAGCAGATCATGGAGCCCGAGGAGGGAACCGACCCGCAGCAGGTCTTCCAGGAGGGTATTACCGAGGCCACCGCTTTGAGCGACCGGCTCGACTCCATTCTGGACGAGCTCAGAACCGCTCTCTGATTCCCGTCCGGGTTTCCCGGACGAATACGTTCTTCACCGAACCGACCGGTTCGCGGGCAACCGGTCGGCCCGGGTCAAGAGCGGGAACCCCCGTCTACGATACTGCGTATCACCGGGAAACAGGCATGGAATAGAACATCTCTATGTGGGGATTCCGTGCCAGATGATATGACTGGCTCTGTTCCCCCTGGAGGTATCCATGTCCAGCTTTCTGCATGACCTGCGTCACAGTTTCCGGGTGCTGCTGCGCAATCCGGGACTGACCCTCACCTGCGCCCTGACCTTCGCCTTCGGCATCGGCATCACCGCAATGATGTTCAGCGTCATCAACGGCAGTCTCTGGGAGCCGCTGCCCTTCGATGAATCCCGGCGTCTGGCCTATATCATGCGGCACAATCTCTCCGAGGGTACCGAACGGATGAATGTCCCGGTCCACGATTTCGTCGAGTGGCGGGCACAGCAGACCAGTTTCGAAGATATCTCGGGCTGGTACTCGGGAACGGTCAACCTGAGCAACGGCGAGGATCCGCCGATCCGCTACGATGGCGCCTTCATCACACCCAGTGCCTTCACTCTGACCCGGGTGGCGCCGATCATGGGCCGGATTTTTACAGAAGAGGAGATGGATCCCGCCACCCCGCCGGTGATCATGCTCGGGTATGACGTCTGGCAGACCCGCTTTGCCGGCGACCCCGATATCATCGGCCGGACCGTGTTCACCAACGGGGAAACCATGACGATCGTCGGGGTCATGCCCGAGGGCTATGTCTTTCCCGAAGGGCAGGATGTCTGGCTCCCCTACCGGGAAAGTCCAACACAGCTTCAGCGGGGTGATGGATACTGGATGATGGTGATGGGCCGTCTGAAGGAGGGGGTGAAGAGGGCCGAGGCCCAGGCCGAACTCGACGCTATCACCGGCGCCCTGGCTCAGGAGTACCCGGAGACCAACGAGGGGGTGGGCGCCAGGCTCTACCGGCTCTCCGAGATCATTCTCGACAGCCAGGCCCGGATGATCATGTTCCTGATCCTGGGAGCCACGGTGATAGTGCTGATGATCGCCTGCTTCAACGTGGCCAACATCCTGCTTTCCCGGGCCGCGGTGCGAACCCGCGAGATGGCGGTGCGCACCAGCCTGGGAGCCAGCCGGAGCCGGATCGTCTCGCTGATTGTCCTCGAAGCCTTCGCGCTGGCCCTGGTAGGAGCGGTCGTCGGGACGATCCTCGCCCATTTCGCCATCCAGTATTTCAACGTTGCCGTGGCCTCGACCGATCCCCCCTGGTGGTTCGACTTCAACATCGATCCCTGGGTTCTGCTCTACGTGGCCGGGTTGGTCGTTTTCGCCAGCCTCGTCTCAGGCCTGCTCCCCGCCCTGCAATCGACCCGGACCAGCATCAGCGAAGTGCTCAAGGACGAGTCACGGGCCGCCTCCGGCTTCAGGCTCTCCCGCCTGAGCCGAACTCTGGTGATCGGTGAGATTGCTTTCTCGCTGGGATTGCTGTTTTCGGCCGGCCTGCTGACCCGCAGCCTGATGAACCTGGGCACCCAGGATTTCGGGGTCGAATCGGAGAACGTGCTGACCGCCCGGGTCGGGCTGTTCGAGAGTGATTACCCGTCGGTTGAGTCGCGCACTCTGTTCTGGCAGGAGCTGTACGAGCGTCTCAACAACCTGCCGGGAGTCATCGACGCCACCCTGACCCCCAATCTGCCCGTGCGCGGCTCCGACGGCACGGGATTCCGCTTTGAAGGGGTCGAATATCCACCCGAAGCCGATCTGCCCTTCACCGGGGTCAAGGCGGTGGCCCCGGGGTACTTCGCGACTTTCGGAATCGAACTCGCGCAGGGGCGCGACTTTGCCTCATCGGACAATGCCGACGCCAACCTGGTGGCGATCGTCAACCAGGCCTTTGTCGAACGTTTCAGTCCCGGCCAGAGCCCGCTCGGCCGGCGCGCGGGCCCCTCCGTCGAGGGCGCTGAAACACCCTGGTACACGATCGTGGGAGTGGTCGGCAACGAGTGGACCTCGAGTGAGGATCCCGAACCCGCCCTCGCCTACACCTGCCTCTTTCAGGAAGACTTCCGCTTCATCAGCCTGGCCCTGCACACCCAGGGCCCGCCGGAAACGTTCATCGGCGCCATGCGCGAGGCCGTCATCTCGATCGACCCGAACCTGCCTCTGTACTGGGTCATGCCCATGGCCGACGCCCTCTACGAAGCCATCTGGCCGTACCATGTCTTCGGCGGCCTGATGATCGCCGCCGGTGTGATCGCGCTCTTTCTGGGTTCGATCGGGCTGTACGGGGTCATGGCCTTCTCGGTCAGCCGACGTACCCAGGAGATCGGAGTCCGGATGGCCCTGGGAGCCGAACCGAGCAACCTCATCGGCATGATCCTGCGCCAGGGCGGCCGGCAGCTCGCGGTCGGTATGCTGATCGGGACCGCTCTGGCCCTGGCCCTGGCACAGGGAATGCAGATGGTCCTGTTCGGAGTGAGTCCGACCGACCCGGTCGTGTTCGCTTTCATCATCGGGGTGCTGACCGTCACGGGACTGCTGGCCAGTTACATTCCTGCCAGACGGGCGATCCGGGTCGATCCGGTGGAAGCTCTACGGTACGAATGAAACTTATCACATAAATAATCGTACACTTTTTCATACGGTCCGATTGCCCCGTCTGCGACAGGATATGCAGTCCACTCACTTGCCGGGCCGGGTGGCAGCATGTTTCCTCTCCCGACCGGGCACCGGGCCGTATTCTTTATCCCCGCCTCTTCCGCAACCGGTGAACCGCCCCACCGGCAGCCATCACGAGTCCATTGAGGTTGTGGACCGCCTGACCGGGCACTAGGGTGATCCGGGCAGACCGGCCCCACCGAAACCGGAAGGATCCGAAATGGCGAACCGGAGGGCGCGATTCGAGACCAGCCAGGGAGAGTTCGCACTCGAACTCTTCGAAGACAGAGCCCCGCTCACCACGGGCAATTTCATCGAACTGGCTGAAAAGGGATTTTACGACGGGTTGATCTTCCACCGGGTCATCGAGGATTTCATGATCCAGGGAGGGTGTCCCCACGGCACGGGGACCGGCGGTCCCGGCTATCAGATCGATGATGAGTTCCATCCCGACCTGCGTCATGACGCTGAAGGGATTCTCTCGATGGCCAATGCCGGACCGGATACCGGCGGCTCGCAGTTCTTCATCACGCTGGCGGCTACACCATGGCTGGACGACCATCACGCGGTCTTCGGCCGCGTGATCGAGGGTATAGAGGCGGTTCGAAAGATCGGCAGCGTGCCCACCAATCCCGGCGACCGGCCGCTCGAGGACGTGACCATCAGTCAGGTGACGATCAGCGCTGCCGAGTGACCGTTGGCGGCGCCGCCATCCACTGCGAGCACCGGGGCTCCGGACAAACCGAGCGCCGACGCATCAAAAAATTGCTGCTGCGGCAGCGACAGGTCAGATGCATGCGGTGTTCCGTTTTCCCCCGGACCGGGGGAAAAGGTCAGAAGCCTCAGCCGTAGGCGGTGCGGTCGGGAGCCGAACTCAGATCGATCTCGGCCGGGTCTGTGCCGGCCGCTGCGGCCAGATCGGCGTTCAGGGCTGCCAGGGCTTCACGACCGTAGCCGGGGTAGATCTTTGCGATCGTACCGTCGGTGGCGATCTGGAAGGTCACGATCGAGCGGACCAGACCATAGGCCCCGATCAGGATCTTGTCGGGATCGGGGAGGATGGTGAAGGAAGACCCGTACCTGTCGAGCCAGCGCTCCAAACGCTCCTGCGGCCCGCTCACCACCCCCAGCAGAACCGCCTTTCCGTCATACGCCGACGCGATCGCGGAGAAGAGCGGCACCGCGGCCACGTTCGAGGGACAGCTCTCCTTCCAGAAGGTGACGAAGACCGGGGCTTGTTGCCGCAAGGTATCGAGGCTATAGGTCTCGCCATCACTGCCCGTCAGAGTGAAGGCAGGCGCTTCGGAACCTTCCTGCAGGGTCTGTTGAGGCCAGGACAGTCCCATCGTACAGATCAGTATCACAAAGACTGTCAGGGGTCTGAAAACGACTTTCATCGTGTTCACCGCACCTTTGGTATGAGCGTTCCTCGACTCGCGGAAAAAATATATAGGAATCCGAAACAAATCGACAAGCCCGGAATGTTGCCTGCCTCCGAAAACGCTCAGCCGAAAATGAGCTTGAGAACGCCCCGCACCCCCTCCCGAAAGAAGTAGAAGACCCGCCGGGCATAGGCCGGGATCAGCTGCCGCCTGCGGGTAAGCCCGTACTGCAACATCATGAAATCGGGGACGGGGAAGAAGAGCGCCAAGAGATAGCGCAGTTTCGTACGGATCCCCCGGGTGGCGACGAAGAGCGCCAGGCTCTCCCTGCCGTCGATATCGGAACCGGAAGCGAGCAGATCGGCCAGACGCCCCGCCCGTGTCGGCGGGGGTTTGTCAGGAAGGGTCTCGAGCACCTCGACCGGAACCGGTGTGCAAAGATGCCCGATGAGGAGCCGTAGCGCCCGGCCGAGCAGGAAGCCCTGTCCCGAATTCACGGCTGACGCGGTCAGGAGCGACCAGTCGAGGCCAACCGAAGAGCGCCGGATCAGACGGTCGAGTTCGTAGAACCGCAGGAAGGGTGCCGAGGGCCCTTCATGCATCAGATGAAGCGAGAGGTGAAGAATGAGATCTTCATCGCTGAGCTGCTCGACATCGATATCCAGCACCCTCCCCGTCCGGCAGCGGTCGAAGACGGCTGCCATGTCGAGCTGTTCGTGAAAGGGGGGGTAGGCCAGTGACCAGCGCGGTTCAACGATGATCCAGCCGTACCGCTTCTTGATGAACTTCAGGGTGTAGTAGAAATCCTCGGCATAGCCCGGCCGGCGATCCATCCGGCGGTATCCGAGTTCTGCCATTGCCTCACCGAACCGGGATAGGTCCCGGCGCGGCACCAGCAGGTCGATATCACCCATCGGACGAAGGAAGGGATCCCCGAAAAGCTCCTCGGCCAGCGCCAGGCCCCGGATCGGGATGCAGGTATGGTCTGCCTCGCCCAGGCGGAGCAGGATCGCGGTGAGTTCTTCAGCCAGAAGCAGGTTGCGGGCGACCGTACCGCGGTATTCCCGATCCATCCGTTCCCCGATCGCTTCGGGGAGTGAGGTCTCGATCGCCGGCGCGGGAAGCTCACTCAGCCAGTGCCGGAAGAGGGGCAGCAGATTCTCGTCCGCCAACCAGTCCAGCAGGGCGGACCATTCGGCCGGCGGGATCCGGGCGGCGGTTTCCGGATCCGGCGGAACTCCCCGCAGGAAATCTCCGAGCAAAGGCAGAGCGGGAAGCGCGATCACGGATGCCGCCGCAGCAGGGCTTCGCGGACCTCGTCGAGCCGGGTGAGGTCGCGGGGCCAGGCGAGTGTACGGACGGGGATCTCCTGTGCCAGACGGGCGGTCTGCTCGAACTGAACGGTCAACCGCTCCGGTTCCACCGCCAGGGTATTGAAGGTGTTGGCGATCAGGGCCAGACAGGCCTCGCGGGCGGACAGATCGCCGATAACCGGAGCAGCCGGCCCCCCCACTCCTTCATCGGGGGCGAGGATGTAGAGCGCCGTCAGCGGCACAGTCCGGTCGGGTGCGACCGCCTGCTGAGCGTCAAGCGGAATAATGCACTTCTCGGTATCGGGATTCATCGGAACGCCCCGGCCGTGGTCCCCGAGCAGGGCCGCGGCGACGTGAGGGAAGAGCTTTATCCGGGCCGGACCGGGCCAGGTGGCGAAGCCTCCTGATCCGTCGGGTTCGATCACCAGGAGGTCATCGGTAACCAGGGAATAACCCGCCCCCAGGAAGGCGGCACCGAGGGTCGATTTCCCGAATCCGCTGTCGCCCAGGAATCCGATCGCCCCTTTCTCGACAAGAACGGCAGTGGCATGGAGCGGTTCGCGCCCCTGCCGGAGCAGAGCGAATGAGAGCACCTGTCCGAGCAGGTAGGTCTGCAGTGACTCGAGTGAGGTCTGACCCAGCTCATGGCCCTCGATCGTCCGGCCGTCGGGAGATACGAGGAATTCGAACAGATCGGTCCAGCGCAGGTAGATCTCACCACCGGGACGCGGCAGATAGCGGAACCACTCCCGGCCGTCCGGTTGATGGGTAACGGCGGCAGCGGCCTCGCGGAAGCGGTCCGCCGGCGCCCGGGTGAGGATCACATCGGGTTCGGAGTCATCTGTACCGGGCGGAGCCGGTAGAGGCCAGTCGCTCGCAAGCTGAAGACCGTAGAGGACGTACGGGCGGGGGGGCATGTCGGGTGAACCGGTCACACAGGGCGGAGAAAAAGCCGGTTCGATCGCGCGCTCAGGCGGGCCTGCCGGTGGAGCGCGTGCTGGGCTTGGCCCCGCCATCCTGTTTGGTGCCACCCTTGGCCATGGTGAGGGTGGTGAGGTTCCCGTATTCAACAAGCTCGGGCGAAGAGTACGGCTTCTTCCCGCCAGCCGTTCCGGGTCTCTGTTTCCCATCCATGTCTTGGTCCTCCCGGTCGCAAACGACCGCTATGCAGGACAGGTCATCGCTCGACCAATAATACTACACCTTCATGAAGGTGTGTAGGAAGAGCTCCAGACCGAGCACTTCGGAAAGTCCCATGGCGGCCTGGTAGTCATCACGGTCGAGTTCGTCCCGGGCCCCGGCGAGCGCGGGGGCCAGAACAGCAGGATCGAACAATCCCGCCCGTACACCGGCAGATTCGCTGCCGAGCAGGGCGAGCAGGGTTTCGTATTCCTCACGCACCGCAGCGCTCACGACGGGGGTGAAATCCGCCTTCCAGGTGCGTTCCCGGATCGGGTCGGGCAGGATGCCCCGCATCGCCCGGCGCAGGATCCCCTTGGGCACTCCTTCCGGATGCACGGCTTCACCGGGCACGTTGAGCAGGAAAACGAGCAGATCCCGATCGAGAAAGGGGAAGGCCATTTCACACCCGTACATCGCCGCCAGTTTGTCGTCCCATTCCAGGCAGAGTCCGTGATGCCCCGATCTGATCTGCTCGTAGAGTGAACGGGCGTGCACGGTCGGCTGTGAGGAGACGAACGGAGCGGCAGAGATCCGCCGGTGGCGTACCAAACGGACAAAACGGGGTGTAAACCACTCCCGGCCCGGACGCAGGCGACGGGCTCGCAGACGAACCATCAATCGCCGGGGCAGGCTGTACTTGATCAGGTCGAGCCCGAACCGCCGGCGGTAGACCCGGCGATCGGGCTCGTTGAACCAGTATCCATACTGACGCATGTGACCGGCGATCGTACCCCAGGCCAGCTGCCGGAACAGATCAACCAGATAGGCCTGATCGAAGAGCAGCTGGTCGGCCCAGTGCCCGCTCAGGATCACCCGCGCTCCCCCAGCGCGAACGGCTTCGAACAGTTCGTGCAGGGTTGCCTGCAGTTCGTCGAGAAAGGGGCTCTCGATGCTATGGACCATCGCCCGGTGCCCGTCGAGAGTATTGCCCGGGGCCACCGGGATCCGCTGGATAGCGACCGGATAGTGACGCTCGATCTCATCCAGGAAGGCAGATTCATCGGAAGGCGAGCCCTGCGGCAGGGTATAGGAAAAGGCGCTCACTTCCGGGAAGGGTTCCGCTCCACCGCTTCCCCTTAGATTCAGAGCGGTCGTGAGGATCGAGGAGGAATCGATCCCGCCGCTGACCGAGACCGCCACCGGGAACCGGCTCCGCAGCCGCCGCCGGACCGCCTGGAAGAACAAGTCACGGTAGGCCTCGGCATACTCCTCGGGGCCGGAGAGCCGGATTGGCTGATCCGCGGGAAAGTCCCAGTAGCAGCCCTCCCTCACTCCCCTTCTATCACAGCTGAGCAGATGAGCGGGCGGCAGGCTGGATACGCCGGCGAAGAAGGTCCGGCCCCAGACATCCTCGCGACTCGATCCCAGCAGGTGGAGGGCCAGAAAATCCTCGTCGGGGCGGGCTTCGATCGCCGGGTGGGCCAGGAGCGCCTTGATCTCGGATGCGAAAACGACGCTGTCTCCGAGAACGGCGTAATAGAGCGGTTTGAGGCCGATCGAATCGCGCAGCAGGAACAGGCGCTGCCGACCGGCATCGAACAGAGCACCGCGAAATCGCCGATCAGGGGCGCGGCAAAGGCCTCTCCCCGGGCCAGATAGAAGGCCAGGAGGAGTTCAGAGTCGGGGACGTCGGATGACAGGCCCGGTTCATCCGGTAGCGCACGTAGCAATTCACTCCGGTTGTCGAGGCGGCCGTCAAAGACGAGTGTAACTCCGTCGCGGGGGCCGGCCGGCTGGGTCTCGCGCTGCGCCTCGGGCGTCGTCCGGGCCAGCCGACAGACGAAGCCGACCGCTCCCTCGTGCCAGAGCCCGGCATCATCCGGACCGCGATGGGCCAGGAGCCGGCTCATCTGCCGCAGCAGTTCGGTATCGACCGGCTGCCCGTCCCGGTTCCAGATGCCGGCGATCCCGCTCACGAGCGTTTCATTCGTTCGGCAGCAGGGGAACGTACCCCCGGTTCTCAACGGCGCCGGTCACCGGACGTCCCGCCCACTCCAGCCAGGCATGGGCGTCGAGATCTTCACCGTTGCGAGCCACGCCAAGGTGAAGCACGGTCTCGATCCCGCGCCGGGATAGCAGGCGCCTGAGAACCAGCGAGCGTCTCAGACAGCTGTCGGCGACCGGGGCATACCGACCGGCGAGTTCGACCAGTTCCGCCGACCGGAGGATAAAACTGCCCAGTTCCTCCTCCTCTGACGGCACCCGGTCAGAGAGACTTACAGCCCCTGCCGATCCCTGATCGGCGAGGATGGTCCGGGGGGAACGGAAGGCGAGCTCCAGAGCAACCCGGCACCAGGTGAACCAGGCGGCAACGAGCAGACGCCGTTCCGAGCCCGGGAGAGCGTACAGCTTCCTGATCTTCCTAGACAGTGACCTCAACCAGCCCCTTCCCGGCCAGCTGCTGCACCAGATCGACGAGATCGCGTTCGGCCCGGTCGCAGTCCACATCGAATTCTGCAACGATTCCGGTCAGCACATCGCCGAGCGTCGAAGCCCCGTCGAGAAGTTCCCAGATTCTGGTCCCGACCCGGTCGAGGCCGAAATAGACTCCTGTGTCCAGGTTGAGAAGAACCGCTTCACCATCCAGATTTCGGAACACCACGTTATCGGCGGCCCGCACGCGCGAAGCCAGGCAGGCAGCGGCACCCATGCTCACCTCGGAGTTGGAAGTGATGAACTGATCCTGATGCTATACAGTCCCCCCCCATCCTGTCCAGTCATGCGGAATCGGTCGATCAGGGTGTGATACCCAGCTCGCCGAGCACCCCTGTGGCGTTCTCGTTGCCGGGATCGAGCTCGAGACTCTGACGATAGGCGGCGATGGCCCGTTCCCGCTCCCCGGCGGCCAGCAGGGCTTCGCCGAGGCTGTCCCAGGCATTAGCCGAGTCGGGGAAGCGATCGGTGTTCATTTCGAATAGAGCGATCGCAGCATCGGTGCGATCGGACCGCAGAAGCCGGTAGCCGGCTGCATTCATTTCTTCCTCGACGAAGATCAGGTCTTCGCGGCGCCCGGTGACGATCCGTTCGAACAGCCGGCGGGCGCTCTCCCGCCCCCGGCTCCCCAGTTCGTACTCGAGAGCCGAGGCCGCCGAGCGCTCGAGAGCTTCGAGCCGGACCCGGAAGCGGGGCGGCAGTCCCATCTCGAGCCCCTGCCGGAGACGGTCCAGGGCCCGGGGGCGATCGCCGAGTGCCTGATAAGCATCAGCGAGCCTATAGACCGCATCCAGTGACCAGGGAGCCTGTCGCTCGAGACGCAGCAGGACCTCGACCGCTTCGGTGTAGCGGCCCCTCTCGGCGAGAACGTCGGCAACGCGCAGCAGGGCCATCCCGGGCACCGGCAGGGAGTAGCCGATCCGTGCGGAAAGATCGTCATACCAGGCGTCCATTTCCTCTGCACCGCCGGTTACCATCGCTTCGGTGAATCGATAGCCCCGGAACAGAGCCAGCAGGCCCTCCCGGCACGAGGTGTAATTGCGGTGGGGCTCATAACTCTCGCGGACGAGGCGGATCCGCTCCCAGTTCAGGTCCCCCCGGTCCGGGGACTCGAGCTGCGACCGGATTAAAGCACGGAAGGGATCTTCACGCCGGCCCGATGCCTCGATCTCGGTGATGTGCAGGAAGGGCTGCGAACCGCTCTCAGCGGACTCGCGGGCCGAAAACCACTCCGTCACACAATCGTATTCACGCCCCCAGCCCGGCTCGGTCACCAGGACGGCATCGAATGTCTGAGGTGAGGTCAGCCAGACCCAGACTCCGAAGAGACCGCAGTCGAAGGTGCCGAGCAGGATCCGGAAGCCATTGGTCCGGTAGTGCTCATCCACCCAGGGAAGAAGTTCATCCTCCAGAAAGGGGAAAAATTCCTCGGCCCGGATCGGCACCTCGTTCGGCGCGACCGCCCGGGGCAGAACTTCATCGTGCCCATGCTGCTCGACACAGACCACGATCAGCGGGGGAATACTGCCGAAACTCGTCAGGGTGCCGATCTGACCGACGAGGCCGGCAAAATAGTCCGGATCGGTTCCGAAGAGTTTGATCAGAACCGGATAAGTCGCTCCCGTCTCCTCGTAGTGTTCGGGCAGATACACGTTCACACCGCGCGGCTGACCGAGAATCCGGGAGGGGACGACATGGCTGTGGCCCAGGACGATCTCCTCCGAACCGCCGCAACCGCAGGCGGCGAACAGGCCGAGGATCAGTCCGGCCCCGATAATACCGGTCCTGAACCGGAGCAATCCGGGTACGGGACGGTGTTCTCTCCCCCCGTTCATCGTGAATGGCTCCTACCGTTGAGCGTGAATGGAACC
>CAZNUA010000080.1:0-11754 GCA_964576115.1 uncultured Gemmatimonadota bacterium
TTCCGATGAGAGAAAACAAGAGGCAGAAGAGATCTCTGGTGGGCATCGAACTGGTACGCCTTCTGGCCTCTGAGGGTGACAGAATCTTCACGATTGACAGGGCTCGTGAACTGGCCGGACAGGTCGGACTGGAAGCTTCGTACCTCCGGGAGTCGCTCTACCACCTTCGGAAGACCGGATGGATCGTCCCCTTGCGTCGGGGGCTGTATGCACTCTCCTCAACCGTCCCGGGAATCACTCCGGCCCATGAGTTCGAAGTCGCCATGGCATTGATTGATCCGGCTGCCATTTCGCACTGGTCGGCCCTGCATTTCCATGGTTTGACAGATCAGGCACCACGGGACGTCGTCGTTCTGACGACGACGGGGACGTCTATCCCCCGGATTCGGGCTGCGAAGGGCAGGCAGAAGCGGAGCGGTTATCCTGTTGGCGATACGTACTACCGGTTCGTTCAGATGAAGCCGGAATGGTTCTTCGGTATCAGGAAGCAATGGATTGGAGAATCGCGCGTCTCGATCACTGACCCCGAACGAACCCTGCTGGATGGCCTCGCGATGCCGCACTACTGCGGTGATTTCGCCGAAGTCCTGCATGCCTTCGAGGTTCGAGGGGGGGATCTGGATCTCCCCCTCATCATCAGCTACGCACTGAAGTTGAGCGATGCAATGGTCAAGCGCCTGGGATGGGTCCTTGAGCACGCAGGTGTCGATGCCGTTCACCTGGAACCTCTCGCCAGAGTTCCCGTCAGGGGATACCGCACGCTCGATCCGAGCGGACCCCGCCGGGGGCGATGCAATCGCAACTGGATGATCCAGGAAAATCTACCAGGCAAGGTAATGAGATGAAACCTCTCTACAATCGTCTTCAGGAGGCGCGAAAGCGACTCGGTCTGCCGTGGGAGGTGCTGGAGCGTGACTATGTTCAATCGTGGATCCTTGGAGGCATCGGTCGGGTGGCGAACCTTCGGGATGTACTCGTGCTTAAAGGAGGTACTGCTCTCAGAAAATGCTATTTCGGAGACTATCGTCTCTCAGAGGATCTGGACTTCACAGGCCTTGAGGGTGTGCCTGTGGGAACGGGGATGGAGGACACGATCGAAGAGGTCTGTAGTGAGGCCACAGTATTGCTTGAGGAATATGCAGCGGTGGAGATCACCTCTGAAAGATACACCGAGAGGGAACCTCATCCAGCCGGGCAGGAGGCGTTTGTCATTCGCGTACGTCTGCCGTGGCATCGACGACCGCAGATTCGGGTCATGATTGAAATCACAGTTGATGAACCGGTGCAAAGGCGGGTTCAGCAGCGAAAGATCCTGCATGATTTCGGTGAACCGCTTGAGGAGTCGGTCGGAGTCTATTCGCTGGAGGAGATTATTGCTGAGAAGCTCCGGGCGATCCTGCAATATGTCCGGATACTGGAGGAGAAAGGCTGGAGCCGTTCCCGGGCACGGGATTTTTACGATCTCTGGAGGATCCTGAACACCTATGCCGATCAGTTGAACCTCACCGGATTCGAAGACTTTCTCTCCGCAAAATGCGTCGTGCGGGATGTCTCTTTCAGCTCTCCTGAGGACTTCTTTCCGGAAGCCGCACTCTATCATGTGGAGAACACCTGGGAACAGTGGCTCGGCCCGCTCGTACCTTCGTTACCATCCTATGAAACAGTAATCGGTCAACTTCGTTCTCTGATATCTGACTTGCTCGAAGATTCCTGATGGGGTGTCAAGAACATGCCCGCCAGACATTGACTTGACGGGCGATGCGAAGATGAGAATAAACTAGACTGGAGGCGGCACCCCGGCCCGCGCCTTATACGGGTTTTCGGTGCTACTGTGAGAGCGACATTGCAGCCTGCCACACCCGGCCCCCGCCTTATACGGGTTTGAGGTGCATCTGTAGGGTGGGGAGGCAGGATCTCCGGACTGTCAGACTCTCGTCCACTCAGAGATGAGTATACGGTACTGGCAATGACTTCATCAGTAGTCGCTACATGTTCACACTTCCGGGCACGAGCAGTTCGATCGCGAACTCGAGCTGAAGGTCCCGCCCGGCGGCGATATCGGCTGCCGTATTGACCACCCTGATATCGGGGGGCACTCCGTTCCATTCGATCGGCTCGCCGTCGTAGCGGCGGATGTCAAGGTAGTTGATCTCGAACCGCTTCCCGCTGGGCAGGACGAGCCGGCTCGTGTCCGGGATTGTGCCGCCGATCCCCCCGCCCCCGGTGGTGTCGCCGATCGCGGTCACCTGGGGGAGCTGTTTGAGCATCTCGGTGCAGAGTTCCCCGGCGCTGAAGGTCAGGCCGCTGATCAGAACCACCACGGGGTTCGTGTACGCCTGAGTGCTCCGCGGTTGCAGGGGGGTGAGCGGGAGCGCTTCACCGTCGGAGATGAACGTCAGCCAGGGCAGGGGCGCGGTGAGAAAGCACGAGACGACGGCGGCGATATTCGCGGTCGAGCCGCCGACCCGCTGCCGGATGTCGATGATCACCCCCGCAGTGTTCCGCATCCGCCGGATGACGGAAGGAAAGTCGTTGATGAGGAAATCCTCATGGAAATCGGCCAGGAAGATGTAGCCTATGTTATCGGGGAGGATCCCGTATTCGATCTTCCCGCTCGGTGAGAGCTCCAGATCGCGGCTGAAGTACTCTCTGACCACGAATGGATTGTAGAGTCCCTGATCTCGTCGGCGACGGGGAGGTACCCACGGATACCGTTCACTCCCCCCCGGGGTCATGTAACGCACATGACCGTCCTTGAGCTCATACAGCAATTCGTGCAGGACGCGGTAGAACTCATCCCCCCGGGCCGCTTCGGCACGCGGCAGATACACGGTGTAGAGGGAATCCCAGTCGATGCCCTTGAACTCGAAGCAGGGGTAGTACTCATCCACGGTTGACCAGACCGCCTCGAAATCTTCGACGTTCAGGTTCTCCCCCGGCGGTTTCACGATCAGGTCGGTACAGGCCGTCACGCCGAGAGCCAGCAGGAACAGGCCGAGACGTCCAGCCACTGCTATCCGTCCTCTCATCTCAGAAACTCCAGGTCAGACCGGCCAGGATCGTATCGCTGGTGGCCAGGAGTGGAATCCAGGGCGTGATCCGCGTGAGCGTGAACTGATAGGCAAGCCGGCCGCTGAACGCCGCCGATAGCCGGTAGCGCAGTCCCAGCCTCAGCGAGGCATTCGTTCCCGCCAGTGCCGTCAGCAGTTTCGGGGCAGTGGCGTCATCACTCGTCTCGTCGTCAACCGCGCGGATTCCCAGAGAAAGGAATCCGGCCTGCAACAGGCCTTCGACACCCAGTTTCGATGATAGTGGCATGACGAGTTCGGCGCGGACTCCGAGGGAAAGAAGTGCAGAAACCGACAGGCCGAATCCAAGGGCGGAGACCGCCAGATCCTGCGTGTTCATCAGGATGAATATCTCGCTGCAGGGACCCAGGAAAAGGTGAAGATCCCGACCGAACAACACCATGCGCGGCAGGGGATAGAGGAAGCCCTGGATGAACGAGAACTGGGTGATCGCGGTCTTGACGGAGTAGTTACGTATTTCCGACGAGGTCCGGGCTTCCAGGCCGAGCTGGTAGACAGCCTTTTCATGGGCGCGGCTCCAGTTCAAACGCACATACGGCAGGGTGCCGGAATATTTCTCGGTTGAGAAGTACTCGTCGATAACCGCATATGAGCCGAGGCCGTATTCGGCCGTGATGCCGGTACCAAGCAGGGCCGCGGAGGAAATCTCCTGGCTAGCGGCATGACCGGACGGCAGGAGAAAACCGAGGCACGTGACGAGGGAGAGCACATTAAGGGAGCGAATTCGTTCCACTATCCAGGAACCTCAGAGAAAGGTGTGAACATCCCGACCGCTGGTCGGATTCATACACCTGTTACGGGAAAGAATACCACCAGGTTCTGGTCAAGCGCAGAAAGCGTGCTTCAGTGACCGACAAATGGCGTAACCATGCGGGTTTATGTAAAGTGAATTCACCTCCTGAAAGCCCCTTGAGGCTATGTTAAGTAAAATAGAAGTGAATTGAGATGGCCTCTTCCACCATCATTTGGAGCCATCGATCTTCCTGAAAATTTTCCAGTTCGAGGCGGCACCCGGCCCCCCGCCTTATACGGGTTCTGCATCAGTCTGTGAGAACTCACTGCAGGTTTGCCCCGCGAATCATCTATTTCTTTAATCACATCGCTGGTCATTGACAAGATCTTGAGCGAAGATACCAGGTTCTCCTGCGTGCTCCCACGATGGCCGGGGCGGGCATCTTTCCCTTGACAAAGTGGCTAGACCTCATTATTAGAGAACGGGTGTTCTCTTATGCAGATACTCAAAGATGAATTACGGCAGAGGATCATGGCGGAAGCTCTTGAGGCCTTTTATGAAAAAGGCTATGAGAAGGCATCCATGAGGGATTTGGCCCGCAGGGTGGGAACCAGCGTCAGCAACATCTATCACTATTTTTCAAACAAAGAAGAGTTGTTCAGCGCCCTCGCGGAGCCCATCGCACAAAGGGTGAAGCAGGTTCTCGAGGAGATCATCGCCCATGAGGCACAAAGTGCTACCGAGTTAGTGGAGGAGGAATACGTCACGCAGGCACTTGGCGAGGTAATCAAAGGGCACCGGAGGGAGTTCCTTCTGCTCATGGACAGGAGTGGCGGTACCCGCTTCGAGAATATCAGGGTGGAGATCATCAAAGCCTTGGCAACCCACATCCTCCAACGCCACCTCAGTGACAGCAGCGACGTACGCCATCCGCAGGATACCTTTATCATGCACGTTCTCGCCTCCAATCTGATCGAGGCCCTTATCGAGATAGCACAACACTGTCGTGATGAGAGAGAAATCGATTGCAGCATACGTTCATTGATGAAGTACCACCTTGGAGGAGTCGCGCATCTCATGAGCTGATCTCTTTTTTTTACTAAATAAAGAACACATGTTCATTAATGAGTGTTTGATAAGTAAGGGGCAGTGCTTGAATAAGGAAGGACGGAAGGAAGGACGGAAGGAAGGATGGAAGGAAGGACGGAGGATGATTCAGACTGAAAAACGTGTGGCCGCACCTGTCATTTCAGTGCTTGGAGGAACCAGACATGTCGGTATCCCCTATATCAGAGAGTTCCTTGCCCATGGTCTGAAGGTGAAGATATTGGCGCGTTCACCCAAACGCGTTGCGGAGCGTTTCCCCAGGGCTGAGGTCTTTCAAGGAAGCATGATGAATGCGGATGATGTGAGGAAGGTGGTTGAGGGTGTGGACGGTGCCTTTCTTATCACGCCTATCGGTGGGAATGATAATGCGGACCTTGAAATCAGAGCGGCCACGGCTGCCATCACCGCGTCTCAGATTACCCGTTTGCCCCACCTTATATTCTGCTCTGTGATCCAATCCGACCAGATAACCGGCGTACCATTGCTGGATGTGAAACTCTCGATCGAACGGCTGATCAGGGAAAGCGGCCTGCCGTGGTCGGCTCTTCGCACCGGGTGCTACATGGAGGACTGGCTGGAGTTCAAACCGTCGCTGCTGAAAAAGGGAATCTACTTTTTCCCGATCCGGTCTGCGCACCAACTCAGTTTTACATCCCAACGGGATGTATCACGGGTCGCAGTTTCATTACTGAGAATAAACAAGGTTCTCTATGGCCCCCTGGATGTCATCGAGCCGGTCACCCGCACCCTCGATGAGGTGGCCCGGCTTTTCGGTGAATATCTGGGGCGGAAGGTCGTGCACGCCGGTGGTTCTTTGCTACCCATTTTGAAGGTGCTGCAGCCCGTGGTGTTTCGATGGCTCAAGCCCGTATTGGCCTCCAAGGTTCGCCTGGCGACGTATCTCGACTCTCATGACTGGTGTGGAGACCCGTCACAGCTCGCCCGGGTTCTACCGGAATTTCAAGTGACCTCTCTGGATCAATACCTGGCACACAGGTATGAAAATCTCACGATCACGCAGGGCATGTGACAGCCCACCATGAATAAATACCCGACTCGGGGACTCTACCTCTGCCGATGCCTTCACAAAGGGTGTTGATATGGCAACGATATTCTCTCGCCTTTGTCACCTTGTCAGGGGCCTGAAGCTGCTAGCTGGTGCAGGTCTTCACCTGCTCCTGACGGGAGTTATCATTGAGGGCATCACTTTTGGCCTGAATCAATGGATTTCCATCCCTCTCAACCTGACCGGAGGGGCGCAGGTGGTTCTATCAGTTCCCTTTATCACCATATGCCTGTCAGGCCTGATATGGTTCAATCGAACGCTGAACCTGCCCGGAGTCTTTCTGTCTCACAGGGCGCACGAGTTGATCACTCATGGCCCTTTCTCCTATGTGCGACATCCACTCTATGCAACGCTCATACTCACCATCCCACCCCTGGTGATCATCTGGTGTTCGGATCTTCTCTTCACCATTCCATGGTTTCTCATAGTGATTGTCTCTCATCGTATCGTGCTCTATGAGGAGAGGGTCCTGCTTGAGATATTCGGTGAGGATTACGCAAGGTACATAAAGCATGTTCCAGCACTTATTCCCTTCGTGGGCACCGGTCGGCATTGTCAGCGAAGAAACAGAAATGCCTCCTCCACAAGCTCAAGAGCGTAGAGGTAACTTTCTTCTGGTGTGTAATTCCGATTGTTGGAGATAGCGGCGCTGTATGCCGTCTAAGGCTGGAGGCGGCACCCGGACTCGAACCGGGGAATAGAGGTTTTGCAGACCTCCGCCTTAGCCACTTGGCTATGCCGCCTCGCAAGAGGATGTGCTCTGGGCACCGACGTACAAGATGAGTTGAAGTATGGAAGGGGACAACACGAAAGCTCGAACGCTTCCGGCTGTGAGATCATAGTAGAATTATTAGATATATCTAATACTAATATATATTATAAAACAACAATTAGTTCTTATAAATACATATATGTTATTTATAGTGATTATAAATCATATTAGGTGTAATTATGTGTCCATAAGGCATTTTTATATTCTGACAAGGCACATGTGGTGAGCCCTAAATGACGTATAATCAAGTATATGGCGTATTAGATTGTTATATGGCTTTTATGAAATCTTAATAGAATTAATAAAGGTTATATAAAGATATGATAGTTTCATAAAGGGTTATCTAGTACTGATATGGCACAACAAGCTCGGTCAATCCCGGGATTCACGGATCAGGGAACAGATTATCATCGGGGTGAGAGGGGCTGGAAGCATCGGACAGGTCTCTGTGAGACATTCGTGAAGCCGGTGAAACGCCCCTATTGTGTTCTGAGACCGCCGACATTAATATGGTACCTTCCTTCATCTTTAGGAGGCCCACCCACCGTGTGACATCAGCCGGCCGCTTTCACCTGTCAGCGACAGGGTGTCGTGGAGGTGTACGGTCGCAGGCAGGAGGAACCCCGCCATCAAGGACGTCTTCCAAAAGAGTTATGAGCCGGGCGGCCATTTCGGTCCTTTCCGGATGCAGGGAGATACCTATTTCTCCCAGCCGGTCCTCGAAGGACCCGCCGGCCCCCATGTGGTCTTCCGCGGCAAGGAAGTCCTCAACTGGTCGATCAACAGTTACCTGGGGCTGACCGGCAACCCCGAGATACTGGAAGCGGTCCAGAAGACTCTGGCCGAGTACAGCACGGCTTCGCCGATGGGCTCGCGGATGCTGACCGGGAATACGCCGCAGCACATCGAGCTCGAGGAACGGTTCGCCGAGTTCATGGGCAAAGAAGCGGCGGTCGTCTTCAATTACGGCTACATGGGTGTACTCGGAACGGTAAGCGCGCTGGTTCACGAGGATGACATCGTTCTCTACGACCGCATCGCCCACGCCTGTATTCACGACGCCGTGGTGATGTGCCGGGGCGAGCGCCGGGTCTTTCAGCACAACGACATGGAGCACCTCGAGGCGCGCCTGCAGAAGGCCCGTGACAACCACGACGGCGGATTGCTTATCGCCGTCGAGGGCGTCTACGGCATGACCGGCGATATCGCGCCTCTGCCCCAGATGTGTGAACTGGCCGAGAAGTACGGCGCCCGGACCTTCGTGGACGACGCCCATGGCTTTGGTGTCATGGGCCCGACCGGTCAGGGAGCAGCCGAACACTTCGGCATGGCCGATAAGGTCGACCTGGCCTTCGGGACCTTCGCCAAGGCCTTCGCCGCCATCGGCGGAGTGGTGGCAGGCCCCAAGCAGGTCATCGATTACATCCGCTACAACGCCCGCACCAATGTCTTCGCCAAGAGCCTGCCGATGGTCTACGTCACCGCCGTCGGCAAGGCTCTGGAGATCATGACCCGCGATTCGAGCCTGCGCGACCGCATGTGGGAGGTCACCCACCGCCTGCAGGGCGGTCTGCGCGAACTCGGCTTCGACCTGGGCAACACCGAATCTCCGGTCACTCCGGTCTACGTGCCGGCCGGCGACATCGAGGTCGGCATGGGGATGGTGAAGATCCTGCGCGAGGAGTTCGGGGTCTTCGTTTCCGGTGTCATGTACCCGGTCGTCCCGAAGGGGATCATCCTCTTCCGGCTCATCCCGACCGCGGCCCACACCGACGAGGATGTGGACCGGACCCTGCATGCCTTCGAGCAGATGGGCCAGCGGATGGGTGTGATCTGACATAACTGAATCGTCGGAGCCCGGCTCCACGGATCCGCCCGTGGCGGGTACCCGACAGGTTCAGCGAGTGATATGCAGGAGGGCGGACCGCTCGGTGCGCTCTCCTGTTGTTGTATCGGTCAGGGTGATGGTGACCAGGTAGGTCCCTTCGCTCGATTCGTCGGGGAAGACCACCCGCTGCCATTCCACCGCCCGGGTGCTGATCCCTTCTCGTTCGAAACGCAGGGTCACCGTACCCTCGTCCTGACGCCGGCCGATCAGGCGTCCGAGAGCGTCCACGAAGTCGGCCAGTACGCTCTGCTCCCGATCGATGCCGGTGATGCTGTAGGCCAGCTCGTAGGTCACAGTGCCGTATTCGTCCCGGTTCAGACCGTAGACCTCGAAATAGAGATAGATCGGCAGCTTGCGCCGGATGTGCTGTCCCGCATAGGGGAAGACCGCCGCATCGCCCCGGGCAAACCAGGTATCCGTCGGCAGGGAGGCAGCCTCTTCGAGCGGCAGTACCTCCCGGGCCAGAACCAGGCTGGAGAGGCGGGGAGCGTCGACGAGGGACCGGGCCAGGGTATCGTGTCCGGCCCAGGCGGGCTCACCGGCGATATCGGGCAGCAGTTCGACGGCGATGTACCGGATGCGGCCGGCTCCGGTCGGAGCCGTCATGGTGGGGGTGATCCACGTATTCTGCGTGGGGGTGAAGAACGCTCCGGTGGGCAGGGCGAGGGTATCCTGTCTGACCCGATACCAGCCTTCATCGAGCAGGACGATCGTGGCCCGGTCGGTCGGCGCCCGGGGCTCGCGTCCGAGCGGGGCGGTCAGCAGGGGCAGGTTCACCACCCCCACGAACTCTTCCCGCTCGGCCCGGTTTTCGAAGCGGTACCAGGTGGTGGTCAGGGGATTCACGACGGGGGCACCGATGACCCGGTCGAGATCGGGGACCTCGTCGGCGTACTCGGCGTATTCCGACGCGCTGGAGACCAGACGATCCCCATACCTTTCGGCTGAATCATCCCAGATCGGCCAGAAGATCAGGTTTCCACTGGTGTAGCCGCCCCCGAAGGTGAAGATCTTCTCGCCGTAGGTCCACGTCTCGCTCGGAAAGGAAAAGCGCATTCGAGCAGCACTCTCAGGATTGGGCATGTTTCTGAAGCCGCCGCCCATCCGGCTCTCGAGGTTGGAGAGCGAACTCGAGACCTGGTCGGGCTCGCCGTAGCGCAGGTAGACCCGGCCGCGCACGGTGTCCCAGCCGCGCAGACCGAGTTCGGGGACGGCATAGTGCCAGCTGATCCAGGCCAGACGGCGGTACTGTTCGAGCAGTCGCTCGTTCACGGGGGTGGAGAAGAGGATGTCCTCGCTGCGCCAGTACCGGTTGGTGGCCGAGGTATCTAAGGCCGTCATGACCCCGGTGACCGGGGTGTCGATCGTGATTCCGCCTTCGGCAGGCGCGATCGACCAGCGGGGATCGCGGGCGATGGCGACCTTCTCGACCGAGAGGGCGGTCAGGGCCGCTTCGTAGCTCTCCTGAGCCTCGGCCAGCCGGCTGAGACTCTGCAGGGCCAGCCCCCGGCCCAGGAATGCTTCGGGAGTGTGGGTGCCGTGCTCGATGAGGTAGTTCATGACCGGCAGGACCGCACTCCAGTCCTCGGTCCGGTAGGCGTTCAGAACCGCGTCGGCACCCATGTACCAGGTGGCGAGCAGGTTATCGGGATCGCAGGTCAGGGCCCGGTTGATGTATTCATGGGCTTCGGTCCGGAACTCGGCGGCGGTGGTGGCCTCCTCGCCGTGCGCGGTCTGGGCCCAGCTCGAACCGTGCCAGCCCAGGCCGTAGAGCAGGGTCAGGCGCATCTGGGCTTTGAGGGCGTAGGCGTCGGCGATCCCGGGCTGTTCCTCGAGTACCCTGTCGCAGGCCAGATCGCTGTACAGGCCGAAGGTGCGGTTGTAGAGGATCCGGGCCAGGGTCATGCGGTAGCGGGCGTCGCCGGGATCGAGCCGGATGGCCTGACGGGCGCGCTCTTCGGCCAGTTGACGGGAACCGGGTTCGCCCAGGGCCAGCAGAACGATGGCATCCAGGTGCCAGGCTTCGGGTTCGCGCAACAGCTCGCGGCGCAGCTGTTGGTCCAGTATGGCATGGGCCTCTGTGAGTTGACCCGACGCCAGCAGATCCCTTATCCGGCCGAGGGTGCCGGTATAGAGCAGGGCGGCATCCTCGGGGGTGAGCCAGCTGCGGTTGCCGCCTCTCACTTCGGCCTCGGCACCCGCGGCTCCCAGACCGGCGATCTCGGCCTCGGTCAAGAGCAGGGTGGGATCGTAGACCGCCGTGTTCCGTTCGGCGAGCAGTTCTTCGACCTTGCGGCCGGGAGGGGGGGCGGTCTGGTCGGGATAGCCGGCCATGGGGACGTTCGTGGTGGGGGCGTCGAGGATCAGCGGCCGGGTTCCCCCCGAGGCGGGTCCGCACTCGGGCAGGGGGGCCAGGCCGGGGGCCACGCTCTCGCGCAGGAACTCCCCGGCTTGCCCGACCAGGTCGAGCAGGGCGGCCAGGGTGACGGGGTGCAGGTCGAGCCGCAGGCGCCAGGCCGCCGCGGCCCGCAGGCTGTCCGCGGATGAGGTGTTCCGAGCCAGATCGATCAGGACCTGTCTTTCGTGCCCAGTCAGGGCCTCGGGGCGACGGGTCCGGTGCACCAGGGGATCGACGACATAGCCGTAGGCGCTGCGCAGGAAGAAAGAGATGTGCCAGGAGGCGCCTGCCAGCAGGGGGTGGTCCAAAGCCGCCATGCGCACGCTCTCGACCGGATCGTAGAACCAGGTCAGATAGGGGGCATCCCGAAATGAACTCTCCTCGATCCGGGTAGGCGGACCGTACAGGATGAAGGCCTCCCGGCGATCGTCGGGCAGGTAGCAGCCGGGGAAGATGAGCTGGAAATCGGCGATCTCACGCCGGCCCTCGAAGAGTTCGAAGAATTCGTTGCGCGGCGTGCCGGGGGTGGGATCGCGTGCGGCCCAGAAGGCATCCAGGGCCGTGTCGAGTTCGGCGTCCGAAGAGCGGGCCGCTCGACGGATCTCTTTCATCTCATCCGGTTCGGCGATCAGCGCCAGATCGTCGAGCAGGGTGCCGTAGACGTCTTCAAGCAGGTCCGCCGAGCGGTGGGCACACCCCGA
>CAZNUA010000081.1:0-11240 GCA_964576115.1 uncultured Gemmatimonadota bacterium
GCGGCGGCCTGGTTCCCGGCCCGCCGGGCCACCCGGGTGAACCCGGTCGAGGCCCTGCGGGTCGAGTAGGTCTATCGATTCGAACCCCACCAGCCCCCGGCTGCGTACCAATACCTGAGTCGGTTCCCCGCGGCCGGGAGGAGAACGAAAATGAAACGCGAGCGTATCCGGGAGAAAGCGAGCGCCCCTCCCAGCCCCGATTTCCTGCGCGCCAAGGCCGAAGAGGGCTGGCGACTGGTGGCTCTGGAGTGGGAACGGGAGGTCGATGAGCAGGGGAGCGGAGCAGACCTGCTCAAGGAGGAAATCCCGTACGGACTGAGGGTATCGGCCGACTGCAGGCACCTGGAAGAGGATCCGGAGGAAAAGCAGGCTCTGACCCTGATGCTCGAGCTGATCGTGGAGGACAAGCCGCTTTCAGTCGTCGCCGACGGCCTGAACCGACAGGGTCTGCGCACCCGCAACGGCGAGGACTGGACCCAGACTTCGGTCTTCTACATGCTGCCCCGGCTGATCGAGGCGGCACCGATGATCTTCTCGAGCAGGGAATGGATCGAGCGTCGCAGCCAGGTCGAGGCGAGGATGGCGGAACTGCTGGAGTAAATGCTCGAGCAGCCTCAGTCGGCTCCGTTCGAAGCCTTTAAATCTCTCAGTTCCCGCTGGTATGCCTCGAGGCACTCGGGGCAGAGGCCGTGTGAGAATTCGGCCCCGGAATGGGTCGCGACGTATTCCTCGACCTGTTGCCAGAAACCATCATCGTCGCGGATTTTCTTGCAACGGGCACAGATCGGGATGATCCCCTGCAGGGTTCTCACTTCCGCCAGGGCTTTCTCGAGCCGGGTCACCGTCTGGCGCAGCTCATCCAGGTTTCGGCTGTTTTCAAGGGCTACGGCCGCGAATTCGCCGAAAGCACCGGCCATCCGGGCATCATATTCCGTGAAATCACCCTCCTTGTTGGCCAGCCCCATGATCCCCTCGGTCCGGCCGGCGATCACGAGCGGAGCGAAGAGGACATTGCGCAGTTCGACATGGCCCTCAGGCATGAATTCCATCCACTCGCTGGCCATGAATTCATTGTCCCAGACGACGGCATTGCGGGTGTAGGCCTCAGCCCGCAGACCCCGGATCGGCATGGGCAGGTCGGGTTCGACATCGCAGGGCAGACCGCCGGCTTCGAGGAAGAGAACCTCGTTCTCCGATCCGTCGGGAGAAAGAAGGGCCACGTATCCCGAACGCGCACCGGTGATCCGACAGGCCTCATCGAAGATCGTGCGGGCGCACTCCTCAAAGGAAGTCGAGGCGAGAACCGCCCGGGAAGCGGTCAGCAGAGCGGTGACCTCTTCGATCCCGACGGCATCGTCGGTGGATGACAGAACATGCATTCCCGAATCGGTCATTTCATTGTCTCCGCAGTATGATACTCAAGTTATCAGGAACAATTCTTGTTTATAATCCCAATCACCACCCCGGGACAAGGATCAGTAACAACCCGGGATCCGCTATCAGGCAGTCGGAGCGGCGTTCTGTTCGATCTTCGCCCACGAATCGCGCAGTGAAACCGCGCGGTTGAACACGGGTACTTCAGGGGTCGAATCGACGGAATCGAGTACGAAGTAGCCCTGCCGTTCGAACTGAACCGGCACCCCCGGTTCGGCCCCGGTCAGAGCGGGTTCGAGTTTGCACCCGGCGAGCACGTCCAGGGAGTCGGGATTGAGATGGTCGGTGAACTCCCCGCCCCCCTCGACCTCATTGGGATTCTCGCGGGTGAAGAGATAGTCGTAGAGGCGCACCTCGGCGTCCACGGCGTGGGCGGCCGAAACCCAGTGGATGGTCCCCCGTACTTTCCGCCCGTCGGGGGCGTGCCCGTCGCGGGTTTCGGGATCGTAGGTGCAGCGCAGTCCGACGACCTCTCCGGTATCGGGATCCTCATCCACCCCCGTGCACATCACAATAAAGGCCCAGCGCAGACGCACCTCGCGCCCGGGGGCCAGGCGGTGAAACTTCTTCGGTGGATCGCGGCGGAAGTCGTTGGCGTCGATCCAGATCTCGCGGCTGAAGGGCACCGTCCGGGTACCGAGTTCGGGCCGGTCGGGATGGTTGGGAAATTCCAGTTCCTCGACCCGCTCCTCGGGCCAGTTCTCGATCACGACCTTGAGCGGGTGCAGGACCGCCATGCGGCGTTCGGCCCTGGCCTCGAGATCCTGCCGCAGGCAGTGCTCGAGCAGGCGGATGTCGACCATGCTGTTGGTCTTCGCCACGCCGATCCGGTCGCAGAAGGCGCGGATCGCCTCGGGGGTGTAGCCCCGTCGGCGCAGACCCGAGAGCGTCGGCATGCGCGGATCGTCCCAGCCGGTAACGTGCCCCTCATTCACGAGCCGCAGGAGCCGGCGTTTGCTGACGATGGTCCGCGTCAGATCGAGCCGGGCGAACTCGTACTGCCGGGGAGGTTCGGCGAGTTCGAGGGCTTCGAGAAACCAGTCATAGAGGGGGCGGTGGTTCTCGAACTCGAGGGTGCAGATCGAGTGGGTGATCTTTTCGACCGCATCGGACTGCCCGTGGGCCCAGTCATACGTCGGGTAGATGCACCAGTCGTCGCCGGTGCGGTGGTGGCTGGCGTGGCGGATCCGGTACATGATCGGATCGCGCAGATTGACGTTGGGACTGCTCATATCGATCTTCGCGCGCAGGACGTGCTCGCCGTCCGCGAACTCGCCGGCCCGCATGCGTGCGAAGAGATCGAGACTTTCTTCGGCGGGACGATCGCGCCAGGGGCTCTCGCGGCCCGGTTCATCCCACCGGCCGCGGTAGGCGCTGATCTCCTCGGCACTCAGGCTGTCGACATACGCCCGCCCCTTGCGGATCAGCTCGCAGGCCCATTGGTAGAGCTGTTCGAAATAATCGGAGGCGTAGCGGTCCTCGCCGTTCCACTCGAAACCGAGCCACCGGATGTCGGCCATGATCGATTCGACGTACTCGGTCTCCTCGGTACTTGGATTGGTATCGTCGAAACGCAGGTTGCAGGTGCCCCCGTACTGCCGGGCGATACCGAAGTTGAGACAGATCGACTTGGCATGACCGATATGCAGGTAGCCGTTCGGCTCGGGCGGGAAGCGGGTGGCCACCCGCCCGCCGTGGGTACCCTCGGCCAGATCCTGTTCGACGATTGTGCGTATGAAATCGGTTCCGGGCATGGAATCCCCCGCGTTATCCGGTCAGAAAAAGGGCGGGTGCGCTGCACCGCCGCATGATGCACGCGCCGGTTCAACGTGTCTAGGATTGATTCCGGCTCAGCTCAATACGAGCACCAGGCCGGGCACAGAGCCGCCCGGACTCCACCCTCAGCGCAGACCGGGGCCCTCGGTCAGATTCACCCCCGCCCCGGTCGCGACCGCCATACGCGCCCGACCATGCATGGCGGCACAGCCGGTCTCCCCCGCCCGGTTGACGGCCACGAAGTGCTCGCCGGGGAAGTAGTCGGGATTCACGTTCCGGTAGCGCGCGACGATCATCTCCAGGGCATCGAGGCAGGCCTGCTGCGGGCTTCGACCCTGCGCCATGCGCAGCACGATATAGAAGGTACTGCAGGTCTTGATCACATCTTCGCCGCGGCCCACCGCGCCTGCGGCGCCGACCTCGTTGTCGACATAGAGCCCGGCTCCGATGATCGGAGAATCCCCCACCCGCCCGGGGATCTTCGACGCGTACCCGCTGGTAGTCGTGATACCGGCCACGTTGCCCGCGGTATCGACCGCCAGCAGGTTGACGGTGCCGTGATGATATTCCTCGGGATGGAGCCGGTTGAGGTGAGCGGCCAGATCGGGGCGGTCGCGCAGGTGCTCGGGGGGACCCCAATGATCGCTCTCGTTCAGGTTCTCGCGCCAGCGCAGCCAGGCCAACCGGGCCCGCTCGGTCAGCAGGTTCTCTTCCTCGAAGCCCCACTTTTTCGCGAAAGCGAGCGCTCCGGAACCCACCAGCAGGACGTGATCGGTATGCTCCATGACGATCCGGGCCACCGAGCAGGGGTGGCGGATGTTCTCCAGACAACCCACCGCCCCGGCGTTGTAGGTCCGACCGTCCATGATCGAGGCGTCGAGCTGGACCACCCCGGCTTCGTTCGGCGCACCCCCATAACCCACACTCATATCCTCGGGATCGTCCTCGACGATGTTGGCCGCTGTCTCGACCGCATCCAGAGCCGACCCTCCCCCGGCCAGGATCTCGTACCCGGCCGCGACGGCGTTGCGACCGGTCTGGTTGGCGTGGCTCGAGGCGATCATGGGAACCTGCCCCGCCTGGCCGGCTTGACCGGATCGGTTGCCTCCGATGAGCCCACGGGGCATCAGGAACGCCCCGGCTCCCAGGCCGGCGCTGCGGGAAAAGAACGAGCGTCGCGAGAATGTCCGCTGCATCAGATGCCTCCCCAAGGTGTGTTTGCATTCGGGTACCGACAGGTTCTGCGGCTGACAATACCCTGCGACAGGTCACCGATGCACCTGCTCAATTGCGAGGGTGCCCGCCTCGAGAAGGATCGCAGAACCGTCCTCCCGCCGCTGGCGGGTCGGCTTGAAGAGCAGTATGCTGGAAAGTGGCAGAGCCCCGCAGCCCCCCACCCGAAGACCGCCTGCCGGGAGGAAGCACCATGATACGGAGAGCCGTCCCCTTGATGACCTTGCTGGTGGCGTGTCTGACCGCACTCAGTACCATCGGCTGCAGCAAAGCGCCCGACCTGAGCCGGGATCCGACCCTTTATGTGGTCGGATACGCCCACCTCGACACGCAGTGGCGGTGGGATTACGTGCGCACGATCGAGGAGTATCTCCCGAAGACGATGCACGACAATTTCGCCCTGTTCGAGAAATACCCGCACTACGTCTTCAACTTCAGCGGCGCCAACCGCTACCGCATGATGAAGGAGTACTACCCGGTCGATTACGAACGGGTGAAGGAGTATGTCGCCGCCGGCCGCTGGTTCCCCTGTGGTTCGTCCATGGAGGAGAGCGATGTGAACGTCCCCTCGGCCGAATCGCTCATCCGGCAGGTCCTTTACGGCAGCCAGTACTTCCGGCACGAGTTCGGGACACAAAGCGCCGAGTACATGCTCCCCGACTGTTTCGGCTTTCCCGCTTCGCTGCCCGGTATCCTGGCCCACTGCGGCATCACGGGTTTCTCGACCCAGAAGCTGTCGTGGAACTCGGCCAACGGCATCCCCTTCAACGTCGGCGTCTGGGAGGGCCTGGATGGCGGTAGCGTGATCGCCGCCCTCAACCCGCTGAGTTACGGCAGCCAGGTCAGAGAGGACCTCTCGACGAGTGAGATGTGGATCGAGCGGGTCGAAGCCAACGGTCGCGAGGGAGGTGTCCACGCCGACTACCACTACTACGGCACCGGCGATACCGGCGGTTCGCCCACCGAGAACTCGGTGGCCTGCATGGAGGCGACCGTCACGGGGAGCGAATATGTCTTCCCCCCCGAGCGGCGCCGTCGCCGGTATGGCGAGCCGGAAGAGCCCGCCCCGGAACCGGGGCCGCCGGTCGTGGTGGGTGAAGGGCCGCTGCAGGTCGTCTCGGCCACCGCCGAGCAGATGTTCCTCGACATCACCCCGGAACAGGCCGCGCGACTGCCGCGTTACAAGGGCGACCTGCTCCTGATCGAGCACTCAGCCGGCTCGATCACCTCACAGACCTACATCAAACGCTGGAACCGACACAACGAGGTGCTGGCCGACGCCGCCGAGCGGGCGGCAGTGGCGGCCGAGTGGTTGGGGGGCCCGGTCTACCCGCGGCAGCGACTGACCGATGCCTGGACCCTGGTCATGGGCGGGCAGTTCCACGACATCCTGCCCGGCACCAGCATCCCCAAGGCGTACGAGTACTCGTGGAACGACGCCGTGCTGGCGATGAACCAGTTCGCCGGGGTGATCACCGGTTCGACCGACGCCATCGCTTCGGGCCTCGACACCCGGGTTGACGGGACCGCCATCGTGGTCTACAACCCGCTCGCGATCGAGCGCGAAGACGTGGTCGAGGTCAGCCTTGCTTTCCCCGGCGGCGTGCCGCCGGCGGTGCGGGTGGTCGGTCCCAACGGGGCCGAGGTACCGGCCCAGCTCGCCGGCTCCGATGACGGGATCGCCACGGTCCTCTTCCTGGCCCGGGTGCCCTCGGTGGGCTTCGCGGTCTTCGACGTCCAGCCGGCCGAAGCCGCCCCGGCGGTTTCACCTCTCGGTGTGACCCACACTTCACTCGAAAACGCCCGCTACCGCATCCGCCTGGACAGCAACGGCGACGTGGCCGGCATCTTCGACAAGAGCCTGGGCCGAGAGCTCCTCTCGGCCCCGGCCCGCCTGGCGCTGCAGCACAACCGGCCGGCCCAGTGGCCGGCCTGGAACATGGACTGGTCCGATCAGCGCCAGCCCCCGCGCGGCTATGTCTCGGGACCGGCCCGGATCCGCGTGGTCGAAAACGGGCCGGTCCGGGTGGCGGTCGAGATCGACCGCGAGACCGAGGGTTCCCGGTTCGTGCAGACGATCCGGCTGGCGGCCGGGGAGGCCGGTGACCGGGTCGAGTTCGACAACGAGATCGACTGGCGGATCGGGTCAACGGCCCTGAAAGCCACCTTCCCCCTGAGCGCGGCGAATCCCGAGGCCACCTACAACTGGGATATCGGCACCATCCGCCGGGGTAACAACGATTCCACAAAGTACGAGGTCCCCTCGCACCAGTGGTTCGACCTGACCGACACGAGCGGCGAGTACGGTGTGACGGTGCTTTCGGACTGCAAGTACGGTTCCGACAAACCCGACGACCGCACCCTGCGTCTGACCCTGATCTACAGCCCCGGCATCACCCGGAGTTACCCCGATCAGGCCACCCAGGACTGGGGTCACCACGAGTTCATCTACGGTCTGGCCGGCCACAGTGGCGACTGGCGCGAGGGGCGAACCGACCTGCAGGCCCGGCGCCTCAATCAGCCTCTGCTGGCCTTCATTGCCCCCCGTCATGAGGGCCCGCTCGGCCGCACCTTCTCCCTGCTGCACCTGAACACCAACCGGGTGCGCGTGCTGGCGGTGAAACGAGCCGAGGAGAGTGACGAGGTCATCGTGCGTCTGGTCGAGCTCGACGGCCGGCCGGCCGAAGGGATCCGGGTCGGTTTCGCCGCTCCGGTCACCTCGGCCCGGGAAGTGAACGGGCAGGAGATGCGTCTGGGCCGGGCGGATGTGAACGACGGGGAGCTGGTGACCGATCTCTCGCCGTATCAGGTCCGCAGTTTCGCGGTACGGCTCACCCGGGCTCCGGTCCGGCTCACCGCTCCCCGTACCCGGACGGTCGCCCTCCCCTGGGGCCGGATCGTGACCAGCCAGGATTCAACCCGCGCCCGGGAAGGGTTCACGGGCGACGGCCGCTGCCTGCCGGCCGAGATGCTGCCCGACCGGATCCTCTATGACGGCATCCCCTTCCAGTTGGCCGGCGGTCAGGGCACGGAACCCGACGCGGTGGTCTGCCGAGGTCAGACGATCTCCCTGCCCGCGGGCGAGTACGACCGGATCTACCTGCTGGCCGCTTCCGCCGAGGGGGACCGGACGACCGCCTTCCGGGTGGGCGAGGAAATCGAGGAGGTAACCGTACCGGACTGGGGGGGCTACCTCGGGCAGTGGGATAACCGTATCTGGAAACGGGTCGAGACACAGATCCCGGCCGATCCGGAGCACAACCGCCCGGCCCGGACGCGGGTGTCCGAAGAGTATGACGGACTCGAGCCGGGTTTCATCAAGCGCTCGCCGGTGGCCTGGTTCTGCTCGCATCACCACTCCATCGACGGGATCAACCAGCCGTATGCGTATGCCTATCTGTTCGGGATCTGCCTCGAGCGGCCGGCGGGGACGGGAACGCTGACCCTGCCCGGAGATCCCGCGGTGCGGATCATGGCGGTCACCGTTTCAGACGGCGGGGCTCACGTCCACCCCGCCCACCCGCTCTACGACACCCTGGAGCGGACGGGAGGACGGTAAAATCGGAGATCATGTCATGAAAAATGCCGCCGCTCTCGTACCGGCCTTCTGTCTGGTGGGCTCGCTCTGTCTTCCAGCCCGGGCTCAGCACTATGAACCGACCTGGGATTCACTTGATGCCCGGCCGATCCCGGCCTGGTTCACCGAGGCCCGGTTCGGGATCTTCATCCACTGGGGGGTCTACTCGGTGCCCGCCTGGCGTCCGCTTTCAGAACGCCGCTACGCCTCCTATGCCGAGTGGTACTACGCCAGCGTGATCGGCGACAGCCTGCACGGCGGCGACGCCTTCCACCGGCGGGTCTACGGCGACGATTTCGCATACCGCGACTTCGGACCATTGTTCGGGGCCGAACTCTTCGATCCCGATCAGTGGGCCGACCTCTTCGCCCGCTCGGGCGCCCGCTATGTGGTCCTGACGAGCAAGCACCACGACGGTTACTGCCTCTGGCCCACCCGGAGTCCGTACAAGCGGGACTGGAACAGTTCAGCCGTCGGACCGCACCGCGACCTGGTCGGCGACCTTTCAGCCGCGGTGCGCCGGGCGGGTCTGTGGATGGGGTTGTACTACTCCCTGATCGAGTGGGAGAGCAGCTGGACCCACCGCCGGCCCTCGGGGTACTACCTGGATCGTGAAACGGTCGAGACCTACCGCATCCCCGAAGAGGACTATGTCACCGGACACGTTCTGCCCCAGCTCCGCGAGCTGGTCACCACCTATCAGCCGGCCCTGATCTTTTCCGACGGCGGCGAGTGGGACGGCAGCGAGGAGTACTGGCACACCAGGGAGTTCCTGGCCTGGCTCTACAACGAAGCACCCAACCGGCATGAGGTCGTGGTCAACGACCGCTGGGCCCGCGGCATGCCCGGCCGGCACGGCGATTATTACTCGAGCGAGTACCAGGACACCGAAGCCGTCGGGGTCGGGCACGCCTGGGAAGAGAGCCGGGGTATGGGCGGTTCGTACGGGTTCAACCGGGCCGAGGGGATCGACGACTACCGGACCTCGGCCGAACTCATCCGGGAACTGGTGGATGTGGTCAGCCGGGGCGGCAACCTGCTGCTGAACGTCGGCCCCACCGCCGACGGGCGGATCCCGGTCATCCAGCAGCAGCGGCTCCTCGACATCGGGGCCTGGCTCGAGGTCAACGGCGATGCGATCTACGGCACCCGGGCCTGGAGCGGATCAGCAGAGCAGGAGCGGGATGCGACCGGGCCGTATTTCACCCGCAAGGGGGACGATCTCTACGTCATCGTCTTCGGCTGGCCGAGGGAGGCGGTACGGATTACGGGCTTGACGGCCGGCAAGCCGTTCGCACTCGACATGCTCGGTCTGGAGACACCAGTCGAGCACCGCTGGAGCGGGGATCTGCTACTGCTCGAACCGCCCGACATTTCACCAGCCGATGTGCCCTGCGAATACGCCTTCACCTTCAGGCTGTCGGGGATCCTGGCGGGAAGCAGGTGAACGTTATTTGTGCTCAGTTTGGGTATGGTAATCCCTCATGTACTGGTACTACTCGGTAAACTGTTGGCAGCCACTCACCGGTGATAGAATCCGAGCGCATGATTAGCAAACGCCCATTGTAGATGCTCCTATCATTCGCCAGTATCCCCTTCGGGCGAACAGTACATCCCAGGTACTCTCCCTCCGGACTGAACACGCGCCATGTTGTATTCAAGTCACTTGCAACCCCCCGTGGGTACTGAGGAACCCTGACCCAGATGTATCCATTATCTTCAATCTCAATCTTTGAGCAGAAAGCAACCGTCTCGGGGAATTGAAGGCTGTCGACCTTGTTTTGATCTGCTTGGCTTATCTCCTCCGATTGTGCCCGGTAGATACTCAGAATGGTATCTTTCACGTGCTGCTGCATCGAATTGGTGACAATTTGTGGATCCTGTACAACCCTCACTTCTTGTCCAAGTTCACCATCAGGTAGGTACACCCTATAGACAGGTTCAATTCCAGAGCAAATCACAACACCGACATGCGAATTGAAAACACATGCTGGTTCCGGCCCGAATGGGTATTGGTATGGGCTTGGAGCAATTCTGACTCCTGCGCTGGTGGTGATCATTGCTTCATAGGTGAAGCCCTCATCTACCCACGGAGTGGTGATTGCAGCTATCGTATCGCCCTCTGGGCTGGTAAAGAGAGCACACTGCTGCATCGTGTATCTGAGTCGTGAAGGGTCACGATTAAAGAACAGGTGCACGTGTGAGCCATCATCCAAGGTGTAGTAAGTATTTGTATACCAGGCGGTTCTGGGAACTGTTGGAACTCTTGGGGGAACAATTTCATCTATATACCGGCCACTCACTGTGTACGTAAACAGTCGACGGCGAGAATTGTCTATTAGAGTGACCTCGCCATTGCGAACTTCCTGAATGCGTGGTTGCTGGAACTCACCAGGCCCATACCCCTTTCGTCCAATAGTGTGGGAGTACCGGCCATCAGGATGGTAGACAAGAACTGCACCCTTACCCCAATCGGATATATACAGATTGCCATCTTCATCAGAGGAGAATTTAAAAGGCTGCTCCAGAATCGTTTCTTCAATTGAGCTGGGAGGTATTACACAATCGACGTCATATCGAAATAAGTCTGAATCATACTTCGGACCGCCTGTCGTTTCTGATATCTGGATACCATTCTCTACATACTGCCTGAACTGATGAGTTGATGAAGTCGATCTAGAACTGCATGCGCCGCCGAGCAAGATGATAACTGAGAGGCCCAAGCGAGCTATCTGCAAGGTTTGTCTCCTAATTGATATATCGACTTACCAACCATTCGCACAGTAGACGATTATCTGACAGCATCTGTAGAAGACGTTTTGCCAGTGCATTCAAATCGGACTCTATAACCGATTTCATAATCCTAGCACATGATTGATCACCTAACCAGCGCATGCAGTTGTCGCTGGCAGCGGATAGACTATCCGTGAGCGCGTCATCATGGCGCCACCGCAGCTGACGCGCAAGCTGTTAGCACGCATAACACGAAAGCAAGGTAGTATACCGAGAGAGAAGAGATGGAAATTGCTCAAACGTTATACGTGACTAATCGAGATGCTTGGCGGGCCTGGTTGGAGAAAAACTCCCATAGAGAAAAAGAGGTCTGGTTGGTTTACTACCGCAAGGAAGCAGAGAAGCCCCGGATTCCATACAATGATGCGGTTGAAGAAGCGCTCTGTTTTGGTTGGATCGACAGCGTTAATAAAAAGCTGGATGAAGA
>CAZNUA010000082.1:0-1322 GCA_964576115.1 uncultured Gemmatimonadota bacterium
GAGACGCTCCCCGGGGAGGTCTTGCGCCCCTTTATATGCGCAAGCCCCGTGCCAGAACGGAGGTACAGGTTTATCCACAGCATGTGGATAACTTCTTTCGGAAATAAAATTTCCGCCCCTCGGAAAGTCATTGTCCGAAACGCGTAGTGTATTCTCCGGCAATCATTTACAGAGCGAAAAGGGCGTAATTTTCGGAGTCCGAATATCTTTCTGTCTGACGATCGCGGACACTGTCGTTGCAGAATGACACGGCACGGGTTTGCCCCCTGTCCCCTCTCGACCGGAAGTAAATTTCCGGGTATGTGCAGAATATTTTCCGATTTCGCCCTGCAGTCTAAGGATAAAACAACCTTAATTTTGTCCGGGGGTTCGACGGGGGTTCGCCCGATGGTTCACCGGGGGGTTCGCCGATTCCCATTCACCAGCGGCGGCCCGGAGCGTATCCTGCCCGACATGACTCCCCGCGTGTGCATCATCGGTCTGGACTGCGCCGATCCCCGGCTCGTCTTCGAAGCCTTCGCCGCCGGGATGCCGGCCGTCACGGCCCTGCGCAGCGGCCTGCGCAGCGGAAACGACACTCCCGGGCCGGGCGGCAGCATTCGCGACGATCCCCCCGGCGGCCGGCGTGAGGGCACGAACTGGGGTTCCCTGCGTTCCTGTCATCCCCCCATCACGGTCCCGGCCTGGTCGGTCATGACCAGCGGCCGCGATCCGGGCCAGCTGGGTCTCTACGGTTTCCGGAACCGGCCCGATTACGGCTACACCCCGCTCGCCGTGGCCACCAGCCGCGACGTGCGCGCTCCCCGGATCTGGGACCGTCTCGACCGGCCCGGGGACCATTCGATCGTGGTAGGCGTACCCGGTACCTGGCCGCCGACCCCGATCCGGGGCGAGATGGTCAGCGGCCCCCTGGCCCCCGCCCTGTCGGAGAGCGCCACCTACCCGCCCGCACTGGCGGCCGAGATCGAAGCGACTGTCGGCGAGTACGAGTTCGATATTTCCGGTTTCCGCACTCTCGGGCGCGAGCAGCTCCTCGAGGCCATCATCCGGCAGACCCGGCGGCGCTTCCGGCTCTTCCGGCACCTGCTCACCACCCGGCCCTGGACCTTCGCCATGCTGGTCGAGATGGGCACCGACCGCATCCATCACGCTTTCTGGCGCTATCACGATCCCGCCCACCGGCTCCACGAGCCCGATTCACCCTGGCGGGACGCCATCAGGGACTACTACGGCCTGATCGATGCCGAGATCGCCGAGACCCTGAACGCGCTGGATTCAGCGGTGCCTCGTGCCGAGCGCGCGGCCCTGAACCTGCTGATCGT
>CAZNUA010000082.1:1422-11053 GCA_964576115.1 uncultured Gemmatimonadota bacterium
TCGTCGAGCCGGCCATGGTCGACGCTCTGCTCGCCGAACTGACGGACAAACTCGACGCCCTGCCCGACGACCGGGGCCGGCCGATGGGCACCCACTGCCACCGGCCGCGCGACCTCTACCGGGCCGTGACCGGTATCCCGCCCGATCTGATGATCTACTTCGGCGATCTGGCCTGGCGCAGCATCGGCACCGTGGACCGGCGCCTTCTGACCGGCACCCCGGCCTGGCGCAGTATCGGCACAGTGGACCGGCGCCTTCTGACCGACACCCCGACCCCCGGCACGCTGCGACCCGGCCGCATCACCGACGACATGCTCTACACCCCCGGCAACGACCTCGGCCCCGACGACGCCAACCACGACTGGGAGGGGATCGTCATCGCCGCGCAGGGCGAGTCGATCTTCGGGGGCTCAGACTCCGGACAGGAAGGACCTGAAGCGCGGGTTCTTTCACTGCCGAGAAATATCGAAGACGTTGCCGGGTGGGTGCTGACCCGGCTCGGCGTCGGAGCCGATGTGTGAGTTCGCCACGACACCTGTACCCCGGTCCCCGAGTCAGAAAACAGTCGAGATGCTCATTCCCTCTGTCGCATGATTGAGAGGTGTTAAAACGACCACAGCATCGACAGCGGCAGGGCGATCCTGCCCTCACCGAACGACAACAGTTCTTCGCCGAGATAGACAACGAATCCGACCCCGCGATAACTGCACCCTGGTCCTTGAGCTAAAAACCAGTCGATATGGCGAAAGTCACGCCTGTCAACGTGGGTCGTGGCTTTGATCTCGATCAGTGCCAGCAGCCGTCCCGGTGACTCGGCGATGATATCGATTTCATGGGGTGGCAACCGCCAGTGATAGAGGCGCCAGCGTTTCGAAAGGTGCGGTAGAGTTTTTTCCAGTTCGCTGAAGACAAATGTCTCCAACAGGTGACCGAACGCCGTTGGATCGGCACCGAGATCGAAGCTTGATGAGTCTTCTCCCCTCAATGCTGTGACGCAGCCGGTATCCATGAAATGCAGCTTCGGGGCTTTGATTTCCCGCTTGGCTCCCGAGGATGTCCAGGCACCGAGCCGGTGTATGACTCCGAGACGTGAGAGAATATCGAGATAGTCGTTCACCGTCTCTTTGCGCACACCGAGCGCCCGGCACAGATCGGCGACGTTGAGCTCCTGCGCCGTCCGTGCCGCCGTCTGGTCGATCAGACGTCGCAAAATATCCGGCTTTCGGATCGGGACCACAGGCGCCACATCGCGTTCGACGATCGTATCAAGGTAGTCTGCATAGCGCAGCATGCGGTCGGAATCAGAGAGAGGGCGGATTTCCGGAAAACCGCCCCGCACCATCAGATCGATGACGTGTGACCGCTCAACAGGTACCGGCCGGGGAAGTGCGTCGAGGCAATCGTCCGATTTCTCGGCGACCACATCAAGAAGGCGGCACGGCGAACTTTCCGCGATCTCCGCCGTGCTGAGGGGCCGCAATGTCAGGGTCACGACCCGCCCGGCCAGCGAGTCATAGGCTTCACCGGCGGTAAAGACGTTCGATGAACCGGTGAGCAGGTACTGGCCGAAACGCCTGTTGGAGTCGACGATCCGTTTCAGTGCCAGAGTGATTGCCGGCACGCGCTGGACCTCGTCGATAACGATCGGTCGGCCGGTCTCTTCGGATTCCTCAGAGAGAAGGTGAAGCTGACCGTAAGGATCCGCTTCGATTGCAGCCCGAACGGCGTCATCATCGAGGGTGAAGTACCTGGTTGATGCAATCAGATCCCTGACAAGCGTTGTCTTGCCGGACTGTCGGGGCCCGACGATGTTGACGACTCTGCTCATACCGAGAGCGTGTTCAACCCTCGAGGCCAGATGCCGGGGAATGATTGTCATCCGGTACTCCTGAGGTGTCTGCTGCATCCTTTTTACGCAAAAAGGCTATTACAGCATATGAAATAAGGCTATTATAATCAATGCAAAAAGGCTATTATACTCAAAGTAGCAAGGCTATTACATCTTATGCAAAAAGGCTATTACACATCCGCTTCATCTCTGCATCGCACGATGCAGTGAATTCTTCGTTGTGCAACGGTGCGATGATCAATAGCCTTCACATCTATGTCGCGACGTCCCCGTAAATCTCCTCTCGGCCCCGCCCGGGGCATCGTCAAACCCCGAACCCGCAAACCCGCCGGTTGGGGCCGCTCGGATGGCTCGGGCGGATACGCCATCCGGCTTACTCTCGCGGGCACGGATCCCCCCGTCTGGCGGCTCCTGGAGGTTCCCGATGTCCTGAGCCTCCATCTCTTCCACCTGGCCATCCAGATTGTCATGCCGTGGGAGAATCGCCACCTGTATGAGTATCTCATCGGGGGAGAGCGCTGGGGTATCGTCGGTCCGGCCGGCTACTGGCCCGCAATGGGTGTGCGCGATGCACGGCATGCAACACTGGCGGATGTCCTGCCCGGAGTGGGATTCACTTTCCGATACATGTACGACTGGGGCGACATGTGGGAGCATGAACTGACGGTGGAGAAGGTACTGCCCCCCGGCAAGAGTCTGATACGACCGCGCTGTACGGATGGCGAGGGCGCCGCACCGCCCGAAGACTGCGGCGGTACCGACGGATTCTACGAGATGCTGGCCATTCTAGAGGATCCTGCGCACCCCGACCATGCCCGGAACAAGCTGTGGCTGGGCGGCGATTTCGATCCCGACCTGTTCAATACCCTCGTCGCGGACCAGCTCCTGCGCCATCTGCCCGAGCCTGAACAGTGGGAGCCCGCCTCACAAAATCCGGCTGAATTCTTCAACTACTTCATCCATCGGGCTATTGAAGAAGAGAAGCCTGTCCTGAGCCGCAAGCGGGACTTTGAGCAATTCATGAAAGTGCAGGAACACCGTTTCGAGGAACTGGCCGATCCTGATTACGGCGGACTCAGCTCCAGACAGTACAACCTGCTGATAAATGACGAATGGGATCGCCCGGAATCGGCCATGATATTCGATCGTTCCCTGCCGGCCGAAGAATTGTCAGGGATAACGGCCTTCGAGCATTCACACGGGTTCCTCGCATCGATCGACGCCAGAGGAGGGTGCATTCCCATCCAGGAAGGCGGTATCCCCGAACCCGCCTTCGTCACAGAACTCCTCTCGCGACGGGAGTGGTCGCAGTGGCTTCCCGACGATTGGGAACCTCCTGCGGCAGACGAAAGCGGTGACACGACCCATCCCGTCGATGAACTGGGCCGCCTGCTCAAAGAGCGTTCCCTGCTTCGTATCAACCGGGGACGAATGTGTCTTACGAAACAGGGCCGGCGAATGCTCGCTCCCGAGCACGCGGGCGACTTGTTGGCCGAGATGTTCCTGGCTCTCTTCGCTCTCTCTCCGGACGCAGCGGCACGCTCAGGTAACCTGGACACCTCCGTGCGGAAGGCGGCGGCCTTCGCGCTCTGGCGGTTCTCCGTTCTCCCCTGTGAATGGTACGATCTGCCGACACTGGCCGTGGAACTGCTTCCGGCGACCATCACCGAAAGGATCGCCGCTGCCTGGGAATATGCAACCAGCAAGTACGCCGAGGAGGTCGAGGCGATTCCGGGATTATCTCCGGAATTGTCTCCCCGGTCGGCGATCATGATCACTCTGGATAACCTCTTACTTTGTCCCCTGTACGATTTCGGTCTGCTGGAACGCAGGGGAGAAAGACAGGGCAGCGTTACCCGACGCTACGATCACCGCCGCTCGCCCCTGCTGGAACGATTCATCCACTTCGAGGGACTGCCCACCGAGCCTTTCCTTATGACCGAATGGTTATCATAATACGAAACATGATAGGTGGTTGCTGAAGGAGGTCGCATGCGGAAGTTCACCGCTGTCGTTGAGCGAGATCCAGACACGGGTCTTCTTGTTGGTTACGTACCGGGATTTCCCGGCGCACATACACAGGGCGAAACACTAGATGAACTTCAGGCCAATCTGAAAGAGGTAATCGAGCTTCTGCTTGAAGACGGGGAGCCGGAACTGGAAGCTGAGTTCATCGGAATTCAGACCATTACGACCTAACAGATGTCGCGGCTTCCTGTATTGAGTCCCCGTGAGGTAACGGCGATTTTATCTGCACTCGGATTTCAAGAGGTCAGGCAGAAGGGATCCCATAAGCAGTTTCGGCATATTGACGGTCGCCGTACTACCGTTCCATTTCATCCCGGACGTGACATTTCGCCCAGCCTCCTTCGCAAAATCTGTAAAGACATCGACGTCCTCCCCGACGACTTTATCCGTCACCGTTAAGCGAACGCACACCGTTCGGCTACGATCAGGCTCGGGGCAGATCCACGATCTCGTACGAATACCCCTGCTCGGTGAGAAAGAGCTTGCGCCGGTGGGCGAACACTTCTTCGCGGGTGTCGCGCGAAACCAGGGTGAAAAAGTGCGCCCCGCGGCCGTCTCGTTTCGGTCTCAGGATGCGGCCGAGGCGTTGCGCTTCTTCCTGGCGCGAGCCGAAGGTACCCGAGACCTGGATCATCACATCGGCATCGGGCAGATCGAGGGCGAAGTTGCCCACCTTCGAGAGCACGATGCAGCGCAGATCCCCCTGCCGGAACCGTTCGTAGATCGTCTCCCGCTCCCCCGGTGCGGTCTTTCCCGTCACGAGCGGCGCCGAGATCTGTTTCGCAATCATTGCGACCTGTGACAGATACCCGCCGATAACCAGAATACGCCCCTCGGCGTGCCGGTCGAGCAGGTCTTGCAGAACCTCCAGCTTGGCCGGATTCTCGGCCGCAATCCGGAACCGGGCCCGGCGCTGGGCCAGGGCGTACTCCATGCGGCGCTCCTCGCCCATCGGCACGCGTATCTCGACACAGGATGCGGCTGCGATCCAGGCCTGGCGTTCGAGATCCTTCCAGGGCACATCGAAGCGCTTGGGACCGATCAGCGCGAACACATCGCCTTCGCGGCCGTCTTCGCGCACGAGCGTCGCAGTGAGGCCCAGTCGCCGCCGGGCCTGCAGTTCGGCCGTCACCCTGAAGACCGGCGCCGGCAGCAGGTGCACTTCATCGTAGATGATGAGGCCCCACGAGCGGGCCCGGAACAGCTCCAGATGCGGGAAGTCGTCCCGGCGATCGGCCCGCCAGGTCATGACCTGATAGGTGGTCAGGGTGACCGGGCCGGTGTCTTTGCGCTCGCCGGTGTACTCGGCGATATCGTCCGGCCCCAGGGTGGTCTTGTCGAGCAGTTCGCGGCGCCACTGCTTGACCGCCGTCAGGCTGGTGGCCAGCACCAGGGTCGTCTGCCCCACCATCTCCATCGCCGCCAGCCCGACGATGGTCTTGCCCGCCCCGCACGGCAGAATAATGACCCCGCTGCCGCCGCGCGTCGAGCCGGCCAGGTAAAAAGCCTCGGCGGCCTGGCGCTGGTAGTCGCGAACCGCGAACGTGCGACCCGAAACGGTGTGCTCGCGCAGCGAGAAGTCCAGGGGTTCGCCGGCCACGTAGCCGGCCAGATCTTCGGCCGGGTAGCCGGCTACGACCAGGGCCTGTTTGAGCGCCCCGCGCTCAGCCGGTGAAACTCTGAAAGTCCGCTCATCGATGCGGTCGGTCAGCCGGGGTCCGGCGTGACGGTCGCGGAACAGAAGCTCGGCGGTGGCAGGGTCACGGCAGGTACAGCGCAACTCGTCGCCGTCGCGTTCCAGAACCACGCGCCCGTAGCGGGCGGCCAGTTCCACGATTTCCCGCTCCACGTTCTCCGGTATGTCATAGCGCGCGTTTGCGCGCAGGGCCGCCACCATCTCTTCGGCACTCATGCCGGCCGCCCGCGCGTTCCAGATCGACAGCGGCGTGAGGCGGTAGGTATGGACGTGCTCGGGACTCTTGACGAGTTCGGCAAAGGGCGCCAGGGCGGCCCGCGCCGGCCCGGCCCGCGGTGCGTGCACGTCCAGGAGCACACTCCCGTCACTCTGGACCACGAGCGCGTTGTCAGTCACGGAACTCATCAGGTCAGGAGTCGGGCGTTGTTTTCGCAACGACGTCGTCGGGAGCGACCAGATAACCCAGCTTGCGCAGCCCGCGCGTAAAGGCCGCTTCTGATGAAGCCGGCACGACGAGGTGGTTCTCGCCGGCCGGCAGGCAGTGCCGGCTCATTTTCGCATCGTTGGCAATCAGCGCCGCCAGGGCCGGATCGGCGCATTCGATGAGCCGGGCGAGACCCCGATCGCGCAGACGTCCGGCCCGCTCCCGGCAATCGTCCAGCAGACGCTCGACCGTATCGGGCAGCGGTGCGCTGCTGCGGGCCGTCAGGTAGTCGCGGATCTCATCCACCGAGCGCCCCTGCTCTACGGCCGCGAGTAACTTCTCGGGCCCCAGCTGCCAGACCAGATCCGAGACGGGTTCGGCATACGTATCCAGGGCCAGCCGGTCGCTCGGTTCGAGGTCGGCTCCGATTGCGGCCACTTCGAGGTTCGGCAGCACCTGAAGCACGCCTTTCGCCTCGATGGGAGCGGGTGTATAGGCATCGTTCAAATCCAGGGCGTACGCTCCCAGTGCATTGATGCGGAAATACAGGAGCCCGTCGTACCGGCTGAGATAGGGCAGGTCGTCGGTTCCCCACAGGTCGTGGTAGTCCCGGCGCGCATCGGCCGGCGGAATATAGGCGACATCCAGCAGTCCCAGGGTGGCGGCGTATTCAAAGAGCAGGCAGAGCGCATAACGCTGCTCGAGAAATCCCTCGCACCCGCTGTAACCGAGCGAGCCGTAATGGGATTCGCCGATGTAGAGATTCCAGGCATTGTGGGCCACTGCAAAGGCGTTGCCGGTGGCACTGATAAAACGGAAAAAGGTATCGAATTCGATCCACCGACCCGGCGGGCATGCCATGAGGGTATCGATGATCGAGACGCGACGCCCCGCGATCGCGGTCAGGGTGCGCTTCCCCCTGCCACCCTGCCCCTTGACACAGTCGATCCGCGAGAGTTCGTCAAATCTGGTCGTGCCCTCCCACTTATTCCACAGCCGGCGGAGCGTCTCATGGGCCGGCGCCGAGAGTGCTTTGCGTCCCGACCGGGTGAGTTCAAGCCGCGAGCCCGAAAGCTGAGCCAATCCGCCGGCCTGAATCAGCAGGGGCCAGGCGTAGGCCCGGATCGGACCCGCGTTGGGATCGACCCACTTACTTTCAGGTGGCTCATAGGCATAGTAGTCGCCTCCCTCGAGCACCGTGGTGAGGGTTTTGACAGTCGCCGCCGCGGGTCGGCGTGTCCGGGTGCTCACCGCGATCTTGCGTGCATCTGCCAGCCGCAGGACCGAGAGCAGTTCGCGCTGGGCCGGGCGCTCCATGTCACGCACGGTCAGCGCGACCGGCTCGGTCACCCACTCCCGCCTGCCGGTCTCCGGATCCCAGTATCTCTGCGGCAGGTCGTATTCGGCGGGCAGAACCTCGAGGGTTTCTATCGTCGCCTCGACGGGCTCGGGCACGAAGGCCGTGCATCTTTCCTTCACGTCGTCGGGCATGATGCCGCCGTAAAAGAAGAAGTTCAGCGCCGTGGGTTTGATGTCACGCCGGTACGGATCCATCGATCCCCAATCGGGATCCTCGCCGTACTTGGCATGGAAACGATCGGCATCAAAGCGCGTCTGTGACGAGTGCACCACCTCGGCTACGGCCGCTTTCTGCAGCTCATCGAGTCCCTGCCAGATGGTCTGCAGGCGGTCTCCCGCAAGCCGCCGGATGATGTACTCGATCAGCTCGAGCTTGCGGGTCGGTATCTTGACGCCGTCCAGCGGCACGAGTCTGGCAAGCTTCTTCAAACCCTCGACCCTGATATTGTACAGGGCCTCGTTGATCGTCGGGGTTTTTTCAAGCGGGCGGTATCGACTCATATCTCCTCCGGGTGCTGCCGAAAGAGTAGCGCGATGCCGGTGATTCGCAATGGAATTTCCCTGATCATCTCGATATCGTTTTCAGGTTGAGACGAAAATGGATTCACGTGTATCGAGAACATCACTCACTGCGACATATCGATGCTACCGCAGGCTAGGTGCTGGCCCGGCTCGGCGTCGAATAATGTAAAAGTATAGCAAGTTTAACCCATGTTATCGCTTTTTCATAAGACCGAGCCGGTCGTTATTTCAGGAGAACGAGACAGAGTACTCTGTCAGACACCCCGGGCTTCGCCGCGGTGGGCTTCGAACCACTCCACGGTGCGGCGGATCCCCTCTTCAAAGGGCATCTCGGCCTCGAATCCGAAGCGCTCTCTGGCCCGGCTGGTATCCAGGCGCCGCCGGGGCTGTCCGTCGGGGCGGCTCCGATCCCAGACGATCTCGCCCTCATACCCGACCGCGGTGCGGATCACCTCCACCAGATCGCAGATCTTGATCTCGTTGCCCGTGCCCAGGTTGGTGGGTTCGCCGCCATCGTAGTTTTCCAGGGCCAGCGCGATCGCCCGGGCGCAGTCGCCCACATAGAGAAACTCGCGCGAGACATGCCCCGAACCCCACACCTCGACCGGTTCGGTGCCGGCGTCGCGGGCTTCGACGAACTTGCGCACCAGAGCCGGGATCACATGGCTCGATTCATAGTCGAAATTGTCGCCCGGGCCGTAGAGATTGGCGGGGATCAGATAGACGGCGTTCAGATCGTACTGGGCGCGGTAGCCCTGCAGCATGACCAGCAGGGCCCGCTTGGCCACCCCGTAGGGAGCATTGGTCTCTTCGGGATAACCGTTGAAGAAATCATCTTCTGTAAAGGGCGTCGGGGTGTGCTTGGGATAACCGCAGGTCGTGCCCAGAAAGATCATCTTGCCCAGGCCGTATTCGCGGGCGCCCTCGATGATGTGCAGCCCCATGGCCATGTTGGTGAAAAAGAACCGTCCCGGGTTCCGGCGGTTGGCCTCGATCCCGCCCACCGCGGCCGCCAGGTGGATCACCGCTTCGGGCTCGCACTCCTGATACATCGCCCGGGCCTGATCCATTACGGTGAGGTCGTAGTCATCGATATCGACCGCGGTGACTTCGGCCCCGCGTTCGGCCAGGAGCGGGATCAGGTGCGAGGCCAGAAAACCCGCCCCGCCGGTCACGAGGATCTTCTTCCCGCTCAGATCGAAGGTCATGGTTCAGTCCCTCTTCCTCTCGCTGTCCATTGGTGGCTGCCTCCAAGGTCCCGATTTGGGAGGATATCGTGCCAGTCTTGTATCAATCTCTTGTCATTGCTCCAGTGTGTGTCATTCATGCATGCGGCGTTCGGAAACGTCATGGCCGGCCTCGCGCAGGGTTTTTTCCTGCCGGGCGAGTTCGGAGTCCGCTTCGATCATCATGTCGACCAGTCCCTCGAGATCAACCGTCGGCTCCCATCCAAGCACCCGTCGCGCTTTTGTGGCATCACCAAGCAAGCGCTCGACTTCGGCCGGACGGTAGTAACGTGGATCGATCTCAACAAAGTCTTCCCAGTCCAGATCAACACATGCGAAAGCCAGTTCCACGAACTCGCGGACCGAGGTTTCCCGGCCCGTGGCGATGACGAAATCGTCGGGTTCGTCATGCTGCAGCATGAGCCACATGGCCTCGACGAAATCGCCGGCATAGCCCCAGTCGCGCCGGGCTTCGAGGTTGCCCAGGTAGAGTTTGTTCTGCAAGCCCTCCTTTATCCGCGTGGCGG
>CAZNUA010000083.1:0-10552 GCA_964576115.1 uncultured Gemmatimonadota bacterium
CGTCCCGGGTCCAGTCGAGGCCGCCGTCGTTGCCGATGATGATGTGCCGGGAGTCGTTCGGATCCCACCAGAGGGCGTGATGGTCGACATGCACACCGTCCACGAAGCGTGTGTCCCAGGTGATCCCGCCGTCGCGGCTGACGTACATGCTGGTATCGAGCACCCAGACGTGCAGATCGTTGTTCGGGTCGATCCGGATCTGGCTGTAGTACATCGGCCGGGGATTGGTGGTGCTCTGGTGCGACCAGGTCTCGCCCCGGTCATCGGAGCGGTAGACGCCGCCCATCGTGGTCGGCTCCTCGATCCGCTCCCCGCCGATGATCTGACCCGCTTTCTCGGTCCGGTTCTCGATGATGGCGTAGACCACCCGGGTGTCGGCGTGATAGATGTCGAGTCCGATCCGCCCGATGTCCCCTTCGGGCAGATCGCGGTCGAGCTTGCGCCAGGTCCGTCCCGAGTCGGTACTCTTGTAGATACCTCCGTGCGGTCCGCCGCCGTTGAAACCGAAACCGGTCCGGCGGCGCTGATAGGCGGCGGCGTAGAGGATGTGGGGGTTGACGTGATCCAGGGCCAGATCGATGACCCCCGTATCATCGTTGATGTAGAGAGTTTTCTGCCACGTCTGCCCGCCGTCGGTGGTCAGGTAGACCCCCCGTTCCTCGTTGGGCCCCCACAGGTGACCGAGGGCGGCCACCCAGACCGTCATGGGGTCGGTCGGATGGATCCGGATGCGGCCGATATGGTGGGTTTCTTCCAGGCCCATGTGCCGCCAGGTCAGACCGCCGTCCATCGAACGGTAGACGCCGTTGCCCCAGGAGGAGGACTGACGGTTGTTCGGCTCTCCCGTGCCCACCCAGACGATCGAGGGGTTGGAAGGCGCCACGGCGATGTCCCCGATCGAGGTGGAGATCTGCTCGTCGAAGACCGGTTCGAAGGTCGTCCCGCCGTTAATGCTCTTGAACACCCCGCCCGCGGCATGACCGAAGTAGATCGTGTTCGGTTCCCGCAGGGGCACTTCGATATCGTCGATCCGACCGCCCAGATTCGCCGGCCCGATATTTCGAACCGCCAGAGCACCGAGCAGCTCGGGATCGATCCCGCCGCTCTGGGCAACAGCCGAAGGGATGAACATGATAAGGGAGAATACCGCGGCGGCCGGCAGGCCGACGGCAGCGCGGAAAGCCCGGTAACGGGACATGGGAACCTCCTCTGGACGGAGTGGGATACTCTGATGAGTCTACTCCTGGTCCCGGTCCGCCCACCAGGGGAAAGCCGGCCTCGGGAGGAGAGCGGGAGCCCGTCTGAGCAGAAAGAGGAAGACTGCACCGGTGGCGGCGGTGACGGCCATGCCGATGACCCCCTCTCCATTCATGAGCCAGAGGTCGCCGGTGAACAGACCCGGCGTACCGTCTGAGATCCGACCGGTCAGGAGCTCCCGGAAGAGATTCCAGTACAGGTGCAGGACAGTGGGAGCCCAGATCGATCCGCTCCGCAGGTAGATCCAGCCGTACAGGGCTGCGGTCCCCAGGAGGGAAGCCAGGGACAGGATAACGGTCAGGATCACCTGCCCGCTGTCGAGGGACGCCAGCACCGGGCTGAGAGCGAACAGGGGAAGGTGCCACGCCCACCATACGGCCCCGGAGATCAGGGCACCCTTCACCTGACCGGCGGGCGACGATACCCCCCTGAAGAGATACCCCCGCCAGGCGAACTCTTCACTGAAGTGTGTGATCCAGCCGAGGATGAGCGCCGGCGGGGTAAGGAGCACCCAGGGGATCACCAGAGCGGGGACACAGAGCACCAGGTTCAGCCACAGGTGGGGGGTGGGTCGGGATACAATCAGGTGTTCCGGGTTATACGTGAGGAGTCCCAGAGATGAACCGATGGCGACGATCAGGACCAGCTGCAGAAGGGGCAGGAGGACCGCCAAACCCAGATATCTCAGCTTCGGCAACCCCAGACCGACGGCGGAGAACCTCTCCCGGGCCACCGCCATGAAGATCACCGCCAGAATCAGGGGCAGGGCCATCACGACCGTCATCGGGTTCCGGCTGTGAAAGACTCCCCGGGCAACCAGCGTGAAGCCCCACGACAGGGCCAGCACCAGCACACAGAACAGGCGGATGCGTTTGTTAACGCCACCCGTACCGGAGATATCTCCCGTCATCCCTCTTCGGCTCATGTCCAGATAAACCTATAGTAGATCGATTCAGGTGGTCTTCATCCGCGCCCGGAACCGGCGGCGGGCTTTGCGGGCCCACTGGAGGAAGGACCGGTAGCTTTCCACCCCGCTCTCGACCGCCAGCTGGCCGTGCAGCGGCAGATCCGAGGTCCCCCTCCTGACGAACTCGTCCAGCTCATCGACATAGGGAGCGAGTTCCCCGATCACTCCGTCCAGGAACCTCACCGTCGCCTCGTCATCGAGCAGGTGCCCCATGAAGGCAAAGCGGAGGGTGAGTTCCTTGGTGTTGTTGACGACATCCTCCCGGGTCACGTCGGCTTCCAGCCAGCGGCGCAGCATCCGGGTACCGTCGGGGGTGATGCTGTAGACTTTGCGCGGCCGCAGGGTGTCGGTCTGTTCGGTCACACCGGAAATCAACCTGTTCTCCTCCAGCCGTTTCAGGGCCGGGTAGATTGAACCCGGGCTGCTGCTGAAATGCTGCAGGTGGGATTCGGCGAACAGCTTGCGCAGGTCGTACCCCGACATCGGTTGCTGATGTACCAGGGCCAGCAGGGCATGACCCAGCAGGGAAACGGACGTGGTCTCGGAAGCCATGGATGAATATTAGGCCGCGACTGAGACGTTCTCACCCGCGAGGTTCTCCTCTCGGGTTTCGCGGCCTTGCCCCAGCTGGCTGAAACGACGCTCCAGCACCCAGCCGGCCAGGACTCCGAAGAGGAGCATCGATGTGATCAGCTCGACGAAATGGATCAGCCGGACCGGAGTCGGCAGAAAGGCATTGGGAATAAGACAGGGCGCAGCGATCAGGATACCGAACACCAGGCCGGTGAGAGCGGCTTTCGTGCCGGTGCTCCCGCGGATCATTCGGACCGTCAGCAGGGCCAGGCCCACCCAGAGGCAGCCGCGCAGAAGCTGGAACGGTCCCAGCCAAGGATTGCCGGCAATGAACTGGTTCCGGAGGTGGGTGAAGAAAGGTTGCAGGTCGGTTGTGCCGGTGTAGAACTCCCGGACCGCAGGTGACTGCCAGGCCACGAAGTACCCGAACAGGATGTAGATGAGGAGATAGACCGCCGCCAGTCCCAGACCGGGTACGATCCCGTCTCCGGCCCGCAGAGCGGGCCCGATCTCAGCCGAGTCCACCTGATGATCGCGGTCCCGATCAGAGCCGAGATCGTTTCCCTTATCATGTCTGTCACTCTGATTTTCCGGGGAACGAACGTTCCGGGTCACAAGAACCGCCAGAGGTGCGATCAGGAGCGCCCGTACAGCCCCGGCCAGTACGACTCGCACGAGGGTGTCCGAGGGCATGTTGAGCACCAGGTTGAAGAAGAGCGTCTCGAGCTGGGAGAGGAGGGTTTCGACCCCGAAGAGCAACACAAAGACGGCCGCCATGAGCTTCAACCCGTACCACCGGGTGTGCTGGAGCAGGGTGACGAGAACCAGGGCGCCGAGCAGGCAGACCCCGAGCAACGATAGCGCCATCGCCGCCGCTTCACCCGGGGCTCCCTCCCCCGACCCTCCCCCACCCAATCCCACCAGGGTGCTGGCCAGGGCATAGCTCAGGAACAGCCCCAGGGTCAGAACGATCACCCGGGACGAGAACCGGAAAACGTGAGTCAACGAAGTCGTCATGACAGTCCTCCTCAGGTCTGGATACCACCGCAGTGCGATCTCACGTCTCGTCGTCACTACAGTTCTATCTCATGCCTGGATATCACCGTTGTGTAATTGTACAGAATAATAGTTCGTTACGTAATAGTACGCAACGTATTATATTTTTTTAAACCGTTGGCCTCATTTCTGATTCGTTGACCCTTCAGTTCGCCGGAAACCTGCTGCGAATCGGGGGGAACTTTCTCGGGCGACATTACGTATGAGTCATAGGTATAGTTATCATATGTATGGAGAACACAGCTGCAGCAGGAATGGCTGCTGCTGCAATCCGGCAGCCGGGCAGCGGGAACCACCGGTTGCTGAGAGAAATCGCGAAGGGAAAGGGAGTAGAAAACGAATGAGCCAGCCATCACTGACCCTTTATAAAGGAACCCTCGATATCCTGATTTTGCGCACCGTGAGCCAGGGGCCGATGCACGGCTATGAGATCAACCGGCGTATCAGCGAGGCCTCACAAAACGAGTTCCAGGTGGAGGAAGGCGTGCTCTACCCCGCCCTGCGCCGCCTCGAGAACAAAGGTTGGCTGCGGGCGGAGTGGCGGGAAACCGGGACCGGACGGGAAGCCCGTGTCTACGAACTCACCGCCGCAGGTCAGGAGACACTCGCCGAGCAGATGGGGACGTGGGAGCGCTATGTCCGGGCTATGGCCATGGTACTTCGCCCGAAGGAGGCGTCCTCATGACACCGCTGGGCCCCAGGCGTACCCATCTTTCGGGTCGGCGTCCCGATGTACGGGATCTTTCCGTCGAGGAATCGGTCGACCGCGAGATCGAGGCCCACATCGCCCTGCTGACTGAAGAACTCATCGCCGCCGGGTGGTCGCCAGATGAGGCCCGGGCCGAGGCCGAGCAGCGTCTGGGCGATGCCGAAACAATCCGGCGCGACTGCCGGAGTGTGGTTCGGGCCGGCGACCGGCAGCGGCGCCTGACCGGGCTGGCCATGGATCTACAGCACGATCTGCGCTATGCCGGGCGATCCCTGCGGCGTTCGCCCGGTTTCACCCTCGCAGCCGTTCTGATCCTCTCCCTGGGGATCGGAGCCAACTCGGCGGTCTTCAGCTTCTTTAACAACCTGCTGCTCGAATTGCCCCCCGTTTCCGAACCCGAGCGGCTGGTCCGGCTCTTCCCCCGGTGGGAAGACGGAATTCAGTTCGGGAATCTCTCCCCACCCGAGTATCACGAACTGGCAGCGCAGGCGGCGGTCTTCTCCGAGCTGATCTCGGAAACCCCGATCCCCCTGAGTGTGAGCTTCGGGGGACGGAACGAACGCCTCTGGGGCGCGGTCGTGACCTACAACTACTTCTCGGGCCTGGGTGTGATTCCGCATCTGGGCCGGGGCTTCTCCGCGCCGGATGATGTCGAAGGCTCGGCCGCGGTGGCGGTTCTCAGTCACGGATTCTGGCGGGATCGTTTCGGGGCCGATCCCGAGATCCTCGGACGCACCCTGTCGATCAACAGCCGCCCTTTCGAGATCGTGGGCATCGCACCGCCGGAGTACCGAGACGCCAACGCCGGGTTCGAGCCGGTTCTGTGGGCTCCCTTCGGACAGCGGTACGCTCTGATGCCGGGCAATTCCTACCTCGACGCCCGGGGTCAGCGCTGGATGGCCATCGCCATCGCCCGGCTGGCTCCCGGGGTGAGGCTCGAGCAGGCTCAGGCGGCCTGCGACGGAGTGATCGCGCAACTCCGGGAAGAGATGCCCGAGGTCTATCGCGATCAGCGTTTCGTGCTGCTGTCTCTGGTCGATTCCACCCTGCATCCCGAACTGCGGGGCACCTTTTCGATGGGGCTGGGGATTCTCTGGATCGTGGTCGGGCTCACCCTGTTGCTGGCCTGTGCCAATGTGGCGGGGTTGCTGCTGGCCCGGGCCGCCGCCCGGCAGCGGGAGATCGACATCCGCTTCGCCCTGGGCGCCGATCGCGGCCGGATCGTCCGGCAGCTCCTGACCGAGAGCCTGGTTCTGGCCCTGCTGGCTGGAGCCCTCGGCCTGCTCGGAGCCGGGATGCTCTGCCGGATACTGCGCTGGATCCCGGTCCCGGCCGATCTGCCGATCACCTTCCGCGGCCCCCTGGACAGCACGGTGGTCCTGTTCACTCTGGGCATCTCTTTTCTGACCGGTCTCATTTTCAGTCTGACGCCGACCCTGCACACCGCCCGCAGGAATCTCATGACGAACCTGACCAATGGATTCCCGGTCGGCCGCAGGGGCCGCCTGGGGGTGCGCCGGGTTCTGGTAGCCGGCCAGGTTGCGCTGGCGGTTGTCCTGCTCATCGGAGCCGGTCTGGTGGTGCACAGTCTCTACAACCTGCGGCAGGTCGATCCCGGTTTCGAGGCTCGGAACCAGCTGGTGGCCGCGGTCGATCTGGATCTGCAGGGGTATGAACGGGATGAGGGGCGAGTGTTTTTGAACACCCTGCGCGAGCGGCTGCTGGCCCGGCCGGGAATCGAGGCCGTGGGGTACGGTCAGGTACTGCCGCTCTACGGATTGGGCGGCCACCGGACCGGTTTCAGACCCGAGGCGATCGATCTGCCCCCCGACTTCCGCAATCCGGCGGTCGAGTTCAACCTCGTCGACTCCGGCTATTTCAGTGCCTTTGGCATCCCCATCGTACGCGGCCGCGGTTTCGAGCAGTTCGAAGACGAACAGCCTCTGCGCCGGGTGATCATCAACCAGAGTCTGGCCCGTCTTTTCTGGCCCGGCGCCGATCCGATCGGAGAGAGTGCCTGGATCGGGATCGGCGGTTCGGGTTTCGAAGTCATCGGTGTGGCCCGTGACGTTGCCTACGCCCGTCCCGGTGAGTCCGCCCGTCCCGGTATGTACCTGCCGCGGGGGCTCCATTACATCGGCGAGGTGAGCCTCCACGTCCGAACGGCCTCGGATCCCGCGGCGTACCTGAGTACGGTACAGAACGAGATCGGGGACCTCGATCCGACCCTGCCCGTGTACAACCTCAGGGTAATGACCGAGCAGGTGCGGCAGGCGCTGCTGCCGGCCCGACTGGCGGCGATCGCTCTGTCCGCTTTCGCCCTGCTCGCCCTGCTGCTGGCGACGATCGGAATCTACGGAGTGATCGCCTACTGGGTCCGCCAGCAGACCCGGGAGATCGGCGTGCGCCTGGCCATCGGGGCCACCGCTACCGAAGTACTGCGGTTCGTGCTCAAACGGGGTCTGGTCACGATCGGCATCGGACTCGGGATCGGCCTGATCCTGGGCCTGCTGATGACCCAGGCGATGCGGAGTCTGTTATACGGCGTCGGAGCGGTCGACCTGCCGGCCCTGGCCGCGGCCCTGCTGGTGCTCCTCACGGCCGCCCTGCTGGCCTGCTACCTGCCGGCCCGGCGGGCCGCCCGTTTAAACCCGGTGGCAGCCCTGCGGGTGGAGTGACGGATCGGCGATTCCGGCTGCCGATGGTTGGACAGAACGGGAGGCCCGGTCATCAGGGACCGGTCGTCACAATCCGATCCCGGCGGTGGGGATAAACTGGACAGATGATCGAGTGTGCAACCTTTTGAATCCCTTCTCCGTATACTTCGTCAGACGATGCTTCGTCACGCGAATCAATAGCGGAGGACCCGATGTTCAGTCCCGAACTGAAGAAGGGGAGCCTGGAACTGCTGATCCTCTCCCTGCTCGAAGACCGGGATCGCCACGGCTATGAGATCGGCAAGCTGATCGAACTGCGCTCCGACGGGCAGATCCAGTTCCGGGTATCCAGTCTGTACTCGATCCTCTACCGGATGGAACACAGGGGCTGGATCACCGGACGGTGGATCGAAAAGGAGGGCCAGCGACGCCGTTGTTACTATCGCCTGACACCATCCGGACGGAAGATCCTCGCCCGGCAGCGGGAAGACTGGCAGGCCTTCGCTGCCATCGTCAACCAGATCGTAGGACTGGACCATGCCTGACTGGGTCCGGTACCTGCACGCCCATCTCGACCTGCCGGAGATGAAGCACCTGCGCGAGGAGAGGATCATCCGGGAACTGGCCGATCATCTCGAAGACCTCTTCCGCGAAGCACGGGAGCAGGGGTTATCCGAGGTTGAGGCGGAGCAGATGCTCCGGGAGCGGATCGGCGACTGGCGGGAGGCGGCCGCCGAGATCGCGGAAGCCGAACAGCCCAGTCTGCGGTCCGATCTCGGCCGGTGGTACGAAGATCGCGAGCAGGCCGCCCGGGACCGAGGCGGTTTCTGGGCTCTCTTCGCCGATCTGGGTCAGGATATCCGCTTCGCCCTGCGCACCGTCCGGAAATCTCCCGTCTTCAGCGCCGTCGCGATTCTGACCCTGGCGGTCGGCATCGGCGCCAATGCGACCATCTTCACCTTTCTCTACGGCAGCCTGGCCAATCCCCTGGGATTCGAGGACGTGGACCGGCTGATCCACGTCTCGGAATACCGGGCCGAACAGGGCCGCGACATGGCGGTCGCCTACCCCAACTTCGCCGACTGGCGAAAACACACCCGCAGTTTCGAGAATCTGGCGGCCTTCCGAAGCGGCACCTTCACCCTCCTGACGGGAGGGGAACCGGAACGCATCTCCGGAGCCGAAGTCTCGTGGTCCCTGACTTCCCTGCTCAGAGTCCCGCCCGAACACGGCCGCTCCTTCCTGCCCGCAGAGGAGGGACCGGGGGCGCCCGGGGTGGTTCTGATGGGGTGGAAACTCTGGCAGAGGCGCTTCGGCGCTGATCCCGGCCTGGTCGGTCGCCCGCTGACGATCGACGGAGAACCGGTCACGGTGGTCGGGATCATGCCGGAGGAATTCGCCTTCCCCGATTACGCCGACCTCTGGATGCCGCTGCGCCGCGATCCCGACGGGAACCGTGGCGCCCACAATCTGGCCGTGGTGGGACGGCTCGCCCCCGGGGTCACCCTCGACCAGGCCGAGACCGACCTGCAGAGCATCGCCGCCGATCTGGCCCGGCAGTACCCTCTCACCAACGCCGATGCAAACGTCCGTCTGAACCGTCTCGAAGACGAGTACATGGGCATGAGCCGGCAGTACATTCTCATCTTCTACGTCGTCGTCTCGCTCGTTCTGCTCCTGGCCTGCGCCAATCTGGCCAACCTGCTGCTGGCCCGGGCTGCCGACCGGAAGCGCGAGGTGGCCGTCCGCTGCAGTCTGGGGGCGGGCCGAACGCGGATCGCCCGCATGCTCCTGACCGAGAGCGTGCTGCTCGCTCTGGCCGGGGGAGCGGTCGGAATCGTCCTCGGCGAAATCGGCCGTCGCCTGATCCTGACCGGCATCCCCGTCGAGATCCCGTACAATGTCCGGTTCGACTTGAACCTGCCGGCCGCTCTCTGCCTGACGGCGATCGCGGCCGGGTGCGGCCTCCTCGTCGGTCTGGCGCCGGTGGCGGGTTCGTGGAAATTGAACCTGACCCGGGCCCTGCACGCGGGCGGAGGTCGAATCTCCGGAGGACGAAACCACGGCCGGCTCCGCTCGACTCTGGTCGCTTTCGAAGTCGGTCTGGCCCTGGTGATCCTGATCGGGGCCGGACTGATGATGAAGAGCATCGTCAAACTGCACTCCGTCGAACCCGGCTTCGATCCCGCCGGTGTGCTCACCATGCGCCTCTCTCTCCCCGAATCGGAATACGCCAGCGCCGGGGAGCGCGTGCGTTTCCACCGGGAACTGCAGGAACGGATCCGCGCTCTGCCCGGTATGGTGTCCGCCTCGGCCTCCTACAACCTGCCGATGGGCAGGCGGAACTGGGGCAGCAGCTACTACGTGGAAGGAACCGAGCCGCTGCCCGCGGGGCAGAGACCGAACGCCAATCACCGGATCGTTCTGACGGATTACTTCCGGACTCTGCGGATCCCGATTCTGCGCGGCCGGGACTTCTCCCCCACCGACACCGACCGGGACGCCCCTCCGGTTGTCATCGTCAACCGGCAATTCGCCGAACGGTGGTGGCCGGGCGAGAACCCGCTGGGCCGGCGGATCCGCTACTACACCGACCCGACCGAGAACGATCCGTGGATGGAAGTCGTGGGGGTCGTCGAGGGGGTGCATCACTACGGACTGCGCTACGGCATCTACGAAGGCATCTACCGGCCCTACGCCCAGTATCCGGTCACCGAACTCAGTCTGGTGATCAGGACCGGGGGCGATCCGCTCGAGTTCGTCGATCCCGTGCGCCGGGAGATCCGGGCCATGGACAGCACCCTGCCCCCCTTCGACATCCACACCATGGAGCAGGTCATGCGCGAGGGGAACTGGCTGGAACCCCTCTATGCCTGGCTGTTCAACGCCTTCTCCGTCATCGGCCTGCTTCTCGCGGCCATGGGTATCTACGGTCTCGTGGTCTATTCAGTGGTCCAGCGGACCCGGGAATTCGGGATACGCATGGCCCTGGGCGCCGCCCCGGAGCGAGTGGTCCGCCAGGTCGTCCGCCAGGGGGCCGGGCTGGCCGCGATCGGACTGGCCGGAGGGCTCCTGGCGGCTTTCGGATTCATGCGCTTCTTGTCGAGTCTGCTGTACGAGGTCAGTCCGAACGATCCCCTCATCTATCTGCTGACATCCGCGACCATGCTGGGGGTAGTCGTTCTGGCCAGCTACCTGCCCGCCCGAAAGGCCACCGCGATCCATCCCGTGGACGCGCTGCGCTCGGAGTGACGGACACCCGTCACCGCTCATAAGGCGAGATGATCATTCAGGCATCTCGTCGGGCGAAGCCCGGTAGAGCCCGACCGTCGA
>CAZNUA010000084.1:0-10146 GCA_964576115.1 uncultured Gemmatimonadota bacterium
AGAGGTCCGATCCGATCGCATCAAGACCTCGAGACACGAGCCCGCACGTATGCCTCAGCGGTGGCGGATCGCCTGGTGAACGATCCCTCACTCATCTGGCGGGCTCTGGCCTGGATCGAACGCCAACTGGACGCTTCAGGTGTCTCTGCCGATTCGGACCTGCAGGAATGGAAGAGCATTCTGGAGCAGCTTTCCGTGCCGCAGATTCAGTCTTTCCTCACCGAAGACTCCGAGCGTGCCAGGCGCCTGCGGCAATCGAATCCCCTGCTCGAGATCCTGACAGCCGAAGAGCGCCAGACGATCATCCGGGAAATACCCGATGACCAGAGATGAACTCGAGCATGCCATCAGAGCTGCCTGTGATGTTTCACAGGACAGCGAGGTCTGGATCTTCGGCTCTCAGGCGATCCTGGGCGAATATCCTGATGCGCCTGCTTCACTGCGGCAATCGATCGAAGTGGATATCGCCCCGAAGAATCATCCCGATCGTGTCGACCTGATCGATGGTGCTCTGGGGGAACTGTCGCCCTTCCACGCCGCCTATGGCTATTATGTTCACGGTGTTTCGATCAAAAGCGCCGTTCTACCCGATGGCTGGGAAGAACGAACGATACCGGTCTATGGCCGGGGGGGTGAGAAGGCCGTCGGACTGTGCCTGGAACGGCATGATCTGGCAGCCTCGAAACTGGCCGCCTCACGCGAACAGGATCTTCGCTTCGTACGCACGATGATCGCTGATGATATGCTCACTGTGAAGGTACTACACCAGCGGATCCGGTCGCTCCCGGTAAAGCCGGAGATCCGCGAGCGTCTCAGCCGCTGGGTCGAGGCGGTCGGGAATACTCCGGCGGAATGACCGGCATCACGAACCCGCACTCATTCGAGTCGCCGATCCGGCCGCCGCCCGAACCGAGGGACGACCGGATCGGGCGGCACCCCGGACGACGGTCAGTCGCCGGCCCGGACGAGAGCCCGGCAACGATTGAAGAGCACGAACCAGACCAGGCCGGCGCTCATCATGAGCAGCAAGCCGAAAAGGGTCGTACGGAAGGAAACAGCTATCCCCTCGGCGATGATCGGGGGAGAGATCTCCGGGGCGTTGACGATGAAGATCAGGGCCCGGTAGATCCCGGCCAGTTGACCGTACACTCCCAGAACGCCGGCGAAGACCCCCCAGAAGAGGATGGCATGTACGCTTCCCGTCCGCGCAGCGATCGCTTCAGCTCCCTCTCTGAGCCCGAGCACGGCCCGGACGGCGAGCACGACGATGACGACGAGCAGGACGATGAGCAGCCACATGACGGGGCCACCGGAATTGATGTACGTCAGCATGATGAACTCCTGTTCAGAGAGCAGGGGACAGACCGTTTCTCAGGTCGAGAGAAGGGTCTGGACCTCCATCTGCTCGATTCTCTCCACAGCGTGGGTCAGCATGAGCCAGAAGAGGGCTGCGGCCATGGCCGTCAGCAGGCCGAGCAACATGACCGGGGCACCGGTCAGCAGCCAGCGCACGACGTACAGCCACAGCCCCTCCACATCGAGCACCAGTTTCTCCATGACCTGATGCAGGCCGACGGTGAAACCGAAGCCCGCCGCCAGCAGGCTCGCCCCCGAACCGAGCAGGAGAAGCGAAAGACCGTAACGCAACCGGCGGCTCCGGTGGTCCTTCTTCACGTACAGCTGGTAGAGCTTCACGAGCACGATCATCCCGGTCGCGGCGGCGATCGCCAGAATCGGCCAGACGAAGTCACTGGCCTGCCGGATCATCTCGGCCCGGGCCAGCAGCGGGAGTCCAACCCCGAACATGCTCACCAGCAGGATCGCCAGCAGAACCCGTTCGAAGCGGGTGCGGGCCTGAGCCGAGAGAGAATCGGTGAAACGGCGATAGGCCGGCTGATGGATCGCGACCAGTTCGGCTATCGCTTCTTCTGAAACCGTGAATTTCTCTTCGACCCGGCTGAGAGCTTCCGCCTCATCGAGTCCTCTGCCCCGATAGACCTCGAAGAGGTCTTCGACATCGGCGGCGATCTCCAGCATGATCCTGCCCCGTGCCGGCTGGGGCAGATCGAGCCGCGAATCGATCTTCCTCAACACCTCGGCGAACCGGTTCATGAGCGTAACCCCCGTGTCATCGCGGTGAATCGTTCGGCGAATTCATCCCAGGACTCGAGCTGCCCCCGGGCATACTCACGGCCGCGGGCCGTCAGGGTATAGTACTTGCGCTTTCGCTTCGCCCCCTCCTTGACCCATTTCCCCTTGATGAAACCGGCCTTCTCGAGCCGGTGCAGGATCGGGTAGAGAGTGCCGTACTGGAACCGGAAGAGACCGCCGCTCTGCTCCTCGAGCTCGAGGGCGATCTCATACCCATGCATCTTCCGGTCGGCCAGACTGCCCAGGATGAGCAATTCATTGGCCACCCGGGGCAGGTTCTGGGTCTCGAGATTGTCGCGCTCCATAGACTCCCCCATCCTGATCAGATCAGGTTATCGGGATCGCACCAGGTCGAGTTCGCCGATACCCTGCTCCTGCTGCAGACCGACAGTGGAGATCGTCAGCAGGGGACTCACCGGACGCTCCGCCTCATGCCCGGTGGCCAGGTCCACGACTCGCTCGCCCCAGGCTACCAGAGCGGTTTCCGGGCAGATCAGGAGTTCGGGCTCATAGCCGTTGAGCGCCATCAGGGCACACGCCAGAACCCCCTGATCCTTCCACCCGCCGCAGTCGAAAACCAGCACCTCATCGGTGGTCATGATACGGTCTGCAGCATCAGAGAAAATCGAACCGTAGGAGATATTCTCCCTGATCCAGGCGATGATCTCATCGGGTTCGTGAATGCGACCGGCCAGGTCCCGGGTGTGGGACTCGAGCATGGACGCCTGCACATACATCTCGGGCCGGGCGACATAGAGACTCTGATAGGCGTACCGGGTCAGCCAGGCCCCATCGAGGTCACCGGGTCCGGCAAAGATCTGTTCCCGGAAGCGGGCGGGATCGGCCAGCAGGGCGGGCGGATCGGCGAGGGCTTCGGGTACGGCCTCCTCCTGAGAGTACCGCTGCACGAATGCGGGCATCAGGTATCCGTCGGATTCGAAGAGTTCCCGCCCGAGTCCTTCGGCGGGAATCACAAATTCGATCCCGGTAAAGAAAGCCTGGTTGTAGAGCGCCTCGACCGTGAGAGGCACCGGATTGGTATCGGGCGCCAGGCCCATGTAGAGCGGCGCCATGCGGTGGTTGTTGGTCATGATCGGCACTCCGTCCCAGACGAGCAGGGCGGCACCATGCCGCATCTGATCCTGCCGGGAGATGACCATGACGATATCGCGGGGATCGATCCCGAGGTGGATGAAGGTGGCGGTCAGCAGGTTCGCCAGGGTCATGCACTTGCCCGAAATGCGTCCGGTCAGTCCCCGCATGGCCTCCATTTCGGAGGGCAGGAGCTTGCGGTAGGTCAGTCCGCCATCCGTCGCGAAGCCCCAGGGATCGGAACCCGGAAAATTCTGGAACATGGTCTGGGCCTGGGTATGACAGAGATTCCTGGAATTCCAGGTATCGATCTGGATGATCTTCTCGGCCGTTGTGGACGCCCCGGCACTGACTTCCTCCCATGTCCGAGCCAGTTTGAAGGTCACCGGGTCGATCAGGCAGGCCTGGTGGTACGCGGTCGCCGCGAGCGGATCGTCGGGGTAGAGATCGGAGTGCCACCGGTTTACAGCCGTCATGATCGTGGCGGTTTCCGGGGTGATCTCCTGACCGATGGTTTCGAGGTATCGCGGTACAAGCACGGTTTCGGGGTCGTCCTGGGCTCCGGCCGGCACCGGGCTGACAATGAGTGCCGCAACCGCGCACACGATGAGAATCCGCAACCGGTATCCATCCCGATGCGGATCGCTGTCATTCCGCTGGTGAGTAGCTCTTCTTTCCTGCTGCATGACGGACCTCTCTTCCCTGTCTGTTGTCGGGCGATGCGCATCACCACAGAATGCCGGCTGGTGTCTCTCACATGGGTTCAAGATATCCGACGTTTATATATTGTCAATCTATATATAGATGGTCTAAATAATATCTGTCCACAACGTGGCGGGGGTGTTTCACGACAGAGGGGATTATCGCCCGGAACAGGGGCGCGTATTTCCGCGTGTATACGGTGTCTGATGTACAGGTAGAGTAAGAACAAGTCCGAGGAGTCCGCCTCTGTATGTCCGCTGATAACGGAACATCCCTGCAGCGCGAACTGCGTCTGTTTCCCAGCACCAACATGGTCATCGCCTCCATGGTCGGAGCCGGGATCTTCACCACCTCGGGTCTGCTCATGGCCGACCTTGCCAACCCCCTGCTCATGCTCATCCTCTGGGCCCTCGGCGGCCTCATCGCCCTGTGCGGAGCCCTCTGTTACGGCGAGCTGGGCGCGACCATCCCCGAAGCGGGAGGCGAGTATATCTTCCTGAACCGCCTCTACCCTCCTCTCTGGGGTTTCCTGAGCGGCTGGGTCTCGCTCTTCGTCGGTTTCTCGGCCCCCATCGCGGCCTCATCGCTGGGTTGCAGCGAGTACCTGGCCGAGGCTTTTCCCGCCCTGGTGGCCTGGGCCGATCCCGACCTGCTCAAACGGGCATTTGCGATTCTCATCATCATCGGTTTCACTCTGATCCACCTGCGAGGGATCCGATTCGGCGCCGTGGTGCAGAACTACCTGGTCATCATGAAGGTATTGCTGATCGTCGTGCTGGTGATCATCGGTTTCGCGGTGGGCCGGGGTGATCTCGCCCACTTCACCATGGGCCGACCATTCCATTTCGATTTCGCCAACCTGAAGACCGCCGGCCTCTCCCTGATGTGGATCATGTTCGCCTACAGCGGCTGGAACGCCTCGGCCTACCTCGGTTCCGAGATCCGCGATCCCGAACGCACCCTGCCCCGCTCGCTCCTGCTGGGCACCGGCACGGTCCTCGTCCTCTACCTGATACTGAACTCACTCTTCGTCTATGCCGCCGCTCCGGCCGATATGAGCGGCGTGATCGCCATCGGCGGCCTGGCGGCCGGCAACCTCTTCGGCAGTGCCATGCGGAGCTTCATCTCGCTCCTGATCGCCTTCGCCCTGCTCTCCTCGATCAGCGCCTTCATCATCCTGGGACCGCGGGTGTACTACGCCATGGCCCGCAAGGGCCACTTCTTCCGTATGGCGGGAGAGGTCCACCCGGTCTTCAAAGCCCCGTCGGGTTCGATCCTGCTACAGTGCGGCATCGCCCTGCTCATGGTGCTGACCGGCACCTTCGACCAGATCATTACCTATATGGGTTTTGCGCTGGGGATCTTCCCCCTCTTCGCCGTGTTCGGGATCTTCAAACTGCGCCGGCGGGGAGCCAGCCGGGCTCCGATGCCCTTCTATCCCGTGGTGCCTGTTTTCTACCTGCTGATCTCGACTGCAATCCTCGTACTGGCCTATTTCGAACGCCCGGTGGAATCTTCGATCGCCCTGGGGACGGTCCTGCTGGGGATTCCGGTCTATTGGACCTTCACCCGGTCCCGATCGCAGGCCGCGGAGAAAGCGGCGACCAGGGAAGCCTCGGCGCGCGATTCCGAAACCGTGGATATCACAACAGATCGAACCTGAGGAGGTACTCTGCCATGCTGTGCCCGCCCGTGAAATCGACCCTCTGCCTGCTGATACTCACCAGCCTGTTTTTCGCGCTCGCTCTCGTCCCCTCCCCGGCTGGAGCCCAGGCCAGTGAAGGGGAACAGGAGACCGCCCTCGACCGGCAGGTGCGGGCTTTCCTCGACAGCCAGGAGCGCCGGTGGCGCGACATGAATGTGCCGGCCGTCGACGGCCGAAAGCTCTACGACATCATCGTCGAGCACGGTTACACCCGGGCGGTCGAGATCGGCACCTCCACCGGCCACTCCGGCATCTGGATCGCCTGGGCCCTGAGCAAGACCGGCGGCCGACTCATCACGATCGAGATCGACGAGCGGCGGCACCGTCAGGCGGTGGCCAACTTCGAGGCCGCGGGCCTGAGCGAGTACATCGACGCCCGCCTGGCCAATGCCCACGAACTGGTCCCCGAGCTCGAGGGTCCCTTCGACTTCGTCTTCAGCGACGCCGACAAGGACTGGTACACGCAGTACTTCCGGTGGATGCTGCCCAAGCTCGAGGTCGGGGGATGCTTCACCGCCCATAATGTGCAACAGTCCTCGAGCAGCGGCCGGTACGGCGGGCGCGGCCGGAGGGGACAGCCCGGCACCGCCGAGTTCGTGCGCGAACTGCTGGCCACCGAGGGCCTGGAGACGACCTTCTTCACCAGGGGGGGCGGGCTCTCGGTGAGTTTCAAGAAGCCGCCGGGAAGGTAAAGACCCGACTATGAGAACAGGGAGGGAAGAAACGACGTATTTGTACTATGTCCTCATCGATCGCTCTCATCGCGGATATTCACGGCAACCGCTGGGCCCTGGAGGCGGTTCTGGCCGATATCAGATCCCGCGGAATCGATCGGATCTCCAACCTCGGTGACAGCCTCTACGGACCGCTCGATCCGGCCGGGACGGCTGATCTGCTCATCGAGCTGGGGCTGCAGACAGTCCGCGGGAATGAAGACCGGATTCTGCTTGAAGGTAGCCCCGAGGGTATGGTCGGGAACGGAGAAGAGGACGAAAACCACACGAGTCTGGCTTTTACGCTTTCCTGCCTGACGACTGACCATCACGACTGGCTCGCATCATTGCCGTCGAGCCTGGTCTGTACCGCCGACGGCGTCGACCTGTTCCTTTGCCATGGCACACCCCGGCGTGATGATGAATATCTCCTGCATGCTGTTACAGCCGATGGTGTCGTGAGCCGATCAACCCTCGAACTCAGTTCGCTGATCGCTGATATCGAACCGTCCTGTATCGCCTGCGGGCACGATCACCTGCCGGCAGAACGCCGGATCGAACAATGGCTGATTGTCAATCCCGGCAGTGTCGGCTGCCCGGCGTTCACCGATGATAAACCGCATCCACACGCGATCGAGGCCGGTTCGCCCCACGCCCGCTATGCTGTTCTTACCCCCAGCCCGACAGGATTGGAGGTGACGCATGTCCAGGTACTCTATGACTGGAATCGGTCCGCACAGATCGCCCGTACCAACGGCCGGTCCGACTGGGCTCTCTGGTTGACTACCGGCCGGGCCACCTCCTGATCCGCGTCCGGGTTCTACTCGACCCGCAAAGCCGTATTGGGGTCGACCCGGGCGGCCTGAAGGGTCGGGACCAGGCAGGCTGCCAGAGCTACCACGGCCACCATCAGACCGACCCCCAGAAAGGTCATCGGATCGGTCGGGGCCACGCCGAACAGCTGATTCCGGATCAGCCGCGTTGCCCCGAGTGCCCCGACACTGCCGGCAAGGAGTCCCAGCCCGACCAGACCGAGTCCCTGTCCCAGGATCAACCTGACAACCGCCCGCGGATCGGCTCCCAGGGCCATTCGGACGCCGATCTCGCGGAAGCGTTCCCTGACAATGCACGCCAGCAGTCCGTAGAGACCGACCGCGGCCAGGAAGAGCGGAATAACGGCGTAGAGCGTCAGGATGATCGTCATGGTACGCCGCTCAGACACCGATTCGGAGATCAGATCCTCCATCATCGCCACCCGACTGACCGGAATGTCACTGTCCAGACGCCGGGCTGTTTCTTTGAGAGCGGTCAGAGCCGGCAGGATCGCACCTTCTGTTTTGAGAACGGCGATCATGCGGGTGTAGGGGATCACCGGATAGGCCGCGTACAGAACCGCTCCCGGATCGGCACTCAACCCTTCGACCAGGACGTCTCCGGCAACGCCGACGATCCGCATGGCGATCTCGCGTCCGAACATGTCGAGCACGACCCGCTGACCGATCGGATCGGAGGCTGGATAGAGTTGTTCGGCCAGCGTACGGCTGATCACGCACGCCGGATTCTCGCGCGTGTCTTCGGCTCCGATCGGGCGTCCGCGGACCAGGGCGATCTGCATGGTTCGGAAATAGTCGGTTGAGACCGATCGCAGATTGATCTCGCAGGCGCTCTCCCGATCTCCTTCCCGGTACACTTCGAACCAGTTGTAGGGATCGCGGATCGGCAGGTAATTGATCAGGGCGGCCGATTCGATCCCCGGCGCGTGGCGAACCTGTTCGAGCAGATCGGCATAGAACCCGATCCGGAGAGCACGGTCCTCGTAACGGGCCGGTGGCAGCTCGAGTTCGGCGATCAGGACATTCCCGGGATCGAATCCGGGTTCAACCCGGACCAGACCGTTCAGGCTCCGGATCAGGAGTCCGGCTCCGACCAGGAGAACGACCGTTATCGCGATCTGGCTGAAGATCAGACCGCGCCGGAATCCGTTGCGGCCGGAGGCTGTCATCCGGCTGGAGAATCTCAGATCGCTTTCCGAAGAGCCGACACCGCTCTTCAGGGCTGACGGGAACCCGCCGATAACGATCACGATGAGCGCCAGGATCGGTGAGAGGAATACGATCGTGAGCGGGAAGCGTGAGGCGTCGAGACCGGGCAGAGCGATCGGATAGAACCGCAGGATCAGAGGCTGCAGGAGCAGGCCGACGAAAATCCCCAGGATGCCGGCCACGATTCCCGCCATGGCCCGCTCGATGAGGATCGCCGAGAGAAGTCGGCCGCGCGAAGCACCGAGTGATCGGCGCACAGCGAGTTCGCTGCGGCGAGCGAGATCGCGGGTCAGGAGCAGGCCGGCCACATTGGCCGCCGCGATCAGCAACAGCAGGGCCGTGGCCGCCAGCAGCAGAAGGAGTCCCGACCGGTAATCACGCACGAAGAAATCGTGCAGGCCGACCAGCAGCATCCCTTTCGTGAAGTCTTCGTTTCCGTTCGTCTCCGGATATTCCCGGGCCAGACGTTCGGCGATGATATCGGCCCGGGCCTGGACCTGATCCATCGAGACACCCTCAGCGAGTCGCCCGATGATATTCCAGTTGTGCCGGTCACGCAGGCTGGCGACATCCCGATCAGGACGCATTGGTCGCCAGAAGTCCGAATCTCCGAAGAAACTGAAAGAGAACTCTTCCGGCATGATACCGACGATTGTTCGGCCGACGCCGTCTATCGTCAGCACTTTTCCGACGGCCCCGACATCCCCGGCGAAATGCCTTTGCCAGAACCTGTGACTCAGGATCACGGTCTCGGGAGAATCAGCGGTGCCCTCTTCGGAGGTAAAGGAACGGCCGTACAAGGGTTCGATACCGAGGGTCGAAAAGAAGCAGGGTGAGACGGCTGTGCCGCTGACCCGTTCCGGCTCGGCACCACCGGTCACGGTATACATCTGAGGAAAAGGCATGATCGTTGAGAGAGCGGCGAAGCCCTCACACTGATCGCGGTAATCGATATAGTCGGGCCCGGAAGACCAGGGATTGGGGCTGTCGTTGAAGGTGGTCTGGCACAGCACGAGTTCGTGAGAGTCCGGGAAAGGCAGGGGTTCGACGAACACTTTCTGCATCAGAGCCAGGACAGCCACCGTGCAGCCGACACCGACCCCGAGCGTCAGAACCAGGCTGAAGGCATGAAGGGGGTGACGGGCCAGCGAGCGCACGGCCTGCCGGGAATCGCGTACGAGGTGCTCGATCAGGAGCAGAGTACCCGATTCCCGCACCTGCTCGCGGGTGCGTTCCACCCCGCCGAAATCCCGCCGGGCGATCCGGAGAGCCTCCTGCCTGTCGATACCCCGCTCGACAAGATCGGCAACCGCCAGCTCCAGGTGCAGATCGAGCTCTTCAGACAGCTCCGCCTCGAAACTCTTCTTTCTGAAAAAGGTCGATATCCAGCGCAGGAATCCGCGAATCCGATCCATGGTCGCGCCCCCTCCTACTCTGCGCCGGTCGCGCTGACAATGCCGGTCACGGCAGCCGAGAGCGAGAGCCAGTGTGCAATTTCATCACGGAGCTGTTTCTCGCCGCTACGGGTCAGCAGGTAGTAGCGGGCCCGCCGGTTGTTCTCGGTCGTGCGCCACTCCGATTTAATCCAGCCCCGCTTCATCAACCGGTGCAGGGCCGGGTAAAGAGATCCCTGGTTGATCTGCAGAATTCCGTCGGACATCTGCTGGATGCGGTGGGTAATGCCCCAGCCGTGCATCGGCTCCAGGGCCAGGGTTTTCAGGATCAGCATGTCGAGCGTGCC
>CAZNUA010000085.1:0-9770 GCA_964576115.1 uncultured Gemmatimonadota bacterium
GCCGGCGACCCCTGCGGCCTCGGGCCCGCCTGTGTGAAGCCAGAGGGCCCTCCGCCGCAGCCCCCCCCGGACGGTTCCCCGGCCTGCACGATCGCCGGCGGCGGAAGCGGGAAACCCTACGGCTGCCAGGCGGCGAGGATACTGCGGGCGTAGCGGGCGAAGGCGTATTCGGCCGCGAGCATCACGTCGCTTTCGGGAAGGTCGCGTCTCCACTGTGCCTGCAGTTCTTCGGCGGCAGCCAGGATCGAATCCTCGGCGGCGAAGATGACCGGCCAGAGTCCGCCGCCGGTGCCGTCGCGCAGCAGGCGGGTGTTGATGAAGCTGGCCATCCGATCCTGGCCGAAGATGATCCGCTTGATCCGCAGCGAGGCGTCACAGAGCGGAGCGGTGGGATTGCCGTCGGCTTCGGGGGGCACCGGTCCGACCGCCCAGTAGGGAACGGTGATCGCCGCCGCCGTCTGGCCCAGCATCGTCCACATGGTGGTCAGGCAGGCCCTCTCGCCCTCGCCGATCCCCTGGAAGACGGTGGCCGAGACCGTGTAGGGACGGCAGATGGAGAGGTTGGCCTCGATCCAGCCCGGTGGGGTGTCTTCATTCCAGCGACCCGACCAGGGGATGGCGACCGGCTCGCCGTCGGGACCGGTCAGATCGCGCATCTGGATTCTCAGGATCGAACGGGGATTCAGCTCACCCGCGTCATGGAAGCCGCGCATGAGTTCGGTGGTGCGCCGGAAACGCTCGATACCGCCGCTGCCGCCCCCGTGTTCGGCGAAATTGGTACGTAGAACATAGCCGTCGGGGGCTACCCGGGGATCGGCGGTGTCGTAGACCCAGTAGTCACTCCCCCCCGCCTCGATCATCACCGACCGGCCGGTGGTGTCCATCACGGCCAGATTGGCCTGGGTCGAACGTCCGGTCCGGTTGGTCTCCTCGAGCAGGGCGATAAACTCGTCCACGGTGGCGCAGGTGCCCAGAGCCAGGTGCTGGACCGAGGAGTTGTTGAGGCCCCTCCGTCCGCCGGGCAGGTCGCTGGCGACGGCGTTGAGAATGGCAAAGCCGACCTCGTTGACACCCAGCAGGGTGCTCAGGGGACTGGTACCGGCGATCGAGAGAAAGGCATACTCCTCGCCCCGGATCCAGTGGATCTCGTTGTTCTCGTCGCGCCAGTCGCGGGTTTTCCATATCATCGGCCGGCCGTCGGTGGTGGCCGATCCCGCCGCGGCCCCGATGGTGCATTCTTCCGGGGCCGGGGGAGCGGAACGGCCGGTCGCATAACCGGCCAGAGCCAGCAACAGGAGAACAGCGGTCAGTCGGGCAACTCTCCGTCGAGTCATCGTTCGTCTTTCTCCTCTTCCGGTTTTTCAAAATGTTCGGCGTACCAGCCGAGGATACGGTTCCAGAAATCATGGTACTCCTCGACCGAGTTGGGTGGGCTGTGACCGCCGTCGGCGTAACGAACCCAGACCACTTCCTTGCCGAGCCGGCGCATGGCGTAATACATCTCCATCGACTGCCGGGCCGGAACGTTGTAATCCAGATCGCCGGTGATGCACATCAGGGGGGTCTGGATCCGGTCGGCGAAGACGACGGCCGAATGCATCTGATAACGTTCGGGATACTCCCAGAGCGAGCCCCCGATGCGGTCCTGGCCCCACTCGGGAGCCTGGATGTTGCGGATGCCCAGCCGCGGGCTGTCGCCGTAGAAGCTGACCATGTTGACCTTGCCCGAGATATTGATCGCGGCGGCGAAACGCGGAGTCTGGGTAACGAGCAGAGCGGTGGCGTAGCCGCCGTAGCTGGTGCCGTGCACGCCGAGTTTTTCTTCGTCCACCAGGCCCCGTTCGATGAGCATGTTGATCCCCGCCGTGACCCCCTTGACCCAGGCTTCGCCGGGATAGCCTTCCACCAGATGGACGCTGGGACGGAAGCCGAAGTACCCGGCGTTGGCGATCAGGTTCATGTTGGAGTTGAAGCCGTTTTCGAAGAAGGTCTCGTAGATCTCACAGACCAGCGGGTAGCGGCGGCCCGGCTCATAATTCACGGGATAGTAGAGAATACCGTAGAGTTCCTCCCCGTCGGTATCGCGGTATGTCACCAGCTCGCTGCGAGTCAGGGTGCGGTTTCTGATCCAGGGGTTGAGATCAGTCAGCCGGCGGGGTTCGGAAAAGTCCTTGTCGGCCCGCCAGAGGTCATCGGGGTGGTCTCCGTCCGAACGGGTGAAGAAAAAAGTCCGGCCGTCTTCGGTCATCCGCCACGAGCCGAAGCGATCGCTGTTTCTGAGCAGATCGGTCATCTCCCCTGCCTGCACATCGAACCGTACCAACCCCCGCTCCCAGCGGTCGCGGGCGGAGGTGGAGAGATAGAGCCACCGGCCGCAGGGACTCCAGTCGACCACACTCAGGCGCGGCCGGTCCTCTTCCTCACCTTCAAAGGCCCAGATCTTCTCCACCGAACCCTGTTCCAGGTCGGCCAGCCACCAGGCCTCGCCACCGCTGAGCAGAAGCCGGTTGCCCCCGGAGTGGAAGCGCATGACCGAGAAACGCACCCGGGTGGTGTCATCGCCGGTCGCATACGGACGTCCGTCTGCAGTCAGGTTCCGGACGGTGGTGTCGCGCACGGCCCGCACCAGCACGTCTCCCTCGTCGGTCCAGGCATAGGTGTCGCCGGCCTCGTTCCAGGTAACTCTGATCCGCTCGGTACCGCGCGGGCGCAGAACGGTCCGTTCATTGTTCTCCAGATCGAGCCAGGAGAGCTCGTACTCGGTCCCGCCGGAGCGGGCATAGACGGTCTCGAGGGGGAAGTTCTCGGTGAAGGAGAGCAACGTACCGTCCTCGGCCAACCGCAGGGAACCGTAGTTGCCTTCGGGGAGCAGCTCGGTCACTTCCCCCCGGTCAAGCGATACGATCGCCGGGATCGTCAAGGAGTTCAGGTTGCGCAGCTCATCCCACCGCAGGAAGGGCTGGCGGGAATCGTGGACGATAATCGGGCCCTCGGTCAGATCGAGGAAAGCCTGCCGGGCCCGCTCGCGCCAGCCGTCGGCTCTGAGCTGAATCAGCAGCCCGCTCCCGTCGGGAAGCCAGCGCAGAGTCGAACCGGAGGCGATCTCCTTCTCGGTCCGCAGGCGGATCGGGCGAGTGCGCCGGCGGGCGAGCTCGCAGACCTGCAGGGTCCAGTCATCCCCCTCGCGCAGGAAGAAGGCCAGGTGTGCCTGATCGGGGCTCAGGGCCGAGGCGGCGATCTGAACGGGCTCGTCGAAGAGAGCTGTCCGCTCGCCCGTGTTCCCGTCGATCAAAACGATCTCGGATGTTCCCGGACTCAGGTAGGTCGGATCGCCGTAGCGGGTATAGTCGTTACCTAACCGGGCCCTGCGACGGCTCACACTGCCGACGAGCAGGGAGCCGTCGTCGGTCATGTGGTTAACCCGGAGCGAGGCCAGGTTGAGCAGATCATCGACGGTAAAGGGCTGCTGTTCCTGAGCCGCGACCGCACTTGGGGACAGAACAGCGAGGACCAGCAGAAAGACCATCAGGGGGGGGCGTGATCGGGGCATTATCGACTCCGGGTTGAAGGTTCTGACAGACCGTGTTCATGGATAGAGCCGGTACGGTATGGCCTCCTGTCGCCACTGCCGGGTCTGGTCTGACCAGCGTCCGGCAAGGGTCAGGGGATCGTGCCCGGCTTCGATCCCTTCACGCAGCCACACGACACCGGTCAGCCGGTCGAAGTGGGCCTGGCGCCAGCGGAAGAGATCGGGATAAAGATGACGGAAGGTGCGGACCACGGTCACCCCCGTCACCACAGGACGAAAGGCGTCGGGATCGGTTACGTCGACCTCGATCCCCCCGCACACCTCCCCCTTCCACTTCACTTCCACCGCACTCCCCGGTTGACCGGGCGTAAACCGCACGGGGGCAAAGCGCACTCCCGGCAGATTCAGATCGTTGAGGGTGTCGGCCACCTGCTCCCCGTCCGCCCAGGGGGCACCGACGAGTTCGAAGGGACGCTCGGTCCCCCGCCCTTCGGAGAGATTGGTGCCCTCTATCAGGCAGAGTCCGGGGTAGACCAGAGCCGTGAGCGGAGTGGCCATGTTGGGGGAGGGACGAACCCAGGGCACGCCGGTGTCCTCATACCGCATCCGCCGTTCCCAGCCCTGCATCGTGACTACCCGCAGATCGAGTCCTTCGCCGCCGGTCAGGTGTCCCTCACCGATTATCCAGGAGGCGTACTCGGCGATCGTGAAGCCATGGCGGATCGGGACCGGGAACAGGCCGACGAAAGAAGCCAGTTCGGACGAAAGCACCGGCCCCTCGACCGCAAGCCCTCCGATCGGATTGGGCCGGTCGAGCACGACGTAGGTCAGCGAGCGTGCCGCGGCCGCCTCCATGGTGCGGGCCATGGTACTGGTATATGTATAAAATCGCGCTCCCACGTCCTGGATGTCGAAGAGCAGGACTCTGAGGCCGACCAGATGGCTGGAGTCGGGCCGGGTCGAAACGCCGTAGAGAGAGTGAATCGGTACCCCTCGGTACTCCTCACCGGCCGAGTAGATCCGGGCTCCTTCGGCGGCAGAACCCTCGAAGCCGTGTTCGGGGCTGAAGATGGCCCGTACCTCGAGTCCCGCGTCGAGCAGGGCATCGACGAGGTGGGTGCCGTCGCTGAGCCGGCCGGTGTGGTTGGTCACCACTCCGAGCGGTACCGGGTCGAGCCCGGTGGCGGCCTCCCACCCCTTGGCCATGAGTACGTCGGCTCCGGTCAGCACGGGGCGGTCCGTACTGCAGGCGACCGTGGCGAGCAGGAGCAGGAACATCCCGGCCCGGCCGATCTGATCCCGGATCTTTCTTCTTTCCGCCACACGGCTCCTCCCGGCGGCTGGCGTGATCCATACCCCTCAGATATAGCCCAAAGGCCGGGGTCGGGGAAAGCCCTCCCGGCCGGGCCTTTCCTCCCGTCGGCCGGGGGTGTATATCTGAGACGGGTTACCGGGATTTGCCCGGGCCCGAAAAATCACCACCCGGTCAGGAGACCGAATCATCATTCGTACCGATCGGCGTCAGGTCCCCGCACGGCTGTGGCCGACGGCTGCGGCGGCACTGCTCCTGGCGGCTGTCGCCGGATGTGCGGGCTCGCTCGCCGCCCCGAGTCTGCATCCCGGACGGGCTGAAGCGGTCGGGATGGACAGCGACCGTCTGGCGGCCCTCGAGGAGGTGATCGGTGAGGAGATCGAGCGCGGCACCATCCCGGGTGCGGTTCTTCTCGTCGCCCGCAGCGGACGGATCGTCTACGAAGGAGCCTGGGGGGCGCGCGCGCTCGAACCGGGGCCCGAAGAGATGACTCTCGACACCATCTTCGACCTGGCCTCGATGACCAAGCCGCTGGCCACCGCCGCGGCGGTTATGCGCCTGGTCGAGAGGGGCCGGGTGCGGCTGGAGGACCGGGTGAGCGTCTACCTGCCCGAGTTCGCTGCCGGGGGCAAGGGGGGCATCCGCGTTTCCCACCTGCTGACCCACACCTCAGGCCTGCCGCCGGGGGTGCCGGTCGGCACCCTGCAGTCCCGCTACGGAGCTTACTGCCCCGAAGCTGTCTGGTGGTGGATCTGCGATCACGATCCCGAGACCGGACCGGGTGAGCGTTTTATCTACAGCGACATCAACTATCACACCCTGGCCCGCCTCATCCGACGCGTGTCGGGGATGAGCCTGGATGAATTCACCCGAACCGAGATCTATGCCCCGCTCGGAATGACCGATACCGGTTTTTATCCCGAAGCAGGACGGATCGCCCGCGTGGCTCCGACCGAGCGGGTTGCCGGGGGGGTGTTACGCGGGGTGGTTCACGATCCGATGAGCCGCCTGGTCGGGGGCGAGGGCGGCAGTGCCGGGCTGTTCTCGACCGCCGCCGATATCGCCCGTTACTGTCAGATGCTGCTCAACGGCGGCACCTACGGCGGGACGAGAATCTTCTCTCCCCTGACCGTGCGAGCCATGTCGGAAGACCGGATCGTGGGACGGGGCTTCGGATTCGACATTTCCAGTCCCTACGCCAATATCCGGGGTGATCTGCTCGGTCCCTTTTCCTTCGGTCATTCGGGGTATACCGGCACCAGCGTCTGGATCGATCCCGAGCAGGATCTCTTCGTGATCCTGCTCACCAATCGCGTCCATCCCGATGACAGAGGCAGTGTCGTACCCTTGCGCTCGAAGGTCAGCAACGTTGTGGCCGCGGCGATTATCGCTCCGGCTCGGGGCCGACAGTAATTCCCCACCCGATCTCGTACAATCCGGGCAGTGAAACGGGGAGCCTCCCCCGGGCTCCCACGGCCCCGAGGACCACCTCCCCCGCCGCGCGCTGGGCCACCGGGCCGTAATCGTAAGCCGCCAGGTAAGCTGTCACGGTCGGAAACTGCATCAGGAAATAGGGCGGCCCGAAGGCTGCCACGACAGTCGGGATACGCCGGGCCGCAATGTAGGTGAGCAGGCGGGCGTGTTCGTCGAGAACCGCTGCATGCCCCTTTTGATCCCTCACCCGGCTCACGACCGCCGTCAGGGTCAGAGAAGCGTTCTCGACCGCACTCAGGACAGCCTCGGTCTGTGCCCGGGTGGATCCGGGATAGAGCCAGAGGTGCCGTGCTCCGGGGTAGAGAGAGCGCAGGGGTTCGAAAAACTCCCGGCCGACGGGACCGCTGCCGGGATCGCTCGAAAGTCCGAGAAAGAGAACCCGGTCGGGATCCAGAGCAAGGTGCCGGGGAGTGAAGGGACCGGCTCGCCGGGGCGGGGCCAGGGACGTCCACTCGCCCCGCTCGACCGCAGCAGGAGCGGAACCCGTGCCGAGAGGCAGCAGATCGCCCTCGTTGCGGATGACCGTTACCGCCCGCTCGGCGATGGTGCGGGCCAGATGGAGGGCGGCGGGATCGGCTACCGCCCGATCGACGGCATTCAGCGGCGGGTGCCGCTCAACGTGCAGACCGAGCCGGGCCTTGACCGTGAGCAAACGACGGGCGGCGCGGGTGATGAGGTCGGGTTCCAGGCGCCCCTCCTGGACCGCGACCATGATTCCCTCAATGCTCCGGTGGGTATCGGCGGGCAGGAGGATCAGATCGGCTCCCGCGGCGATGGTGCGCACGGCCGCTTCCTCGACCCCGTAGTGGCGTACGATGGCGCCCATGCGCAGGGCATCGGTCACGATGAGGCCATCGAACCCGAGCTCTTCCCGGAGCAGCCGGGCAGTCACGTTTTCCGAGATCGAGGCCGGGACGGTTTCTGAGGGATCGAGCGCGGTGACCCAGAGGTGAGCGGTCATGACCGCCTCCACTCCGTCGGCGATCAGGGCCCGGAAGGGGGCCAGTTCGACCCGGTCGAGCCGCTCGCGATCGGCCTCGACCACGGGCAGTTCGACATGACTGTCCACGCTCACGTTGCCATGACCGGGGAAGTGCTTGGCGGTAGTCAGGATCCCCGCCGAGCGGGCTCCCCGGGCCCAGGCCACGGCCAGGCGGGACACCAGCCCGGGATCCTCGCCGAAGGAACGTACACTGATGATCGGATTGAGGGGGTTGGAGTTGACGTCGGCGACCGGGGCATAGCCCATGTGAATGCCCACGGCGCGCGTTTCCCGCCCGGTCACGAATCCGGCGGCTCGAGCCAGGGCGGTGTCGCGGGTCGCTCCCAGGGCCATCGCCTTCGGGAAGGTACTGGACTCCCGCACCCGTTGCGAGAGTCCCCACTCGTTGTCGGCCGCGACCAGCAGCGGCCGGGGAGCCAGGTCCTGCAGACGGGCGATGGTGAGAGCTTCGTCCCAGGGATCGCCATGCCACATGGCGATACCCCCTACCCCCGTCTCGGATACCAGGGCCTCGATCCGGCGCCGTTCGGGATCGTTTTCGTTGGCGAACCCGGCCACGACCTCGATGACCACCAGGCTGGCGACCTGCTCGCGCAGGTTCATTCCAGCCAGAGTGTCCTCGATCCAGCGCTCCTGAGCCGCCGGCGAGAGCGGATCGCGTCCCAGCCGGAAAAGAGTACAACCGCTGTCCAGTGTGCCGAGCAGGAGAACGAGCAGCAGCAGAAGAAGACCCCGGGGCCCGGCCCCGTTCCGATCGACATCTTTCAGCATGGTGAGCCCCCTCAGCGGTCAGGTCCTGCCCGCACGCTACGCCGCCGGACTGCGGGTGTCAACGCATGAGCAACAGGTTCGACCGGCAACATGCCAGAAGGTTGTCGGAACGCAGTACCATTCTCACTATGTTGCAGAAGCTTCAACCTGGAGGCACCGGTCATGGGTGGTTTCTTCGCGGTGACATCGAAGGGCGATTGCGTCCGCGATCTCTTTTTCGGCACCGACTACCACAGCCATCTCGGAACGATGCGGGGAGGGCTGGCCACCAAGAATTCCGGCGGGATCGTCCGCTACATCCACGACATCACCAACGCCCAGTTCCGATCGAAATTCGAAGACGATCTCCCCCATCTGCAAGGCAACCGGGGGATCGGTGTCATCAGCGATTACGACGACCAGCCCCTGATCGTCCGCTCCCACCTCGGCACCTATGCCATCGTCACCGTCGGCGTCATCCAGAATCTCGGTGAGCTGGTGGCCACCGCCTTCGCCGAACGCAAGGCTCATCTGATCGAGATGAGCGGGGAAACCACCAATCCGACCGAGGTCACCGCCCTGCTCATCGATCAGGGGGCGACCTTCACCGAGGGACTCACCCTGGCTCAGGAGGCGATCGAGGGCTCCTGTTCGATCCTGCTTCTGACCGACGAGGGGATCTATGTGGCCCGCGATCGCCAGGGCCGCACCCCGGTTATCGTGGGGCGGCGCGACGGCGCCCGGGCGGCGACCATGGAGAGCTGCGCCCTGCCCAATCTCGGGTTCGATATCGAGGCCTATCTCGGTCCGGGCGAAATCGTCCGCCTGAACTCCGGAGAGATCGAGCAGATGCGCCCGCCGGGCGAGGAGATGAAAATCTGCGCTTTCCTCTGGGTCTACTACGGTTTTCCCGCCTCTCACTACGAAGGGATCAACGTCGAAAACGTGCGCTACCGCTGCGGAGCGAAGCTGGCCGATCGTGAAGATCCGGACGTGAAGCCCGACACGGTAGCCGGCATCCCCGACTCAGGAAGCGCTCACGCCATCGGGTACGCCAACGCCCGGGGCATCCCCTACGGCCGACCGTTTGTGAAATACACCCCCACCTGGCCGCGCAGTTTCATGCCCCAGGATCAGACCGTACGCGATCTGGTGGCGATCATGAAACTGATCCCCATCCCCGAACTGATCCGGGGCAAGAAGCTGCTCTTCTGCGAGGATTCGATCGTGCGGGGAACCCAGCTTTCCGAGACCATCTCGCGGTTGTTCGAGGCCGGGGCCGAAGAGGTCCACATGCGCCCGGCCTGCCCCCCTCTCGTCTATGCCTGCCCCTATCTCAACTTCTCCCGCTCGCGCTCCGAGCTCGATCTGGCCGGGCGCCGGGCGATCGCCGAACTCACCGACAACGCCGACGAGGTCCCTGCCGCTTTCTGCGAACCCGACTCACCCGAATACGCCGCCATGGTCGAGCGGATCCGCGAGCGCCTCGGCCTGACCAGCCTGCGCTACCAGCGTCTGGACGATCTCATCGAAGCGATCGGGCTGCCACGCGAGAAAGTCTGCACCTACTGCTGGAACAGACAGGGATAGGCAGGCGTGAACCGGCTCGCCCGGCGAATCCGGTCCCCCCGGCGAATCAGAGCGCACAACCGGTACGGTTTCATCCCGCTTGTCCTGATACT
>CAZNUA010000086.1:0-9721 GCA_964576115.1 uncultured Gemmatimonadota bacterium
GGCCGTGAAAGGAGTTCCGGGTGCAGAGGAGCGAAGCGGATGTCGCCGGCCTCACGGTGCCGGTTCTGGCCTGCCACACCCTGGTTGTGGGCAGCGGGGCGGCCTCGCTGGGGGCGGCCCTCAGCCTGCACGCCGCGGATGTTCAGGACGTCCTCATCGCGACCGAAGAGTATACCGGCGGCACCTCGCGCAACGCCGGTTCCGACAAGCAGACCTATTACACCTCGGCCGTGGCCGGCGGCGGTCCCGGAGCGGTGGATGAAATGGTGCGGGACCTCTGTGACGGCGGGAGCATGCATGGCGATATTGCCCTGATTGAAGCCGCCAATTCAGCCCGGGCTTTTCACCGGCTGGTGGAACTGGGCCTGCCCTTTCCCCGCGACACCTACGGTCTTTTCCCCGGCTACCGGACCGACCACGATCGCCGCGGGCGGGGCACCTCGGCGGGGCCTCTGACCTCACGCTGGATGACCGAGGCTCTCGGGGGCGAGGTCGAACGACGCTCGATCCCGATCCTGGACGGCCACCGGGTGATAGCGCTCCTGACCGACGATGTCGATGGCGAGACTGCCGTCATCGGTGCCCTGGCTCTCGATCTGGAAGCGCTGGCCGCCGGGGGGCACGGATTTGTCCTCTTCAGGGCCCTCAATGTCATCCTGGGCACCGGTGGACCGGGCGCCCTGTACGCCGACTCGGTCTATCCCGCCAGCCAGTTCGGCAGCACCGGGCTGGCCCTGCGGGCCGGCGCCCGGGCCGTCAATCTGACCGAGTCTCAATTCGGGATCGCCTCGCTCGATCCCCGCTGGAATCTCTCCGGATCGTATCAGCAGGTTCTGCCCCGTTACCTTTCGAGAGCTCCTGACGGGAGTGATGAACGCGAGTTTCTCACCGATGTCTTCCCCGATCGCGAGCGGCTCCTGGCGGCCACCTTCCGCAAGGGGTACGAATGGCCCTTCGATCCCCGCCGGGTAGCCGACTATGGATCCAGCCTGATCGACCTGCTGGTCTGGCGGGAACGGACCGAACGGGGCCGCCGGGTCTTCCTCGACTATACCGTCAACCCCGCTGAAGATATGGAGGGGGGCGCTTTCGGTCTCGACCGACTCCCTGCCGAGGCTGCTGCTTATCTGGAGAAGTCGGGGGCGCGGGGTGTGACTCCGATCGAGCGTCTCGAGCAGATGAACCCGGCCGCGGTGGCGTTCTATACCGATCGCGGCCGCAACCTGGCCCGCGAAGCGCTCGGAATCGCCGTCTGCGCCCAGCACTGCAACGGCGGGCTCGAGGGGAACATCTGGTCCGAGTCGAACCTGCGGCACCTCTTCTGCGTCGGGGAACTCAACGGCTCGCACGGCGTGTACCGTCCCGGCGGAGCGGCTCTGAACGCGGGACAGGTGGGGGGTCTGCGGGCGGCGGAGTACATCGCCGCCCGCTGTACCGGAGAGCCGCCCGAACCGGCCGGGTTCCTGAACGCGGCCGCACCGGTGGTGCAGGAACATCTCGATCTGCTCGAACGGGCCCTGGCGCGGGGCGAAGCGGCGGCCCTGAATCCCGCCAGTGTCGGGCGTCGGATCGCCGAACGCATGTCTGCCGCGGCCGCTCACGTGCGGCGGCCCGCAGCCGTCGATGAGGCCCTGACCGAATCCCGCGCTCTCCTGGATACGCTGGACGAAGAAATCGGGATCGCCTCCCGGAGCGCGGCCGGGGATCTCTTCCGGGCTCGCGACCTGGCTCTGACCGAACGGTTCTGGCTCGAAGCGATCGCCGAATACCTGGCCCGCGGGGGCGGCAGCCGCGGATCGTATCTGGTACCCGACCCCGGGGGCGAGGTGGTGAACCCCGAACTCGGGGAGGCGGGCCGGATCCGGATCGCGGCCCCGGGGGATTTCTGTACCGGTCACATGCTCACCCTGCGGCTGGACGCAGCCGGGGGGATCGTCCCCGAGTGGATCGAACCCCGACCGATACCCGACTCCGAGCTGTGGTTCGAAGAGGTCTGGGCCCGGTACCGGGAATGGAGAGGAGAGAGAGGATGAGCGAGCGACCGACCGCCTTCATCACCGGCGCCAGCCGGGGGATCGGACGGGCCATCGCCCTCGAGCTCGCCGCCCGGGGCTGGAACGTCGCCGGTCTGGCCCGCAGCGGGGCGGGGACCGACGGCCGTCCCGGACTGCACGACCTAGAGGCACCGGTCTCCGAAAGGGGAGGGCGGTTCCTGCCGCTGGTAGCCGATGTCGCCGACACCGGCCGGCACCAGACTCTCGTCGAGGCTGTTCTCGAAACCTTCGGCCGTATCGATCTGCTGGTGAGCAACGCCGGGGTGGCGCCCGAGGAGCGGCGCGACCTGCTCGAAACCACCGAAGAAAGCTGGGAGAGGGTACTGGCGATCAACCTGCGCGGAGCCTTCTTTCTGGCCCAGAAGGTGGCCCGGGTGATGCTCGCGCACGAACCGGATTCCGAGGGGTACGAACCGGCAATCGTCTTCATCACCTCGATCTCGGCCTCAGCCGGTTCGATCGATCGGGCCGAATACTGTATCGCCAAGGCGGGGTTGAGCATGGCCGCCGCCCTCTTCGCCGACCGGCTGGCCGGCGCCGGCATCCCGGTCTATGAGATCCGGCCGGGGATCATCCGGACCGACATGATCGCACCGGTTCTCGAGCGCTACGAAGCCATGGTCCGCGACGGGGACGTGCCGCTCGGGCGTCTGGGGGAGCCCGAGGACGTGGCCCGGATCGTGGCCGCCCTGGCCCGGGGCGACCTGGCCTATGCCACCGGCGCCGTGATCGAAGTGAGCGGGGGCATGAACCTCAGACGACTTTGAGTACGAAGCCACAAGAGAGGCACCCATGGAGATATCCCGCCGGCTCTACGACGAACTGCGCACCGGGCGGCTGGTGGCCCTGCTCGCGCCCGAGTGCCCCGATGAGTGCCTGGCGGCGTACGAACTGCTCTCGGCCCATGGGGTGATCCTCGAGATCGCCCTGCGCACCGACGCCGCCGAAGAGGGATTCAGAGCCGTGACCGGGGCTCATCCCGATGCTCTCCTGCTGGCCGGAACGGTCATGACCCCCGGGCAGGCCGAACGGGCCCTGGCAGCCGGGGCGGCCGGGATCGTCTCGGCCGACTATGTCCCCGAGGTGGTCGATCTCTGCTGCGAGCGCGACGTGCTCTGCCTGCCCGGCGGTCTGGCCGACGCCGGCAAGCAGCTGGCGCGCAAGGCCGCCGCCTACGGCCTGAGCCTGGAAGAACTGCATGCCCGTCACCCCTGGCAGTGGGGGTACAAGCTCTTTCCCGCCTTCGCCGGAACGACCGACAACACCGGCCTGGCCCGGGCCTGGCGGGGACCGTACCGCGATCTGCTCGTGGTCTACACCGGCGGCGTGACCCGAGACACGCTGCCCCGTATCGCCGCCGCCGACACCGGAGCCGTCGTCTGCGCCTCGGCTCTGGCCGCTCACCTCGACGATCCCGAACGCACCGCCTCCGAGATCGCGCACTGGCGGGCGGTGCTCGCGGGCTCCGAGGATGAAACGGCGCCGGCGGCACCTGTGAGGACCGCCGTCGCCCGAACCGCACCGGCCCACCTTGATGGCGCTCCCGGACCGCGCCTGGTGACCTGCGGCGAGCTGATGCTGCGGCTCTCCCCCCCGGCGGGGGTACGCCTGCGCAACGCCGGCTCGCTGGCGGTCCACTTCGGCGGTGCGGCGGCCAACGTGGCGGCCTCGGTGGCCGGTTTCGGTCTCGAGGCCGATTTCGTCTCGGCTCTGCCCGAGAACGAGCTGGGCCTCAGTGCCCGGCGCACTCTGCGGGCCCACGGCATCGGCACCGGGGCGGTGCGTGCGGGCCAGGGGCGGATGGGGATCTACTATCTCGAGCATGGCTCCGGCCCCCGCCCCTCGAAGGTCGTCTACGACCGGGCCGGTTCGGCTTTCGCCCGGCTACAGCCCGGCGATATCGACTGGTCCGGGATCCTCGAAGGGGCGGCCTGGTTCCACTGGACCGGTATCACCCCCGCCCTGGGGGACAACGTGGCGGCGTTCCTGCGCGAAGGGCTCGAAACCGCCCGCGAGCTGGGAGTCAAGGTCAGCGCCGACCTGAATTACCGCAGCCGGCTCTGGACTCCGGAACGGGCCCGCGAGGTCATGACCTCTCTCATGCCCTATGTCGACCTGCTCATTGCCAACGAGGAAGATCCCGAGAAGGTTTTCGGTCTGCGGGCCGAGAAGAGCGATGTCGAGGCGGGCGACATCGACGTCGAGGCCTACGGGACTCTGGCCGCCGGGCTCATCGAACGCTTCGCCTTCGAGACCGTGGCGATCACTCTGCGCGAGAGCGTCTCGGCCTCGCACAACCGCTGGTCGGCCGGCCTGCACGACGGCCGGCACTTCCATCACAGTCCAGTCTACGAGGTGCCGGTCATCGACCGGGTCGGGGCGGGGGACGCGTTTGCCGCCGGTCTCATATACGGCCTGCTGAGCGGCAAGGAGGCTCCCGACGCCCTGACTTTCGCAGTGGCCGCCGGCGCCCTGAAACACTCGATCGTCGGCGATTTCAACCTCGTGGATGCCGGGGAAGTCGCCAGGCTTGCAGCCGGATCGGCCTCGGGCCGGGTCATCCGGTGACACCTGTCCTCGTTCGCCGAACCGTGTCGGCGCAGCGTTGTCCCGTCGGGCCGGATACCGCAGCGGCATGATCGACGCCGCCGAACACGTCTATGCCGACGATCCCGCCTGCGGGCATCCCGACGTACGCACCCGCCTGCGCGACGCCTCCTATTTCTTTCTCGGCAACGGTCACATCCTGGCCGCCGTGCAGTGGTCTCCCTCGGGCGAGGGCACTCCCCTCGGCCTGCTGATCTCCGATCCCGACCGGTTGGGTCCGAAGCGGGCCTGCCTGACCCTCGATGAGACGTACGGGCTCGAGCCGACCCGCTTCACCTGCACAGCTCCCGACGGCCGGCGGATCGTCCCGGCCGATCCTTCGGTAACGTGGAGCGAGTACGACGGTATTCCCGTCGTGACCGCTGAGTGGCAGAGCGCCGGGCTGGCCGTGACCGAGCACTTTCTCTGCCCCGATTCCGGCATGCCCGTTCTCCACCGGTACATATCGATCCGGGCCGAGGAGGGTGGGGGGGAGCCGCTCCTCGGACGCACCGCCGCCGGTCGGGCGGTCTGGGAAGCGGAACTGGTCTGGGATGAGGAGCGGCGGATCGATGTGGGTCTCGTCTACACCCTGGATGCGCAGGCCGGTGAAATCGCCCTGACCCGGCTTGGAGCTCAAACCGGGACCGTAGCGTTCCCCGCCGGCAGCTCTGCCCGGCGGCGCACCGCCCGGGTTCGGACCGGTTCGGAGCGCCTCGACCGCTTCTTCGCTGCTGCTGCGGCCCAGTTGCCGGCGGTCGTTTCGGCCTCGGGCCGGGTCGATGCCAGCATCTGGCAGTACCACCGGGAGTGGGTGCGCGATCATGCCGCCATGGCCGTCGGTCTGGTCCTGGCCGGTCGTCACGACCGTGCCGGCCGCCTGCTCGAGCGGCTGTGTGATGAATTCGTGACCCCCGAAGGGGACACCATCGATTCGAGTGAGCGCCGCTCGGCCGACGAGGTCGAACTCGATCAGAACGGCGAACTGCTGCACGCCCTGGCCACCTGGATGCTCTGGACCGGCGAGACCGGGTTGATCGAAGAGCGGTGGGAGCGGATCGTCCGGGTTGCTTCCTACCCCTTCACCGCACCCTTCCGGCGCGATCCCCCGGGCCTGCTGGCCAACCGGCGCGAGTACTGGGAGCGGCACGCCCTGTTCGGAATCGAGTCCGGCTTCGAGCTCAGTTACCAGACCTGGAACGTGATCGGCCTGCAGGCCGCGGCGGTGATGGCCGCCGGAATAGGCGAAATCGAGCAAGCGGCTGCATGGGGCGATCGGGCCGAACGACTGCTGCGGACCGTGCTCGAAGACCCGCAGTACGCCCTGCACGACGAACGCGGTTTCATCAAGCGCCGGGCTCTGGACGGTGCCGTCCAGGAAACGATCACTCCCCCTCGGGGGGCGGAGCTGGCTCCCGGAATCGGTCTGCTACGGCCCGGTGAGCATCCCCTGAATCCCGACAGCGCCGCGGCCCTGCCGATCGCTTTTGAACTCGTCGATCCCCTCTCTCCTCTGGCCGACGCCACCATGGCCGCGCTCGAGCAGCTCTGGAACCAGGACTGGAACGAAGGCGGGTACGCCCGTTACCACATCGCAGGCGAAGCCGACCAGCCGGGAAGCTGGCCTTTCCCCTCGCTCTTCATCGCCCGGGCCGCGCTCGAGCGGGCCGAGTACGACAAGGTCGAACGGATCCTGGCCTGGCTCGACACCATGCCGGGCGCTGCGGCCGGGAGCTGGTTCGAGACCTACGCCGAGCGGCTCTCACCCCCCGGCCCGCAGGTGGGCATCCCGCCGTGGACCTGGGCCGAGATGATCGTGCTCGTGGTCCACCACCTGCTCGGGGTGCGGCCGACCCGGCACGGGATCGTGCTCAGGCCGCGCCTGCTGCCCGGCATGAGAGAGGTCGACGCCCGGTTGTGCGTACGCGGACACACGCTCGAGCTGGGGCTGCGAACCGATGCTTCCGGCGACGGTATCGAGGGCACGACCGACGGCCGCTTTCTGCACCTCGGTCCCGACGAGGTCCTGCTGGCCTGGCCCGGGGATGATGTCGGCGTACTCCTGCACCTGCCCGACCCTGACGGCTGATCGATCTGAAAGGACCGCTCCGATGGCGGAGAAACAACTCTTTCTCGTCTGCAACTCCCACCTCGATCCGGTCTGGCTCTGGGAGTGGGAGGAGGGTCTGGCCGAAACGCTCGGCACCTTCAGAACCGCCGCCGATCTCTGCGAGGAGTACGGCGGGTTCGTTTTCTGCCACAACGAGGCTCTTCTCTACGCCTGGGTCGAGGAGTACGAGCCGGCCCTGTTCAAGCGTATCCGCAAGCTGGTCCGCAAGGGACGCTGGCACATCATGGGGGGCTGGTACCTGCAGCCCGACTGCAACCTGCCGTCGGCCGAGTCGTTCGTGCGCCAGATCCTGGTCGGCAAGCGCTACTTTCTCGATCGTTTCGAGGTCGAGCCCACCGTCGCCGTCAATCTCGATCCCTTCGGACACACCCGGGGCCTGGTGCAGATCCTGCGTCGCTCCGGGTACGACGCTTACCTCTTCTGCCGTCCCGGCCCCGGCGATCTCGACCTGCCCGGCGACGATTTCATCTGGGTCGGCTACGACTCGTCCGAGATCCTCGCCCACCGGGCCCCCGATCACTACAACTCCGAGCGCGGCCGGGCGGCCGGGAAGATCCGGGCCTGGCTCGAACGCAATCCCGACCGGGAGAGCGGGCTTCTGCTCTGGGGCATCGGCGATCACGGCGGCGGCCCTTCGCGCGAGGACCTCGCACAGATCGACCGGGTGCAGCGCAAGGTCAGGGACCGGGAGATTCTCCACGGCACGCCTGAAGAGTATTTTGCCGCCCGGAGTGCCTCGGGGGCTGAACTGCCGCGGTACTCAGCCGACCTCAATCCCTGGGCGGTCGGTTGCTATACCACCATGGCTGCGATCAAGCAGGGCCACCGGCGGCTGGAAAACCTGCTTTTCAGTACCGAAAAGCTGCTGACCGGAGCCTGGCTGCAGGGGCTCACCGATTATCCTCATCCCGAACTCACGTCGGCTCAGGAAGACCTGCTTTTCTGTCAGTTCCACGACATTCTGCCCGGTTCGGCGATCGAATCCGTCGAGCGCTATGCCCGTCAGCGGCTCGACCACGGCCTCGAGATCCTCTCCCGCCTGCGCGCCCGGGCCTTCTTCGCCCTGCTCGCCGGTCAGGAGCGTCCCGCCGAAGGCGAATACCCGATCTTCGTCGCCAATCCCCATCCCTGGCCGGTTCGGCACACCGTTGTGGCCGAGTTCCAGCCCCCCGAACCCAACCACGATCCCGATCTCTTTCTCGAACCCGAACTGTGCGATGCCGACGGCCGGCCGGTGCCCTTTCAACTCGAGCAGGAGAGCAGCAACATCAGCACCGATCAGCGCAAGCGGCTCGTTTTCGACGCTCTTCTCGAGCCCTCGACCATGCATCGGTTTACCTGCCGGTTGAATCTGGTGCCCCGCGCTCCGGATCCCGAGGCCCCTCCGGACGATTTCACCTTCACTACTGACCGGGCTGAGCTGACCATCGACCCCCGCACCGGTCTCATCGACCGCTTCACGGTCGATGGCGAGACCTGCCTGGCCCGGGGGGCCGGCCGCCTGCTGGTGATGGCCGACGATCCCGATCCGTGGGGCATGAAGGTGCGCTCCTTCCGCGAGCTGCTCGGTGCCTTCCGCCTGCTCTCGGCCGAAGAGGGCGCCGAGTTCGCCGGAATCGAGGCTTCCCGGCTGGCGCCGGTCCGCGTCATCGAATCGGGGCCCGTGCGCACCATCGTCGAAGCCCTCTTCGCCTTCGCGCATTCAGCCCTCGCTTTGCGCTATATCATCCCGGCCGAAGGCACCGCGTTCGAACTCGAACTGCGGACGGTCTGGATGGAGAAGGACCGCATGCTCAAGCTCAGCCTGCCGACCCCCTTCGCCGGGGGCCGCTGCCTGGGTCAGGTGGCCGGCGGGACCGAGCAGTATGATCGCGACGGCGAGGAATGTGTGGCCCAGAAGTGGGTCGGTCTGATTTCGGGAGACGGCCGCACCGCGCTGGCCGTGATCAACGACGGCACCTACGGTTTCGATGCCGCCGGAGGGGAACTGCGTCTGAGTCTGCTCCGTTCGGCCGCCCATGCCGGCCACCCCGTGACCGACGGGGTGCCGATCGTCCGCCAGGACCGCTTTACACCTCGCATCGATATCGGGGAGCGCACCTTCCGTTTCCGGATCGAAGCCGGACCGGCCGCCGAACTCCTGCCCGGTCTCGACCGCCGGGCCCTGAAGGACAACGAACGGCCGATGGTCCTCTGTGCCTCCCCGCCGGGGCAGGGCCGCCGGCCGCTGCCCTGGCTCGAACTCTCCGACGAGGCCGTGGTGCTCACCGCCGCCAAGCTGGCCGAGGATTCCGACCGCGTCGTCCTGCGTCTTTACAATCCCCGGCCCGAGGGACGAACAACGACGGTCATCATCCAGCCGCTCGATCTGACCTTCAACCGCAGCCTGGGGCCCTATGAACTGCAGACTCTGCTCGTGGACCCCGATTCCGGCGAAGTGGTCGAAACCGACCTGCTGGAACGGGAACTGCCGTCCGGAGACGAAGGAGAGCGATGAGGGCGTGCGTGCCGACTCCGGTCAGGGTCGGGGAGCGTCCTGCCCGCCCGCGTTCGCCGGACTGCGGCTCGCCCGGGCGAGGTCGTAGAGCGATTCGCTGATCCGATAGGTGTGCACGGCCGGAAAGTCGTCGACGGGCGTGTAGAGCCGGTAGGCCCGGCCGTCGCGGATCACCTCGGGCAGAAAGGGGAATTCGGCCCGGGCCGCCAGACGTCCGGTCGACAGATCGATGATATCCACCAGGTGCGGTTCTGTCTCCAGATCCTCATCCTCGAAGTCGCGGCCGGCCGAATCGGTGGGTGCGAAGTGGAAGCCGAAGAGAACGCCCCGATCGCTGCGCAGAGCCTTCAGGGGCGGGTAGAATTCGGTGTCCTGCATGATCTCGCGGATCATCGGGTCTACCTCGATATGGAGGTTGATCGACTCGACGATGGTCGGCTGGGGATTGCGCAC
>CAZNUA010000087.1:0-4306 GCA_964576115.1 uncultured Gemmatimonadota bacterium
GTTCCGCATCCACGGGGTGAGCGCCGAGTACGTGCGCGGTCTGAACGGTATGGGCTTCCGGAACGTTCCGGCCGAACAGCTCGTCAAGGCGCGGATCTACGGCGTGTCGCTGGAGTACATCCGATACGTGCGCGAGGAACGCGGACTGACCGATCTCGATCTGGAAGAGATCATCAAGCTGAAGAAGTACAACATCATCAAACCCTGAAGGGGATGGTCCGGCCGACCCGACCGGACCGACTCTTCATGGTCCGGGGCGGCTGCCCGGCGGCAGGTCATGGTCGATCCAGATCGCCGGGGGCCGCCCCTCCCCCCCTGATTTTCCTTCACCATTGTCCGGACAATCGCTGAGCGGGTGAGGGAGTGCTGAGCCCCGGCCAGGAACGTAACAGGCCGCGGCACGTGCCGGTTCAGCGGGCCGGCAGGCGCAGCAGCAGGGCGTCGGCGCGACCGGCCCGGTCGGTGGCCGTGTGTCCAACCACAAGGAGTTCGCCGGCACCGTCGGGCAGAACCGCGCTCGGCCACTGCGAACCGGGCGCGTGCCAGCTGCGGGTCCAGACTTCCTCTCCGTCGGGGGCCAGCCTGACCAGGTAGAGATCGTTGTCGTGATCGACCGCTTTGGTGACTCCACTCACGATCAGATCGCCGTTGGGCAGAACCGCGAGAGCGGTACCGTAATCCTTGAAGGGCTGGTTGCCGAACGAGGCGGTCCAGAGTTCGTCGCCCTCGGGACCGATCCGCTTGACGAATATGTCCATGATGTCGGTGAAATCGGAGTAACCCGCGATGAAGACATCGCCCTCGGGAGTCACAGCCAGATCGGTACACCAGTCGAACCCGTACCCGCGTCGACCCTGGTTGTTGTACGCCTGTGACCACAGCTCGGTGCCCCGGCCGTCGATCCGGATCAGCAGAGCATCGGCGTTGCGGCCGCCGGTCGTGCCCGAAGAGGCAGCGACGATATAACCCCCCGCGGGGACCGGCCGGACCGCGGTGCCGATCTCGAAGCGCTCGCCGCCGTAGCAGCGGTTCCAGCGTTCCTCACCGGTCTCGTCGACCCGCACCAGCCAGACATCTTCTTCCCCCGCTCCCTGAGAACGGGTGTAGCCGCAGATCAGAAAGCCGCCGTTCAGGGTCGGGCAGAGCGAGAGACCGGCCTCGCGGTCGGGACCGCCGTAGGTGTGCCACCAGTCGGGACGCCCCCGGTCGGTGAGCCGCAGCAGCAGGACGTCACGCGAGCCGGCCCCGAAACTGGTCGTGTAGCCGGTGATGAGAAAGCCGTCGCCGTCGGCGATGCAATCGAAGGCATATTCGGTTCCCACCCCGCCCCAGGTCCGCATCCAGACCGTCTCGCCGGCGCCATCGGTGCGCACCGCCAGCACGTCGCTATCCCCGGTACCGTTCGAGAAGGTGTATCCGACCATAAGATGCCCGCCGCCGGGAGCGGCACAGACCGCCCGAAAGCCCTCAGCACCGGGGCCGGCGAAGGTGCGGGCCGAAAGGGCCGGCGAACCCTCGAGCGTAAGTGAACCCGGATCGAGCGGCGGCCGGCGGGGGTGCGATTTTTCCCCCCGTTCGTCGCTGCTCTCCATCGCGGCGCCGATCTCCATGACGTTGATCACATGCTGGTACAGGCCGCGGGTGGAGGTGATGACGTTCCCGTCGGTCACCGGGGGATGGTCCTGTCCCAGCCACTCGGCCCCCGCCTCGTCCCAGAGAGCCCGGAACTTCTCGTGACCGGCGATCCGCCGGCCCTCCAGCAGCCCGGCCGCGGCCAGAACCCTGGTGCCGGCACAGGTGGTAAAGACGGGATGGGCCTGCGCCATCGCGCGAACCAGCTCCATCGCGGCCTCGCTGTCCATGATATCGGTGTAGGAATCGGGCACGTCGAGATAGGCCCCCGAGGCGGGCAGCAGCACCAGGCTGTCCCAGGCGGAGAGAGGTCCGAGATCGGCGACCGATACGTCAGGTACGATCGGAGCCACCCCGACCTGCTGTTCGACCGGCGGGCAGGCGGTGATGGTGTCGCTGACCCCCGTGAAACCGAGGGTCCAGCCGTTGAGCTCGAACCGGTCCAGCAACAGGAAGGTGTTCAGACCCCAGTTCTTCGGGACCAGGACCAGCACCGAACGACCGTCGGAATCATCGCCGGGAGCGGTTTGCCGGGCCGGTGCGCCGCCGGCGGTACAGGCCGCAATCAGGCCGATTCCGACAGCCAGCAGAGCGATCAGGTGACCGGTACTTCTCAGGCGGGAACGGAGCAGATGAGCGTGTCGCAGCATGATGGAAAACTCCGGTATACAGACATCGTCAAGGATCCGGGCACGATACGGCTCCGACCAGGCCGGCGGTTCGCATTCACCACGGCCCGTCCGTACTCCATACAACGCGTCCGGAACCGGATTGGGTTCAACCGTCAGGATGCTAATCAGAGCACCAGGGCATAACCCAGCTTGACGAAGAAGGTCCGACCGGTACGGCGCAGATCAACGCTGCCCCACGGTTCACCCAACTCTCCCCCCAGCGAGGTGTCGGAGTACCCCAGGTAGACGACCGTCTGGGGATTGAGTGTGTAGGAGAACAGGTACTGGGTGAAGAGGTTGCGCGAGAGCGTATCGACGGGAAAGAGGTAGGCGGATGGATTCCGGTCGAGTTCCTGGTACTGCACGATCGCGCGTACATAGGTCCGGCGGCTGAAGTTGTAATAGAGCCGGAGTTGCGAGAGGTTGACGGTGAAGAGCCGGGTATCGTTTTCAACCGTGAGCCGCTGAAGGGTGTGGCTGAGATTGACCCGCAGCCGCCGGCCGAGATTGAGCTGGATATGCGGGGTGATAATGAGCTGATCGGCCGCCCGGACATTGGCGTAATCGACCGTGCCGCCGCCGGTCACATCGAGGCTGGCGCCGATGGTCTGCCCCGGACGCACGCGACAGCCCAGGAACAGTACCGGGTGAGGAAAGAGCTCGCCGCCGTAGCGGTCGGTCTGCCGGCCGATCCTGGCCGAGAGCTGTGACTGCAACGGTCCGCTCCAGTTCAGGAAGAGGCTGTAATCGGTGGTGAGTTTGCGCCCCGCCCGGTCGTAGAGCTGCATGGTTCCCAGCATGACCGAGGCATGGGTGAACCAGCTCTCGGCCGAACCCCACCACTGCCGACCCCAGGTGCCGACCAGGCCGCGGATGTCGGTCCGGGGGATGAAACCGCTGTCGGCCCGGAATCCCCCTTCGATATCTCGCAGACTGATTTCGGCGTTCCAATCCCGGCTACGGTGAGAAAGGGAGGTAAAGAACGCCCCGCCGTCGAACGAGCTCACCGGCTGGCTGTGGGCGGCCGCGATCGAGTCGGGGTAGCCGGTCGCCGAACGGACATACTGGAACTGCAGAGTGTTGGTCGGCGAGAGGCGGAGAAAACCGTCGAAACCGCCGACGTGGTTGGCATACTCCCCGGCGCTGCGGCCGGTATAGACAAGGCCCAGGGTGGAATTCCGACCCAGATCGTAGCGATGCCGCAGAACGGCCGAGTTGACCTCACGGCGCCACGACCCGGCGGTATTTCCCTCGCTGCCGGGGAAGATGAGGTTCATCTGCCGGTCGCGGGTGAGATAGGCACCCAGGGCGTGCCGGCCCTCTTTGCCGCTCACCTTCACCCCCGCCGAGGGATCGGCCACCGAACGGGTGAAGACCACCTGCAGGGGAGTGCTGAAGTAGTCGGCTCCCTCGAGGAAGAAGGGCCTGCGCTCGGGATAGGAGAGCGAAAAACTGGTGTTCACCTCGAGCTGGGCCACATCGGCCTCGACCTGGCTGAAATCGGGATTGAGCGTCCCGTTCAGAATCAGGTTGGGGGTCAGCCCCCACTTCACGGTCAGGCCGGGATCGGTATCGACCTCACCCGTTTCGAACCCGCCGCCGGCGAGCCAGTCGGGCCGGCTGTCGGCCCGCACCGCCGTGAAAGTTGGGTCCAGTTCGATATTCAGGCCCGGCGAAATGCCCGCCAGACCGGTGATCCGGTCGATCTGGTTGAGCAGGCCGGAGACATTCCGATCGATGGGGCAGGAACGCAGGCCGTGGTAGACCGAACGCGGCCAGCCGCGCTCGAAGAGGATGCCCCAGGTCTGTTCCCCTTCGGTACGGGGAAACCGCAGCGAGGAAAAGGGGATCGCGATCTCGACGGTGTAGCCCTCCGACGTGATCCGGCCGGCCGAATCCCAGATGGCATTCCAGGAAAAATCCCCCTCCGGATTCCCGGACGTTTCATCTATGACGGCATCGGCCTGGACCCCATGCGGATTCACAATGAACCGGAAGGCCCG
>CAZNUA010000087.1:4406-9406 GCA_964576115.1 uncultured Gemmatimonadota bacterium
AGAGGATAGAAGAAGGCGCGGCACCCACCGCCCGATCGGGGTGAGTCTCCCGCGGCCCGTACGTCGGGCGGGGATGCCGCGCGAAGCTCACCCTATGTAACGGGTAAATTATGAAATTGTTTTCTGATAATTGGCTGCGGATGTAATTCGGTCCGGCCGATCGGTCCTGCGCTTCCGGTCGATTCAGCGGGTCAGATCGAGCACCATCGTGATGCTCGGCCGGGTATAGCGGTCGTCAGGGAAGGGACCGTCCTCGACCTGGCGAAAACCGAGCGAGCGATACAGTGTCGCCGCCGCAGCGAGCACCGGACTGGTCTGCAGCCAGAGCCGCTCCGCACCCCACTGCCGGGCTCGCTCGATGGCATTCTCGGCCAGCTGCCGGCCAATCCCCCGGTCCTGGAAATCCGCCGTGACCGCCATCTCGGCCAGTTCCACGATCCCCCCCCGGTGCCGGCGCAGGGCGCAGCACCCCACCACGTCATCGCCTGCCAGGGCGAAGAAGATGCTCCCTCCCTTGCGGATAATGTGACGGTTGGGGTCATCGAGCACCCTGGCATCGGCGGGTTCGACGGCGAAGTACTCCCGCAGCCATTCTTCGTTTAGGCTGCGGAAGTGTTTCTTGTAGGCGGGCCGATACTCCTCGATCCGGATCCGGGGCCCGGGCAGATCGAGTTTGATTCGCAGGCGGTCGTAGAGAGAGCGTTCATCCAGAGCGTCCTCGGCCCGATCGAGAGCAGCGAGCAGGTCGACTCTGGCTTCGTCGAGCCACTCCTGGTTGGCCTCAACCACCGCCTCCCAGACCGGTTCGAGACGGGCAAAGAGGGCCCGTCCCTTGCCGGAGAGCTGCAACAGCCGGCGGCGGGCATCGTGCGAGTCGCGGGTCTGCGTGATCAGGCCATGCCGCGAGAGTTCGCCGGCCACCTGGTTTACGGCGGTGTGGGTGATGTGCAGTTCGCGGGCGATCTCGACGACCGAGAGCGGAGCCTGGCGTCCGAGGGCATAGAAAACCGAAAACCAGCGCGCTTCAAAAGTCTCGTCCAGTTCGCGGTAAACCTGTGAGGCTTCCCGGGAAAGACGTTCCTGGAGTCGCTTGAGACGGCTGGCCAGAGCCAGCTCCCGCTGCTGCCGGATGATATCTGCCACTGTGGTTCTCTCCTTTGCCTCCGCTCTCATCTCATCTGCCCGAGGGCGGGAAGAGAATGAGAGAAAGGCAAGCGGTTGCGTGTTTCCTGTCATTCAGGATAGGGGACACCCGCAGCGGGCCGCCACGGAATTCACCCGGCTTATCGCAACGTCGACCGCGGGACCGGTGCCCGCTGCAACTGCGGCTATGCAGCGCAGGGCGGGATGAGAGCCGGCAGGACACCGTCGCGTACCAGATCCACGATCGCCCGGGACTGTTCGTCGGCCGTTTCCTGATCGGAAGGGAAGCCGGCCGTGGTGGTCACGATCATCTCCACATCGGGGAAGATGAAAATATGCTGGCCGGCGTACCCCCAGGCGAAGATACCCTGCTGCGCGCCGATGGTTCCGGTCCACCAGAGATAGCCGTACCCCAGATCCTCGATCCCGGCCCATTCCCAGTTTCCGCCGACCTGAGTCTGCAGAGACGCCTCGACCCAGTCGGCGGGCAGCAGCTGGCGTCCCCCGACCCGCCCCCCTTTCAGGTAGAGGAACCCGAAACGGGCCATGTCGCGGGGCATGAGGAACAGGCCGGTACCTCCGAAGGGATACCCGGCGGCGTCGCAATCCCAGCGGTAGAGGGTGATTCCGAGGTTGTTTCCCAATGCCTGCTGGCCCCAATTCCGTGCGTCCCGATCGGTCAGGGCTGTGATGACGCCGCTGAGCAGGTGCACGCCGAGACTGGAGTACACCCATCTGGTACCCGGATCGGCGACCAGCTCGAGGTCGAAGGTCGCCTGCAGGTGGTTGGGCTCGCCTCCACCCAGGGGGGATTCGGAATCGCCGGGGAAACCGGCCGTCATGGTCAGCAGGTGCTCCAGGGTGATGCCGGTCTTGCGGGGATCGGTCCCCTCGTGTATGAGGTCGGGCAGGCAGTCGACGATTGTCCGTCCGACGCTGTCGAGCAGAGCGTCCCTGACCAGAGTGCCGATCAGGGCCGAGGTCATACTCTTGGTCAGCGAGCGCATATCCCAGGGCCGGTTGCGCTGAAAGCCCGCGGTGAAGAAATACTCCTCGGTCACCAGCCGCCCCTGCCGCACGACGAGCAGGCTGCGCACGAAACCCAGACCGCGGGCCGCAGACACGGCCGTCTCGAGCGCAGCGGCGTCCAGCTCGACTTCGGCCGGCTCGGCCAGCGGCCAGTCGTAGGCGTAATAGACACCGTCGACCCGGTTCGGCGCCAGCGAACAGGCCGCGAGCAGAAGCAGAGCCCCTGCAATCGATACGTTTTTTTGCGGCACGGTCATCCTCACAACCTCAGGATACGGATCGCGACCGGTGAGGGTTACGGTACGACGTACAGGGCGGCTTCGCTGTGTACACTCACGCGGCTCACCCGATATCATCCCGGGTGAGGCAAAGAAGCCGCAGGGAACGGCGGGAATTCTCCGGCACCGCAGAGACAGGAGCGCCATGGCTGCGAACGAGTATGTCATCGGCATCGATTTCGGCACCGATTCGGTGCGTAGTGTCATCGTGGACGTCCGTACCGGAGAGGAGATCGCGAGTGCGGTCGAGACCTTTACCCGTTGGCGCGAGGGTCGGTACTGCGAACCGACCTCCAACCGGTTCCGCCAGCACCCCCGCGATCATCTCGAAGCCCTGGAGAGGACCGTTACCGATGCTCTGTCGGCCGCCCCGGCGGGCGCGGGAGCGGGTGTCGTCGGTATCGGCGTGGACACGACCGGCTCGACCCCTGCGGCGGTGGATGCCTCCGGCACCCCGCTGGCCCTGCACGAGGAATTCGCCGACAATCCCCGGGCCATGTTCATTCTCTGGAAAGATCACACCGCCGTAGCCGAGGCCGAAGAAATCAACGCCGCGGCCCGGGCCTGGGAGGGCGAGGATCCGACCCGATACGTAGGGGGGATTTACTCTTCGGAGTGGTTCTGGGCCAAGATCCTGCACACCCTGCGGGCCGATGAGGCGGTGCGTGCGGCGGCTGTCTCCTGGGTCGAGCACTGCGACTGGATCCCGGCCGTGCTGACCGGACGGACCGACCCCCTGACCATGAAACGCAGCCGCTGTGCAGCCGGGCACAAGGCTGCCTGGCACGCCTCGTGGGGGGGGCTGCCTCCCGAAGAGTTCCTGGTTGCAGTTGACCCCCTGCTGGCCGGTCTGCGCGCCCGTCTGTATACCGACACCGTTACGGTGGACTCACCCGCCGGCGGTCTGAGCGCCGAATGGGCCGAACGGCTGGGTCTGCCGGCCGGCATCACGGTGGCCAGCGGCGCCTTCGACGCCCACCTGGGCGCTGTCGGAGCCGAGATCGGCCCGTACGTGATGTGCAAGGTCATGGGTACCTCGACCTGTGACATGCTGGTGGCGCCGCTCGAAGAGATGGAGGGCACCCTGATACGGGGCATCTGCGGCCAGGTGGACGGCTCGATCATCCCGGGCATGCTCGGCATGGAAGCGGGCCAGTCGGCTTTCGGCGATGTCTACGCCTGGTTCAGCCGGCTTCTGGCCTGGCCGCTCGAGCAGGGGCTGGCCACAGAGAGCGATCCCGCGGCCGCGGTCGAGGCGATCGTGCCGGCCCTCAGCGAGGCCGCGGCGGCTCTGGGGCCCGACGAGACCGGACCGGTGGCTCTCGACTGGCTCAACGGCCGCCGCACCCCCGACGCCGACCAGCTGCTCACCGGCGCCCTGGCCGGCCTCACTCTGGGCTCGGACGCCCCCCGCGTCTTCCGGGCCCTGGTCGAGGCCACCGCCTTCGGCGCCCGGGCGATCGCCGGGCGGTTCGCCGACGAGGGGGTACGCCCCGAGGGGGTGATCGCCCTGGGGGGCATACCGAAGAAATCGCCCTTCGTGATGCAGACGGTGGCCGATGTGATGGAGGTGCCGATCCGCGTCGCCCGGGCCGAACAGGCCTGCGCCCTGGGCAGCGCCATGGCCGCCGCCACCGCCGCGGGCCGCTACGGCCGCCTCGAGGAGGCTCAGGCGGCCATGGGCAACGGCTTCGAGGGCGAATACCGGCCCGACCCGGAGAGAGCCGCGACCTACCGGCGGCTCTACGAGCGCTATATCGCTCTGGGCCGCTTCATCGACACCGGCTTCACCGAACGGGGATGAGAGTATGAGTTCGTACGCCGACCTGAGGGAACTGGCCCTGGCCGCCAACCTCGACCTGTCCGAACACGGAGTGGTGCGCTACACCTTCGGCAATGTCAGTGCCGCCGACCGTGACCGGGGGGTCTTCGCAATCAAACCGAGCGGGGTGCCCTACACAGCCCTCGGTCCTGCCGACATGGTGATCGTCGATTTCGAGGGCGAGGTGGTGGAGGGAGAGCTGCGACCCTCCTCCGACACCCCGACCCATGCCGTTCTCTACCGGCACTTCGAGACCATCGGGGGGATCGCCCACACCCATTCGCCCTGGGCGACCGCCTGGGCCCAGGCCGAGCTGGACATCCCCATCATGGGTACGACCCACGCCGATCTCTGCGCCGGCGACATTCCCTGTACCCGCGTCATGACTGCGGCCGAATGCGCCGGCGAGTACGAGGCCGAGACCGGCCGGTTGATCGTCGAGCGTTTTTCCGACCTGGATCCCGTCCGGATCCCGATGGTGCTCGTGGCCCGTCATGGTCCTTTCACCTGGGGTAGCGACGCGTCCCAGGCCGTCTACCACGCCGTCATGTGCGAGGAGCTGGCCAGGACCGCCGGGATCACGGTCGCCATCGCCCCCGGCACGACACCCCTGCCCGAGTGCCTGCAGACCAGACACTTCGGTCGCAAGCACGGACCCGACGCCTACTACGGCCAGGAGGAGAATCCGGCCTGAGCCGGCACACGGAAAGGCATTCCATGACCAGTTC
>CAZNUA010000088.1:0-9131 GCA_964576115.1 uncultured Gemmatimonadota bacterium
GCCTGGAGCTGGATCCTGCTGGGCGAAAGCCTGGTCGGCACCCTGCGGATCGAAGCCCCCGCCTGGTGGCAGCGACGGCTGGTCGGGGCCACGGCGGCGGTCCTGTTCCTGAACTCGCCCCGCGGGCGGGAGCTCGCTCCCGATCAGCTCACGGTTCTCGAGGCCTGGAGCCGGTTCTGGACGGGGTACGCCGAATCCGTAGCGCTCGACCTGCGTACCTGCGGGGCGGGGCCGCCGGCGGGCAGCGGGCCCGAAAGCCTCGAAATCGACGCCCGTCTTTTCCTGCTCGGCCGGGAAATCTGGCACGTGCAGGGGGTCGATGCGTTCGGTCTCTACCGCCGGGCCTGGCCGATCGGCAGCCGGTTCGCAACCGTGGCGGCGGCGCTCGATACGCTGACTGCGGTGATGCCCGGGATCGCTGAGTCGGCAGAACGGCTCTGCGAGCCGCGACGCGAGGAACCGCCCCGGCCGTGAAGGTCATCTTCCACGTCGATATGGACGCTTTTTATGTCTCGGTCGAGCGCCTGCGCCGGCCCGAGCTGATCGGCGTGCCGGTCGTCATCGGCGGGGCGCCCGGGAGCCGCGGAGTGGTGGCGGCGGCTTCGTATGAAGCCCGGCGATTCGGAGTTCATTCGGCTCAGCCGATGGCCCGTGCCCTCACGCTCTGCCCCGAAGCGGTCCGTATCGCTCCCGACATGACCGCCTATCTGGAGAGCTCCCGGCAGGTCGACGCTCTGCTGGAACGTTTCACGCCGGTCCGGCAGAAGGTCTCGATCGATGAAGCCTTTCTGGATATGACCGGCACCGAACGGTTGTGGGGACCGCCCGCCGAAGCCGCCGCCGCTCTGCAGGGCGCGATCCGCGACGAACTCGGGCTGCCCTGTTCGGTCGGCGCCGGGGCCAACCGCCTCATCGCCAAGATCGCCTCGGGGCAGGCCAAACCGGCGGGGATCGTGATCGTCCCGCCGGGAACCGAACGGGCCTTTCTCGATCCCCTGCCGGTGGGGGTCATTCCTGGTGCCGGGCCGGTGGTGCAGGAACGGCTGGCCGACCTGGGGGTGCGTTCGATCGCCGAACTGCGCGCGGTTTCAGAACGGGTTCTGCGACGGATGTTCGGAGCCCACGGGTACGAACTGGCGGCCAGGGCGCGGGGTGAAGGGCCCGCTCTGCTCGGTACGCGCGAGGCGCCGAAATCGATCAGCCGCGAGACCACCTTCGCGGAGGATATCGACGATCCCGCGGCGCTGCGTACGGTCCTGACCCGTCTGCTCGGCCGGGCGGCGTCCGCCCTGCGGGCCGAGCATCTGGTCGCGGGAGGGGTGGCGGTCAAAGTGCGGTATGCCGATTTTGCCACACCTTCGAAGAGCGAGCAGCTGGCCGCGCCCACCGATCTGGATACCGAACTGCGGCCGGTGGCCCTCAGGCTCCTCGAAGCGCTGCTCGGGGCGCGGGCCGAACCGGTCCGGCTCCTCGGGGTGCGCCTCGAACGCCTGGTCGCCGAAGCCCAGATGGGGCTCTTTGCAGCAGGGCACGACCGCTGGGACCGGGCCATTGCAGGGCTGGACAGGGTGCGGGAACGTCACGGTCACCGCAGCCTGCGCTGGGGGCGCGAACTGACCGGGGGCGGCGAGCGGGCCGAGGGCGACGGTCTGGGTGAGGATCGCCCCCGCTGAGAGCGATCGCCGGTTACTCCGACAGGCCCCTATTTCACGCTGGTGCCGGGGCCCTTCATCAATCAGTATGGCCAGGAAAAGAAGGATTCCGAACAATGTATCGGGAGGCCGGGATGACGACAGACAGGTCACGGGAACTGGAGTGCAGGTCTTCGGCGATCACCCTGTCGGACATGGAGGTATTCATCTTCCCCGAACTGCTGTACGGCCTCGTGCTGGCCAACATCATGTCCCCCCGGATCTGGGCCTGGCGCGACGATCCCTGGTTCGCCGGACTGGAGAAAATGAAGCCCTACCGCCGGATCACCCGTCTGAAGCAGTTCATCATGGATCGTTACGTCTTCAACCTCGATCTCGAGACCTGGGGTCTGACGCGGACCGACCGCGAACTCGAACGCTTCCGCGACTTCGTCGGCGCCGAGGAACTGAGCCGTTCCAATGCGCTCTTCGGATACGAAGGGGATCGCTACTACTTCGATATCGACATCCGTACCCATTTCGGTCTGGACCGCTACGACTCCGATATCATCCCCTACTGGAAAACCGAGACGGTCGAGGCCATGGATGCCTTCCGCCACAAACCCGAGTACGCCAACGGGGCGGGGGAGTGCGTCTCGCTGGCGGCCCTGTACGCCGCCGCGCTTTTCGTCGTGGTCGGTCTGCCCCTGCGCGATATCTACCTGATGGCCACGCCGCTGCATTCCCAGAACTTCATCGATCTCGATGACGGCATTCTGACCAACAACCGGCGGCTGGTGACGAAGAAAATGTGGTTCAACGGTACCGCCCTATCGGCTCAGGCCCGCCGGACCCTGGAGAACGAGCGGGTCACCATCGTGGCCCATGAATCCGGCTGGATGCACACCCTCTACGACACCGCGACCATCGATCCCGAGGCCTACGCGCACTTATCCGGCCGGCTGCGCGAATACCTTGTCACCGACCCGTCGGCCGAGATCCTGGGGCACTTCCTGCGCCACGCCGTCGAGGTGCAGCGTTGCTTTCAGCTGCGCTGGCACCGACACGGAGCGGACTGCTATCTGCCGGCCGAGCGGGCTTTTGCCTGGGAGCCGGAAACGCCCTACCTGCTGACCGATTCGACCCGATCGAGACTGCTCGGGGAGATCGATGCCGAGGAGTTCGTGCCCACTGCGCTCCCCAGGCGGATCATTCTGGACGATCTGGAGCAGGCCCTGCGGGCCGAGCCGGTGGACATCACCGACGACGACGATATCGCCCGCCTGAAGACGCGCTTCGGGCACGACTGCCTCGAGGCCGAGATGGCGCTGGACAGTTTCATCGCTTTCTGCCGTACCGAGCCGCGCCTGCCCGATCCGGGTGAAAAGACCTTTGCGGGCACCGACGCCCCGCTCGGAATCACGACCGACATGACCCGCGAAGAGATCATCGACCATCTCGACGCTCTGCGCCCACGGAATGCGACCGCCGACATGGCCTTTTACGCCTGGCGCGACCTGCGCCGGACCGAAACCGAGCCGTTCCTGCTGGCGGCGGTCGAGCGCAGTCCGGTGAGCAGCGCGGCGACGCGGACGATGACCGACGCCGAGGTCATCGGGGCGGTGAGCTCCCTGGACGGGGAATCCATCTATGACGGACCCGGTCGGCTGGCCCAGCCCGATGAAGTCTGGAACTTCGGTCGGGGCGATGGAGTCGAGAAAGCCCTGCTCCTGGCCGGTCTCTTCTGCAACCGCTACCCCGAGAAAGACATTGAGATCGCCGTCGGGCCCCGCTCGGCGGTCCTCGAGACTCCCGTCGGCAGGATCGAGTTTGCTTCGGTCAAGGACCTGCCCGAACAGACCTGGCGCCTGCCCCTGCGCGGATCGGCTCAGAGCGGTCCGGGGACTGCGGATCCCGGCTCCAACGAGGTGGATCGAAACGCCGGCCCGGCGACCGGGGGACCAGGGGAGAACGAATCGTGAAACTCGTCGTGCTGGCGGTTGGGCGCCTGAAAGAGCGGGCCTGGACCGAGCGGGCCGACGAATACATGAAGCGGGCCGGGCGCTTTGCGCCCTGCGAGATGAAGGAAGTCAAAGCCGGGGCGGGTGGTGACGGAACCGCGGTGCTCGCCGAGGCCGAACGCCTGCTGGCCGCCGTCGAAGAGCGCGATACGGTGGTGGTCTGCGAGGAAGGGGGACGCCAGCTCTCGACTGCGGAACTGGCCGATTGGATCGGCGGCCGGTTCGCGGCCGGAGGTGCGGGCCGGCTCGTCTTCGTGGTCGGTGGAGCCGACGGAATCTCGCCGGCCGTCATCCGGCGGGCCGATCTGCGGCTCGGTCTCTCCCGCCTGACCCTGCCGCACGAACTGGCCCGGGTCGTGCTGCTCGAACAGCTCTACCGGGTGCTGACCCTCAACGCCGGACACCCCTATCACCGCGAATAACGGCGCCCTGTCACAGCTGCGGATAACGAAAGAGGCCGGAGAGACTTGCGTCCCCCGGCCCCTTTCAGGCCGCGCGCTTCCCCTCCCGGATCACAAGCTCCTCACACTGCGCCCAGCCCCTTTCCTGTGCGGCCTCGCCGGAGGCTCACGCTCCGGGTCGGGTCAGGATTTCCAGGTTGATCTCCACCTCGACCATGTCGCTGACCACCAGGCCGCCGCTATCCAGCGTCCGGCTCCAGCTGACCCCGAAGTCCTGGCGGTCGAGACGGACACGGGCCTCGACCCCGTAGCGGGTTTCGCCGCGCATACCGGTTACCGGGCCGGTCAGCTCGAAGGGCAGCTCGATCTCACGGGTCACGTCGCGCATGGTCAGATCGCCGATCGCGACCAGGCGGCCCTCGCGGTTTTCGATCGTGCGGCTCGTGAAGGTCATAGACGGCCAGGATTCGACGTCGAAAAAGTCGGCACTGCGCAGATGCTCGTCCCGGGCCTCGTTGTCGGTATTGATACTGGCGACGTCGATGGTGGCCGTAATCGAAGAGGCGGCCAGATCGTCGGGATCGTAGCGGACCGTTCCGTCGAAGCTCGTGAAGCGACCCTGCACGGTGGCCACGACCATGTGCTTGACTTTGAAGGTCACCGTACTGTGCGCGGCGTCGATCCCGTAGCTGGTCAGGGCCGGCACGGCGGCAGGTGAGATGGTCGATCGGGTCTCCCTCTCACTGCCTTCGTCGGCGGCTGTGCCCAGGGCGACGGCGGCCAGCAGCAGGGCCGTGAGAGGCAGGGCGGTCACGGGAACACGTCTCTTCCGTCCGGTCATCGTTGTTACTCCTCGTCTGCCGTTCTCGGCCCTCGGCCGGCTCGTTTCAGGAATCGGTGCCGGTGACTTTCCCGGGGGCATCATTGTATGTACTATAATATAATGAGGAGTCCTAATCTGTCAACATGTCAGTTACAGATTCGCCGGGGACACGCTACGCCGGGGACACACGAATCCGTGGGACACGCTGCGCCGGGGACAATCGACGCCCGGGGAGAAATCCGCCGTCTGAAAAAAAACGCCCCTCCCGGGCGGGAGGGGCGTCAGTGGGTGTCGATGTAAAGGTTGCTACCTCTTGATCGGCGGTCGGGGCCGGGCGGGCAGGGAGCGCGGATCGGCGGCGATCATCCGCAGCACTTCCTCGATACCCCGCTCGAGCTGGGGATCGCGCCCGGCCAGGATCGATGCGGGATCATTCTCCACCTCGATGTCGGGCACCACCCCGGTTCCTTCGACCACGTAGTTGCCTGCGGCATCGGCGAACCCGAACTGCGGCACGTTCACCGAACCGCCGTCGATGAGGGGACCGGTGCCGGTGTACCCGACCACCCCGCCCCACGAACGCTTGCCGATGAGCGGACCCAGGCCGGCCTCGCGGAAGGCGAAGGGGAAGATATCGCCGTCCGAGGCCGAGGTCTCGTTCAACAGGCAGACCATGTGACCGATGTAGACCGTGCGGGGGTAAGTCTGCACGATCTCCGAGCCCCGTGCGAAACCGGTACTCAGCAAGGTGCGGGCCAGGCGGTTGATCAGCATGGCGCTGACATTGCCGCCGCCGTTGCCGCGCACGTCGATGATGAAGCCCTCGGTCCGGACCTGGCCGTAGAACCACTTGACGAATTCCCGAATGCCGTTGGCGCCCATATCGGGAATGTGCATGTAGCCGACCCGGCCGTCGGTCATCTCGGCCACCATCTCGCGCCGTTCTTCGACCCACTCGTAGTACTTCAGGTTGGTCTCGTCGGTGATCGGCTCGAACGTGACCTCGCGGGCCCCCTCGAGCAAAGGCCGGTCGTTGAGGGTGAAGGTCACCGCACTCCCGTTCTGAAAGCGCAGCCGGGCGTAGATGTTCTCCTCCGCCGTCAGCTCGATGCCGTTGATCGCCAGGATGTAATCCCCGGCCGAAGCCTCGATTCCCACTTCGGTCAGAGGGGAGCGGTAGATGGCTTCGGCGTTGTCGCCGCGCCAGATCTGTGCGATCCGGTAGCGGCCGGCCCGCTCGTCGACCTCATACAGGGCTCCAGCCAGAGCCACCGGGGCCCGGGCGGGGATCTCGTAGTCACCGCCGGCGATGTAGCAATGCCCGGCGTTGAGTTCGGCGATCATCTCGCCCATGACGTAGTTCAGGTCGCTGCGGTGGGCGACATGGGGCAGCAGAGCGGCGTACTGGCGGCGAAGGGCCTCCCAGTCGTAACCGTGCATGTTCTCCACATAGAAGTAGTCACGGAAGCGGCGCCAGACCTCGTTGAAGATCTGCTCCCACTCCTCGGCCGGAACCCGGTCGAGGCGCAGGCCCCGCAGGCTGATTGCGGTCGCCCCGGCGAAGGCGCCCGGGCGCAGGTCGGCGATTTTCCACTGCCCGCCGTGGGGCAGGAGCAGCTTGGAGCCGTCGGGGCTCACCGCTCCGCCGCCGACCCCGGCGGCATAGGTCTGTTCGCTCCGGTCGGCGAGGCTGAAGACCTTCAGTTCCGGTACGACGCCGGCTCCCCGTCCGTAGTAGAAAGGGGCTCCGGTGGCGTACCAGAGGTGGCCTTTCGTGGCAAAGAGACCGCCGTAGTTCTCGGCTCCAACCGGGATGCGCACCACCCGGCCAGCCAGCCCCTCCAGCTCGATGGCAAGGGCATCGTCGGCACTCTCATCGGCCGCTCCCTGACCGGCTGCTCCCGCGTGCCCGCCTTCACCGCCTCCTTCGGCTTCCTCCTCAGCGGTCACGGCTACCTCGTCGGAGCGGGGGGCGAAGGGGTGGGGGACATCGGAGCGCAGGGCCAGGGCGTAGATCAGGGTCTCCCTGTCGACCACGTAGTTCCATTCAAAGGAACCGATCATGGGCGCGGTCTCGCGGTCCGAGAGATAGTAGAGGTAGTTCCCCTCCGGATCCCAGGCCGGGTTGAACTCGTTGAAGTGTCCGCTCGTGACCCGGTGCATCTCGTTCCCGGCCGCGTTCCAGAGCCAGATCGAACCGAAACCGCTCTCCTCGGGCAGGCTCATGGCCAGCCAGCCGCCGTTGGGCGACCAGGCGAAGTCGCCGAACCCACCACCGCGGTTCTTCACCACCGGGCGGGTGCGGCCGCTCGAGACCGTGACCACCGACAGCTGACCTTCCTTGTCGCAGAAGGCGATGCTTTCCGAATCGGGAGCCCAGCTCCAGGAGATGAGCCGGCCGCCGCGCCCACGCAGGCTGGTCAGCTGCTGCGGCTCGCCCGAACCGTCGCCGGGTATGAGCCAGATTTCCTCCTCGCCGGTGGCGTCGCTGACATAACCGACCCAGCGGCCGTCGGGAGACCACGAGGCGGCCCGGTCGTGGACGCCGGAGGAACGGGTCAGGTTGCGGGTCGGGCCGTGCTCGGCCGGAACGGTGAAGATGTCGCCCCGGGCCGTGAAGAGGGCCCGCTTGCCCTCGGGGCCGAGGTCGAAGTCCTCGATATTGCCGGCTACCGGGATGCTGGACGGTCGCGCCGCCACGCCGTCGTCGGGTACCACGATGTCGATTCCCATCGAACGGCCCGAGGACAGATCGAGTACCTGCAGGCTGCCCCCCAGCTCGTAGACGATCCGGTCCCGGCCGTCATCGCCGGGCCAGCGCACATCCCAGTTCCGGCTGCGGGTGACCTGTTCCAGCCCCGAGGTGGCCGGGTCGAAAGCGTAGACGTTCAGGGTGCCGTCACGGTCGCTGGTGAAGTAGATCTTCTCCCCGACCCACATCGGATCGCGGTCCGAGCGGGCGTGGTCGGTGAAGTTGCGGGCCGTTCCCGATGCGATATCGAAGATCCACAGATCCTGCGCCCAGCCGCCCTCGTAGCGTTTCCAGGCGCGGAAATCGCGGAAGAGGGGGCTGTAGACGACCTGCCTGCCGTCGGGGGAAAGATCTCCGGCTCCGGAAACCGGCATCGGCAGGGCGGTCGGAAAACCGCCCTCGTACGGCACGGTGAAGAGCCGGCTCTCGCCGAGGTCGTACCCCTCACGCAGGGAGCGGAAGAGCACCGCCTCTCCATCGGGGGTCCAGTCGTAGACCTGGTTGTCGTAGCCCCAGCGGGGGGGCAGCGGCCCCCGGGCCGGGTAAAACGTGAGCTGGCGGGGTTCCCCGCCCGCGGCCGGCATCACATAGACCTGTTCGTCTCCGTCGTACTGGCCCGTAAAGGCGATCCAGCGGCCGTCGGGCGAGAATTTCGCGAACTGTTCGAGCCCGGGATGGGCTGTCAGCCGGGTTGCCGTGCCCCCCGTGGCCGGAGCGGTCCAGAGATCGCCGGCGTAGGTGAACACCACCCGGTCCCCGTGGATGTCGGGGAAGCGGAGCAGTTTGGTCGGCTCGCCCTGGGCCAGGGCGGTCGCGGTGACCGCGACGGTCAGCAGCAGAGCCGGAAACAGAGTGCGGGGACGCATGGTATCTCCTTTGTTCTGAGCCGAGACGGCATCCGGTGGAAAATAGTCTGTCATGGCGGCCCGTGGCGCCAGTACCGGGACCGCACCGATGTCCAATATCGTTCTATACGGTACCGGGGTCAGCCCGGTTCGCCTGCTTCGCTCGGCGGGGGCGTCGATCGGCTCTCTTCTCGAACTCTAGGAATTCCACCGGAGCGCCGTTCGAAACGATAAAGGCGACCCGTACTCCGGGACCGGGACTGTTCGGTTCGATCAGGATCTCTTCACCCGCGATGGACGCCTCCAGATCGTCCACCTCGAAGGCGATGTGCGGCACCGTCCTGATCAATTCGGGCAGGGGGCAGTCGGGGGCGAAGCGCATCCATTCGATCCCGTACGGGCTCTCCTCGTATCCCCGAACCCAGCACCGGAACTCCGCGAGGTACTCCTCGTCGGGGTGCTGCTGGTCGGTCGGTATGCCGAGATGATGGTAGCGAAGCATGCAATCTCCTGTATTCGGGGCCGTGCCGGCATCCAGTGACGAGCGGACGACCGGGGCGGTCCACCGGGCCGGGAAGGGGACCGCATGGGAATCCAATATCGTTCCATACGTCTGCAGAAACAGCCCGGTTCGGGAATGAACTGAATGAACGGTACG
>CAZNUA010000089.1:0-8769 GCA_964576115.1 uncultured Gemmatimonadota bacterium
ATCTCGGCAATGATTTGCGGCACTCGATCCGCTCCCTGGCCCGGCGTCCCGGATTTGCGATCGTCAGTACCCTGATTCTGGCTATCGGGATCGGCGCCGTGGCGACGGTGTACAGCACCTTTCACGGCGTCGTCCTGCAACCGATGCCCTTCAACGAACCCGATCGCCTGCACTGGATCTGGGAGGTTACCTCGGCGGGACAGTTCAATTCCCTCTCGGCCCTCGATTTCTTCGACTTCCAGGCACGGACCCAGGCCTATGAATCGGTCGCCGTGCGGTATGTGTTCCAGCCCTCGGTCATCGTCACCGGCGCTTCCGGCGCCGACCGAGTCAGCGCCATGCCCGTCTCGGCCGGCTTCTTCACCACCCTGGGTATCCCCCCCACCCACGGCCGGAGCTTCCTGCCCGCGGAAATGGAGGCGGGCGCAGCTCCGGTCTGCATCGTCAGTCACACCTTCTGGCAGGACCGCCTCGAAGGCGATCCCGGTGCCATCGGCCGGTCGGTGACCCTCGACAGCCAACCGGTCGAACTGGTTGGGATCATGCCGGCCGGCTTCAGTTTCCCCTCCGGAGTGGACATCTGGATGCCGCTGGACCGAGGCGCCGGGTACGCCCAGAATCGGGGGAACAACAACTTCTTCATGATCGGTCGCCTGGCCGACGGGATCCCGATCGAACGGGCGATTGAAGAAACGGCCGCCATCATGGCTGGCATCGCCGAAGAGAATCCCGCTCAGAAGGAGGGCTGGAGCATGCTCCCCCAGCCCCTGCATGAAGTCTTTTACGGCGGGCTCCGACCGATGATGCTGGCTTTCCTGGCGGCGGTGATCTTCGTCCTGCTGATCGCTTGCGCCAACATCTCCTCGCTCTTCCTGGCGCACGCGACTTCGCGCCAACAGGAGGTGGCGGTCCGCTTCGCGCTGGGTGCCACCCGCTGGCGGGTGATCCGGCTCCTGTTGACCGAGAGCATGCTCGTCGCCCTGGGCGGGGGTCTACTCGGACTGGGCGTCGCCCTGGGCGGCATCACGGCCATCAAAGCGCTGGGGCCGGCCGGCCTGCCCCGTCTCAATGAAGTCACCCTCAATACAAATGTGATTCTCATAACCGCGGTTGTGACGATCCTCTCAGGGCTCATCTTCGGCCTCGTGCCGGCTCTGCGCGGCACCCGCTTCGCCCTGGCCCGCACCATCAAGGAAGGCCGGGTCGTGACCGAAAGCAGGGGCGGACTGCGCCTGCGCAGTCTGCTGGTGATCGGGCAGGTGGGTCTGAGTCTTGTCCTGCTGACCGGTGCCGGCCTGCTCCTACGCAGCCTGATCAACCTGCAGCACGAGGATCCCGGCTTCGAGCTCTCATCTCTGCTGAACCTGCAGTTGCAGATCCCGTCGGCCACCTACGACACCCCGGATAAGATCATCCTCTTCTACAGCGATCTCCTTGAACGGCTCGAAGCTCGATCCGAAATCTCCGCCGCGGCCTGCTCCGACCTGCTTCCCTTCGGGGGTGACGGCCCCTGGAACGGTCTATCCCGTCCCGAATATCCACCTGAACGACCGGAGGATCTGCTGCGGGCGAATCGGCGGATCGTCACCGCCGGCTACTTCGGCACGGTTGGCATCCCGCTCCTGGCCGGGCGTGAATTCACCGCCGACGACGGCCAGAACGCACCGCCGGTGGTGATCGTCAACCGTACTCTGGCCGAAAGCTGGTTCGCAGGCGAACAGGCCCTGGGCAAGACCCTCGCATGGGGTGATAACTACCTCATGGAGATCGTCGGTATCGTCGGTGACGTGCCCGTTTCCGGACCGGGATCCGAAATCGGGGCGATGTTCTACCTGCCCTTCCGGCAATTCCCCGGTCAAACGCTGCAACTTACGGCCCGGGGGATGGGGGCCCCTGAGCTGTTGACCGCCACGGTGCGCGACGTGATCGGTGAAACCGACCGGAACGTGCCGATCTGGAACGTGCACACCATGCAGTCCCGCTATGACGCCACTCTGGCCGGCAATCGCTTTCAGACCCTGTTGCTCGGCATCTTCGCCGCCGTGGCCCTGATCATGGCTGTAATGGGACTCTTCGGAGTGCTGACCTACTTCGTCAACCAGCGCATCCACGAGATGGGGATCCGCATCGCCCTGGGAGCCGCGCGTCCCCAGGTGGTGGGGCTGGTCCTGCGCCGGGGTCTGGTTCTGGCCCTGAGCGGCATCGTGGTCGGGCTCGCCGGCGGGGCGCTCTTCACCGCCCTGCTCGAAAACATGCTCTTCGGCATCCCGGCCATCGAACCGGTGACCTTCGCGACGACCGCAGCCCTCATGGCCCTGGTCGCCACTGTTGCCTGCCTGCTCCCCGCCAGCCGGGCGGTGCGGGTCGACCCCCTGCAGGTGATGCGCAACGAGTGAGACCGCGCTGACCGGAATCAGATATAGTACCAGGTAAAATGGCTTGTGAAGTCCTCCAGGTGCTGGGCAATCGACTGGGGAACTTCGCTGGTAAAGAGATCGAGCCGGGTCAGGCTCTCCACCGCCGCATCGCGGGCGCCGGCCTTGGCCAGCCGTTTCGAGATCCCCACGTTGACCTCGTGGATGTTCCGGTAAAGCTCACTCAAGCCAGCCATGTCGAGATCGGGCGTCCCCCCCCGCTGGTTCACGAAGTACTGGGCCAGCATGTACATACTGGCCGAGCGGTAGATCGTTTCGGCCACTGAGCCGATCGGCAGGTGAAAGCGAGCCATGGGACGGAAGGGCGCCAGGTGAGGACAGCCGCTGAGCGGCATGAGCACTCCGACCAGCGAGCGCAGGGCATCCTGCAGGGTCGTGTGAGCCAGATAGGTCCGCTCCATCGTCTGGACCTTCAGATCCACATCTTCCTGAGCCAGATGCCGGCCGAAAGCATGCAGCAGCTGGAGCATCCGCAAAGCCAGCGGGCAGTACTGGCTCTCGCCGGGCTTCAGGGGACAGTTACTGCACTGTTCGAAGGTCAGATCGGCCCAGGCGGGGGCAGACACGGTCTGCCAGACCTTGCTTTCGAGGGTGACGGGATCGAGGTGGAGATCGATCTCGATCGGTTTCCCCTTCTCGAAGCTGAAGGTGTATCCGATACGGATGTCATCACTCATGAGACCAGTTTCCCTGTGGCGTATGTACAGGCATCTGCGAGCATCGGATTCCAGAACACGAGACATCGTATCCGGTTTGCCGGACTCCCCGCCAGCCCAATCGACGCCGCTGACAGACTCCCTCCGGCTTTGCAGGTTGCATCGCTCCCAGGTCGAGTTACAATTTCAGGTCGAGTTGCAATCGCCTGTAATCGGCTCTTTTTCTCCCCTGGAGGATCCGCCACGATGGATACGGTCAAGATCGAGTTTCTCAAGGAGTGTCCCCTCTTCATCGGCTTTCACGAAGGTCAGTACTCGTCGCTCAGCGACCTGGCCTGCACGCATGAATTCAAGACCGGCGATACGATCATCGCCGAGGGTTCTGCCGGGGATACCTTTTTCATCCTGATGGAGGGGGAGATCAGTATCGAGAAGGCCGCCCCCGAAGGCGGCCGTCATCAACTCACCACTCTCATCCAGCCCGGTGATTTCTTCGGCGAGATGGCGGTTGTGGATGTACGTCCCCGTTCGGCTTCAGCTGTGGCTCAGTCCAGGGCACGCATCCTCAGCGTGTCGAAAGAGGATCTGCTGAAACTCTTTGAGGAATACGAAGAGCTGATGATGCTCATCCCCTACAATATCGCCCGGGTACTCTCCGAGAGGCTCCGCAACGCCGACGAGACGATGGCCGCCGTCTCGGGCTGAGACGGGGGGAGCGGTCGTTCCGTGCCCCGCGAGAGCATGACCCCCCTCGAGCGCTGGCAGGCCGTGCTCGAGCGTCGTGCCCCCGATCGGGTGCCGATGGACTGGTGGGGCACCGACGAGGCTGCGGCCAACCTCATCCGCCACCTCGGGTGCGCGACTCTCACCGACGCCCTGCAACAGCTCGGAGTCGATTTCGTCGTCAAGGTCCAGCCCCGGTTCGTCGGTCCCGACGGATCGGGGCGCCGCCCCCCGGCCGGCACGGCTGCCGGGGCAGACGATTCCCGGGCCCGGCACGATCCTTTCGGCCGTCTCTACCGAACCGTCACCCACAGCGGCGGCAGCTACGAGGAGTGTGTGAACGCTCCCCTGGCCGGATTCTCGTCGGTCACCGAAATCGAAGCCTCATATCGCTGGCCCGAACCCGACTGGTGGGAGTACGGCGGGCTGGCCGATCAGGTCGCCGGTCTGGAGACCCATCCGGTTCAGGGGGGCGGGAGCGAGCCGTTTCTGATTTACAAGGATCTGCGCGGGCAGGAGCAGGCCTTCATCGACCTGATCGAACATCCCGACCTGGTCCAGTACTGCATCGAGAGACTCTTCGATCTGGCCTATGAGGATACCGTGCGGGTTTTCGAAACCCTGGGCGATCGGATCCTGCTCTGCTATATCGCCGAGGATATGGGCGGACAGGAAAACCTGCTCTTCTCTCTGGCGCACATCCGGGAGTTTTTCCTGCCCGGCATGCGCCGGATGATCGACCTGGCCCATTCCGCGGGTGCCTACGTGTTTCATCACAGCGACGGGGCCATCAGGCCCGTTATCCCCGAGATGATCGCGGCCGGTATCGATATTCTGAACCCGATCCAGTGGCGCTGCCCCGGTATGGATCGGGCCGGCCTCAAGGCCGATTTCGGCGACCGGATTGTTTTTCACGGGGCGATGGACAACCAGCACACCCTGCCCTTCGGTACCCCCGTCGAGGTCGAGCGGGAAGTGGCCGAGAACCTCGCTCAGCTGGGAACCGGAGGGGGCTACATCCCCGCCCCCTGCCACAATCTGCAGGGCAATACTCCGCCGGAAAACGTTGTCACGATGTACGAGGCCATCCGTCGGATCTCGCTCGAACAGGAGGCGTGACCGTGACGAGCTTCGCGGCCTGGCAGGAATCCGAAACCGGTTCACCCGAGGCGGTTCTGGCTCTCTTCCGCAGCCGGATCGAGGCGATCGATGCGAGCGAACGAGATCGAGCCATTGCTTTCGTACCCGACACCGTCGAGGTCGACGACCTGCCCCTCGAACGCGGCACCTGGGCCGGTCGGCCGTTGGCCGGCGTGCCTTTTCTCATCAAGGATCTTTACGACGTGGCGGGCTGGCCGACCACCGCCTCCTCGAGCTTTCTGGCCGACGAGATCGGCCGGCCTAAAGCTACTTCGCCCCTGGTGCGTCGACTGCACGAACTGGGCGCAGTACCGGTCGGCAAGACCCATCTCAACGAATTCGCCTACGGTCTGAGCGGCCGTAACGTCCATACCGGCGACTGTCCCCATCCCCGCTTTCCCGACCGCATTCCGGGCGGTTCTTCGAGCGGCTCGGCATGGGCGGTGGGTCGCGGAGTGGTGCCCCTGGCGCTGGGAACCGATACGGGAGGTTCGGTCCGGGTTCCGGCCGCCTTCTGTGGTCTATACGGCCTGCGGCTGGTGCCAAACGAATGGTCGCGGGAGGGCTGCCTGCCGCTCTCCCCATCCCTGGATACCGCCGGCTGGCTGACCGCCTCGGCGGCCGACCTGCAGACCCTCATCCGGCTCCTGCTTGCCCCGGGCCAAGACCGGAACCCGACCGACAAAGCCGCCTCACAGCAGGACGCCCCGTCAGCCGATCCGCCCCGCGGTATCCTGCTCGACGTGCTCGAGGTAGCGACGGAACCCGCCCTGGCCGAGGCCTATGCCGAGGTCTACCGACGGCTGGGATGCGAGCTGGAGTCGGCGGTGGCGGCCGAGTTCGTCGGTGTCTGCGGCAACCTGGTCCACGCCTACGGGGTGTTGCAGAGCCGGGAGGCTTTCACCGTCCACGAGCCGTGGCTCGATCGCCATCGCGACTCTTACGGACCGGCGGTCTGGCAGCGGATCGACCGCGGACGGCACTGGAGTGCGGCAGATATCGGTGCGGCCGAAATCGCCCGGGCCCGGGTGCAGACCTTCTTCGGACTGCTCTTCACCCTCTTCGATTACGCCGTTCTGCCGGCGGTCCCGATGCCGGCCCCCCGCGCCGCCGATCTGACCGAGGAGTACCGAACCCGGATCCTGACCCTGACAGCGCCGGCCAGCCTGGCCACCCTGCCCGTCCTGACCCTGCCGGTCTTCCTCGAGGGCGGTCTGAGCGGCGGGGTACAGGTCATTTTCCGCGATCCCACCTCCGCTATCCCCCTGCGCCTGCTCGAAGCCTGGCGCAGCTTCGGCCCACAGCCCTTTACCCCCCCCTGACCAGGCCCGGATCCCAACGACGATTCGGGCCCGGTCGGTATCCCATCCGACATCTCTGATTCTCTTTCAGCATTCTCAGCCTGCCCCGAAACCAGAATGAAACATCTGCAGAGTGCCGACGTATATACTTTCACGCGATATATCACCAGAAAGCATGTGGAGGCTTGCGTGTTCAGTCCCGAACTGAAAAAAGGCAGCATCGAGTTCCTCATCCTGACCCTCCTGGCCGAAGGCGAGAACCACGGCTACGAGATCGGCAAGCAGATCGAGAGCCGCTCGCGGGGCAAGCTGACGTTCCGGGTCTCCTCGCTCTACCCCGTTCTCTACCGCATGGAGAACCGCGGCTGGATCACCAGCCGGTGGGTCGAGAAGGAGGGGGAACGCCGGCGCAACTTCTACCGGCTGACACAGAAGGGCGAGAAGATCCTCGTCGAGCAGCTGCAGAACTGGGCGGAGTTCACCGAGGCCATCGGCCTCATCATCGATCCCCGCAGCGCGTGAAGCTTCGCTCACTGTGCAGGGATTCAGGTGACCAACCGTTGAGAGAGTGAACCATGCCGGACTGGAAGGCACTCATCCGCGAGAACCTGCCTCTGCCGCCGATGAAGCAGTGGCGGGAAGAGAAGATCTTCGAGGAGCTGGCCGGTCAGCTCGAGGATCTCTACCGCGACGCCCGCCGGCGGGGTCTGGACGACGCCGAAGCCACCCGCCACGCTCTCGAGCACATCGGCGACTGGGAGCGCTTCGCGTCCGACATCACCGGGGCGGAGAGCCGCAACCGGCGCTCGCGGGGAGCCGAACTGATTGAAGAGACCGAGACCTCGATCCGCAGACGCCAGGGTCTCGGCACGCTCGGAGCGGATGTCATGCAGGATGTCCGATATGCAGCCCGCACCCTGCGGCGGCGGCCCGGATTCCTTGTCATCGTCACCCTCACCCTGGCCCTGGGGATCGGGGCCAACACCGCTATCTACAGTGTTCTGAACACCGTTCTCTTGCGCCCTTTCCCCTTCCCCGAACCCGACCGGTTGATGACCTTCTGGACCCCGCAGGTCGGGTACTATGCCAATCCTCTTTCCGCTCCCGACTATCTCGATTACCGGGAATCGGCCAATACCTTCTCGGAGTGGGGAGCGTATACCACCGGAGTGGCGAACCTCTCCGGTGGTGACAATCCCGAGCGGATCGGGAGCATTTTGTGCACAGCCGGCCTGCTGCGGGCTCTCGGCGTCCAGCCGGTCGCCGGACGGCTCTTCGGCGATGAGGAGGCTGAAGATCCCGCCAGCCGGGTGGTGATCCTCAGCAATCGACTCTGGGAGAGCCGTTTCGGAGCCGATCCCGGCCTCGTCGGCTCCGAGATCGTCGTCAACCGCCAGAGCCGAACCGTCATCGGAATCATGCCCGGGAGTTTCCGTTTCCCCACCTGGGGGAGCCTGAACGAACCGGGACTCCTGCTGCCGCTTTCAATCGCCGGGACCGCTTCTGATCGCGGCTCGTACTATCTGAACGTCATCGGCCGGCTGCGCCCGCAGATGTCACGGGAAGCCGCCGTGGCCGACCTGCAGTCGATTGCCGCCCGACTCGAAGAGCTCTATCCCGATTCCAACCACCAGCGCATCGCCCGGCTCATACCGTTGCGCCAGATCGTGCTGGGGGACACGGGCAGCGACCTCTGGATTCTGATGGGTGCGGTCGGGCTGGTTCTGCTGATTGCCTGCTCCAATGTGGCCGGTCTGCTGATGGCCCGGGGGGCCGGCCGGAAATCGGAGATCGCCATCCGTGCCTCCCTGGGAGCCAACCGGCGACGATTGCTGCGCCAGATGCTCACCGAAAGCAGCGTTATCGCCCTGCTGGGAGGCACCGTCGGCATCGGGCTGGCCTGGCTGGGCATACCGGTTTTCCGCAGTTCCCTGCCCGGCAGTCTGCCGCGCCTCGGCGAGCTGCACCTCGACACGTCCGTCCTGCTCTTCTCGCTGGTGCTGGCGCTTTTGACCGGCCTCCTCTTCGGGCTCCTGCCCGCTCTGTCAAATTCCGCCGTCGATCTGGGGCGCACCCTGCGCGAAGGCGGTCGATCGGCGGGGGGCGGGCGGAGGCGTTTCCGGCTACTGGCCGGGCTGGTCACGATCCAGTTCGCCCTGGCCCTGGTGCTCACCAACGGAGCCGCCCTGATGTTCCAGAGCCTCTGGATCGTGACCGGCGAAGAGGAGATACAGAATCCCGATCAGGTACTGATCGCGGGATACGCACCCGACAGCACGGGCAAATATGAGATCATCCGCCGCGATCTCTTCGCCGAGGAACTGCTCGAGCATCTGCGTGCCCTGCCCGACGTGCAGTACGCGGGAGTATCGACCCAGCTGCCTCTTTACGGCGGCTGGACGGCCGGCGTGTTGATGGAGGGTGAGAGCTACGATCCCGAGATCGACCGCGGTATGACTTATATGATCTGTGCCTCCCCCGGGTACATCGAGGCGGCGGGTATCCCCGTGCTGC
>CAZNUA010000090.1:0-1246 GCA_964576115.1 uncultured Gemmatimonadota bacterium
CGATTATCTCACCGAAATAGCCGTTGTCTTCGAACCTGAGAAAAGACTCATGCATGTCGCCATCGCAGAGCCGGGGCAACATGCGCACGAGTGCAGCCGGGTGACGCTGGATCTGGTGACGTTGACCGTGACGCCGTGATGCTGCGCAATTCCTGCGTCCTCGTTGGCACCTTTGAAGCCCCGATGTACGTACAATAGGGGGCTGCCGATCGCTTCACCCCTTTACCCCGGCGATCGATCGAGACAACCGGGTGCTCACGGAACAGGGTCGGCGCAGAACGGATTGGAGAGCAGAATGACAGCGGGAAGACCGGTCGGGCACATCTCCGACATCAAGTGGCACAATTCACACAAGGTGGTCGAGCTGGTTTTCCAGAACGTCGATCCAGCCATGGTTTCACAGCTCACGAAAGGCGATACCTGCAATCCGCAGTACCAGGAATCACCGGAGGGCCGATTGATATTCATCGGTGCGGTGGTCGCGAGCAATGATCCCGTGGACGGTACGGGCAAGAATGTCATCAGGATGTATGTCTTGCCGAGTGAGCTCGATCGCCGGAATTCCTATCCGGGCCACACCCGGTATGTGCTCGAGAACGCCGAAACCCTGAGAGATAAGGGAGATATCTTCACCTTCTGAAAAATTCCCCGATCTGTCGACGGGCTGGTCTCACTTTGATGCCGGCTCGTTTCGTCCTGCCTGGAATGGATTCTGGTACCGAGGTGGAGGATCCGTCACGGATAGTCCAGCCCGGCCACGGTCGGTGTGATTCGGTATGCCACGCCCGTCTTGGCCCCTGTCTCCTCGTCCGTTTCAAGGACCAGGAAATGTCCGTATGAGAGAGTGCCGCTTCGAGCCGGCCAGGTCGTCTCACCCAGGAATTCACCTTCAGGACTCACGACGTACAATACCCTTTGCCGTTCTTCAGCTGGAATGGAGGAGTCGGTCAGTATATAGAGCCATATGAATCCCGAGTCGTCGACCTGAACCCGTGTCCAGAAATCCTTTTTATCGGGGATCTCCAGCAGCTCGTGCTGCCGTTTGTACATGGCCTTCCAGCGGCCTTCGGGGGCCGTGTCTATGTAGTCCCTGGAAGCCTTGTTGATAGCCGCCCGTTCCTCGGCGGTCACTTCCGCACGATCCATTCTGATCGTGATTTCCGACGTCAGCGAGCCGCCCAGATCATACCATCTGAGTACCGGCTCCTCACCCGTACTCATCAGCAGGCCGCGTCCGGGGCGGTAG
>CAZNUA010000090.1:1346-8662 GCA_964576115.1 uncultured Gemmatimonadota bacterium
ATTTGATACGGCACGGACAGTTCCACCCCTGGTCGAGATGTCGAAGGTGTGAACATCCTCTCCTCCCCCGGAAGAACATCCGACCGCGATAAGCACCATGAGAGACCAGTGCAGGAAGCGGGGAGACCTGATACACCGGAGTCGCGGCATGGGAGTTCTCCTGGTGTGAGATGATAGGAAAAGGATGCGCGTGCGTGCACAACCTTGGAACGACATGCCGCTGTCTGTCGTTATAAGTAAACATAATAACCATCGGATCAGTGGCAGGGGGAAAGAGAGACGCTGCGGGATCAGATCAGACGTCGCAGTTTCACCCGCATTTCGATGCTTTCCTCCCCGCGGCGCACCCGGAAGGCCACTTCTTCCCCCTCCTGTTTCAGTATCTCATTGACCTCGTCGAGGGAGAGGTCGGCCGCCGGTCGACCGTTGACGGCGGTGATCCGATCTCCGACCTCGAGTCCCGCCTCGGTGGCGGGCGAACGGGGGATGAGATGGGTCAGCACCAGGGCGCCCGCCGGATCCCGGATGTACTCGATCCCCGCCATGGTGAGGTCGAAGGGATCGGCGAAGTTGCGATTCGGTTCGAGGATGAGCCTCAGGCCGTGGTAGTCGAAAATCACATTGAAACGGCGCAGGAGACCCTGTCCCAGGGCTCCATCCTTCGCCCACGGTGGCGCGGGTTCATGCTCCGGAGTCCTGAAAGAGGCGATCACGTCATCACATTGAAATGATCCGAGCTGGACGTGCCCGATCCGGCCGAGCAGGCGTTCGACCTCGCCGTTCACCCCGCGGGCGTGCCCCGGGATCACTTTCTCAGGCAGAGAGAGACCGGTCCGGTCACCGGTGTTCAGAGTCAGCGCCGCCTGGTTGCCGGTATCGATCACGAGTTCAACGGGAACCGGAGTCTCCCCGGCCATCGCCATCTCGCAGGTGGCGATGGGATAGCGCTCGAGCCTGAGGGGAAGCGTGGTGCCCGGTCCCGCGTACGTGAAACGGTCGGGTTCGGTGAGGGTGACAGTGCTGTTGTCGTAATCGATGGCGACGACGAAATGTCCGAACAGGGACTGCCCGATCACGCCGTCCGTGCTCTCGAAGTGTCTGCTCATGTCAGCGTCTTCGGGCATCACGATCGCCATCATGCCCGAACATTCCACGCCCGGCAGCCCTACCGTCACGCCCATGGCCAGATCGCTCTCGACTCCCTCCCCCCCGGGGCCCATGACCATGCTCTTGCCGATGATTTCCAGACCGGCGGCCGCAACCCGATCGCTCCCCCACAGCAGGACGCCGTCTATCGGCATGCCCGTATCCAGAATCAGCCGGAGGGTAGTACCGCCCACCTCGACCGGCAGTAGTACATGATTCCCGATCATCTCGAAAGGGATGACCGCCCGGCCGTCCTCGGCGAGGATCCGGCAGGTGGCCGTCGGGGGGGGCTGCATACGCCGGGGTGCGGGCTCCTGTCCCCGGGCAGGGCTTCCGGTAAACAGGATGGTTGCGGCCATGATCGCGGTTACGAATGATTCGAGCATTCGCGTTGTCATCGTTCTGTCTCCTCGTTGTCTTTCTCCTCAGGTGTCCCCAGGCGTTCGAGCAGTGCCTGATACCCCGGTGCGGCCTCGCCCCGAAAAGCAAGCAGTCTTCGGTACTGTCCCGACAGATCGAGTTCTTCTTCCGGTTCATCCAGCTGCCCTGCCAGTGCCCCGTACAGCAGCTCATGCATGAGGCCGCTGTGGTATACCCATGAAGTGTAGGTATGAGCACTCCAGACGGCCTGGAGAACTGCCGTCGTGTCGGCGGAGAGGAGCGCCAGCAGGTGCTCCCGGCCGTCCACGACGCAGTTGGCCCACATCCCCGGCCAGCGTTCCAGGGTGCTCCGGCTTCTGGCATCGACAACGATCTCCGTCCCCGGTATCTCGCAGGGATGGTAGGCCTTGATCGCGATCGTGATGCCTCGGGCTGCGGCGACCGCGATATCGCCATGCATCTCCTCCAGCGGCCGGGGGAAGAGATCCAGCAGGGCGATCGTTTCGCAGCTCCCGAGCATCCGACGCAGGCGTTCGAATACCTGGGCCGGTGTGCTGAGGTGATAGAGGCGCTCATCGTCCGGTGCGGCCTTGAGCCTCATCAACTCCCGGTGCGCCTGCGCCTTGAGATCCTGAAAACGTCGTTCCAGACCGCCGAGGGCCTCCTCCACCGGTACCGCCCGACACAGCCGGCTGGTGCTGTCTTCGACCAATACCCATCCTTTTTCTTCGAGCGACTGGATCGCCCGGTAGGTGTTGGCCGTGGGCTTACCGATACTCTTGGCCACGCGGTACCCCGTCGCCGGTGAGTTTTCCACCAGAAAGGTGTAGACAGCGACCTCAAGGGTCGTCAGTCCAAGTTCGACCAGTGACTGTACCGTGCGCCTCGCCATACTCATGCCTCTTTCTCCGGATCGGACTCAGCTCGGTGATAAAGTAGTAGTTTATGCTACTACTATACGCTGATACCGGTACATGGTTCCCGAGTTTTCGCGATACTCCATGGTCTTGTGTTCGAGTACGATCGTACTCCTGGTACCGGGTCTCTTCTGGTTGGCTGTGCGCACAAGGATACATAATCCTTAACAAGCCGGGCGGTGGATACGCGCCTCACAGTCGGGAACGAAGCCGGTTCTCGGGGGGGTTGACCTTCTTCGAAAAAAATCAGCTCAAGATGAAGAAAGCGGTGGATTTCAGGAAGTTTCGCCGGATCCTGCTTCTGACTGTTCTGATCCGTCCCCGTCGCTTTCGCACAGAAAATCCAGCGCCAGCCGGTTGAAGACCTCGGCCTCCTCGTAGTTCGGTACGTGGCCGGAATCCTCGAAGATCTCCAGCCGGCTGCCGGGCAGCAGACGGTGCATCGCCTCGCCGCAGGTTAGCGGTACGGCCTTGTCATGTCGTCCCCAGACGAGCAGGACGGGCACATCGAGTGTGCCGAGCTGCTCGATCACCGGTTGGAGGGTGTCGAAATACCGCCGTCTGAGGATGCCGAGCAGGACCTCGTTGGTCCCCTGGATTTTATGAAAGCGGGTCACGTTGGCGAAGTACTCATCGGTCAGCCGGTTCCGGTCGTGGATGAAGAGATCGCCGAGGATCTTGCGGCGCACGAGGTCAGTCCGCAGGCCGGTCAGGAACTCGCCGACTCCGGGCAGGTTGAAGATCCGGGTCTTGAGCGGCAGTTGGTTGGGCATGCCGGCCGGGTCGATGAGCACCAGTCGGCCGACCCGGTCGGGGTTGTTGACGGCGAAAAGGACCGCCGTGCCCCCGCCCATCGACTGGCCCATCAGGTGGGCTCGCTCGATCCCCAGGGCATCCATGAAGCACTGCACCTGTTCGGCGTAGAGAGGGTAGCCGTATTCGAGCGGTTCCCGGAAGCTGTACCCGAGACCCCACAGATCGGGAGCATAGACGGTGAAGTACTCGGCCAGGGCGGCGATGTTCTCGGCCCACAGATATGAATTGTAAAAATAACCGTGTATCAGGATTAGCGGTTCGCCGTTGCCTGCCTGCAGGTAGTGCGTACGGCGCCCCTCCAGCTCGATGAAGCTCCCGGTCGCATGCCGTTCGGCCCAGGCTTCCGGATCCTGACTGTTCCAGGGTATGAAATCCGCCATGATCCCGTCCTTATTCGGCTGCACCCGGTACGAGGGCTTCGCCGGATTCAGATGATCTCCCTCCCGGCTGATCGAGCCTACAGGAATCCGAGGGCCTGCGGAAGAGCCCGTTGCTCCGCTCCTCGACTCACGGCCGACCGATTCGCGTGGTCCGGATACGGGAACCGCTGGAGAATGAGCGGGTCGACGGAACCTTTGCCACCGGTTACCGTTAGAAAGAAAACCACCCACCGGAAAGGAACCGTTCATGGCCAGGGACCCCTCCCGGGAGGGGCAGGCGATCGATCTGCTGGGGAACCTCCAGATTGATGTGTCCCACACCTTCCGGCAGTTCCGGCGCTCGCCGGTCTTCACTCTCATCGCCGTGCTGACCCTGGCTCTGGGGATCGGCGGTACCACCGCCATCTTCAGTGTCGTCAACACCCTGCTCTTCAGACCGCTGCCCTTCTCCGAACCGGAGAACCTGGTCTGGATCGCCAATACCGGCACTTCGGGGAGTCTCTCCTCGGTGACTCTGCGCACGTCGAATCTGCGCGACTGGCGCCGGCTGAACACCTCCTTCGAGGCCATGACCGGCTGGTTCGAATTCTACGACTACCTCTCCTATATCATGACTGGCGAGGGCGAGCCCGAGCACGTCGTCGGGGTCGGGGTGGTGCCCGATTTCGTCGAGACCCTCGGCATTCCCCTCGAACTCGGCCGCAATTTCTCGACCGAGGAGAGTCTGGACAACGGTCCCCCGGCGATCATCCTCACCCACGATTTCTGGCGCCGCCGCTTCGGAGCCGATCCCGGTCTGGTGGGTCGCTCGATCACCATCAACAACACCCCCACGACCGTGATCGGCGTTCTGCCCGCCGGATTCGATTTCGGGACCGTCTTCACTCCCGGCACGCCGATCGATTTCCTCAATCCCTTTCCGGTCAGCGATGCCACCGACGGGTGGGGGAACACCATCAGCGTCATCGGCCGTCTCAAACCGGGGGTCTCGATCGCGGCCGCCCAGGCCGAACTCGACCAGATCAACGCCCGATTGCAGGAAGCCGATCCGGACCGCTGGGGCCTCGATGCCGCCGTGAGCGACCTGCGCACCAGGATCACCGGCCGGTTCGAACGCGCTCTGCTGGTTCTCTCCTGCGCCATCGGGGTGGTCCTGCTGATCGCCTGCACCAATCTGTCGAACATGCTCCTGGCCCGCGCCATGGCGCGGCGGCGCGAGATCGCGGTGCGTAGCGCTCTGGGGGCCGGGCGCGCCCGGCTCGTCCGGCAGTTGCTCACCGAGAGTCTGATCCTCTCGGTTGGGGGCGCGGTGGTTGGAATCGGCGTCGCCTATCTCATCACCCGGGCGGTGTCCGCTACCAACGCCGTGAGCATCCCCCTGCTCGAAGCTGTCTCGGTCGATACCACGGCGCTGCTGTTCACTGTGATCGTGACGCTTGTCACCGGACTCCTTTTCGGCATCATTCCCGCCTTCCGGATCTCGCGCACTCGCGAGCACGAGGCCCTCAAAGATACGGGGCGGGGGAGCAGCCAGAGTCGGGGACGGGTTCGTCTGCGCGAGGTCCTGGTCAGTGCCGAGATCGCCCTGGCCGCGCTGCTGCTGGTCGGGGCCGGATTGCTGCTGCGCAGTTTCGTCACCCTGCTCGAGGTCGATCTGGGCTTCGATCCGGCCGGCGCCGTCACCTGGCGGATAGAAACCAACCGCCCGTTCGACAGTAGCGCCGAACGACTCGCCTATAATGAGGACCTGATCCGCCGGATCACGGCTCTGCCGGGGGTCGAGACGGCGGGCCTGACCGACTGCCTGCCGCTGGGGCGCAACCGCGCCTGGGGGATCGCGGCCCTGGGTGAAGACGACGAACAATTGCAACAGACGGTCGCTCTGCCGCGGATCATCGATCACCGGTACCTCTCGACCATGCGCATCCCGCTCGTAAGCGGACGCGATTTCACGATGCACGATACCCGCGAGAGCGAACGGGTCATCATCGTGAACGAAACCCTGGCCCGCCGGCTCTGGCCCGGTGAGGACCCGCTCGACAAGATGCTCCTGGTCGGCCGGGCCTACCGGGTCATCGGGGTCGTGGCCGACGTGCGCCACTCCTCGCTGGAGGAGAGTGCCGGGCTGGAGATGTACCTCTCGATAGCTCAGCAATCAGCCATTTCAGCCGTGGATCTGGTCGTCCGTTCGCGCCTGGCGCCCGAAGCGCTTATCCCGGCGGTGCGTACCGTCCTGCACGATTTCGACGCCACCCTGCCGACCGGGGAGTACCGGACCCTCGACGAGATCGTCGACCTGGCCGTCTCCCCGCGGCGGTTCATACTGCTGCTGATCGGCGCCTTCTCCGGGGTGGCCCTGCTCCTGGCCGCGCTCGGCGTGTACGGGGTCATCTCCTATTCGGTCACCCAGCAGGTTCCCGAGATCGGTATCCGGATGGCGCTGGGGGCGACCGCGGGTCGGGTGCAGCGGGGTGTTCTCGGCCGGACCCTGCTTCTGGCGGGCGCGGGCATCGTCGTTGGACTGGCCGCCTCGCTGATTCTGACGCGCCTGATCGAAGCTCTGCTCTACGGCATCAGCCCGACCGATCCCCTGACCCTGGCCGGGATGGTCGTCGTGCTGGTCCTGATCGCGGTCGCGGCCGGCTTTATCCCGGCCCGCCGGGCTTCCCGGATCGATCCGGTCTCAGTCCTCGGTTCGGCCTGAGTTCGGGCGCCGGTGTTCGACCGGATCCCGGCCCTCGTATCGGCTGGGGCATTTGGTCAGCACCTGCCGGGCCCGAACCCGTGTGCCGTCGAAGGTGCCGATCACGACCACGGCCGGGGCGTCGTCGAAAGCGGCCGGTTTCACACCCGCATACACTACTTCGAGAGAATCGCCCGTGACGGGTTCAAACATGACGAAGTGAAAGGCCCGCTCCGGACCGGTCCCGTACCAGCTGCGGTGGGGCTCGGGCAGTTCTCCCGAGATCTGCACGGTCCGGTCCTGTGAGGCGCGGGCCTCGGTGAAAGTCACATAGGGATTCAGGGATTCCGTGAACGTCCCCAGGCCCAGATAGAGAAACCCCGCCAGGGCGATGATTCCGATGATGACCCGGTTTCTGTTCATGGGTCCGCACTCCCCTGCCGCAGGCGGGATGCCGGCCCGGGCCGGTGACCGGAATTCCTCGCTCGAGAATCCCGTCACCGGTCGGCCGGATCCCTCTGCAAACCCTGCCAAGATAGTGCCGTTCGCCGGAGGGGTCGATGATGCGTTTGGCGCTTGCGAACGGCTGCCAGGTGCGTAACGTGCACGCCGGCTACCGACCGGTCCGGGCTGAACCGGCCGCCGCCTTTCCCGCCAGTTACAGGAGCGCGAATACGTGACAGCCGTTCTGCCCACCCTGGGCACCATGGCGCTTCTGGCCGCCGGTGCCGCCGGTACCTGGAGCTGGGTCGCCTGCCTCGGGCTGTCCCGGCAAAGTCGCGAGACGCTCTCCGACCGGGCTCGCCACGGTCTCGATATCGCTGTGCTCGGTCTGCTCTTCGCGAGCCTCATTCTACTGGTCCTGCTATTCACCCGGGCCTATCGGGTCGAGTACGTCTGGGCCCATGTCAGTAACGATCTGCCGGCTCTCTACGTTCTTTCCGCCTTCTGGGCCGGACAGGAGGGCAGCTTCCTGCTCTGGGCCCTGCTGGC
>CAZNUA010000091.1:0-1771 GCA_964576115.1 uncultured Gemmatimonadota bacterium
GCCGTGGCCGGCGGCCTGATCGAGGGCGGGCAGCAGGGCTCATACCCCTTCGACGACACCGACGTGTACAAGACCATCGAGGGGGCCTCCTACTCCCTGATGGCCCGGCCCGATCCGGCGCTGGAGGCCTATCTGGACTCGGTCATCGCCCTGATCGGCGCGGCCCAGGAACCGGACGGCTACCTCTACACAGCCCGCACCAACAATTCGCGCCGCCTGCGCCGCTGGTTCGGGTCCGAGCGCTGGGAGCGTCTGAGCGGCAGTCACGAACTCTACAACGCCGGTCATCTCTACGAGGCCGCCTCGGCCCACTTCCTGGCCACGGGCAAACGGAACCTGCTCGACATCGCCCTGAAGAACGCCGAACTGCTCGACACCGTGTTCGGTCCCGGCCTCAACGAGGAACCACCTGGCCACCAGGTGATCGAGATGGGCCTGGTGCGGCTCTGCCGGGTCACCGGTGATGAGCGCTGGCTGCGGCTGGCGAAGCACTTTCTCGACGTGCGCGGCCGGTCGCTGGGCGGCCGGGAGTTGTGGGGGGAGTACAACCAGGACCACGCCCCCGTGACCGAGCAGACCGAAGCCGTCGGACACGCCGTGCGGGCGTCGTACATGTACGCCGGCATGGCCGACGTGGCCGCCCTGACCGGAGATCGATCCTACATCGAGGCGATCGACCGGCTGTGGGAGAACGTGGCCGGGGGCAAGCTCTACCTGACCGGCGGGATCGGCGCTACCGGGGGCAACGAGGGCTTCGGGCCGAGTTACGCCCTGCCCAACATGAGCGCCTACTGCGAGACCTGCGCCTCGATCGGAAACATCTACTGGAACCACCGCATGTTCCTGCTCCACGGCGAGGGTAAATACATCGACGTGATGGAGCGGACTCTCTACAACGCCCTGCTCTCGGGGATCTCGCTCGAAGGGGACACCTTCTTTTACCCCAACCCCCTCGAGAGCGTGGGCCAGCACGCCCGCACTCCCTGGTTCAACTGCGCCTGCTGCACCGGCAACGTGACCCGCTTCATCGCCTCGGTGCCGGGTTATGTCTACGCCACCCGCGGCTCGTCGGTCTATGTCAACCTCTTCGCCGCCGGCGAGGCCCGGCTCGCCCTGCCGCGCGGGTCGGTGCGTCTGACCCAGGAGACCCGCTATCCCTGGCAGGGACGGGTGACGATCACCGTCGATCCCGGCGAGAACCGGTCGCAGTGCCTGACCCTTTACGTCCGTATCCCGGGCTGGGCGGGGGGCGAGGCGATCGCGGGCGACCTCTATCGCTTTACCGATACCGGCGGGAACGGGGAGGAACCGGTTCTGACCGTTCAGGGACGGCGGGTGCCGTTGCGGGTGCGTGACGGCTACGTGCGCCTGCGTCGCCGCTGGCGGCGGGGCGATACCGTCACGCTGGATCTGCCGATGCCGGTACGCCGGATCGCGGCCCACGATTCGCTCGCGGCCGACCGGGGCCGGGTGGCCCTGCAGCGGGGTCCCCTGGTATATGCCGTGGAGTGGCCCGATGTGGAGGGGGGGAGCGTGCGCAACCTTCAGCTGCCCGATGAAGCCGACCTCACGACCCGGTTCCGACCCGATCTGCTCGCGGGGGTGCAGACCATCGAGGGCCGGGCCCGGGCCTGGTACCGCGACAGCGACGGCAGCCGGTACGCCGAAGAGGTTCCCTTTGCGGCCATCCCTTACTACGCCTGGGCCCACCGCGGCCGGGGCGAGATGGCGGTCTGGCTGGCCCGTGAGGAGTCCGCGGCCCGAGCGCGCG
>CAZNUA010000091.1:1871-7062 GCA_964576115.1 uncultured Gemmatimonadota bacterium
CGGGGCGAGATGGCGGTCTGGCTGGCCCGTGAGGAGTCCGCGGCCCGAGCGCGCGAGGCCGGTCGCTGGCGACCGGTCTGGACCGGACAGACCTGGGGCACCGAGATCGACGCCTGGAACACGGTCATTTTCGAGACGGTCCGCACCGACGCGGTGCGCCTGGAAATCACCGCCCGGTCCGGCTGGGCCGGCGGAGTGCACGAATGGAGGGTCAGGTGATGAGCCACCGGACTTCTTTCCCCTGCCGTGTCTCCTCTCTCTCCTTCTTCCTCTGTATCTCGGGTACCCTCATCCTGCTCGCCGCCTGCACGCGGGTTCCCCGGGAGGGTTACCCCATCACGCCGGTGCCCTTCGCCGCGGTCGAGGTGCACGACGATTTCTGGTCGCCGCGTCTGGAGACCAACGCCGCTGTGACCCTCGATCACGTCCTCGATCAGTGCGAGGAGACCGGCCGGCTGGCCAATTTCGACGCCGCGGCGGCGATGATCAGAGCCGGCCGCACGACCGCGGCCGGACCGGCCGCCACCGATGCCGCTGCCATTCCGGGGACGGTGACCGTGGGGCACCAGGGCTATTTCTTCAACGACTCCGATGTGTACAAGATCATCGAGGGGGCGGCCAACTCGCTGCGCCTGTACCCCGATCCCGGCCTGCAGGCCCGGGTGCAGGAGATCGTGAACCGGATCGCGACGGCCCAGGAACCCGACGGCTACCTCTACACCGCCCGCACCGCCATGACCCCCAATCACCTCCCCCCCGGGGGCGTCGAGCGCTGGTCGGATGTGCAGTGGGGACACGAGCTATACTGCGCCGGGCACCTGTACGAAGGGGCGGTGGCCTGGCACGAGGCCACCGGCGACCGGACCCTGCTCGAGGTCGCGGTGCGCAACGCCGACCTGATCGATGCCGTCTTCGGGCCCGACGGACGGCGCTATCCGCCGGGGCACGAGCAGATCGAGATGGGGCTGGTGCGGCTCTGGCGGGCCACCGGCACCGAACGCTACCGCGATCTGGCCGCCTTCTTCATCGCCGCCCGGGGCGACTCGACCGGTCACCCTCTCTACGGCGAGTACGCCCAGGACCACAGACCGGTCTCGGAGCAGACCGGGGCCGTCGGACATGCCGTACGGGCGGCCTACCTCTACTCGGGCCTGGCCGATGTGGCGGTTGTGACCGGCAGGGCCGACTACCTGCAGGCCCTGGACCGGATCTGGACCGATGCGGTGAGTACCAAACTGTACGTCACCGGCGGGATCGGCGCCACCGGGGGCAACGAGGGCTTCAGTCACCCGTACGTGCTGCCCAACGAGAGCGCCTACTGCGAGACCTGCGCCTCGATCGCCAACGCCATGTGGAACCACCGCCTGTTCCTGCTCAAAGGTGAGGCCCGCTATCTCGACGTGCTCGAGCGGACCGTCTATAACGCCTTTCTGTCCGGGATCTCGCTCACCGGCGATCGCTTCTTCTATCCCAACCGGCTGGCGTCAGCTGAAGGCGCCGAGCGCTCGGCCTGGTTCAACTGCGCCTGCTGCCCCTCCAACGTGGTGCGCTTTCTGCCCGCCCTGCCCGGTTATGTCTACGCCCACGCCGGCGACAAGCTCTACGTCAACCTCTTCGTTGCCTCCACCGCCACCGTCCCCCTCGCGGGAGGCCCGGTCGGGATCACCCAGCAAAGCCGCTACCCGTGGAACGGGGTCATCACCGTGCGGCCCGTGCCGGCCGAGGCGGGACAGCGCTTCACCCTCAACCTCCGCTGCCCCGGCTGGGCACAGAACGAGGCGGTCCCGAGCGATCTCTACCGCTTCACCGACATCTTCGAGGTCGAGCTGGCCCTGTTCGTCAACGGCGAGCGGCAGCCCCTGCGTCTGCGCCGCGGTTTCATCCGCATTCAGCGGGCCTGGCATGAGGGCGACGAGGTCAAACTGCTGCTGCCGATGCCGATACGCCGGATCACCGCTCACCAGGCGGTCGAAGCCGACCGCGGCCGGGTGGCCCTGCAGCAGGGGCCGATCGTCTACTGCCTGGAGGCGGTCGATACCGACAACATCACCGTCGGCGATTTCGTCCTGCCCCCCGAAGCCGGCCTGAGATCGGAGTTCGTGGTCGACCTGCTGGGCGGGGCGCAGGTCATCCACGGCCGGGGTCTCTCGACCCGCCGGGGGATAGACGGCACCACCATCGAGGAGCGCCCGGTGGCCTTCACGGCCATCCCCTATCATCTCTGGGCCCACCGCAGCCGACTGCCGATGCAGGTCTGGCTGGCCGCCTCACCCGGCGCGGCCGAGCCGCTGTCAGCCACGGCCGACTCCACGACGGGAAACCACCACTGACCGATCAGGTAAGGAGAGAAGGATGAGGACACCTATCGTACCACTCGCCGCGGGCGCCCTCCTGCTCGTGGCGGGAACCCTCCTGCTCGTCCCGGCTCCTGCCGCAGCCCAGCAGCCCCTCTTCGACGAGTGGTTCGAGGACGCCACCATGCGGGTGGACTTCCACCAGACCGGCAACGCCGAGGAGTTCTTCTTCTCGATCGACCAGATGTACCGACAGGGCCGCTGGGCGGGCAACCCCCGCCGCCCGGTGGACGATTTCAACAGCGGCATGTACTACGTCAAGGTCTACAGCCTGGCTTCGAACCGGCTCATCTATGCCCGTGGTTTCCAGACCCTGTTCGGCGAGTACCAGACCACCGATCCGGCCCTGGACGGCGTCATGCGTTCCTACCTGCAGACCGCCCTCATCCCCTGGCCGAAAGCGGCCGTGCGCTTCGTGATCGAAGGCCGGGGGCCGGGCAATGTGCTGGTGCCGCTCTTCACCGCCCGCATCGATCCCGACGATGTAAACATCGTCCGTGAGCCGCCCGGTGAGGAGATCGATGTGTTCGAGATCGAAATCGGCGGGGACTGTCACGACATGGTCGACTTCGTCCTGGTGGCCGAGGGGTACACCGCGGCCGAGAAGGAGAAGTTCCGGGCCGATGCGGCCCGCATGGCCGAGGTCCTCTTCTCCTCCGAGCCTTTTGCCGGCCACCGTTCGCTATTCAACATCCACGCCGTCTTCGTCCCCAGCACCGATTCGGGAGTCGACGAACCTCGCCGCGGCATCTTCCGCCGCACCACGCTGGACGGCTCCTTCAACGCCCTCGATCTGGACCGCTACCTGCTGATCGACAACCTGCGGGCCATGCGCGACGTGGCCGGAGCGGCCCCCTATGACGTCCTCGGGGTGCTGGTCAACTCGACCCGCTACGGCGGCGGGGGGATTTACGGCGACTACTTCGTCACCACCGTCGACAATCAGCGTAGCGAGTACGTGTTCATGCACGAACTGGGCCACCACTTCGCCAACCTGGCCGACGAGTATTTCACCGCGACCGTCAGCTACAACGAGTTCTTCCCCGAGGGGCAGGAACCGCACGAGCCGAACATCACCCGCCTGCTCGATCCCGACAACGTGAAGTGGAAGCACCTGCTCACTCCCGGCACCCCCGTCCCCACCCCCTGGGGACAGGACGAGATCGCCGCGCTGGAAGCCCGGGCCGGCGAACTGCGCCGGGAGATGCGGACCGAACTGGCCCGGCTGGAGGAGAGCGGGGCTTCGGAGCGCGAGGTGGAGAGGGCCCGGCAGACCTGGCGCGACCGGATCGATGAGGTCATGACGGAAGCGGCCGGGGTGCGGCGGCACTACCAGGAACTGTATGCGGGCAAGATCGGCGTCTTCGAGGGCGCCGGGTACAGCGCCAGGGGTATCTACCGCTCCGAGATCCATGTGGGGATGTTCCACGAGGGCTCGTACGGGCCGGTCAGCGAGGAAGCGATCCGGCTCATTATCGAGCACCTGACCGGGCGGTGACCTTCCCGGTCTTCAGACCAGCCCGCTGAGAGAAAGAGACGCACCGGACCCTCCGGTCCGGAAGGGAGAACAGTGATGTCCGCCAGTCGCATGAAGACCGCCCACCGGCTCAGCCTATCCGCCGGGTTTCTGACCGCCGGGTGCCTGATCGCCGCCCTGCTGCTGCTCGACGCCTGCAGCAGTGAACCCGAGGACACCTCGGGCGTCCTGCCCAATCCCTCCTTCGAGGCCGTCGGCGAGCGGGGACCGGAGGGGTGGCGGGCCCGGCGGTGGGGGGGCCGCCGACAGCAGAGCGATTTCGACCACGCCACCGAGGCCCGGACCGGAGAGCGGAGCGTCTGGCTGGCTTCTGAGTCCGGAGCCGATATCTCCTGGTCGGCCACGGTCGTGGTCCGGCCCTTTTCGCACTACCGTCTCTCGGGATGGATCCGGACCGAGGAGGTCGAACCGGGCACCGGCGCCGGAGCACTGCTGAACCTGCACGGACTGACCGCGGCCCGTTCAGAGGCCGTGACCGGCACCCGCGAATGGACCGAGGTCGCCTTCGAGTTCGACACCGGCGCCAACGACGCCGTGCAGGTCAACTGCCTCTTCGGAGGTTGGGGCACGGCTACGGGTCAGGCCTGGTACGACGACCTCGAACTCGAACTGCTCGAGACGACCGAACCGGAACCGGCCGTGACGATCGCGGCCGACACCGAGGGGCATCCGGTGAATCCCTACATCTACGGCCAGTTCATCGAGCACCTGGGACGCTGCATCTACGGCGGCATCTGGGCCGAGATGTTGACCGACCGCAAGTTCTGGTACGTGCCGGGCTCAGAGGAATCGCCCTGGAGCGTGGTGGGCGGCGACCGGGTCATGCGTCTGGAGCAGACCGACTCCTTCGTGGGCGAGCAGACCCCGGTCATCACACCGGCCGGTGACGGTACCCCGGCCGGGCTCTCCCACGGCGGCCTGGCGCTGCAGCGGGGACGGGACTATGTGGGCCGGGTGGTGCTGGCCGCCGGGCCGGGGATCGGCGATGTCCTGGTGAGCCTGGTCTGGGGCGAGGAAGCGGACCAGCGCCAGACGGTCACCGTCTCCGGAGCGGGCCCGGGGTACGTCACCACCCCCCTGCACTTCAGAGCCGGAGCCGGCACCGATTCCGGGCGGCTCGAGATCACGGCCGCGGGACGGGGCGAACTCTCGATCGGCACCACCTCGCTCATGCCGGCCGACAACATCGAGGGCTTCCGGGCCGACACCCTGGAACTGCTGCGAGAGCTGAACGCCCCCGTCTACCGCTGGCCGGGGGGCAACTTCGTGAGCGGTTATGACTGGCGCGACGGCATCGGCG
>CAZNUA010000091.1:7162-8358 GCA_964576115.1 uncultured Gemmatimonadota bacterium
CGCTGGCCGGGGGGCAACTTCGTGAGCGGTTATGACTGGCGCGACGGCATCGGCGATCCCGACCACCGCCCCCCGCGCAAGAACCCCGCCTGGCAGGGGATCGAGCACAACGACGTCGGCCTGCACGAGTTCCTGCGCTTCTGCGAACTGCTCGACACCGAGCCTTACATCACCGTCAATACCGGCCTGGGCACGGTCGAGAGCGCGGCCGAGGAGGTGGAGTACTGCAACGGATCGACCGCCACCCCCCAGGGGGTTCTGCGGGCCGGCAACGGCCACCCCGAACCCTTCAGGGTGACGTGGTGGGCGATCGGGAACGAGATGTACGGCGGCTGGCAGCTGGGACACATGCCCCTGGAAGAGTACGTCCGCAAACACAACCGGGTAGTCGAGGCGATGCGGCGGCGCGATGACGAGATCATCGTGGTGGCGGTCGGAGCGGTGGGGAGCTGGTCGGAGCTGACCCTGCGCGAGTGCGCCGACCACATGGACTACATCAGCGAGCACTTCTACGTACAGGAGCGCCCCGGTCTGCTGGGGCACACCGCCTGGGCGGCCGAACGGGTCCGCGAGATCGCCGAGGCTCACCGGGAGTACCGCCGCGAAATACCAGGCCTGGTCGAACGGAACATTCTCATCGCTCTGGACGAGTGGAACTACTGGTACGGGCCCTACCTCTACGGCGAATTAGGTGTCCGGTACTTCCTCAAGGATGCCCTCGGGATCGCCCGCGGCCTGCACGAGTTCACCCGTCAGAGCGACATCTACGTCATGGCCAACTACGCCCAGACGGTGAACGTGATCGGGGCCATCAAGACCACTCCGACCGAAGCCGCCTTCGCCACCACCGGGCTGGTCCTGACCCTTTACCGCAACCACTACGGTTCGATCCCGGTCGAGGTCAGCGGGGACATGCGCCCTCTTGATGTGGTCGCGGCCTGGACCGATGACCGCAGCGCCCTGACCGTGGCGGTCATCAACCCGACCCGCGAGCGGGTGCGCCTGCCGGTGACCTTCTCCGGCTTCGAACCGGCGGGCCGAGCCCGGCACTGGCTCATCACCGGCCCCGATCCGCAGGCCTACAACGAGCCGGGCGGGCAGATGCAGGTTGAAATCACTGAAACGGCCCGGGCCCGCTTCGGAGCCCGGCTGCAGCTGGCGCCGATGAGCGTGAACCTCTACCGGCTCGAGCCGCG
>CAZNUA010000092.1:0-8301 GCA_964576115.1 uncultured Gemmatimonadota bacterium
TTTCCGCCTCGGGAACCACGCTCGTGTCCATCCGGAGTTTCCGGATGGACACGATCTAACCGAAAAACAGATACTTGAGCCAGAGCACCATCGTCACAGCGAGCACTCCCAGCACACCCTGTTGCTCACGGTTGGCCCGGGCCCGGCTGAAACGAAAATCGGCCGCGATCTCAGCCGGGACGAAGCGGCGCGGCACAAAGCGCGGCACCCGCTCGGCCCAGTCCCGATAGGCCGGACCGAAACGGTGCGCCATTTTCTCCTCTTCGCGCACCACGGTGCGACGGTACAGCAGCAGAAAGAAAACGAGCATACCAGCGCCCAGGATGAGGTGCCAGGCCATGATGATGAAACCGAGACCGATCAGAAACGAACCGGTGTAAAGCGGGTGCCGGAGGTGGGAATAGATCCCCCAGGTAGTCAGTTCGCGGTCCTTGATCAGGGCCCCGTTGGCCAGTACGCGGAGCCCCTCCCCGAGCACGACCAGAGGCAGTCCGGCGAGGATGCTTCCCGGGCTCGGGCGTGCCAGCACGAGCAGCAGAACCGCGGCGGCATACCCCCAGGCCACCCGCCAGCGGCCGGCGGTGAGCCGGCTCGGGAGGCAGGACGGCTTTCCCGCGGCCGGTTCAGGCATCGTCACCGGACCGGGCGGAGTCTCTGCGGCGCAGAAAATCGGCGATGATGGCACTGTGGTCGAAGACGATCTCCGTGTCCGGGGGAAGTGAGTCGAGGGGAAAGATGCGAGCCCGGGCGGCATCGTCCCCGGCTTCGAGAACCCCCCGGCCGCGGGCGGTGAAGACGGTCGAGATGGTGTGAAAGCGGGGATCGCGGTCGGGCGTGGAGTACACGCCGAAGAGCTCCAGATCGTCGAGTTCGAGACCGGTCTCCTCGGCCATCTCGCGTCGGACGGCGGCAGTGACCTCTTCGCCGTAATCCACGAAACCGCCCGGCAGAGCCCACCCGACCGGGACGTTGCGTCGCCAGATCAGCACCAGGCCTTCCCGGCCGTCGTCGGCCGGCATCGAAATCAGACAGTCGGCGGTGGGAAAGGGGTTGCGGCGGATCGGGATCTCGGCTCCGCACCGGGGACAGTGCAGATGGTCTTTCTTCATAACGTCACCTTCTCTCAGATATGCCTCACTGCCACCAGACGATGCGCTGGCGCCGGGGTCTGTAGCGCAGCCAGATACGGGCCAGCAGAACCCCCATCAGGAAACCGCCGACGTGAGCCCAGAAGGCGGTCCCGCTCCCCCCCCCGACCAGAGCGCCGAGACCGCCGAAGATCTGCAGTCCGAACCAGATGGCCAGGAACCAGTAGGCGGGGATTTCGATCATGGTGATGATGAAGAAGACCACCAGGGTCAGCACCCGCGCCCGCGGGAACATGATGATATAGGCTCCCAGCACCCCCGAGATCGCTCCCGACGCTCCTATCATCGGAGCCGGCGAACGCAGGTTGAAGAGAATGTGCAGGAGCGCTCCCGCCAGACCGCAGAGCAGGTAGAAGCCGAGGAAAGGGACGTGCCCGATCTCATCTTCGATATTATCGGCGAAGATGTAGAGAAAAAGCATGTTCATGCCGATGTGAGTGATACTGCCGTGGACGAACATGCTCGAAAAGAGGGTCAGCACCGCCGCCAGGAAGCCCTGCCCCGATCCGAAGACGGCATCGACGATGACCACCGGCCGGGCGCCGAAGCGGTAGACCAGCATCTGCCACTCGGGAGAGCGCTGCAGCAATCCGAACATCACCTCAATGGCAAAGACGAAAATATTGAGGGTCAGCAGGACCCAGACCACGTGGGGGGTCCGTTCGGTCGGATTATTATCGCGCAGAGGTATCACAACCCGCGCAGGATACGTCCTGTCCCCACCCCAGCCCAACGGAAAATGGCGTTGTTGGCCCTTCCGGTCGCACCTACACTGCCGCCATGACGCGTTTGTTTCTGCTCATCTGTATCGGCCTTGCCGCACTCGGGCCCCTGCCCGCCGCGGCCCAAACCGCCGATCCCCCCCGGCCGGTGTTGCTGGTACGGCTGGCCCCCTCAGCTCTCACCACCAGGACCGGCGGCGGCCGGATGAGTGCTGCGACCGCGGATCAGCTCGCCGCAGCGCTGCACGTGGGCAACGCCCGTCCTCTTTTCGCGGTCGACGCCGCTTACCTCGACCGGCTTCGACGCACCCGCAGCCTCCTGACCGGAGCCCTGCCGGCCGAGAGCGAGCGGATGCGCCGGGCTCGCATGACCAGGTTCGGTCTCGATCGCTGGCTGGTGGTCACCCCCGATTCTTCCGAAACCCCCGGAGCCGCCCTGATCCGCCTGCGCCGCCATCCCCTGGTCGAGGCCGTCGAGCTCGACGCCCGCGGGTGTGCGGCGGATTGGATCGGACCGCGGTTCGACTTTCCCACAGCCGGGGCTGCAGAGCGCTATCTGCCCGGCGATCCCCTTTTCGCCGCGCAGTGGTATCTCGATCAACCCAGCGACGCCGACATCGACATGCCCGAAGCCTGGGAATCGGCCCGTTCGGCCCTCGACGTCCCCGTGGCAGTTCTCGACAGCGGCCTCGACGCCGATCATCCCGATCTGCGCGAAGCCGTCCTGCCCGGCTGGGACTACGTCAACGATGACGATGATCCGGCCGACGACGAGGGGCACGGCACCCACGTAACCGGTCTCATCGCCGCCCGGGCCGGGAACGGCCTGGGGGTTGCCGGGGTCGCCGCCCGGACGATGGTGGTCCCCCTGAAGGTTCTCGACGCCGACCTGTGGGGCTACTACTCCGACTGGGCCGACGCCCTGCGCTACGCCGCCGACCTGGGCGTCAGAGTCGTCAATCTCTCGGCCGGCGGCATCTCGCCCTCGGCCGTGCTCGACGCGGCCACGGCGTATGCCTCCGAACGCGGCGTCGTCATCTGCACCGCGATGATGAACGAGAACAACGACACCCCGTACTATCCGGCCGCCTGCGCGGCCACGATCGCGGTCGGGGCCACCGACGTTCTCGACCGGCGCGCGGCGCCATTCTTCTGGGGCCAGAACTCCGGTTCGTGTTACGGTCCGCATATCGACCTGGTGGCTCCGGGGGACAGTCTGCTCTCGACCGTTCCCGGCGGCTATGCGCCGGGCGGGGGAACCTCGCAGGCTACTCCGCTTGTCAGCGCCGTGTCCGCCCTCATACTCCATCTCGATCCGACCCTGACGCCCGCCGAGGTACGCTCCCACCTGAGGAACTCGGCCGACGACGGCGTGGGCCGGGCCGAGGAGGATTCGAGCGGCTTCGATATCTATCACGGCGCCGGGCGTCTGAACGCCGCCGCTGCCCTGCTCGCGGTCACGGGGGGTATCGTTCCCGTCGAAGGGTTCGATGCCGGCCCCCCCCGCCCCAATCCGAGCCGGGGTTTCGTCCGTCTGCCCTTCTCGCTCCCGGCCCCGGCCGCGGTAACACTGAAGATTTACGATGTCCGCGGGCGATTCGTCGCCTGTCCTCTCGACCGCGTCGCTCATCCCGCCGGCACCTTCACCGCCGTCTGGTACGGGGCCGACCGGGAGGGACGCACCGTCCCGAGCGGAATCTATCTCTGGGAACTCACTGCCGGGAACCGCCGCCGGACCGGCAAACTGATCAGGTTGCGGTGACAGCGATGACGAACGCCGCCAGGCAAGCAGCACCCAAACGCGACTCGTCAGGCCGGCCGGTACGGGCCGTAGCCCTGATGAGCGGAGGGCTCGACAGCCTGCTCGCCGCGGCGGTCACCGTCCGTCAGGGCGTCGATGTGATCGGGGTGCACTACGCCATCGGGTTCGCCGCCGATCCCTTCGCTGCCGAACGGATCGGGCTCGGGGCGGGATTCGAAATCGAGGTCCGGCACCGCGATGTCTCGGCCGCCTATATTCCGGCCGTGCTCCTGAATCCCCGCTACGGGTACGGGCAGGGGATGAATCCCTGTCTGGACTGCCATCTCTTCATGCTCCGGCTCACCCGCGACCTGATGCAGGCCGAAGAGGCCCACTTCGTGATCACCGGCGAGGTGCTGGGCCAGCGACCGATGAGCCAGCACCGGCCGGCGCTCAACCTACTGGCACGGGAATCGGGCCTGGGCGAACTGCTGGTTCGTCCTCTCTCGGCCCCCTTTCTCGAACTGACCCGGCCCGAGCGCAAGGGGTGGCTCGACCGCTCCCGCCTGCCCCGCATCCGTGGCCGCAGCCGCCGACGGCAGATGGAACTGGCCGAGGAATTCGGGATCACCGCCTACGCCCAGCCCGCCGGCGGCTGCCTGCTGCCCGATCCCGGATACTCCCGTCGGCTGGCCGACCTGCTCGAGCATACCTCCGAACCGGCCGTACTCACCCCGACCGACATGAAACGGTTGCGCTACGGCCGCTACCTGCGCCTGCAGTCCGGGATCGCGGTCCAGATCGGCCGTAACGAGGCCGATAACACCGCGCTGGCCGAACTGGCCGCGGGATACTGGCAGATCGAGACGGTCAGTCACGGGGGGCCTTTGACCCTGGTCGAGAGCGGGGCCGCAGAAGCCGACCTCGAGTTCGCAGCGGCGCTGACCGCCCGCTACAGCCAGGGCCGCGACGCCGAGAGCGTGACGGTGCGCATTACCTCACCCGAAGGACAGAGCCGTCAGACCGGGGTCACACCGTCTCCCGCGGGGACCGGCGAGGCATGGATGATCCCGTAGGAGACCGGCGGTCGAGCCGGGCCCCCTGCCAGACCCGTGGTTGGAGCAGAACCACGATAGTCATGACCTCCAACCGCCCGATCCACATGTTCAGGAAAAGGACCAGCTTGCCGAGGAAGGGAAAGCCGGCATAGCTGTTCATCGGAGCCACCGCTCCGAATCCCGGACCGATGTTGCCCAGGGTGGCGATACTGGCCGTGATGCCGCTGATGATATCGGTCCCCAGACCGACCAGGATCAATGTGCTGGCGACGAAAATCGCCAGGTAGAACCAGGTGAAGGAGGTGATCGAATGCATGACCTCGGGGGGAACCACCCGCCCTCCCAGCCGGATCGGTTTGACCACGTTGGGATGGACCGCCCGCAGCAGCTCGCGCGCGGCCTGCTTGCCGAGCAGCCAGAGCCGGACGATCTTCGGCCCTCCGGCGGCCGAGCCCGCGCACCCTCCCACGAACATGAGGATGAGCATGATCATGCGGGCGCCGTCGCTCCAGAGATTGAAGTCGTCGGTCGCGAAACCGGTCGTGGTGACGATGGTCAGGACCTGGAAAAGTCCGTAACGAAGCAGGGTCAGCGGACCGGCACCCGCCAGGGGCTGAGCCGAGGTTCCGGCCTCCAGATAGGCGGAGGGCAGATCGCGGGAGAAGAGGGTCAGGGCCCCGAAGAGCAGCAGCCCGAAGCCGATCACGACCGCGCTGTACACCCGGAACTCCTCGTCGCGCAGCAAACGGCTGATCCGCCCCCGCACCGCCAGATACTGCAGGCTGTAGTTGGCGCCGGCCAGGAACATGAAGCCGATGATGATCCACTCCGCGGCCGGGTTGCCGTACCCGCCGATACTCTCCGGATGGGGTGAAAAGCCTCCGGCGGCCATAGTCGTGAAACTGTTGCAGACCGCGTCGTAAAGCGGCAGGCCGGCGATCGTGAGCGAAGCCGCCTCGAACGCGGTCAGACCGGCGTACAGACTCCACAGGGCGATGGCGGTGTTCCGGATGCGGGGGGTGAGCCGCTCCTCCGAGGGCCCCGGCGCTTCGGCGAAGAAGAGCTGGCGCCCGGCCACGGCCAGGGCGGGAAGCACGGCGATGAACAGAGCCAGCACACCCATTCCCCCGAGCCACTGGGTCATGCCCCGCCAGAAGAAGAGCCCGCGTGAATACAGGCTGAAGTCGGTCAGGATGGTGGCGCCCGTGGTGGTGAAACCGCTCATCGATTCGAAGAGGGCGTCCATCACTCCCAGCCCGCTCCAGAGATAGGGAATGGCGCCGAAAGCGGCCACGACCAGCCAGACCAGAGCCACCACCGCCAGCCCCTCGACCCGGATCAGTCTCTCTCCCGGCGGCGAGAGCCGACTCAACGCCTGCCCGACCGCGGCGGCGCTCAGCCCGGCGAGCAGGAAACCGAGCGATTCCCACCAGCCGCCGTAGAGCCAGTCCACGACCAGGGGCAGGATCACGATCAGCGCAAAGTAGCGCAGGATGACGCCGACCGTATGAGCCACGACACGCAGACGCATTCAGGTTCCTCTAGAAAAAACTCTCGACGGTCGGGGCCGCTTCCTGGGTGGCGAAAACGATCAGGCGATCGCCCGGCTCGATCCGGTCGCGGCCGTGCGGGACGAAGGTCTCCCCCCGCCGGATGATGGCCGCGATGATGGCTCCCTCGGTGTCGGGCAGATCGCGCAGGCGGGTCGGCTCGAAAGCGGCCGGCACGTCGAGTTCGAGCACGCTCCCCTTACCCTGCTCGGTCACCGCCAGCAGGCGGGCCCGGGTATCCTGCAGCATGCCCAGAACGGTGTGCACGGCGGTGCGCCGGGGGTTGAGGGCAACGTCGATCCCGAGTCCCTCGAAGAGATTCATGCTCATGGCCGAACTGACCCGGGTGATCGTCTTCGGGATCTCCATCTCGCGGGCCAGCAGAGCGCAGAGGAGGTTTTTCTCGTCATCGCTGGTGACCGCCACCAGCACGTCGGAAAGGTAGATCTGCTCGACATCGAGCAGTTCGAGATCGGTCCCGTCTCCGTACAGGACCAGGGTCGTGGAGAGGTCGGCGGCGAGTTCCTCGCAGCGCTCGGGATCGCGTTCAATGATCTTGACCCGTACATCCCCGGCTTCCTCAAGCAGTTCGGCCAGGATCCCCCCAACGTTACCGCCTCCGACAATGGTCACGTTGCGGACCTTCTCTTCGCCCCGGCGCTTGAAGAAGGAGCGTTCCAGGCTGCGCAGGGCGCCCGGGGTTCCCATGAAGGTGACCTTATCCCCGGCCTCGAAAACCGTCTGCCCGCGCGGGATCCTGACTTCCTCGTTTCGGGCCACGGCCACGGCCAGCACGCCCGGGTGCAGGCCGAGCGAGACCAGGGCCCGGCCGGTCAGACGGGAACGCTCGGGAATCCGGTACTCCTGCAGTACGATCCGGCCCCCGGCGAGGATCTCGACATAGATCGCGCCGGGAACCAGGACGGTCCGGGCGATCTCCTCGGCCAGCATGTACTGGGGCCAGATGATCCGGTCGATGAAGCGCCACGGCCGTCGCCCCGAACGGGAGCTGAACGTCCGGTAATGCTCCTCTTTGGAAACGAAGCAGATGGTTCGGGCTCCGCAGGCCTCCTTGGCCGTCAGGCAGGCGATGATGTTCTTCTCGTCGATATCGCTGCAGGCGATGAAATCATCCTCGCGGCAGGCACCGGCCGCCTCGAGCACCTCCACATCGGCGGGACTCCCGGTGATGACCTGGACGTCGAGCCGGTCGAAGCGGGTGGTGTCCTCGCCCTCCTCGAGAATCACTATCGTATCCCGGGTCTCGGCCAGTTCGCGGGCGAAATGGTAGGCGATCTCACCTGAACCGGCGATGATGGCGCGCATGCCTCAGTACCCCCGGGCCAGGCCGGCACCCCGTGGATCGGCCGCGCCGGTGAAGCGGAACGGCCGGCCGCGCCGGGAATACTCGATCGTCAGGGCGTGAGCCAGGCCGAGCCCGCCGGTCCGTTCGATGCGGTGCCCGCGCGCAGCCAGGGCCCGGACGACGTCCTCGGGGATATCGGGCTCCAGAGCAATGATATCCGGTTCGATGAAGCTGATCCGGGGAGCGGCGATGGCCTCGAGGATATCCATGTCGAAATCGAGCAGGTTCATGATCATCTGGGGCACTGTCTGGCCGATGGTGTGCCCTCCCGGCGTGCCGAGGGCGACCCACGGCCGGCCCTGGCGCATGATGAGCACGGGCACGTCGCCCGAGAGCTTGTGCCGGCCGGGGAAAGCATCCATCGGGTTACCGGGCGGTTCGAAGGTACAGTAGGCCAGGGAGTTGTTGAGCCAGATGCCCGTTCCCTCGGGCATGATCCGGCTGCCGAAGGCGTTGCCGAGGGTCTGGGTGGCCGAGACCACGTTGCCCCACCGGTCGGCCACGACGAAATGAGTGGTGTGACGGTCTTGAACTGGAGGTACGCCGGGGTATTCGAAGGACCGGGCCCGCTCCGGATCGATAGCCGCCGTCTGCTCGGTCCAGTACGCCTCGGAGAGGAGCATCTCGAGAGGCACCGGGGCCACCAGAGGATCCGAAGCGTAGCGCAGGCGGGTCCAGAAGGCGTGCTTGGTCACTTCGGCGAAGCGGTGCAGGAA
>CAZNUA010000093.1:0-1472 GCA_964576115.1 uncultured Gemmatimonadota bacterium
TCGAGAAAGATCGAGTGCCGCCAGAAATAGGCGTCCTGGCCGTCGATCCGCGTGATAACCAGGTCCCAGCGGAACTGGTTGAAACCCCTGCGGCCGGCGAGTTCGTGCGACCAGAGTGCCTCCCCCTCGGCGTTGAGAACCCGCAGTGTGACAGGTCCCGCTTCGGTGAGCCAGAAGGTGATCGGCACAGGTTCCATGGTACTGTAGCGGGGATCGCGGTGGGTGTCGTTGATCCAGGGCAGGCGGGCGGTCGGGATCTCGAAGAGGGTGTTCTCCTGCGGCGGTCCGTCGGCGAAGGCCGTCTGGATCGGGCGCAGGCCGGTGCGCCAGATGCCCCGGCCGTGGGTGGCGGCCACCAGGTCCATCTCCCGTTCCTGGATGACCAGATCGGAGACGGCTGCGGCCGGCAGGTCGGGCCCCAGCAGCGACCAGCTCTCGCCCCGGTCCACCGAGATGTACACCCCCCGGTACAGTCCGGCATAGAGGATGTTCTCGCTGACCGGATCCTCGGTGATGACGTACGCGACCTCGTCGGGAAGATCGTCTGCGATCGAACGCCAGTTCGCGCCCCGGTCCTCGGAAACGAAGAGATAGGCCGCGAGGTCGTCGTCGTTGATCCCGGCCACGGCGGCATAGACCCGGGAGGCGCTGAAACGGGAGGGGCAGATGCTCCGCACATACCGGTTCGGCAATCCCCGGGAGTGCTCGGTCCAGCTCTGTCCGTCATCGGAGCTGACCCAGAAGGCCCCCCGGTCGGTTCCGACGTACAGCAACCCCGGCACCAGCGGCGATTCGGCCACCGCCCCGGCGGCGGTACCCCGGCGCGCGGGCTCGGCCGATCGGGAGAGATCGGGGCTGATCATTATCCAGGAATCGCCCCGGTCGGTGCTCTTGTGCAGGTAGTTCCCCCCGTGATAGAGAGTGTGAGCATCGTGGGGGGAGATGATCCAGGGGGCCACGAAGGCGAACTGCAGGCGCCGCTCGTCTCCGCGCGGCAGACGGGGACCGATCGAGCGGGAGCGGTCGGCGGCCATGTCCTTACGCCTGATCCCGTTGTGCTGGCTCGAGAAGTAGATCGTGTTCGGATCCTGCGGGTCGGGGACGGTGACACACCCATCCCCTCCCGACCAGGCATCGAGCCAGACGTAACGCCAGCCGTCGGGATACTTCGGCCGCCACTCGGTGGATGGGCCGAAGACCGAAGAATCATCCTGGGTGCCGCCGTAGACCAGGTAGGGATCCTGGTTGTCCACGCTGATGTCGTAGAACTCCCCGGCCGGGATGGTGTTGTGGTGCAGCCACGAGTCGGCGCGATCATGACTGGAATAGAAACCCCCGTCGTTGCCGAGCAGGAGGCGGTCGGGATCGAGCGGGTCTATCCAGAGTTCGCACTGGTCGAGATGGAGGGGATCGGAAGGGTTGGGCCAGAGGTGATAGACATCCCCGCCCACGAGCCGGAAGGTCCGCCCCCC
>CAZNUA010000093.1:1572-5714 GCA_964576115.1 uncultured Gemmatimonadota bacterium
GCCACGTACATCGTGGCCGGATCGCCCGGGATCCCCTGCACCGCCTCGACCCGGGCCGAGTTCATGACCGGACCGAGCGGAACCCACTGCAGCCCGAACTCCGAAGTCTCCTTTTTCTGCAGGTAGGCTTCAAAGGACGCCAGCAGGGGGCTCGCGGGCTGCTGAGCTCCGGCCGGGTGAGCGACAAGGGTGGTGAAGAGTGTCGTGAAGACGATGGTGACGAGCAGACCGGAGGACGGGATTCGCGTTCTGTTCACATTTTTCTCCTGCCTGAGGATGTGTCCGGCAGCGGGGTCGCAGGTGCCGGCATCGGCCGCATCAGGTTGCTACCCGGGGAATCTCGCCGGCTTTCATCAGTGCTCGCCGGGCGGCGAGGGGCCCGATGAGTTCGTGGATCACGATGCCTCCGATCGTGATGTTGATGAGCGGAGTCGCGAGATCGGCAAAGAGCGGATCGGCCCCGATCGAGAGGGCCAGTCCCATGACGATGCCGCCCTGCGGGATCAGACCGAGGGCGGTGAAACGCCGCACTTTGGGGGAGGCGCCGGTGATAGCCGCACCGGCCCGGGTGCCGAGTACCTTCCCGGCAATCCGCAGGACGACGAACAGCAGGATGAGGCCGGAGACGCCGGCAAAGGAGCTGAAATCGAGGTACATGCCGCCCAGGGTGAAAAAGAGCACGAAGACGAGTTCCTCGGTATACCGCTCCAGGATCGAGAAGACCTTTTCGTGGAAGCTACTGGTGTTGGCTACCGTGCACCCCATGGCCAGGGTGGACAGCAGGGGATCGCACCCCGCCAGGCGGGCTCCCCCGTAACACAGGGACAACATGGCGAAGACCAGCACGATGAGCATGCCCTCGGTGTCCCGGCGGGTGAAGAGGAGCAGGGGATGGAGCAGAAGGCCGAAGAGGATCCCGATCACGATCCCCCCGGCGATAGTCAGGACCGGGAGGACCAGCGTGTGATGGAAGTGGAATGTGCTGTGGGAGAGAAGGAGTCCGGCCAGAGAGGTGGCCAGGCTGTAGGTGATGATGCCGAGCGTGTCATCGAGGGCGGCGGTGCTCATGATGGTCGTCGTCACCTCTCCCTCGGCCCGGTACTGATGGGCGATGGCGAGAATGGCCGAAGGATCGGTCGGGGCGGCGATGGCTCCCAGGAGCAGTCCCAGGGGCAACAGGGCGGCACCGGACAATCCGGCTGGAGTACCGGGGAGGAGGGCCAGGAGAGCGAATCCGGTCAGAACCAGCAGGACGGCCGCTTCCGCTTCGCAGACGGTGATCGTCACGATCGTTTTCCCCAGCACCCTCAAGCGGGAGATCAGCAGGGTGCCGCCGACCGAGAAAGCGATGAAGGAGAGGGCGATGTCGGTCACAAGACCGGTGTGTTGCATGAACGAGGTCGGGATCAGGGGCAGCAGCCCCGGATTCAGGCAGATCCCCGCGATGATGTAGCCGGAGATCCTCGGGAGCCGGACCCGAGCGGCGAGTTCGCCGGCAATCAGACCGGCCAGCAAGATCAGACCGACGATGAGGATCGAATCCATGGCTTCCCCTCACCTCAGCGGTTGTTCTTCTGTGTCGGCAGGAGAGCATACAGCACCGGCCGCTTGCGGGCCGAGTGCAGCATCATGACGGCGGTATACAGGACCACGACTACGACCAACCAGCGGATCGTTCCCAGGGGAAGCGATTTCACGATGAAAGCGGCCAGCAGGACGGCCGGGATACCGCCCAGAGTGAGTCCCACCGCCGGTCGCAGGCTGAATTTCCTCTTCCGCACGAAGCGGGCGCTGCCGACCGGCATCAGGAAGGCGCACGAACCCATCATGATCGGGAAAGCCGCCCGAGGATCCATGCCCAGCAGGGCGATCATGATCATGGCGGGGCCATAGAGACCGATCCCGATCGTGTTCAGGGCTCCGAGGATGAAGTTCCCGATCAGGGCGACGACGAGCAGACCGCCGGTCAGACCGAGGGCCTCGCCGCCGAGGGGAAAGAGATCGAACTGGGTCATGGCCATCAGAACCGCCGCCAGCATGAGCGCGATCCCGATCCCGATCTGGATCGGGCGGCGGGGCAGACCGGCCACGATGCCGGCCCCGAGCCAGGCGCCGAGCACCGCGGCCGCGATCATGAGAGTCAGGGTGAGAGGTTCGACTTCGATGATCGCGATGTAGATGAAGGCCTGGGTCACGACCGGCAGGGTGTGGCCGACATTCATGGTTCCGGGGAGCAGCTCGTCGGGGACCATCCGGGTGAGCTTGAAGATCGAGGTGGTGGGGGCGAAACTGCCGATCCCGAGGGTGTCGAAAAAGTTGGTCACAAAACCGGTCGCGACCTGCAGCGCCGTCGGCCGGGGAGTTCCGCCGGCCGGATCGTCGGGGACGGCGGTTGCCTGCGAGCCGACATGGGTCGTGATCCAGACCGCGAGATAGACGGCCGCCGCCACGCCCAGCAGGATGAAGAGAATGGTCGTCACGCCGTCCTCCGGTCGGGTCGGTCAGTGCTTCTTGTTATAGCATTCGACCACGATCTTCTCCAGCCTCACCAGTTCTCTCTCGCAGGTTTCCGGGTTCGGAGGAACAGAGAACGTTCGAATCTCTCCCTCGTCTGGTGCCCGCAGAGCCCCTCTGCTACCATGCCGATAGTGTTGAATGACCTTCGGGCAGCTCACACCTGCGAAGGAGTCACTCATGCGCCGCCGTTCGTCTGTTTCGATCCTCTGTCTCGTCACGGCCATCACTCTCGGCACCTTCACCGGTCCGGCGGGCACCCTGGCCCAGAGCCGAACAGCTGTTACGGCCGAGATGCTGTCCGGGCTCACTCTGCGGTCGGTCGGACCTGCTCTGTTCACGGGTCGGGTCAACGATCTGGCCGTCCACTGGGATGAACCGTACACCTGGTACCTGGTGGCGGCTTCGGGGGGCGTCTGGAAGACGGTCAACGCCGGGACCACCTGGGAGCCGATCTTCGACGAGCAGGGTTCCTACTCGATCGGGACGGTCACGATCGATCCCCGCGATCCGCAGGTCATCTGGGTGGGAACGGGCGAAAACAACAGCCAGCGCAGCGTGAGTTTCGGGGACGGGATATATAAGAGCACTGACGGCGGTGCGAGCTGGACCCGGATGGGGCTCGAACGCTCCGAGCACATCGCCCGGATCGTGATCGATCCGCGCGATTCCAGCACGATCTTCGCGGCCGCCCAGGGTCCGCTCTGGGCCGACGGCGGCGAGCGGGGGCTCTACCGCACCCGTGACGGCGGCCGGAGCTGGGAGCGAGTGCTTCATGTCAGCGACATGACCGGGATCACCGACGTGGTTCTCGACCCGCGCGATCCCGACGTTCTGTACGCCAGCAGTTACCAGCGTCGCCGGCATGTGGGTATCCTCATCGCCGGCGGACCGGAATCGACCATCTACAAGAGCACCGACGGGGGCGACAGCTGGCGCGAGATAGAGCGCGGCTTGCAGCGCCAGGACCGGGGGCGGATCGGGCTGGCCATCTCGCCGCAGAATCCCGACGTGGTCTATGCCACCGTTCCCTCGACCGGGGAAAACAGCGGTTTCTACCGCTCCGATGATGGCGGGGAGCGCTGGGTGCGCATGAGCGACTGGTGTTCGGGCGATCCGCAGTACTACCAGGAACTCTTTGCCGATCCGCACCGCTTCGACCGGCTCTACGGAGTGGCGATAAACCTGATGCGGACCGAGGACGGCGGAGCCACCTGGGAGGCGGTGCGCACGCCGGGGGTGCATGTGGATTACCACCACCTCACGATCGATCCGGGGGATCCCGATCACCTGCTGATCGGCAACGACGGCGGCCTTTACGAGAGCTTCGACCGCGGGCGGACCGCCCGGCATTTTTCGAACCTACCGATCACCCAGTACTACCGCGTGGCGGTCGACGACTACCGCCCCTTCTACCGGATCCTCGGCGGCACCCAGGACAATGGTTCCCACATGGGCTTCTCGCAGACCCGCGACCGGGCCGGGATCCTGAACGAGCACTGGCAGAGCATCCAGGGGGGCGACGGTTTCCAGGCCCGGGTGGACCGGCAGGATCCCGACATCATCTACTCCGAATCGCAGTACGCCGGTATCCGCCGGGCCGATTTCAGCACCGGTGAGACCTGGAG
>CAZNUA010000093.1:5814-8277 GCA_964576115.1 uncultured Gemmatimonadota bacterium
ATCGTCTCGCTCGACGAATCCCCCCTCGTGCCCGGTCTGCTCTATGTCGGCACCGATGACGGACTGGTGCAGGTCAGCGAGGACGACGGCGGCACCTGGCGGCGTGCGGAGCGCTTTCCCGGAGTGCCGGAGTTTACCTACGTCTCGGATGTCTGTGCCTCACAGCACGACCCGGATGCGGTCTACGTGACCTTCCAGAATCACAAGCAGGGGGACTTCTCGCCCTACGTGCTCAGGAGCGCCGATCGGGGCCGGACGTGGACGTCGATCACCGGTGACCTGCCCGCCCGGCATGTCACCTGGTCGATCATCGAGGACCACCTCGATCCCGATCTGCTCTTTCTGGGCACCGAATTCACCCTGTTCACTTCGATCGACGGGGGCGGGCACTGGCTCGAGCTCTCGGAAGGACTGCCGGTCATCCAGGTGCGTGACCTGGCGATCCAGACCCGCGAGGACGATCTCGTGCTGGGTACCTTCGGGCGCGGTTTCTACGTGCTCGACGATTACTCCCCGCTGCGGCATCTCGACGAGATACCCTCCGGTACACAAGGCTATCTCTTTCCGGTCCAACCGGCCTTTCTCTACCGCTTCCTCATCGGGTCGCGCGGCTCGGGAGGCAGCGGGCGGTATGCGGCCCTCAATCCACCCTACGGGGCGAACCTCAACCTGTGGCTGCCGGCCGGGACGGAATCGACAGACGGCACCTTCGCCCTGAGTCTCCGTGACTCCGGGGGCGATGAGGTCAGACGCCTCGAGGTGCCCGTCCGTCCGGGTCTGCAGCGGATCGTCTGGGATCTGCGCGAGGCCGCCCCCGAACCCGAAGAGGGTGAGCGCCGCCCCCGCCAGGGACCGGAGGTCGCCCCCGGCACGTTCACGGCGGTCCTGATCGCGATCGATTCCCGGGGCCGCGAAACCGAACTCTCTCCGTCAAGACTGATCAGGATCATGCCGCTGGAGCTGGACCGATGAACCGATCCCGCCGTCTTTGGACAGTTCCGGTTCCGGTCGTCATGGCGGCGGGGTTCCTGCTGGCCGCCTGTGCCGGACCGCCCGACATCGAGCCCACCGCGGTCGTGCCGAGCCCCGAGCAGATCGCCTACCAACGGATGGAGTTCATCGGCTTCGTGCACTTCACGGTCAATACCTTCACCGACCGGGAGTGGGGGTATGGGGACGAATCGCCGGAGATCTTCAACCCCACCGCTTTCAGCGCCGAGCAGTGGGCCCGGGTTGCGGCCGAAGCGGGCATGAAGGAGCTGATCCTGACCGCCAAGCACCACGACGGGTTCTGCCTCTGGCCCTCGGCGCACACCGACCACTCGGTCACCGCCAGCCCCTGGCGCGACGGCGGGGGGGACGTTGTGCGAGAGTTCGTTCAAGCCTGCGCCCGGCACGGTCTCAAAGCCGGCCTCTACCTCTCCCCCTGGGACCGCAACCACGCCGACTACGGCCGGCCGGAGTACCTGGAGTACTACCGCAATCAGCTGCGCGAGCTGCTGACCGGCTATGGTGCGATCACCGAGATGTGGTTCGACGGCGCCAACGGGGGCACCGGTTACTACGGCGGCGCCCGCGAGGAACGGCGGATCGATCGCGAGACCTACTACCGCTGGCCCGAGACCTGGGGGCTGGTCAAGGAACTGCAGCCGCACATCCTGATCTTCTCTGACGCCGGGCCCGACATCCGTTGGATCGGCAACGAACGGGGCTATGCCGGCCGGACCTGCTGGTCCACCATCACCACCGCCGGGGTCGTGGTCGGGGCGGCCGATACGGAGTATCTGAACGCCGGCGACCCGGAGGGCCAGCAATGGGTCATCCCGTTGTGTGACACCTCGATCCGGCCGGGATGGTTCTACCACGCCTCCCAGGACGACCGGGTCAAACCGCTCGCGGAACTGCTCGAGGTCTACTACCGCTCGGTGGGGCGCAACTCGGTCCTGCTGCTCAATGTGCCTCCCGACCAGCGGGGTTTGTGGCACGAGAACGATGTGGCCGCCCTGCGCGAGTTCCGCCGCGTGCTGGACGAGACCTTTGCGACCGATCTGGTCGCTCAGCGGCCGGTCGAGGCCGATTCCCGTTACCACCGGCACCGCCGGTTCGCCCCGGGCAATGTCACCGACGGCGACCCCGATTCCTACTGGGCAGCCGAGGAGGGGGTGCGGGCGGCGAGCCTCGAGATCGATCTGGGCGCACCGATCCTCTTCGACCGGATCGTCTTACAGGAACCGATCCGCTTCGGTCAGCGGATCGCGGCTTTCACAGTCCAGGCCCGGGTGGCGGGGGAGTGGGTGACCGTGATCGAAGAGACCACGATCGGGTACAAGCGGATCGTACGCTGTGAACCGGTCACGGCCGACCGGATCCGGATCGCGATTACACGCTCCCTGGCCTCACCGGCGCTCTCGACGGTCGGGCTCTACCGGGCTTCGCCCGACGAGATGCCTGAATGATCATCTC
>CAZNUA010000094.1:0-7845 GCA_964576115.1 uncultured Gemmatimonadota bacterium
CCTCTCTCTGACGCTCGGCCCGATCCTTATGAAGAACCGCGACCTGGTAGGCATCGAAGTATTCGTCGTGACTCACCTCCTGCCCGGCCACGAAAAATCGCCAGCCCTCGCTGTACTCCCAGACCTGTTTGAAGTAATAGTCCGGAAGCCGGTACTGATCGGGCTCCGGAGTTGTTACGCCGTAGAGAACAGCCACACCGACAAGACCGGCTGAGAGAGCCGCATGCGCCCATTTGCCCAGATGAGCCTGACCGGAGCCAGGGAGAATGAGGGAGTAGAAAAACGCCTCATCGCCAAGACTGAAATTGCGCGGGTGGGTCAATTCGCGTGCCAGCAGGTGAATCCTGGCCAGCGCCTGAGCGGTATCGGTAAAGGCCTGTGATCTGACCGCCAGCAGGGATTCCTCTTCGTACCCGTAGAGAGCGGTTGACAGGGCGATGTTTCCTTCATCATCCCGACCGATCACGGTGCCGATCAGAAAGCCTGCCGGATGGAGGTCGGAATATTCCCGCATCCCCGCCACGCTGCCGATCGTCCGACGGAGTTCGTCCGCTCTGACGGTGGCTGTAACTTCCTTGAGAGAAAGCAGATGCAGAAACTGACTCGGCCTGATACCCGTGACGAACCGCCGTTGAAGGAGCACCGCGAAACCACTGTCGGCTGGAGCGCAGAAAGCGGGCAGAACCCGGACAGGCTGGGAGGTCGGCGTTTGCGCCCACCCGACTCGCGGCCAGAGAACCAGTATCCCGATCAGGACCAGAACCACGAGGGGAAAAGAATCCTGTGAAGATATCCGTCCTCGAGTCACAGTCAGACTCCCCTGATAGAGGTCATCAGCCGGAAAAACACCATCTTTAACCTCAGATACGAGAGGACCTCAAGGATACAGGAAAGTCCGCTCAGAAATCGAGATGACCCTGCACGATCCAGATGAGGGGGCTTTCATCAGCGAGGAATACGGGCAGGTCGGACCGGTCCCTCAGGGATGCGGGCGGCCAGTTCCAGGGCCGATGAGAACGGCGGCCTGGCGCAGATCGCGGGAATGACGGTGCATCCGGTTGAACTCCTCGATCGGGATGCGCCAGCTCCGCCGACTCCCCTTCCCTTTTTGCAGGTATCGGATGAAGGGATCGTGGAAGCTCACCTGGTGGGCATCGTACCCGGTCAAAACCACCCAGTGGGGCTGTTTGGTGGCGTAGAGGCGCCAGGCGCTGATGAGCACGATCGGGACCATGCCGGCCAGCAGGTCGCCGGTCAGATCGGCCAGCAGGAAATCGCCGCAGGTCACCCGCACGCCCCGCTCGCGCGAGCGCGCTTCCTGATCGGCCTGGATGAGCCGGATGATTTCCTTGCGGTGGGGGTCGCGGACAGAGGAGATGAAGGGCACCCGGTCATCGGAGAGACGCACGTGTACGTCGAATCCACGCTCGACGGCGGCCAGAGCCAGACCGAAGGGGCCGGTCCCGCCATGCCCCTGGCTGAGGAAGACCGTCGTGGCATCCTTCCAGAGGTTGAGTTCGAGAGTGCGGTCGAGGACGAGTTCGGGGCGGAAGTATTTCATGACCATCATCAGGCAGGCGGCGCCGCAGGAGAACTCGGTCGTCTGGGCGTAGAAGGGCACCGCCAACCGCAGACGGCCGGGATCGGGCCCGAGATCAACAACCATCCGAACCCCGTCGGCGCCGTCCTCGTAATAGCCCGGCAGATCGGCGACCACCCGGTATCCAGCCGAATCATACAGTGCCAGAGCCGCGGCATTGTCGCGGCGGACCTCGAGGCTGAGGCGGCCGAAGCCGTGCCGGACGGCTTCGGCTTCGGCCCGTTTGAGCAGGGCCCGCCCCACCCCACGGCCGCGCATTTCGGAGGCGGTGGCAATCGAGTACAGGCGTGCCGCGTGGTGGCCGTGGTGCAGGAGCACGACCGCGGATCCGGCGATCCGGCCGTCGACCGAGGCCACCAGGACGACCGCCCGGCCGCGGGTGAGCAGATAGCGGTACTGCTCCCGGCTGAGCCGGTCGGAGGTGAAACTCGCACTCTCGAGCCGGACCAGATCCTCCAGATCGGCCATCACCGCCCGCTTGATGCGGATCCGCTCAGGCATCGGAGCCCCACTCACCCGCCAGGTAGCGGATGATGCGTTCGTAGAGTCCGGGGGCATTCTGATCTTCATCTCCGCCGGCGATGGTCGGGTTGTCGTTGACCTCGATGACGATACAGTCGTCGCCAACCTGCTTCAGATCCACCCCATACAGCCCCTCGCCGATCGCCGCGGCGGCCCGCCGGGCGGTGTCGAGAAGCAGGGGATCGACCGCGTCGAGCGCCACCCCCCGGACCCGGCCCGAGATCACCCGCCCGCCGTTGGTATAGGTCAGGATCTTCCACTGTTTGCGGGGAATGAGGTAGCGGCAGGCATAGAGCACCTCCCCGGCCAGGATCCCCACCCGCCAGTCGAATTCGGAACGGATGAAGCGCTGGGCGATGAGACGATCGGCCCGGCGCAGGTACCGGCGCCCGACCGTGGAAAAGGCCTCGGGGGTTTCGACCCGCTCGACATGCATCGAGAAACTGGAGTTGGGAGCCTTGAGAACCAGCGGAGAGCCGAGCCGGGCGAGGAGTTCTTCACCCTTTTCCAGAGTGACCTCGCCCGGACGCAGTAGAACCGTTTCAGGCAGGGGCACCCCGGCCCGCTGCAGGCGGCTGTACATGTTGACCTTGTCGCAGCAGACGACGATGGACCGCGGATCGTCGATCACCCGCAGGCCGTGCATCTGGGCCAGGCGGCTGGCGAGGTAGGAGGAGTTGAGGGGATCGGTTAAAGCCCTGATGAAGAGGGCGTCGTAGCCGGGGATCTTGTACATGTCGGGGCGGAAGAGCACATCGAGCCGGTGGCCCAGTTTCTGCGCCGCCTGACCGAAGCGCAGCAGGGCCTCCATCTCTTCGGAACGGGCAATGGTGTAGCGCTCGACAAAGACCCCTATCGTGGCCATACGAGGGCTCCTGCGAGACGATCCCTTTCGGCCGCCGTCAGGACCTGCCAGGGAAGCGGCCAGATCCCGGTCAGAACCGGTGGGACTCCGGCCCGTACCGCAACCCGAACCCGGGCGATGGGGATGCCGAAAATCTCCCAGACGGCAGCCGCGACCGGCCGGAAGGCGGGGACGCGGGTCCAGCCCAGGAAGGTCCGGATATGCCGCAGCTGTTCGACTGAGTCCAGTTCCTGGCAGCAGATGGCGTAAGTGTGGTTGCGGGTCAGGGAACGTGCTACCCGCTCCTGCTGGGCCGAACTGCGGACCACCCGCTGGCGGTTCATGAAGGGATTGAGGGTGTCGATCAGTACCGGCGGTTCGAAGTAGGAGTTGGTGATGTAGTACGGCAGGGTGTCGAGACCGGCCGTGCGAGCCCGTTCTATCATGAGCGGCGTGATATAGGCGTCGAGGACCTCCCGGCAGGTGGGGTGAACCGGCTCGCCGGCCTGCTCGAGTTCCTGAGAGAGATAGTACCCCCCGGTCAGATAATCGTAGTCACCGGAGATGTTGACCCAGCAGGCTCCGCTCTCTGACCAGGCATACCCCGGTTCGGGCGGTTCCCGGGAAGACGTTGTCCCCATCGGGTGTCGGATGTCTCCGTCAGCGGCCACAGGGGCCGGTCACCGCCGCTTGATCTGCCCGCCGTAGACTATCGGGGAACCGAATCGGTCAGAGAGCAGATACCCGTCAGCAGCACGGTGGATCGCGCGGCCCGATCCGCCGTCGGAGATAAAATACGTCATCCGCGACACAAATGAGGGGAAAAACCCTGCATCCGGCCGTGCCGCCAACGGTTCCCGGTGCTCTCAGTCCGAACGGACCGGAAAGAGGATCCGCGTCTGCAGATCCTCGGGGGCGGTGGTCTGCGGGTCGTTGAGGTATTCCTCCTACGCTGGACCGGCGGGCATCTGCCCCTGCTCGCCGAGACACCCGGCGATCCGGCCCCAGGCCGGTCCCAGGACCATCGGCTACTGTTCGACCGATGACCGCGTCCGAACGTTCAGACCGGGTTAATCGTCTAGACGGATGATCTCGCACCCCATCGACATGTTCTGCCGCCTCTCCTGGCAGGTCACTGCGATCCGGAGATCAAACAGGATTGCAGACTGGACGGGCCAGTTGCACCCCGACCGGCACCTGACTTATAAATGGGAAGCGCCGGATGGACTTGATCCGTCCGCGGGAGGATGATCCACACCCATGTGGATCCAACAGAGTGAACGTCCGGCAAGGCCTGAACTGTGACCACTGCCGCCGAACCGGAGCCAGCCGCCAATCTGGCCCCCGAACTGGTCGACCTGCTGACCGAGCTCGCCCGGGCGGTGCAGCGGTATGCCATGTACCCGGAGGGCCATCCCGCCCGTACCGCCACCGTCGAGCAGTGCCTGGCGGCGATGATGCCCGTGCTCGAGAGCCGCACCCGCCTGGTTCTGCGAATCAACCGCGATTCGATCGAGATCGGCGACCGCGCTACCGATCCCGGCGGCGCCCTGCTCGCCAATTTCGCCGGCCGTCTGTATGAGCACCAGCTCGGCGAGCTGGCAATCAACAGCGGTCTGACGCCCGACGAACTGACCGGTTTACTCGCAGTCGTCTCCCTGCCAGCCGGCCGAGGTGTCGAACCTCTCGGTAACTCCTCCGCAGCGGACCTGAAAAAGTGGCCGCACATCGAGCTGTTGCCGATCACCTTCGAGGGCATCTCCCTGTCGCGGGACCGGCCTTCCGGCCGGGTCGCCAGAGGAGACGAGCCGACAGGCGATCTCGAACCACCGGCCGGCAGCGAGGAGATTGCCGCCGAACCCGACTCTCAGGGCACCGGAGAGGACAGCGGGGAACTCGACGTGCGGGGCTTTCCCGCCCTTACCCGTCTGCTGCAGGGGGACGGGGATTCCGATCCCGAAGAGGTCAGGCGGGAGGTCTCCCGGCTGATCCTCAACCTCGATCCGCGCACTCTGAACCAGCTCACCGCGGCCCTGCCGGCCGAGATGCAGGCCGAGGGACTCGAAGGAGCCGTGACCCGCGCGGCAGCCAACTTCATTGCTGCGGCCGCGGCCGGGGAAGAAGGCAACGAGCACTCCGCCCAGATGCTGCGCATTCTCACTAAATTAGGCATGTCGAAGGAAACCCCGGATCGCGCCGCCGATCCCGAGTCGGTGGAGAACCTGACTGAACTCATGAGCCGGCTCGGGAGCGACTGGAGCGTAGAGGACGCCACCCCGCAGGAATACAAAGAGCAGCTTCAGAGCTTTTCCCGTCAGGCTCCCATCCTCTCGATCATCTCGACCTGGATGGAAGAGCCGACGTCGGGCCGGATCGTACAGATGGGGCTGGAACTCAACCAGATCAGCCCCCCGGTGCACTATGCTGCGACCTCGATGATCCGCGACGGCCACCTCGAGGAACTGCTCGATATCCTCGAGACGACTCCCGAGAGCGTGGCCTGCGTGGATGAAATCTGGGATGATGTCCTGACCCGGGACACGGTACGGACTCTGGTCGAACCCGAACCGCCCGCCTTTTCACTGCTCGACCGACTTCTGTCCCGCCTCGAGGAGGAAACGATCGAACCTCTCTTCGATCTCTACTGCAACGGCCGTCCCCCGGAGACCCGGACCGCCACCCTCGAACGCCTCGTCACCCTGGCGGAGAACACCGGTCCCATGGCGGTCCGGCGCCTGGACGACGAGCGGGGTTCGATCCGACGTGATATGCTTATCCTGATCGGCCATCTGCCCGATCCGCCCGAGGACTTCTCCCCTGTGGCGTGGCTGGTCGATCCCGAGGTCGACGTACGCCGGGAAGCCATCCGGCTGGCCCTGGCCGGTACCGAGGAACGCGAGATCGCCCTGGCTTCGGCCCTGAACGACAGCGACAGCGAAATCGTCCTGATGGGTCTTGAGGCAGCTGCCACCGAATGCCCGCCCGAGATCGTGCCGGCGATCACATCCCTGATCGAGACTCCCAGAACGCAGGCCCGCATCCGTCTGGCAGCGATTCGGGCCCTGGCTGCAACCGACACGCCCGAAACCCTGCACTTCCTGATCCGGATGACCTGGGTGCGCAAGCTGTTCTTCTTCCGCACCCTGGCTCCGAAATCGGCAGACATGCTCGAGGCTCTGTCGGTGCTGGCCCGGGGGTGGAGCGAGCATGCCGAAGTGCAGCGGGTTCTGAGTGCGGCACGCAAGTCGAAGGACCCGCAGATCAGAGCCGTGGTCGCCAGGGCGGAGACCGGATCATGAGCGCCGCCGCCGGACAGTTTCTGAAGTCGCTGGCGCGCAGCTTCAGCGCGATCAGCCTCTACGCCGACGGCCATCCCGCCCGGGTCCAGGCAGCCGACGATGTGTACAACGCCCTGACTGCACTGCTTGTCGAGCACCCGAGACCGACCTTTACCCTGCTCGAAGGCGGCGTTATCTACAACAACCAGCCCCTGCGGGAGTTCCGCGACTGGGCGCCGGGACGCAACCTGGCCGCCGTGGACGTCGAACGCTTCGAGTTCACCCCGGGAATCCAGCGGGAGGAAGTGGATTACTTTCTGCTCGAGCTGGCGGTCCGGATCGGGAGCCGCGGCAAGCAGGCCCCGCCCCCCCGCTATCATCCCAACATCGATTACGGTCCCATCCGACGCGATGACGAGGAATCGGCCGACATCAATCTCGGGGAGCAGCGAGTCACCGTCGACGAGTTGCACGACGAGGCGATAAAAAAAGGAAAGGTACCCATCGAACTGGCCCGCAATGTGATCGATACCCTCTCGATGGCGATGCAATCCGAAGGCCAGCTCCTGGTCCCCCTCGTGCCCCTGCGCGAGACCGACGAATACACCACCGTACATGCCATGAACACCTCGGTCCTGGCGATGGCTCTGGGGGAGTTTCTGAATCTCTCGGCCCCCGACGTGCGGGTCATCGGAGAAGCCGGTCTGCTGCACGATGTCGGCAAGGTCTCGGTGCCGCTCGAGATCCTGAACAAGCCCGACAAGCTCGACGAACGGGAATGGGAGATCATGCGAACCCACCCGGTCGAGGGCGCCAAGATCATCCTGGCCTCCGGGGGTGACCTGACCCTGCCGGCCATGGCCGCTTACGAGCACCATCTGAAGTGGAACGGTGAGGGGGGCTACCCCGACCTGCTCTGGCCCCGCCGGCCGCATCGCATCAGCCAGTTCATTCACCTCTGCGACGCCTACGACGCCATGCGTACAAAGCGTCCCTTCCAGGCGCCGCTGCCGCACGAGGAGATTCTCGCCATTCTCGAAAAGGGCGCCGGAGTGGAGTTCGAGCCCGAAATCGTCAACTGTTTCACCCGCATGATGCGCGAGTGGGTCTCCCAGATGGTGATCGCCGACGGCGAGGAGACGAGCTGAGATCGATCACGGACAGAGCGGGGCATTCCAAAAGAAATGTGCCGGATTGAGTGCTCAATCCGGCACATCCTGAACAGGGTATGAAAGGCTGCCTGAAAAGGGACACTGCCGGGCCGTATCAGCCCGGCAGTATGCGTCTCGCAGACGAGGGCTCTATCCGAGCAGATCCGCTATCAGGTCCTCGAGATCGGTCCTGAAGTCGGTCAACCCATCACCGGTCACGAAGTCTTTGGGGCGTTCCTGCCCATCCGCGTGCTTCAGGACGTCATTCAGCTGTTCAGCGGCCAGCACGTAATTCCCCGCCTCGATCATGTTCTGGGCCGACGCCAGCATGTGCCCGAGCGCCCGCGCCTTGTTACCCGCTGAATTCCCTTTGCCCACACCCTCGATCGTCTTCCCCAGGTTTCCATCATAATAATCGATCAGCGCGGCGATTTGATCTTCAGGGGTGGA
>CAZNUA010000095.1:0-7578 GCA_964576115.1 uncultured Gemmatimonadota bacterium
CCAGCACCGCCAGAGCGAACACCGCCGCGAAGACCGAAAGATCGATCGCCATCTCCCGGGCCGGAAAACTCACCCAGACGCCGAGCTGCGAGAAAAAGCTGCCCAGCCGGGCCACGGCCGGCACCGCCAGCAGCAGCGCCACCCCACCGGCGGCCAGGGCCAGAACCAGATTCTCGATCAGCAGCTGGCGGGCCAGTCGAGCCGGGGAGGCGCCGAGTACACTGCGCACGGCCAGTTCGTGACGCCGGGTACCGGCCAGCGAGAGCAGGAGGTTGGCGACATTGGCACAGGCCAACAGGAGCAGGAGCAACGCTCCGGCCAGCATGATCCGGGCGGTGGGCAGTTCGGTAAGCCGGGAACCGGGCGCGACCCAGGCCGCCTCAGCCACCCGCAGGCGTCGCTCGGCATTCTCGCGCGGGTACTCCCCGTCAAGGGCACGGGAGGTCACCGCGAGTTCGATTGCGGCTGCCTCGCGCGAATACCCGGGACGCAGGCGCCCGAAGAAGTTGAGGTAGAGCGCATCCCGATTCTGCGCCTGCTGTTCGACGTCGCCGTAGGGGACGAAGAGCTGTTCGAGGGGCAGATAGATATCGGGACGCAGGCTCGAATCGGTGCCGAGGAAATCGGAGCCCACCACCCCCACGACGGTCCGGGGGTTGCCGTTGAGATAGACGGTACTGCCGACGACCTCCGGATCCGATCCGAAGGCACGCCGCCAGAACCGGTCCGAGAGCAGTACGATCGGATCATTGGAGCGTCGATCATCCTCAGGTGTGAAACCGCGGCCGAGTTCGATTTCGACCCCGAGCATCGAGAAGTAGTTCCCCGAGACCCCCTGCCCCGTGATCGGATCACTCGTCTCCCCGTGACGGATACTGCCCAGGAAGAGATTCTGCGCCCAGGCCAGTTCTGCGAAGGCCCCCGAGGAGATGGCCGCATAATCGCGGATGTCGGGGTACGACACGGGCAGGAACGGGGTATCCTCGGTGGTCTCGAAGATCTGGACCAGCCCCCGGGGGTCCACACCGGGAAAGGGGCGCGAGAAATTGTCGAGATACGTGATCACGACCGAACTGGCAGCCAGTCCCAGCGCCAGGATGAGGATCGCCGAGAGCGAGGACACCGGCCGGCGGGCCAGACCGGTGAGGAGCGACCGCAGATCCTGTTTGACGGCGTCGAGGCGATGTTTCTTCTGTCTGTCCCGGCGACCGCCCCCGGCGATCGCAGTGCAGACCTCACCCACACCCTCGGGATCGCCGAAACGGGTCAGAGCCTCCTGCCGGGCGGCCTCGGGATCCATCCCCGCCCTGACATTCAGCCTGGTCTGTTCCTCGATATGAAAGGCGATCTCCTCGGCGACCTGGTGCCTGATCCGCCTCTCTCCCGAGATATCGACCAGGAGCTGGATCCACCCGTTGAGAACCCGTGACATCGACCGACTCCCTACGATGTCTGCAGAACCCGGGCCACGATGCCCACGAACGAATTCCAGCGCTCGGTTTCAGTACTGAGATGTGTGCGACCGGCAGCAGTCAGACTGTAGTACTTGGCCCGCCGCTTGTTCTCGGTGATGCGCCACTCCGGTTCGATCAGACCGCGGCGCTCCATCCGGTAGAGCGCCGGGTAGAGCGTGCCGTCCTCGATATCGAGGCTGTCATCGGTGATCTCGCGGAAGCGGCGGGCGATGCCGAACCCGTGCTGGGGTCCCTCGGTCAGGATCTGCAGAATGAGCATCTCGAGGGTGCCCAGCAGCAGGTCAACCTTCTTCTCCCTCCCCTTTTCCTTCTCTGCTTTCGTCATACCCCTTATCTCTCCGGCAATCGGGCTCTCTCCGGACAGCAGTGACGGACCGGTCCGGCAGACAGAGCCCTTCCCCTTGACCTTCTGGGTATAGATACGAAGCTTTACCCTAGAAGTTCAAGGGGAAAGAGAAAAGGGCCTATCTCTCGCGGAAAGCTCCCCGCAGGCTGATCCCCGCGCTCAGGAAAACAAGATCGGATCGGGTGTGACGGTCGGTGAGGACCAACCGATCCCCGTCGTAACTCAGACTCCCCGGGGCCAGGTACTTCACTCTGCCGCCGAAGAGATAGCGACCCTGCAGGTCGAAGAAGAGGGTCAGGGGATTGCCGGTTGCTTTCTCGCCCTGCCCGAAACGGAGCAGACGCATTTTCAGACCGGCTCCGACACCGTAGCTGGGAGCCACGTTCGCGAGCAGGGTTTTCGATTCGTCTTCGTTGACCATGATCATGGTCCCGTTGACAAAGATCGGGGCGGTGGTGTTCTCGCCGGTGTAGGCCTGGGTGAAGAAGTAGTTGATCCCGGCGAAAGTCTCGACATACGGGGTCAGCCGTGCCAGGCGAGGCTGAAAACGGATGACCACGTGGGTCGTGAGCATGTCGTAGGAAAACTTGACGTACTCCGGGTTGACGGCCGTGTAGCCGGGCAGGTCGTGGCTGAATTCGGATCCGTAGGTGGTCACACCCACCCGTCCGCCGATCGAGATGGCTGTGCCGCGCAGGAGCCAGCGGGCCGAAAGCGCCCCGCCCCAGGCAGAACCGTCGATCCCCCCGGCGAGTTCGCCGACCGGCTGACCGTTGAGCACGATCAGCTCCACTTCGGCCCGGTTTTGGGCCCGGACGGATCCGGGCAGGCCGAGGGCCGACAGGCAGCCGGCAACCAGAATCAGAGACAGAATCCGGAGGCACGAGCCGACGGGACCGGTTGATGCAGGATGAACAGCCTGAGCAGGATTGCTGGCCCGATCTAGATGGGTACCACGAGACATGATGCAGTTCATGACAGACTCCTTCCCCCCTCTCGCGCTTCCCCTCTCGCGTTGTCCCTCAACGCTCCCTCTCACACCCCCCCTCTCGCCTTTGTTCCAGCGACACGGGGGACCTGGCCTGCTATTACACTAGACGATCTGGGGATAAGGTTTGTTTCCCGAATAATGGGCGTGTTCAGTCTTCCGGAAATTCTGCCGGACCGTCCCGGTAAATGATCCTGATCCCCGGCGGAGAATCATCATCCGATTCAATAGAGCAGGTGACCGGGCCGTTCCATCGTTCACTCGACCGGTATTCCCCCCTGCTCTCATCTTCCCGGATCTCAACCGCTGTCGCCCACCCCTGCAGTGGACCAGAAAGGAGTTGTTGTTCCCGCCGGCTGAACGTAAGCCGCACAATGACCACATTCCGCCCCCTGATCGAAGGATAGCCTCCAACGGCATCCTCGAAGCGCTCCAGTTCGATAGTCAACCGGCGGCCTGACAGAGAGTACCTGCAGGGCAACATCCGACCGGGAAGAATCAGTTGGGGATGACATTCGATGTCCCACTCTCTCGATGCCAGATCGACATGATAGATGAGTTTCATGTGCCGGATCCGGGGATCGCCGGGGGCAACAAGACCGGATTCCGGCGAGGAGAGAGGCAGCACCTCCAGCGTCAGACGCCCGGCTAATTGACAGCTATCCGGATCGGGCAGAAGGGTAGTGCGCCCGGAGGCACAATCAGCCAGCAGAAGGCAGAGGGTGAGAGAGATCACGATCAACTTCTGTGAGATCTCCATACTTCTGTGAGATCTCCATACTACCGATCCAGCGGCAGGTCGCGCACGGTCACCAACTATCCGTCAACTAATTCGCTGATCGGGGAGTTGAATCTGCTGACCGGAAAGCCTGTCGAGCAAATACACCAACGTGAGAGTTGTGCTCATGATGAGTCGCCAACCGCGCCACGCCGCCGGAGGCTCCCGGCGTATCTCTGTCACCGGATTGTCCCTGCGGGTGGTCTGCCTGACCATCCCCCTCCTCATCACTTCCTGCGGTTCAGGACACGGCCCGGCCGATATGTCCCGTGAGACACTCGACTCCGGGATCGTGCGTACGACCTGGCACCGGTTGCCGCAGACACAGCTCACCCTCGACACCCTGGCCGTCTGGGATGTCTGGGAGGAGAGCGCGGAGTACATCTTCGGCGATATCACGGCCGCCTGCGGCGGTACCGGTGACTTCTACCTGCTCGACGCCAGCAACCGCCAGGTCGTCGTGGTGGATCCCCGGGGCCGTGTGAAGCGCACCTTCGGGCGCGAGGGAAGCGGACCGGGGGAATTCCAGTACCCCATGACGATCTCCCTGCGGACTGATGAGATCTGGGTCGGTGACCTGGCAGCTGGCCGCTACTCGGTCTTCGATATCGAGGGGAACTTCCTCAGGTCGGTCATCTGGCCCTCCCGGGGTGGGCGGACGGCTTCGCGGTCGATCGTCATCACCCCCGATGATCGCGAACTGCGCCGCTCTCCCTCGATGATCGAAGGGTGGATGGCCCTGATCCGTTCCACCCTCGACGGCAGTGAGGTCGACACCATCGCGACCATGCGCACCGCCCCGGCCTCGGGCGCAACGATCAACCTGCCGACCCTGGGTGCCACGACCATGTACGATCCACCGGCGTATTCACCCGAACTGCGCTGGGCGCATACTCCGGGCGAACGGATTCTGACCGTGACCTCGGGGAACTATCTGATCGAGGAACGGGACCCGGACGGTACCGTCCGGGGGGAGCTGGCGGCCCCGACACCCGATCTGACCGTCACAACCGCTGACCGGGAGGCCTACCTGGTCCGCCTGGCCCGGATGTTCGATATCCCGGTCGATGACTTCCGGAAGGATAACCCCCGCTTCGTGACCCAGTACGCCTTTGCCGAGCGGCGCGCTGCGATCGAAGATATCACCGTCGATCCGCAGGGCCGCATCTGGGTGCTGGCCAACATTCCGGAGAACACGGGCCAGCGCCTCGATCTGTTCGACGCCGACTTCACCTTCCTCGGCAGCCTGCCCGACCTGCCCCTGCCTGAAGCCTTCCTGCCCGGCGGCGAGGCGCTCTTTCGGATCGCCGCCCCCGAGACCGGCGAGGATCTCTTTATTGTCGCCCGTATCGCCGACTCTGTCGAAGGGATGTGATCGGGGTGAACAACAGACAGGCAATACCCCGGCCGGCCGTACGGACAGCGGTCAGTGCCCGGTTGCCGGCTCGAAGGCAAATCGGTAGACGGCCGCATCCCCTTCGAGATTGATCAGATAGAGACCGTCCGGGCCCCAGTCGAGCAATGCCCGCGGGCAGGTGATGGCAAGCGGCTGGCGGGCCAGCCAGCGCCCGGTACGATCGAAGAGATCTAGAGCCCACAGGTCGGGGATCTCGGCCTCGCCGATAAGCGGGGTACGCTCCCGGGCCCTGCTTTGCGGAACGAGCACGGCCAGATACCCGCCCTCAGGGTGTACCGCGAGTCCTGAACTCAGGATATCGAAACCCCACCCCACAAACGGCTGAAGGCCCTCACCCCGACTCTGTTCCTCGTAAACGGGCGCGGTGGTTGCGAACGGCACCGGCCGGTGGATGACCCGGGCCAGAGTTCCGGCCCCTGTGAACACCTCGATCCGGTCAACGCCCTGATAGCTGACCGCGAGCGAGTCCCCCGGAAGAGACGCCAGGAAGAGCTTGTTGATGTAAACATCGGGAGCCTGCCCGGTCACCACCTGCCGGCGTCAGAACGAGCTGACGGTTTCGGCCGCCCGGTCGACGAGCCGCAGCTGCGGATTTGCCGGATCCATTTCAACTCCCAGTGCACGCGGCGTCGTGGTTCGATCTCGCCGGTAGGCGAAGAACCGGTCCTCACCCGCCGGTTCGAACTGCCCGATCCAATCGACGAAAGAGGTTGAATGCCGGAATGTTCCATTGGCTGAAAAAAAGGAGAGCCGCAGGTTCCCGATGTCGCTGACCACCAGGGAATCATCGGGCAGCAGGATCATGTCTACCGGCCGGTTGAATTCCCCCGGCCCCTCCCCCTGCCGTCCGATCGGGTCCAGCGACGAGCCATCGGCCGCGACACGCCAGATACAGCAGGCCCGCTGGTCGAGAATGTGACGGATCCCGTCGGAATTGACCGCCACCGTCAGCGGCCGGGTGAATATCGGTTGCCCGGCTGAATCATCGGCCCCCAGGACTTCGACCTGCTCGAAGGGCCGGGCTGCGAATCCCCAGTACGGGATCTCTGGACTGCGGACGTGGGGAACCCCCTCTTCGATCGTCACAGCCAGTCGCCATTCACCGTCGCGGGCAGTACAGGAGGCCAGCGTCATGCCGATAACAAGGAGGAATCCGCCGGCGATCCCCGGACAGATGAAGCGGGTATCTCCAGTCATGTTGTCCCTTCGCTGCGGTTGAGCTCTCAGGTGAACGAGGCAACTGCCGTTCCGGTTGCCGACGAGGCAGGAGCGGAGTTCCTTCCTTAGCCGGGAGGGGGTATCATAGTGCCAACCGGTCACTGGTGACGACCGGATCATTATTCGGGGTACTCGACGATGAGCGGTCATGTCAGACAGAGACGGCCCAGCCGGCCCACGGTGGTCTTCGTGGCCTCAGAGGCCTATCCCTTCTGCAAGACGGGGGGCCTGGCCGATGTCACCGGAGCGCTGAGCCGCGAGCTGGTCGAGATCGGCTGCCGGGTTCTGCTGATCCTGCCCAAGTACAACCTGATCCCCGAGAAGATGATCCGCCCGACCTCGCGGATCTTTGAAGTTCCGGTCGGCCGCCACCGGGTCCATGCCCGCGTCTGGGAGAGCCGGGCCATCCGCGGAGTCGAAACCTACCTGCTCGACATCCCCGCCTTTTTCGACCGGGCTTCACTCTACGGCGAGAAGGGGCTCGACTATCCCGACAACTGCGCCCGATTCGCCGCCCTGAGCCGGGGCGCCCTCGAGCTGGTCAAGAAACTGCGGGTGCGACCGCACGTCATTCACGCCCACGACTGGCAGGCCGCCCTGGTGCCCCTCTATCTCAAGAGCCTCTACCGGCGCGATCCTTACTTTCTCGGAACCCGCTCGGTGCTCACGATCCACAACCTCTCCTACCAGGGCCGCTTCCCGCTCGAGGATTTTCCGCTGACCGGCCTGCCGAAGACCTGCCTCTCACCCCGCTACCTCGAATACTTCGGGGAACTGCGCCTGCTCAAGGGCGGCATCGTCTCGGCCGACTGGATCACGACCGTGAGCCCGACCTATGAGAAGGAGATCCGGACTGAAATTTTCGGCTGCGGCCTCGACGGCGTGATCCGCAGCCGGGAGACAAACCTGACCGGCATCCTCAACGGCATCGATCACCGTGAATGGGATCCGGCCCGCGACGATCTGCTCCCGGCCCGTTATTCGGCCGATAACCTGCGCGGCAAGAACACCTGCAAGCGCGCTCTGCAGCGCGAGATGGGCCTTCTCATCGAAAACGAGCGGCCGTTGATCGGCGTCATGAGCCGGCTGGTGGAACAGAAGGGAATCGCCCAGGCGGTCGCCACCATCCCCTGGCTGGCCGAGGCCGGGGCCGCGGTCGCCGTGCTCGGTGAGGGGGATCCTTCATATGAATTCGAGATCGCCCGCCTGGCCACCCTGCGGCCCGACCGGATCGCCATCAAAATCGGGTTCAGCAACGAGCTGGCCCACCTGATGCAGGCCGGAATCGATTACCTGATCATGCCCTCGATCTTCGAAGGAGTAGGCAACTGAATTTCGCTGTCATCGCCGTTTTTC
>CAZNUA010000096.1:0-7351 GCA_964576115.1 uncultured Gemmatimonadota bacterium
CGTCCCATCTCCTCCAGGGCCGCCCAGGTCTCGGGCAGGCGGGTTCTTTTTTCGGCCGAAACCTGCAGCACGCTACGGGCGCCCAGGCTGGTGAGCAGGCCGGTGGATTGTATCCGGACCCGGGCCAGTTCGCTCTGCTTCGCTTTATCGCTCTTGGTCAGCAGAGCCACGTAGGGAATATCGAGAGTACCCAGCCAGTCGGCCATGTCCAGATCCGATTCTTCGGGGGGGCGACGGCCGTCGATCACCAGGGCCACCCCCCAGAGCCGCTCGCCGGCTTCGCCGGCCAGGTAGCCTTCGATCAGGGGCGCCCACCTGCCCCGCTCGCTCTTCGAGACCCGGGCATAGCCGTAACCGGGCAGGTCGATGAGGCGCAGTTCGCCGTCGCGCCAGTGGTCGTGCCCCATCCGGGACCGGACGCGGACCGCATACAGGTTCAGGGCCCGGGTCTTGCCCGGCGTGTTCGAGGTGCGGGCGAGATCCTTGCGCCCCAGCAGAACGTTGATCAGCGAGGACTTGCCGACATTGGAGCGACCGGCAAAGGCGATTTCGGGAATCCGTTCGTCGGGGGCGGGAAGCTGATCGAGAGCGTGAGCCGAGAGCAGGTACTCGCTCCCGATCACATCCTGCGGGCGGGCGGGGAAAACGGGCATCGGCACGCCGCCCCGGGGGCTCAGGCCCGTTTCTTCTGCGGTTCGGCCTGCCCCGCGTCGGCCTCGTCGGTCCCGAGGTCAGCTTCGCCGGCTACGGCTGCGGCCCCGGCTGAAGCGGTATCCGCCGCACCGTCCGATCCGCCGTCCCCGGCGGTCGCATTTTTCAGATCGGCCGCGCCGGACCGCACCATCTCGGGGCTGACCACGATCGCGCCCCGGGAGACCTCGCCGGGGATCTCGTACATGAGGTCGAGCATGACCGCTTCGAGGATCGAGCGCAGGGCCCGGGCGCCGGTGCCTTTCTTGACGGCCAGTTCGACCACCGTCTCGAGCGTGCCGTTGGTGAATTCGAGCTCGACGCCGTCCATCTCGAACGATTTGACGTACTGCTTGATCAGGGCGTTTTTCGGCTCGGTCAGGATCGTAAGCAGGGCCTCCTCGTCGAGATCGTCCAGAGCGCAGAGCACGGGCAGGCGCCCCACCAGCTCGGGGATGATGCCGTAGCGCAGCAGATCGTCGAACTCGGTCTGGACCAGCAGACCCCCCTTGCCGTGCTTGTCGGCTTCGGCCGACTGCCCGAAACCCACCACCTTCTTGCCCAGCCGGCGGCCGACGATGGTTTCGAGCCCGTCGAAAGAACCGCCACAGATGAAGAGGATGTTGCGGGTGTCGATCTGGATCAGGGCCTGCTCGGGGTGCTTGCGACCCCCCTTGGGGGGTACCTGGGCCAGAGTGCCCTCGAGGATCTTCAGCAGGGCCTGCTGAACCCCCTCGCCCGAAACATCGCGGGTGATCGAGGGATTCTCGCTCTTGCGGGCGATCTTGTCCAGCTCGTCGACGTAAATGATGCCCAGCTCGGCCCGCTTGACGTCGTAGTCGGCCGCCTGCAGCAGACGCACCAGGATGTTCTCGACATCCTCGCCCACGTAGCCGGCTTCGGTCAGGGTGGTGGCGTCGGCGATGGTAAAGGGGACTTTCAGGAACCGGGCCAGGGTCTGGGCCAGCAGGGTTTTGCCCACTCCGGTGGGACCCATGAGCAGGATGTTCGATTTCTCCAGCTCGACATCGTCGTCGACCAGCTCGTGCAGGCCGGCCCGGTACTTGATGCGCTTGTAGTGGTTGTAGACCGCGACGGCCAGGGTCTTCTTGGCCTCGTCCTGGCCGATGACGTACTCATCGAGCACGGACACGATCTCTTTGGGGGTAGGCAGGGTTTCGAGATCGAAATCGGGCGGGCGATCCTCTTCCTCGCGCAGGATGTCGTTACAGAGGCTGACGCACTCGTTGCAGATGTGCACCCCGGGCCCGGTGATCAGCTTCTGCACCTGTTCGGGGCCGCGGCCGCAGAAGGAACAGCGCAGGATGGGGGGTTTGCCCGCCGAGCCGGTGGGCCCCGAGCGGGCTTTCAGGTCGTGATCGTCGGGACCGAATCTGTTCTCGTCATCCGCCATGCCGGCTCACCGTTCCTGTCAGGATTTCGCCTTCTTGGAGTTCTCTCCTGGATAGAAGACACTGTCAACCAGACCATATTCTTCGGCTGCCTCGGCATCCATGAAGAAGTTGCGGTCGGTGTCCTTCTCGATTCTCTCCCGCGGCTGGCCGGTATGGTCGGCCAGCATGTCGATCAGCCGATCCTTGAGCTTGAGCATCTCCCGGGCGTGGATCTCGATATCGGAGACCTGGCCCTCGACCCCGCCCCACGGCTGATGGATCATGATCCGCGCGTTGGGCAGGCAGCTACGCTTGCCCGGAGTGCCGGCCGCAAGCAGGATGGCGCCCATACTGGCCGCCTGGCCCATGCAGATCGTGGCCACATCGCAGCGCAGGTACTGGATGGTATCGTAAATACCGAGTCCGGCCGTGACCGCTCCCCCGGGGGAGTTGATGTAGAGCTGTACGTCCTTGTCGGGATCCTCGGCGTCAAGAAAAAGGAGCTGAGCGATGATGAGGTTGGCCACGTTGTCGTCGATGGCCGTGCCGATGAACACGATCCGGTCCTTGAGCAGACGGCTGTAGATATCGTAGGCCCGCTCGCCCCGCCCCGTCGTCTCCACCACAATGGGAATCAGTCCCATGTCCCGCGTCCTTTCTTCTGTCCCTGTCTTCCCTGTCGTTCCCGGGGGCCCCGTTGTCCCGGTCCTCGCTACCGTCCCGGTATGATGAGACCACTGCCGCCGGAACCGGTTCCCGACTCATCCCCGGCGTCGCCGGTCTCCGCCGGACCCGCCGCCGGATCCGCTTCATTCATGATATCCTCTTCGGCCGACGTCCGACCGCCGGTCAGGCCCAGACCGCGGCGTTTCTGCTTCTTCGGGCTGATTGTCTTCTCTTTGACTTTGGCTTTTTCGATGATGAGATCGACGACTTTTTCTTCACGGATATCGGCCCGCAGACGATCGATGCGGTTGTTCTGCACGAATGCCTGGTAGGCTTCGTCGGGATCCATGCTGTAGTTCTCTGCGAAGGCGTTGATCCGGGCACGCACTTCTTCCTCGGTGGCCTCGATGGCCTCCTTCTCGGCGATACGGGCACCGACCATCTGCCACATCAGCTGCATCTGGGCCATGCCGCGGTACTGCTGGCGGATCGCCTCGGCGTCGACCTGCCGGCCTTCGCCCGCCGCCTGCTGCTGCTCGGCCACCACCCCGTCGAGATAGCGCTGCACCAGCGATTCGGGCACTTCGACCTCGTTGCTCCGCACCACCTGGTCGATCGCCTGGCCCACCATCACCCGCCGGGCTTCGGTATCCATGTGCCGTTCCAGATCCTCACGGACCTGGCTCTTCAGGGCCTCCAGGTTCTCGAAATCGCCCACCGCCCGGGCGTACTCGTCGTCGAGCGTGGGCAGGCGCTTCTCTTTGACCTCTTTGACCTGCACCAGGAAGATGTGCTCATGAGAACCGGCGGCTGCGGCACCGGGTCCGGCTGGGGCCTGCTGCCCGGCTCCGTCCCCGTGCTCGTCCCCGGCATGCGAGACCGTCACCCGGCGGTCGTCGCCTTTGACCGCCCCGGCCAGCTGACGGCCGACCTCGCTTCCCTCGCCTTCGCCGACCACGTGCAGAGTGCGGTTCTCCGATTTCTGGCCGATGATCGGCATGCCGCTCTCGTCGCAGGTCAGGATATCCGCGATCAGGTAATCGCCGAACTCGGCCACGCGCTCGACCGGGATCAGCTCGGCGGTCCGTTCGCGCAGGTCGGCCAGGGCCGCTTCGACATCCTCATCGGTGACTTCACGTACGATCTTCTCGAGTTTGAGCCCCTCATACCCCGTGACCTCGAATTCGGGCATCACCTCTACCGTGGCCTCTACGCTCATGGGGCCCTCGTCGCCGTAGTCGAGGTTTTCGACCCGCGGCGGCGCCAGGGGAACGATGTCGTGCTCTTTCAGGGCGTCGGTGATTGCCGACGGAAGCACGGCATCGATCGCTTCGACCCGGATCTGGTCGCCGTGGCGTTTGAGCACGATGTGCTCGGGCACCTTGCCTTTGCGGAAGCCGTCGACCTTGATCTTGCGGCGGTATTCCCTGAGCAGGCGCTGTTCCTCCCGCTCCACGTATTCACGCGGAATCTCGAGCTCGACGCGGCGCATCCAGGTGGAGGTTTCGGTGATGCTGACGGTGACGTTTTCGATGGCGGAGCTCCTGACTCTTCTGAATCCGGTGTTTTCCGGGTATCGGGGCATTCCCGGGGATCCGGCGCCCGTGTGACTCATCTGTCTGGTGCGAGAGGGGGGACTCGAACCCCCATGGGAAAGCCCACAGGATCCTAAATCCTGCGCGTCTACCAGTTCCGCCACTCTCGCGAGGCTCGGTGTGGCTGCTGGTTCCGCATCTTAGGCTAGAAGTTCCAATATGCAGGGCCGGGAAGAGGGCGTCAACCGGGGCACACCGCGCCATTGTCGCATCATCGCTCTGAAGCAGAAAGACACGCAAGCAGGTTGCAGGAAATACCTGGGCTCCGATACGATAACGGGTTGAGATGAAGTGACATAAACGGGTCATCTGATCCCGCGACTGAGGAAAGCATGACAGTCAGGAATCCATTCCCCGTCCCACCGGCCGGCGGAGGGGGGCGACCGACCGGAACTCCGGGACGTGTCCGCCTGGCCCCCGCCTTCCCTTTGATCATAACCCTGCTGATCCTCGTGGCCGGCACCGTGCCGGGCCGGGTGCGGGCCGCACCTCTGCCCGGTTGCCCGGGTCCGCCCCAGGACCCGGCCCAGCAGGAGAAACTCACCATCGGTGTGCTCGATCTCGACGCCGAGGGGGTCGATGACACCGAAGCCCGTACCATCACGGGGCGGCTGCGCATCTGGCTGGGACGCACCGGGGCCTTCGAGGTGATCGAGCGCAACCAGATGGAGAACATCATGGAGGAGATGGGCTTTCAGTTCTCCGGGGCCTGCGACACCGATGAATGCGTGGTGCAGGTCGGGCGGGTCCTGGGAGCCAGCAAGATGGTGGCGGGCAGCGTGTCGAAAGTGGGCTCCCTCTACAGCCTGCAGATCCGGATCATCGACATCACCACCTCGCGCATCGAGCACACCTCCTTCAACGATGAGCCGCGAGGCATCGAGTTCGTGCTGACCGAAGCCACCCGGGAGGTCGCCAACGAGCTGGCCGCCAACGTCACCGGCCAGGCGGTCGAGCCGGCCGAGCCGGCTCAACCCGCCGTTGCCCAGCCCGGCCGGGTCACGACCGCCAACGTGCGAGTCGAGTCGGATCCGCCGGGGGCCGCCATCACCTATGAAGGGAACGATCTCGGCACCACCCCGGCCACGATCATCCTGCCCGAGGGCAGCCAGCAGATCGTGCTCGCCCTCGACGGGTACCGCGAGCGGACCCGCACGATCGAGGTCATTGCCGGGCGCAATCAGGATGTCACCGTCGAACTCGAGGAGATCCCGACCGGGTTCCTGAACCTGACCACCGACCCGGTCCAGTGCGAGGTCTTCATCGACGGCGAGAACGTCGGCCAGCGCAGTCCCCTGCAGCGCTGGCAGGTCTATGAAGGCACTCATCAGGTCGAAGTCCGCCGTGACGGGTACACCTCCCAGACCCGCCGAATCACGATCGCACCGCGGCAGACCACCACCGAAGAGTTCACCCTGCGACGCAGCGGTTCGGCCCAGATCACCTTCCGTTCCACGCTCAACGGCGGCCGGCTGACCATTACCGGCGACGAGGAGGAAGCCGCCCTTCTGGCCAATCCCGAACAGACGGTCGCCATCCCGCCCGGCAACTACACTCTGACCGTCAAGGCCAAGGGTTATGCGCCCTGGCGCCAGCAGCTCACCCTGGGCGACGGCGCCAACGAGATCGTGCCCGTCACCCTGCGTCCCAAGTCGCGGATCGTGGCCGGATTTCTCTCGCTGATCCCCGGTATGGGCCAGTTCTACTCGGGGCGGGGAATGATGGGGGTGCTCTGGCTCGGCGGAGTGGGAGCCACGGCCGGCATGGCTCTGGGCGAGCAGGGTACCTACGACGGGCTGCTCGATGAATACGATGCCCTGAAGGAAGAGTACGACAACGCCACCACCACGGCCGAGATCAACAACCTGCGCACTCAGATGGAAGAAAAGTACGCCGAGGTCCAGGACAGTTACGACAAAATGAGCAGCATGGCCTCGATCATGACCATCGTGTACGCCGTCAATGTCCTCGACGCCTTCGCCCTGATGCCCCGGTTGCGCCCCTTCGGCTCAGGTCTGCAGACCGACCTCGACCTGGGCGTGCACCAGGGCCGCCTCTGCTTCACCCTTACCCTTGGTTTCTGAGCGATGATGAGATCAACGAAGGAACGACGCCCGCTCCGCCTGTGGCTTGCCGCCGGCGGTCCCCTGGTGCTGGCCGTACTGCTCGCTGCAGTCACCGCCTGCGACCAGATCATCCTGCCCGAAGAACCGGAGGAGCCGGTCTACGACAACCCGGTCGACCCCGATTCCCCCGACTTCGTGGCCCCGCAGACGACCATCACGGATGGTCCGGCCGAAGGATCGACCATTTCGACCAACTCGGCCACCTTCACCTGGCAGGGGAACCTTTCGGGCATGCTCTTTCAGGCCCGCCTGAACGGCAGCGACTGGTCGCCCTGGTCGACGGCGGTCGGGGTCACTCTCGAGTACCTGGATGAAATCGCGTACACCTTCGAAGTGCGCAGTGCGTACAATCCCGGCGTGGGCAACACGCCGACGCTGATCGACGACAGCCCGGCCTCGCGCAGCTTCACGGTCGACGCCGTGACCGGTCCCGCTCTGCGGCTGAGCCCGACCCTGACCCTGCTGGAGCAGGACGACACATTTGACATCGACCTCATCGCCGAGGATGTCAGCGACCTGATGATGGTTGCCACCATCATCCGCTTCAATCCCAACCGGCACCAGGTGATCTCGGCCCCGACCGAGGGTTCTTTCCTGACCTCCACCGGCGGGAGTATCGCGAAATACATCGTGTACGACAACTCCGCCGGCACGATCGAGGTGAACATGGCCACCGCCACCGGTTCGCCCCCGGGGGTGAGCGGCACAGGCACCGTGCTGACCATCCAATTCCAGCAGATCAACAGTGAAAACGGTGCCATATGGTTCGCCACCGGCAGTTCGGTCATGCGCGATTCGAACAACAACGCCATTACACTCACCGGCACCCACGGTGCGGTCACCATCATTCGCTAGGTGAGGAGATGAGAATGACGACCCG
>CAZNUA010000097.1:0-7182 GCA_964576115.1 uncultured Gemmatimonadota bacterium
TCGGGCGAGGTCGAGGGGGCAGTCACCAGGTACCCCTGCGGATCCTCCACCAGGAAATCGAGACAGAAGCGGGCCGCTCCCTTCATCAGCGGCCAGGCATAATCGCGCAGCCAGGTCTCATCCCGGGTGAAGAGGTAATGCTCCCAGAGGTGCAGGCTGAGCCAGGCTCCGGCCATCGACCAGTTGGCCCAGACCGGGTGCCCGCTGCCGAAGCCGCCCACCGGATTGGTCATCGCCCAAAGATCGGAGTTGTGACTCGCACACCAGCCGCGGGCATCATAGAAGGTGCGGGCAGTCACCGCCCCCGTTTCGGCCAGGCGTCCGATGAAAGCCAGGAGCGGTTCGTGCATCTCGCTTAAGTGGGTCACTTCGGACGGCCAGTAATTCATCTCGACATTGATGTTCATGGTGTAATTGCTGCTCCAGGGCGGTCGCAGGTGCGGGTTCCAGATTCCCTGGAGATTGGCCGGGATACCGCCGGGGCGCGAGGAAGAGATCAGCAGGTAGCGCCCGAACTGGAAATAGAGCGCTTCGAGATCGGGATCGTCGGCCCCCGCGGCATATGCCCGCAGGCGATCGTCGATCGGTTCGGCCGGGGGGGTGGCGCTGTTCAGCGAGAGGGTGACCCGGTCGAAGTACCTCCCGAAATCCACCTCGTGCCGGGCGAGCAGATCGGCCCACGAATGCTGTGAGGCGGCCGTCAGGTACCCGGCCGCCAGCGCCCGTTCATCGCGACCTTCCAGACCGGGATCTCGGTCGAAACCGTTGTAGCTGGTCGCGATCGAAACCAGAATCAGGGCCTCGCCGGCCCCGCGCACCGCAATTTCGTCTTCGGTGACCGTCATCTCACCGTCGGTCTCGACAACCCGGGCCATGACCCGGAAGCGCATACCCTTGCCGCCGGGATCGTAGACGATCGCATTCTCACGCTCGCCCCGGTAATTGGGTTCAGCATGCACCGGAGCCCGGCCGTCCATGAGCAGGGTGGCCCGATCGGTTGTCACGGCATGCTCGAGCTGACAGGCAGCACCGATCCGGAAGTCGAGGGTTCCGGGTTCGGAGACCTGCAATCTGATCGCGATGACCTGATCGGGAGCGGATACGAAGATCTCGCGGGAAAACCCGATCCTGCCGGCTGTAAATGTGGTCCGGGTCACGGCCCGTCGCAGATCGAGTTCGCGCCGGTACTCCACCGGTGAGCCGGGAAGAGAACAATCGATCAGAAGATCTCCGAGGGGAGCATACGACTCGCTGAACTTGCCCTGCAGGGCCGTGACCGCTGAGTCCGCTTCGGCCCATCGCCCGGCGAAGAGCAGCTCGCGAATCCCGGCCAGGTGCTCGTGGGCGTCGGGATTCATCCAGGGATCGACCGGTTCTCCCGCCCAGAGCGTTTCTTCGTTCAGAATCAGCTTCTCGCGGGAGGGATCACCGTGAACCATAACCCCGATCCGGCCGTTGCCGAGCGGGAACGCCTCCTCGAAATACCGGGCCGGCCCGTCGAACCAGACGGTCCGCGGCGGCGCCGGCGCCTGACGGCATGAAATCAGACTGCCGATGACACACCCCAGGACCAGCCCGCACAGTACTCTTCGTCCCGTATCCATAGGGCGGATCATATCATGCTTACAGCGCCGGTGCAGGCCGGGAGTGCGGGCTAGGGGACGATCAGTGGACCAGGCGGTACCGTCTCACGGTCGGCACGTCATCGGAACCTCTGACGAGAGCGATGATCATATCGGCGTCGATGAACGGCTGAGGATCCGTCTGGAATCCTTCAGGCAGCATCACCTCGCCCAGATACCGGCCGGTTTCCTCGAAGACATCCAGGCTGAACGATTCCGCCCAGCAGGGATGGCGTTCGTACTCAGCATACGTGTCCGGTTCCGGGTCGCCCTCCTCGAGCCGGATCCCCGGGCCCGGCCGGCGGACCCAGATCCACCCGTTCCGGTCGGGGATGAGGGCGTCGAAAGCGGGTTTGCGCGAAGGGATGGCCCGCCCGGTCCATGCCCAGCCGGGCTGACTCAGGCGGATGGAGGCGATGGTGCGGTTCCGGTACCAGCGCCACTCGTCCGGCTCGAACGGTACCGGTTCTCTGACCCACTCAATGACCGTCCTCGAACCGTCGGGGCGATCGACAGTGAATCCGGTCTGATCCGAGATGCCGCTCACCATGGCCCCGGAGGGGCTCATGGCCCAGACCAGCTCGGGAGCAAACGGCACCCAGGTGGCCAGCAGGCCCTGCCCGGAGTTGAATTCGATGATCCAGGGTTCATGGTCATAAGCGGGTACGCTCAGGGTGTCGGCGATGATCCCGCCCGGGGTGACCTGCACCATGGCCTGGTACCTGATGCGGTTGGTTCCCCGGTCGGGGAGCCGGGCGATGGTCCAGAGACGGCCGTCGGTGCACAGAACCGGAGGGTGCAGCGATACCGACCCGGTCCGCAGAGGCCAGCTCTCGATATATTCACCTTCGGATGAGTAGAGATTCATCCGGCTCAGGGCGGCATCCCGCACATATATCGTCCCGTCGTCCGGGCTGACGACGATCCCGGCAGGCCCCAGATATTCCCCCGGGCCGCTTCCCCGGCGTCCGACAGTGCGCACGAAACGCCCTGTATAATCGTACACCCGGATGGTGAGCGGTTGCTGATTCAGCACATAGATCAAACCGGCCCGGGCGTAGAGCCCCACGACCCGGCCCAGCACATATTCTTCGGATCCATCGGCCACACCTATCGAAGCCTCGAGTTCCAGCCGGGACGGCGCGCCCCACACCGAACCGCCCAGTGTGCGGACGGTGCGTAGGCCATCCTGCTCCTCGATCTCATATCGCCAGGCATTCGCCTCACGGGAGGTACCGGTACAGGCACTGCCGACGAATGCCATCAGCAGGCACCCGGCCCAGATCATTCGCGTGGACGGCATTGGCGTCTTTCCCTCTGCCGAATGAGGTGAGTTGACCTTCAGAACGTATACACCATCACCGTACCGACAGTTGAGCAATTCCGATCCGGTTTCGGGAACCGCTCCGACACTACCGCCGATCGGCAGGGCGCTGATAGACGATGCGGTCCCCGGGATTTTCGATTCCGAACACTTCGCCATCGAAACCCCACTCCCCGATCCATCGGGCGGTAGCGGCAAAGAGATCGGTGCGCCGGGCATTGTCGAGCAGGCAGAGAGCCGCCGGCTGCAGGACCTCGATCACCAGGCGCAGATCGGAAGCGGCGAGTTCCCCGACGGGATGCGCGGGCAGAAAAGCAAGATCGACCGGTCCGAAGCGTTCCCGCACGACCTCGAGATCGTGCCGGTACTTCTCTGGTTCATCGGTCGAAAAGTTGGCGTAGTACAGGGTGAGCCCGTCGACCCGGATGATATATGCGACCGTCATGAAGCCGTACGTGCACGGCACGCTCTGCAGCTCGAGATCGCCGAAATCGCGGCTCTCTCCCGGAGTCAGATAAACGGTGCTGCAACACCCCCGCCAGGCTTCGCGTTCGTTGTGGATATAGGTCACATGGGCGAGGGAATCCTCGATCTCGTGGAGGTATTCGGTCATGTCGGGCCAGTGCCAGGTCGTATACAGGACGTACAGATTCTGATCGCCGACCTCCGAGGCCCGGACGAAACCGTTGGTCAGGCAGGGCCGGGCGGGTTTGGCGACCTGGTGCTCGAAGCTGTTGATCACCAGCATGTGATCGACGGTGCGGATCGCCCAGCCGCCGGAGTCGAGCCACCAGGCGACGGCCTCGCCCTCGGCCGGAGACAAGGGGGTGAGCGATCGGCGAGCCTCTCGCTCCACCGCCCCGGTCAGGGGTGAGGCTCCCCGCGAAAGCAGCAGCCGGGTCGTCGAGGGGTGGGCGTACCTGACGGCATAATAGAGTGGCGTTCTGTGTCGCGTATCGGTCGGATCCACTTCCGCCCCGGCGGTCAGAAGCAGGATGCAGATATCGTCATACCCCCTGATCGCCGCCAGATGGAGCAGGGTGTGTCCGCTCGCCGGGTCGACAAAGTCGAAACGGGCTCCGTATTCGAGCAGCAGTTGCACGATATCGGCTACACCGTTCGTCACCACTGTCCGGAGCAGTGGTGCATCCACCGCATCGGAAGCTGCAACGTCGGCTCCGTGCTCCAGGTAGAGCCGTACGATTTCGACCGAACCGCACCTGACCGCGAACTGCAGTTCGCTCTGTCCCTCGGCGGTGCTCACTCCGTTGACATCGGCACCGTGCTCGAGTGCAAAGCGGGCCATGTGTAGGTTCCCGAAGGTCGAGGCCAGATTGAGCCACGTCGCTATACCGCCGTCGGTAGGGTCGTACGGCGTCCCCCGTTCGATGAGGTAGGCAGTTACTCCCGAGAAACCGGTCCGGCATTCGACCCAAAAGGCGATGTCGATCGCCGGGCCGTACGAGTTGTGGGCGGCGGTACAGTCCGCTCCCCGTTCGGCGAGGATCCGGACCACCGGCAGGTGATTGCCCAGGACCGCTCCGATCAGGGGCGTCGCTCCGGAGCCGTCGGCGGATTCGATCTCGGCGCCGGCGTCGAGCAGGAAGGTGACGATCTCGACGTGCCCGGTGGCCGCAGCGTGATAGAGGGGCGTCCGATCCCGATCATCGCGGCTATCCCGCAAGGTCGGGTCTTCCGCCAGGAGGGTCCTGACCCGGTTCAGATCTCCGGCCGCGGCCGCGGTGTGGATCGGTCCGGCGGTCTGTGAGGCCGGAGCACTCAGGGGAACCTGCACCAGAAGTGCGATGCCGAATACCAGTGCTCTGTCACGCAACAAACGTCGCATTCGAGCGCCTCCGTATTAATGTGACTTAAATCACACATACAATACGGACATGCCTGCATATTGTTCCCCGCGTATGAAATCAAAGACCCGCGACCTGTCCCCTGTTCAAAACGCCTGATGAATCCCGGCCGGTTCCCGAGTTCCCGGATGAGGTGATAGACCAGACGTGAAATCGCCTGCATCCGTTCGAAGTCGAGCAGTTCGACATCGTCGCTCGGGCGGTGCAGGTCGCGATGGTAACCGGAGAAAAAGAAGACGGCCGGAATCCCGATCCGGCGGAACCACATGTCATCACTCAGGTCGGCTGTGATACCGTCCTCCAGCTTGAGCGGCCAGTTGACGGTCCGGACATTCACCTCCTGGAGGATCTCGGTCAGTTCGGGATTGATTGTACCGGAGTTGTAGGCGTAGTGACTGCGATCGTTCGCCGGATCCCGCTCCGCACGTCCGATCATGTCGAGATTGACAGCGGCCTCGAGACTATCGACCGGCACCGGACAGGCATTGAGAAAGTGCCGCGATCCGAGCATGCCGTATTCTTCGCCGGTAAAGAGGATGAAGATCACCGACCGTTGCGGCGGATCCATGGCCAGGGCTTCGGCTATCTCGAGCACGCCAGTGCAGCCGCTGGCGTTGTCGTCGGCGCCGTTCATGATCTGCCCGTCCTGCGGCTCCAGGTGATCGAGGTGGGCCATCAGGACGAGATAGCGGTTCTTCAATACCGGGTGGGTACCTTCGAGACAACCGACCACATTCCACGATTCCTCCGGCTGGTCGGTGATCTCGGCCGATACTGTCAGGGTGACATCTTCAAATTCGAAGGTGCGATACCGTCTCAGGTTGATACCCCGTATTGCCAGAGGATCGAAGATCTGGCGGGCGAACATCGCCCGGGCCGCCTCCGGCTTGATGATCATGAACGGAGGATCCCACACCACGGTCTCCGTCCCACCATAGATTTCCGTATTGCGGGCGAAGGCAGTCGATATCTGATCCCATCCGGGCAGAATGTCCTCATCCGCGATGACGAGGTAGCCGGCGGCCCCCTCATCCGCCATGTCCCGCATTTTTTCATACAGGCCGGGAACTCCGTCGTACCGGTCGTGGACATCCTCCGGCAGCAGCGGCTTTCCCCTCCGCTGCGGGGCACCGACGAGCAGGACTGCTATCTTCCCGGCCAGATCGAGTCCCTCCAGGTCGTTCCAGCCGTGTTCGGGCTGTTCGATACCGTAGCCGGCGAAGACCATCCGGCGGGGGACCTGCGGATCGGGGTAGAGTTCCCCCCGCGTCCACACGACATCGGTCCGGTGGGCAAGCGTGCGCCGACTGTCGGGAGTGTCGAGAATCAGGGTGATCTCCTCACCTATCCTCCGGCGCAGGATCGGCACCGCCTGCAGGAAAGTCGGATTCCCCTCGCCGTCGGTCCCCAGCGGCTCGAGTCCTGCCGCAGCGAACTCGGCCGCGCAGTATTCAGCCGCCAGCTCGTATCCCCGCGATCCGAGGTAACGGCCTTCGAGTTCGTCGGAAGCGAGGTAGGTGACGTGCTCCCGTAACTCGGCGATGGTGATCGAAGCCGCAGGATCCTTTCCACCCTGCTGCGCAGCTCCGATCGCCGGCCCGCACAGGACCGCAGCGAACGGGAAGATGCATGCCTGGAGCGTATGTCTCAGAGTCATGATGTCACAACTTCCGGACACACCGGAACGTTCCCTCGTCGACCTGGCTGCCCTCCTGATAGACAACGAAAGAACCGGTCATCTCATCACGCTCGACCACGCCGGTGACCATCACATCACCACCAGCAATGGTGGTCTGGAAACTGAAGGTGTTCCCTTCGGAGGTGAAATCCGTGACCGGCCCGTCAGCGACATCCAGCCCCACCTGCAGTTCCACCGAACCCGTCCATGCTTCCTCTGTCCGATCCAGCACGAGAGTCATATTCGCTGAGAACTCGTTGCCGTCCAGCGTTCCCTCCCAGGTGCCGGTGTACTGGGTATCACCGCGCGACATCCGGGAACCCTGAAAAATCCCGGCACAACCTGTTGCTGCTATCAGCAGAACCAGCGCGAAGTTGAAGCAGAACCTCCTGTGATGATTCATTGCATTTCGAGTTGGCATTCTCCGGTGTCCTTTCTCACATCAACTCACCTGACATGTTTCTTTCTCTTCATTCAGCCCGTCATGTCTCGACCGGTACAATCGCGGCCGCCCGGCGGGCAGCTTCCTGTCAACTATCTATATCAACTCCTACAGAAAGTTGATACGAAGGCGGTGTCGATCAAGTTTCACACCGGAAATAAAAACAACCTGAAACCAATTCCCGATCGACGTCGTAATATTTGGCGTCGACTAACATTTGCCGTCATCAAATATTTGCCGACGGCAAGCAA
>CAZNUA010000098.1:0-6994 GCA_964576115.1 uncultured Gemmatimonadota bacterium
ACGGCGGTCACTTCGCGGCGTCTGGCCCGATTGTCGAAATTGACGATGACAATCTGCTGCCACGTCCCCAGACAGAGTTCACCCTCCACCACCGGCAGACAGAGACTGGGTTTGAGCAGGGCCGAGCGGATGTGGGAGAAACCGTTCCCATCCCCCCAGCGGGTATTGTGCGCGTAGTCGTCGTTGGCCGGAGCGATGAGGGCGAAGGCCCGCTGCAGATCGAGGAGAGCCCCCGATTCGTATTCGATCGTAGTCACTCCGCAGGTGGAACCGGTCATCCCCACTGTGACCGTGCCCGTGGTGATCTGCGACTCTTCGACCAGCTCCCGCACCCGCTCCGTGAAATCCGCGTGACCGAATTCCTCTTCGAGGTCGACGGTCCAGCGGCGGAATTGGGCACCCATGGCAGGTCTGTCCTTTCGTCAGGAGTTCGGTGTTTCCTCTTTTCTGTACGCGTTCTCGCAATCGGGAGTTGTCCATGACTTGTCGCGACGGCCCGCAGGCATTACTCTGTGCTCCATGACACGCGAACTTCCTGCATCGCATCCGTTCAAAGTCACGGTTCCCCGTCGGCGCGACCGGTTCACGGGTGAAGGCGTGAAATGGTACGATCGCGCGGTCTGGCTGCGCGGCCGCACCCTCGATATTCCCGCCAACGAGCGAACCCTCTTCCAGACGCGGCTCGACCGGTTCTGGGAAGTTGTGGTGCGCTACGAGAAGAGCGAGGAAACCGGACTCGATCAAGCGGCCCTGGAACGGAGCTTTGCGGACCTCTTCGAACGCTGGCCGGACGCTCTGGGCGAGACAATTCCCCCCGAGCTCAGGTAGTGCCCTTCCGGATACTCCGGGCGAACCGCGGCGGCGTCATACTTCCGGTATCGTGAGCCCTCGCTCGGCAAGCAGGCGTGCGATCGCTTCACCGACCTCCGAATCGGGGGTCGAGGCTCCCGCCGTGATCCCGATCTGCACCGGACCGTCGGGGAGCCAGCCGGCCTGTTCGACCGGTTCTTTCTGATCCACCGGTTTGTGACGGATCACGTTGCCCGGTCTGATTCCGGCGGCGGAATCGATATGATAGGTGGTCACCCGGCCAGCCGCGATCTGAGCCAGATTATTGGTATTGCTCGAATTGTACCCGCCGATCACCAGAACCAGGTCGAGCGGTCGCGTGAGCAGATCGAGGATCGCGTCCTGGCGCTCCTGGGTGGCACTGCAGATCGTTTCGAAATTTCTGAACCGGCGTGAGAGTTCGTCACCGCCCCAGCGATCGGCTATGGCGTCGCGCAGGATTCCGGCGATGTGCAGGGACTCGCTCTTGAGCATGGTGGTCTGATTGGCCAACCCGATCTTTTCGAGGTGGACATCGGGATCGAAACCCGGCGAGAGAGCGAGCCGGAAGCGTTCGAGGAACGCTTCCCGATCCTGCCCCCAACCCCTGATATAGGCCGCCACTACCGCCGCCTCTTCCCGATCCCGGACGATGAGGTAGTGTCCGCCCTCCCAGGTCGCCCGGCTGGCGGTGGCCATTGTCTCCTCGTGGTAGAACTTGCCGTGAATGACACTGGTGAAACCGTCGGCGGCGTACTGCCCGACGTTTTTCCAGACCAGCATCACCGAGCCGCAGGTCGTATCCACCAGTTCGCACCCGATCCGGATCAGGCGTTCCATATCCTCCATCGGGATACCGAAAGCCGGCAGGATGACGATGTCGTCGGCTGCAACTTCTTCGTATCCCCGCCCGTCGGCGTGCTGTCCGAAGAGAAAGCCGATCCCCATCTCGCGCAGCCGCTCGTTGACCGAGGGGTTATGGATGATCTCCCCCACCAGCCAGACCCTGTGGTCGGGATGGCGGCGGCGGGTTTCATAGGCGAAGGCCACGGCCCGGTCCACGCCGTAGCAGAACCCGAATTCGCGGGCGAGATTGATGGTGACCTCGCCGACCCGCAGCTCGCCACCCCCAGCCACGATGCGATCTACCAGGGGACTGGTGTACGGTTCGTGACCTGTACGCTCGCGGCCGTTACGGGTCCGCGACGATTTGACGTCCGGCACTCCTGACCTCCCCGGCCCTCTCCGGCTTCACCCCCGCTCCCGAACCGGCACCGCCTCTTCACACCCGCCCGGCCGTTCCCGGAGTTCAACCGGGGGCGGTTGCCGGTTCCGTACGCTGAATATAGCACGGGAACCGACCGCGGCGAGGCAGGAGTGTCGTGGGGGGGGGAAGTTGACAGTACCCCGAACGGCATCTACGCTCATCGGGCTCGCCCCCCGCTACACACTGTTGCAGGAGGATATTCTCATGCCCAGACCCGCTGTCCGGCGGGATCGGCCGCTCCTGTGTCGGGTCGGACCTCCGGCGGTCCTGCTCCTGATGCTCGGGTGCCTGCTTCCGCCCCTTCCCGCAGCGGCCCAACCCGATCCCGGTGTCTATGCCGTTACGGGGGCACGCCTCGTAACTCTGTCCGGGGCACCGATCGAACGGGGCACCATCGTTCTCCGTGACGGTCTCATCGAGGCTCTCGGAACCGATCTGGAACCGCCTCCCGATGCGCTGACCGTCGATGGTGACGGCCTGACCGTCTACCCCGGTTTCATCGACGCCTTCTCCCAGGCCGGAATCGTTCTGCCCGAGGGACGGGAATACGCCGGCAATCTCGCCGATCGTCCCGCTTCGGAGCATTTTGATCCCGGGGCCCGGAATCTCGAAGACTATCTGAAGCAGGGTTTCACCACCGCCCTGCTGGTGCGGGACGACGCCGTCTTCGGCGGTGGAGCCGTGCTGATGAACCTGATCGGCGAAGACGTCTCGAGCATGACGGTCAAAGCTCCGGTGGTGCAGACCCTGGGCTATGCCATGCAGCGCGACTATCCCGGCACGCTGATGGCGGTGGTGGCTTACCAGCGACAGACCCTGATCGATGCCGCCTACCAAGACCTGCTCCTGAACCGCTACCGGCGCGAACCGCGGGGGATGGTGCGTCCGCCGGTCGACCGGGCGCTCGAGGCGCTGATCCCGGTCGCCACCGGGCGGGCTCCCCTGCTCGTCATCGTGCAGAGCGAGAACGATCTGAAGCGCCTGCGCGATCTGGGCCGCGACTACGGCGTGCAGTACTGGATCGCCGGGGCCCAGGAGGCCTGGCGGGTACCCGAACTGATTCGTTCCGCTGGCGCGCCGGTCATCGTCTCCCTCGATTTTCCCCCGATCGAGAGTGTGACCGGGTACTGGTACGATCGGGCCTTCCGCCACCTCGAGGAGGCCGAATCGGAAGCTTTCGACGACCGCGACGAAGCCGCCGTACACGGCAATGCCGCCGCGGTCGCGACCCTGGGGGTGCCGCTGGCCCTGGGCACCGGCGGCATGAGAGATCCCGATTCCTTTCTCGAGAACCTGCGCCTCGCGATTTCCGCCGGCCTGCCGGCTGCAACCGCGCTCGATGCCCTGACTCGCACCCCGGCCCGCCTGTTCGGTGTCGAAGCCGTACTTGGTAGTCTCGAACCGGGCAAGATCGCCAATCTGACGATCACCGGCGGCGGGGACATCTTCAGCGATTCCGAGGCGTATATCGCCCACGTCTTCGTCGACGGCCGGAAGCGGAGTTTCGAGAAACCGCGGCCGCGCGCGAGCGGCCCCGCAGCCGCAGGACCCGCCGGCGAGTGGGATCTCGAGATCAACGCCGAGGGCATGACCATCGAGATGACACTGACTCTCGAACTCGAGGGCACCGATGTAACAGCCGTCATCGTCCAGGAAGGCGAGGAGATGCACCTGAGCGGGACCTTCAGCGAAGGCGAGCTCTCCCTGCAGGGAACGATTCCCGACGAGAGCGCGGCACCGATCACGCTGACCGCCACCATCGAGGGCAACGAGATGCGGGGCAGCCTCGGCGTGGCCGGCATGGGGACCTTCACCCTGACCGGCACGAAGAAACCCGGCTCCATCCCGTCGGGGGAAGGAGGGTCAAAGGATGACTGACCAGAGAATGCGAACCGGCCCTGCTCTTGTTCTCGGCCTGGTCGCGACACTCCTCATCTGTGCGGGAACGTCGACCGTCCGGGCCCAGGACCTGCTCATCAGGGGCGGAACGGTCCTGACCGTGACCGGGGGCGATCTGCCCGATACCGACCTGCTGATCCGGGCCGGGACAATCGAGGCGATCGGTTCGGGGCTCGAGGCCCCGCCCGGGGTAGAGGTCATTGACGCCCGTGGGCTCTTCGTCTGCCCCGGCATCCTGGACGATCACTCCCACATGGGTATCGACCGCGGCATCAACGAGGGCTCCCGTTCAGTCACGCCCGAAGTGAGCATCACCGACGTGATCCGGCACGACGATCCCTCTTTCGTGACCGCGCTGGCCGGCGGGGTGACCACCATCCAGACCCTGCACGGCTCGGCCAACTCGATCGGCGGCGAGTGCGAGACGCTCAAACTCAAGTGGGGCCGACCGTGGGAGGAACTGGTGATCGCCGACGCCCCGCGCACGCTCAAGTTCGCGCTGGGAGAAAACGTGCGGCAGTCGCGTAGCGATAATCCCACCCGCTATCCCCGCAGCCGGTCGGGAGTAGCCGAAGTGATGCGCGAATCCTTCACCCGGGCCCGCAACTACATGGCCGCCTGGGAGCGCTATGAGGCCGAACGCACCGCCTACGAGCGAACCCCGCGGCGCCAGCGCTCCGCTCTGGCTCCCCTGCCCCCCCGGCGCGATCTGCAGCTCGAGATCCTGGCCGGGGTGCTCAAGGGGGAGGTCATCATCCGCTGCCATGCCTACCGGGCCGACGAAATGTGCATGATGATGGAGGTCTGCAACGAGTTCGGCATTCCGGGCGGGGTTTTCGAACACGCTCTGGACGGGTACAAGATCGCTCCGGAACTGGCCCGCAACGGCTGGGCCGTGAGTGTCTTCGCCGACTCCTGGGCCTACAAGATCGAGGCCTATGACGCCAATCCTTACAAGATGGTGATTTATTACGAAGAGGGCGTACGTACCGCAATCAACTCCGATTCGGCCGAGCGGGTCCGCCGGCTGTACCAGGAGGCGGCCCGGGCCTGCCGCTTCGGCGGCGTGCCCGAGAACGAGGCCCTGAAGATGATCACCATCAATCCGGCCGCCAACCTGGGTATCGACCACCGGGTCGGCAGCCTCGAAGTCGGCAAGGACGGCGATGTCTCTATTTTCACCGCCCATCCGATACAGACCGAGGCGCGCTGCGAGATGACGATCATCGAAGGGGTGGTCTACTTCGATCGCAGCCAGATCGATACCCTCGCCACCTGGCCCCCGGACGGGGGCGGTGAGGGCTCACGCTGAACCCCGGAAAGGAAAGGAGACGTGACCATGTCAAAGAACTGGACACGCCGGACCGCCGGGGCCCTGGTGCTCGCGGCGACCATCATCGCGCTCTGCCCACGAGTGCAGGCGCAGCAGAACGACTGGGCGGTGACCGGAGGCACGGTGGTGACCGTGACCGGCGCCGTCATCGAAAACGGCACCGTCCTGATAGAGGACGGCATCATTACCGCCGTGGGACGTGAGGTGACGATCCCCGCCGGAGTGGAGCGGTTCGATGCCCGAGGTCTGTTCGTCTATCCCGGCCTGATCGACGCCGGTACCGGAGTCGGTCTGTCGGAGGCCGGCGGCATGGACGGAGCGGTCGACAATTTCGAACTGGGATCCTACAACCCGCAGGTCGAGGCCTACATCGCCGTCCATCAGGCAAGCGAGATCCTGGGCGTGCAACGGGTCGGCGGTTTCACCAGTGTAGTGACCGGCCTGCACGGCAACGGCGCTCCGATCCCCGGCTGGGACAGCCTCATCAATCTCTGGGGCTGGACGCCGCAGGCCATGACCGTCGAGCAACGGATCGGCCTGCGCGTCAACTGGCCGGGGGGAAGCCGGCGGGGCGGTCCGAGCGGAGCCGTGGAGGCTCTGCGGACCTGGTTCGAACAGGCCCGGGCCTACGCCGAACGGGAAGCGATGTTCGCCGCGGGCCAGCTGGCCTGCTTCGATTATGACCAGAAACTCGAGGGTCTGGCGCCGGCGGCGACCGGCGATTATCCGGTCATCTTCGAAGCGGCTACCGAAGAAGCGATCGAAGGGGCCGTCGCCTTCGCCGAGGAACTCGGTCTGGAGTACATCATCCGCGGGGGCCGCGACGCCTGGAAAATGTGCGATTTCCTGATCGAGCACTGCGTCCCGCTCATTTTCCAGGGCATCCAGGCCACTCCGGCCCGCGACGAACCCTACGACGTGCACTACGCCACCCCGGCCCGGCTGCACGCCGCGGGGCTGGAGTTCGCGATCTCTTCGGGTTCTTCCTCGGATGTCTTCACCCTGACCTACCAGGCCGGGATCGCGGTCTCCTTCGGTCTACCGAAAGAGGAAGCCCTGAAGGCGCTGACCATTTACCCGGCCCGGATTCTGGGGGTCGACGACCGGCTGGGCAGTATCGAGAGGGGCAAGATCGCCAACCTCGTCATCGCCACCGGCAATCCCGTGGATTACACGAGCCAGATCCGCCAGCTCTTCATCCGCGGCGAGAAAGTCCCGTGGGACGACAAGTTCAACCGGCTCTACCGCCTGTACCGGGGCCGACCGGGAGAAATCACACCTTGAGGGACACTTGTGTTACCGGTCGGCACGGGTGTAAGCTCCGGAGGACGGAGGCAGTTACCGTAGAGGAAGACGGACACCATCAGGGATTGAGAATCTTTGAGCCGGTCTGTTTGCCAGCTTCCCGTCCTCCGGGTGTCATTCCTGTGCCTGCTCTGTTTCGGTTCCCTGTCCTGCGCCCGGCCGGTCGGTGAACCGGCCGGAGCGGACCGGACCGAAGGGGTTGCATCCGGTTCGCATGTTCACCTGCCCGGACCCGATCCCGGGCGGGCGATGGATCAGTATGCGTTGCGTTCCTGGGACACCAGCACGGGGCTGCCGCAGAACTCCATTCAGGACATCGTCCAGCAGGCCGATGGCGCCCTCTGGATAGCCACCCAGGAGGG
>CAZNUA010000099.1:0-6656 GCA_964576115.1 uncultured Gemmatimonadota bacterium
GGGGCAGCGTGCCCGCTTCGATCGCCCGCGACACGGCTCCCGAGCCCCGGGCGCCTCCCTGTTCCTCCTCGCAGACCAGGTGAAGCTGCAGGCGGCCGGTCATTTCGCCGACCCTCTCGGCCAGCCGGGCGGCGGCCCACATCGAAGCCCCCACCCCGCCCTTCATGTCAAAAGTTCCCCGGCCGTACATCCGGCCCTCGGCGATCTCGGCTGCAAAGGGCGGGTGCTCCCACGGTTCGTCCTCGGGCACCGGCACGGTGTCGAGATGGCCATTGAAGACATAGAGCGGTCCCTCACCCGATCCGAGAGTGGCAATTACGTTCGGCCGTCCCGGCTCTTCTTCGTAGATTTCGACCTCGAGACCGGCCTCGCGCAGCCAGCCGGCGGCGAAATCGGCGACCTCCTGCTCGGTGCCGGTCACGCTCCTGATCTGTACCAGCTGCTGTACCAGCCCGGTGAGTTCGGGGGGGGTGTCGTACTCGGGCGGGGGCGTGCCCGCGGCCTTGCCGGGGTAGTCGGTCATGTGATCTTCAGCTCCCTCTGTAGCTCAAGTTCATTTGCAGGATGTACGGGGCGGGCAGCAGGCTCATGATAGTGAGCGGTTCCGGAACGGTGAAGAGGTAAACCGTCCCGATCGTGCCCGCGTCGTACCGGTACCTATAGATTAAAGGACGGTGAAATCGTGATGTCTTCTCCCCGATGGTTTCGTTCCGCCGGTTCTCTCTCTGCTCTGCTGCTGATTACCTCCCTGGCCGCCTGTTCAGACAGTCCGACCCGCCCGGGGCCCCGCCTCGAGCTGCGCCAGCTGACCGAACAGGAAACCCTGCTCGTCTCGGCCGACAACCTCTTCGGCCTGAAACTCTTCCGGGCGGTCAGTGAGGTCGAGGAGGATGAGAACGTCATCCTCAGCCCCCTGAGTGTGGCCATGGCCCTGGGGATGACGCTGAACGGGGCGGCGGGCGAGACCCGGGTCGGCATGGAGACGGCCCTGGAACTCAGCGGACTGACCGAAGAGGAGATAAATACTTCTTACAGCAGCCTGATCGACCTGCTTACCGCCGCCGATCCGAAGGTCACCTTCCAGATCGCCAACTCGATCTGGTACCGGGATTCATATCCCATCGCTCCGGATTTCGTGGAGGTGAACGAGACGTATTTCGACGCCGTGGTACGGGCTCTGGATTTCTCGGCCGCCGATGCGGCCGACATCATAAACGCCTGGGTCAGCGAGAAGACCAACGACCGGATCGAGGAGATCGTCGACTCTCCGATCGATCCGCTGACCATGATGTTCCTCATCAACGCCATCTACTTCAACGGGGACTGGCTGACCCGGTTCGATGCCGATGACACCGAGGATCGCCCGTTCTACCTGACCGACGGGACTGAGATCACGGTTCCGACGATGTCGGTCGAAGATGTTTCTCTGACCTGTGACTCCAGTCCGGGCCTGAGTGCCGTGGATCTGGCCTACGGCGACAGTCTGTTTTCGATGACGATCGTCCTTCCTCCCGTCGGCACCCACCCCGACAGCTTCATCGCCGGTTTCGATCGGGCACAGTGGGAGCAGATCGTATCGGGATTCCGGTCCGAGGAGTTCGGCCGGCTCCTGCTGCCGAAGTTCGAACTGCAGTACGAGATCACGCTGAACGATATTCTCATCGATCTGGGCATGGATGACGCCTTTGATGAGACTCGGGCTGATTTCAGCCGGATGCATGCCTCCGGTCTGCCCGATCTGTTTATCAGCGAGGTCAAACACAAGACCTGGCTGCGGGTGGATGAGAAAGGCTCCGAAGCTGCGGCAGCGACATCGGTGCAGATGGATTACCGGAGCATTCCAGAAACATTCGCCGTCAACCGCCCCTTTATTTTCCTTATCCGCGAGCGCTCGAGCGGCACCATCCTCTTCATCGGCAAGGTGATGGATCCCCGAGGGTAAAAGTGATCGGACCGGGGCCGAAACCGGAAGGAGGTAGAGAGAACGATGAAGCGCATATCCGGAGATACCACCAGCCGTCTCCTGGCAGCAGCATTCCTGTTCACGGTGTTCACCGCCTGCTCCGACAGCCCGACCGGCCCGGGCCCGCGCGTCGAACTGCGCCGGCTCTCTGAGCAGGAAGCCCTCCTGGTCGAGGCTGACAACCTCTTCGGGCTGAAGCTCTTCCGGGCGACAAGTGAGGTCGAGGGAGAAACCAACGTCATCCTCAGTCCCCTGAGTGTGGCCATGGCCCTGGGGATGACCCTGAACGGCGCGGCGGGCGAGACCCGGACCGGTATGGAGACGGCCCTGGAACTCAGCGGGCTGACCGAAGAGGAGATCAATGCTTCCTACCGCAGTCTTATCAAACTGCTCACCGCCGCCGATCCGCAGGTGACCTTCGAAATCGCCAATTCGATCTGGTACCGGGACTCCTATCCCATCGCGACCGATTTCGTGGGGGTGAACGAGACGTATTTCGATGCTGTCGTGCAGGCTCTTGATTTCAGTGCCGCCGATGCGGCCGGCATCATCAACGCCTGGGTCAGCGAAAAAACCCACGACCGGATCGAAGAGATCGTGGATGATCCGATCGATCCGCTGACCATGATGTTCCTGATCAACGCTATCTATTTCAAAGGGGATTGGCTGACGCAGTTCGATCCCGATGATACAGCCGACGGGACCTTCCACCTGGCCGATGGTTCGACGGTCCAGGTGCCGATGATGAGGCTCTCCGATACCGAAATCACCTGTTCTTCCGAAGCCGGCTGGCTGGCGGCCGATCTGGCCTACGGGGACAGTCTCTTCTCGATGACCCTCATCCTGCCCCCCGCCGGCACCGACCTGGAGACCTTCATCGCCGGCCTGGACCGGAGCACATGGGAGGCCATCATCGCCGACCTGGCTCCGCGCGAACTCGATTTTTTCCAGATGCCGACATTCGAACTCGAATACGAGGTCGTGCTCAATCAGGTCCTGGCCGGTCTGGGAATGGCCTGTGCATTCAGTGACGGCGCCGATTTCAGCCGGATGAACGCCCTGGGAGAGTCGACTCTCCACATCAGCGAAGTCAGGCACAAGACCTGGCTCAAGGTGGACGAAGTGGGCACCGAGGCCGCTGCGGTCACCTCCGTCGTGATGGCGGAAGGTTCTGTCGGCCCCAGCTACGTCTTCGACCGCCCTTTCATCCTCGCTATCCGCGAGCGTTCGAGCGGCACCATCCTCTTCATCGGCAAGGTGATGGACCCGAGCGGCTGAGGGGTGATACCTGTATTCCATCGGTGGGCTATTACTCCTGAGATAAGCCCTCTCGGTACCGTGCCAATCCCGGCCTTTGGGATCGTAGTGGATGTAAATTATACTTGAAAAACGAATTGCATTCATTCGATTTTCAATTATAATTGGGCCATGATACCTCGCCAGGCACATATGCATCGAGTCCTCGATTTGCTGAACCATAATCCGGTCGTAGCGATACTGGGCGCCCGACAGGTCGGCAAGACCACCCTGGCGGTCGAGATCGCCGATCGTTATGACGGTTCCCGGCATCGTTTCGATCTGGAAAATCCCGACGATCTGGCCCGACTGCAGGAACCCATGCTGGCCCTGCGGCCCCTTTCTGGTCTCATCGTCCTCGATGAAATCCAGCGTCGCCCCGAACTCTTCCCCGTCCTGAGGGTACTGGTGGACAGTCGTGATCATGACGCCCGTTTCCTCATCCTGGGCAGTGCCTCACCCGACCTGATACGTCAGAGCTCGGAATCCCTGGCCGGTCGGATCATCTACCACGAGCTGACAGGGTTTGATCTTGATGAAGTGGGCCGGGATAAAGCCGATCTTCTCTGGCTGCAGGGGGGATTCCCCCGCTCTTTCCTGGCTCCGGATACCTCCGTCTCCTTCGCCTGGCGGCGCGCTTTTATCCAGACCTTCCTGGAACGTGATATCCCCAACCTCGGGATATCCATCCCCCCGGTCACCCTGCACCGCTTCTGGCAGATGCTCGCCCACTATCACGGACAGATCTGGAACGGAGCGGAAATCGCCCGGGCCTTCGGGATCTCGGCCCCGACTGTCAGACGATATCTCGACATCCTGACCGGAGCCCTGGTTATCCGACAGGTCCAGCCGTGGTTCGAGAACATCTCGAAGCGGCAGGTGAAAGCACCGAAAATCTATCTGGCCGATACCGGCCTGCTTCATACCCTGCTCGGGATCGAGACCCGGTCCGATCTCCAGGGACACCCGAAGGTCGGCGCTTCCTGGGAAGGTCTCGTCAGACAGGAGATCATCCGGCGTCTCGGTGCCCGTCCGGAAGAGGTCTTCTTCTGGGCGACTCATGCCGGGGCCGAACTCGATCTCCTCGTGATCCGGGGCCAACGGCGACTCGGTTTCAAGATCAAGCGCACGACGACTCCCTCACGAAACCGTTCTCAATACTCCGCCCGTTCCACCCTCGATCTCGATTCCCTCGATATCGTCCATGCCGGCGACTCAACCTTTCCGCTCGGCGACGATATGCGGGCGGTCGCCTTCGACCGGCTCTCTGAAGACCTGGAACCGCTCTGAAAAAAGAATCAACGAGAGACCGTACTATCGCTCGCCGCTTCGGGAACGATCAGCTTGAGGTGCAGCATAGATTTCTTCACCACACTTCTATCAGACTGACTGTTCTCACTGTGGGACGATGAAGTGATCGAACCGTGTATCATGAACAGGATCGTGCTATAGTGCTTCATTGGTACACTATCTGGAGTATCCGGAGCAAAGACGTATGAACAGATCATCCATCTTCTATTCCGCTCTTTTCATTCTCCTGCTCAGTTCGTGCGCACGCAGTGACGAGTCGGATCCCGTCCATTCGTTTCGGATCTATTCCGAAGAGGGTGTGACGGTCGCCGAAACCAGCGGTGGACCGAAATACAGCAGCGAGATCTTCGCCTATGAAAAGGTCCTGGAGATCCGGGGCTATCCGTCTGAAGAACGATCCTACCTGGTTCGCCCGAGATCTCCTTCAGTGGATGCCGATGGGTATCTCTATGTGCCCGATGTCAACGATAACCGCATTGTTGTTTATTCACCCGATGGTCGCTTCGTAAGGGAGTTCGGACAGGCCGGGGAAGGTCCCGGAGACCTCCAGTTGCCGACCCACGTTCAATTGGTCGGAGATCGGGTGGTCGTTACATCGGGAATCGTTTCGGCGGGAGTTGCCTACCGACAGCGGATGACCTCATTCACACGAACCGGAAGACTGCTGGATGTCTATATCGAGGATCTCTCGCGGGCTTTGAGATCGCACCTGTACTATCTGACCACCTCCGGTGAGCGCGTTGCGACATGGTGGGAGAACCGGACCCGGGATGGATTCGCGTACGAGAAGGCCGGCGGTATCGTGGAAACAACCTCCGGCGATACCCTGGCCAGCTTCGGGTCCCCGGATGTCGTCGTGGGAAAGCAGATCACAGACGAATTCCAAGGCCGCATCCGGACCCGCACCGAGCGTTATCTCTTCACCGCCCGACCCCACCTCCTCTTCCTGCCGCCCGATTGGATCGCACTCTCGGATGGCAACCGACAGCTCCTCCGGATCTTCGATCTGAGGGGCAATCTCGTCCGGGATATCCGTCCCGGGATCGCACGGGAACCGATAACGCGCGAGGACCGGGAAGGTTTGCTCGCACTGTACGACGAGAAGCTTCATCAACTACAAGGCTATACCGAGCGTACCGGCGACAGCTTCGAATACGACATTACGGAGAATGCCAAGGAGAACCTGCTCTTCCCGGAGTACAAAGCCATGTGGGATTTACCCCGGTTCGATGACGCCGGGTTCTTCTGGCTCCGGATACCCGAGGAACGTCCCTTTGATGTCTACGAGAATCAGAGCGATCGCTACCGGGTGATCAGTCCCCAGGGAGAGTACCTGGGAGATACGGAATGGCCGCCGGTCACCGAAGCGTTGATACAGCGTGGTCATATCCTGGCCATCGTAACCGATCCCGACACCAACGAGGGTATTCCCACCGTTTTTCGGGTCATTTCGGCGGCAGCAGGATTGCGGTATCCGAACTGACCTCATGTCTCGAGTCCGGCCAGCACCTCCCTTTCCAGGTTCTCGGGATCGCTCTCGCGGGAGCCCACGTGATGTTGCTTGATCCGTCCGTCGCGCCCGATGATGAAGGTGTTCGGGTAGTAAGAAGGCGATGATCGTCACTTTCTTCATGGGGAGTAATTGAAGCCCCACCCCGTAACGGGGTGGGGCTTCAGTGTAGGTCACTTCTTCTCAGGGTACACGGCTACTATTTCATGTTCAGACCAACCGCTCCAACCGGAGCAATTGTGAGCTTTCGCACGATATTGGTAATAGTCCTCCTCTTCTGGATCAACTGTCCAATCTTGATAGTAAGTATATGAATCGCCGCTTTTATCAACGACACAACTGTCTATGGTATAGAACTCACCATCAAGACCATCCGCCCGTTGTACCAAATAGTAGTCAACCTCATCTTCGGGATCATTGTCATCCCATTTTAGCTGTACATATTCTCCCGCCGGCACAAACCAGCCGTAGAATCCCGTAGGGTAATAGGGAACGCTAAACGCAAAGACGAGTGGAGCACCGAAGAGAAGAAGGGCAAGAATGGTCGCAGGTGCACTGCTACGCTTTAACTTATCC
>CAZNUA010000100.1:0-5994 GCA_964576115.1 uncultured Gemmatimonadota bacterium
TTCACCTTCGAGCGGGGCCAGGGGGGCGATGATCTCCGACTCGGGCTCGCCGGCGCGGATGTAATCGGAGAAAAAGGTACCCAGCATGCCCAGGTCGTGCTCGCCCTCGTGAGCGTGCCGGGTGAAGAAGACCGGAGCGCCGTCCGAGCGCCAGGCCGCGAGCAGGGCGGCGATCCGGGGCACGGCCGGTTCGCTCCAGGGCAGGTAGCAGCGCCCGGCCGGATCGGCGAAGTAGCGGAGCATATCGATCACGAGCAGGGCGCAGCGACCCCGCCGGGGGCGCAGGTGGGGCCGGGGGGGTGTGTGGGAGCGAATGTGCTCGAGCCACCCTGCCGCCCGGGTTTCGAAATCCCCGGGATCTGACGTATCGACACGCACGAGTCCGATATCCTCCCTTCCGGCTGGGATGATATCATAATTGTTCGATCGACTCGAACCTCTCATCCCGGAGGTACCCGATGCGTTTCTCGACCGCCATCCGCCAGCCCGTCCGCCGCCGGATCGAGCGGATGGAACGGGCCGACATCCTGGTCGGCATCCCCTGTTTCAACAACGACTCCACCATCGCCCATGTCGTCGAGGCCGTCGAGGAGGGTCTGCACGCCCGTTTCGGCGACCGACGCGGTGTGGTCATGGTGGCCGACGGAGGTTCGGTCGACGATTCTCGCGAAGAAGCCGAGAATCTCGAACCGCGCCCCTGGATCGAGCGGGTGGTCCATATCTACCGCGGAGTGCCGGGCAAGGGGAGCGCGGTACGGGCCATCTTCGAAGCTGCCGACCTGCTCGAGGCGAAAGCCTGCGTGCTCTTCGACTCCGATCTGCGGTCGATCACGCCCGATTGGGTGGCCCACATGGCCGGAGGCATCCTGGACGACGGGTACGATTACATCGCACCCTTTTACAAGCGGTATAAGTACGACGGCACCATCACCAACAACATCGTCTACAATCTCACCCGGGCTCTATACGGCTACCGCGTGCGCCAGCCGATCGGCGGCGATTTCGCCCTCTCCCTGCCGCTGGTGCGCAAGCTCCTGCTGCAGGATGTCTGGGAGAGCGACATCGCCCGCTTCGGCATCGACATCTGGCTTACCTCTACCGCCATGGTCGAGCAGACGGCCATCGCCCAGGCCAACCTGGGGGTGAAGATCCACGACGCGAAGGATCCGGCCGAGGCTCTCGGACCGATGTTCCGGCAGGTGGTCAGTACCCTTTTCATCCTGATGGAGCGGCACGAGAACGTGTGGATGCGGGTCGAGGGGAGCAGTGAGGTACCGGTGATCGGTCCCCCGGTCGAGATCGAACCGGTTCCCTTCACCATCAACGTCGAGAAACTGGTCGGGGATTTCAGAACGGGGTATGCCAACTACAACGAGGTCTGGAAGAAGATCATCGCCGCCGAGGATTTCGCCGTCATCACCGCCCTGACCCAGGAACCGGTCGAGGCCTTTCTCTTCCCGGTCGAATCATGGTGCCGCATCCTCTACGACCTGTCCGTGGCCTATCACACCTGGGAGGGGAACCGCGAGTTACTGGTCAGCCTCATGACCCCGCTCTACTTCGCCCGGATCGCCTCGTTCGTGAACCGAACCCGGGAGATGTCCAACGACGAGGCCGAGGAGGTCGTCGAGGAACAGGCCCGGGTTTTCGAGGAAATGAAGGCTTATCTGCTCGAACGTTGGCTCGACGCTTCCGGGAGAGACGACGAGCGGTCATGATCACCCTGCTGCTCCTGAGCGGTCTGGCGGTGCTCATACTCGGCGGCGAGCTATTGGTGCGGGGATCCTCCCGGCTGGCCCGGCGCCTGGGCACCTCCCACCTGGTGATCGGCCTTACCGTGGTTGCCTTCGGGACCAGCGCCCCCGAGCTGGCGGTCAGCACCGTGGCCACGTTGCGCGGCGCTCCGGCAATCGCCCTGGGCAATGTGGTAGGGAGCAATATCGTCAACATCCTGCTCATCCTGGGATTCTCAGCCGTGCTGGCTCCCCTGGCGGTCTCGCACCGGCTGGTGCGGATCGAGGTACCGCTCGTCATCGTCATCTCCGGCCTGGTCTTCCTGCTCGCCCTCGATTCCGTCCTCGGCCGCCTCGAGGGGCTGCTCCTGCTGGCCGGGCTCATCCTTTACCTCGTTGTGTTCATCCGTCTGGCGCTGGCAGGGCGGACCAGCCGGGCTGGATCGGCGGAGTCGGCCGAACCGTTTATCGACCCGGCTTCTCGCTCACCGGTACCCTCTCCCGGCTCCGGATCTTCCCCGCTCCTGCTCCATCTTGCCCTCATCGCTGCAGGACTGATCCTGCTCATCATCGGTTCGAGGTGGCTGGTCCTGGGAGCGGTCGAACTGGCGGCGCTGGTGGGAATCAGCAGCCTCGTGGTGGGACTCACCGTCGTGGCGGTGGGTACCTCCCTGCCCGAGCTGGCCACATCGGTCATCGCCGTGCTGCGGGGGGAGCGGGAGATTGCGGTCGGCAATATCCTCGGAAGCAACCTCTTCAATCTGCTGGCTGTCCTCGGCTGCTCTGCTGCCCTCGCGCCGCAGGGGATCCCGGTCCCGCGACCCGCCCTGACGTTCGACCTGCCGGTCATGCTCATTGCAGCAGCCGTCTGTCTACCGGTTTTCATCACCGGCCGGGTCGTCAGCCGCCGGGAGGGGCTCCTCTTCCTGGCCGGGTATGCTGCATATCTGATGGGGCTTTTTCTCGGATCGACGGGGTAGTGTCGGTCAGCGCACGATCCCGACCGTGATGGTAGCGACACCGTCGAGTTCGACCACCGCTGCCGCGGCTTCGACCTCGATCCCTCCGCTCGATTTCTCATGCTCCTCGTACGAGAGAACGAGACCGGTGGCAGCCTCCACGAGAATCGTGGCGGTGCGGGTGCCGGTCATCGCCATGACGGCCGGATAACCCGAAAGCTCTCCTTCACCGGTGAACCTGACCCCGGCGGTGACCTCGATCTGCAGCGCCTCTACCCCATTGACAGTGGTGCGCCCGGTACACCGGAAAGAATCGGTGACGGCATATTCCAGGTCGAAGGTGGAGCGGGCGGCCGGCCAGGAGCGCTCCCGGGTCCATTCGGTACCGGGGGTCAGTTCGCCCTCGGGATGGTAGAGAAAGAGGCGCTGGAGTTCGGATATGAACCAGCCGGTCCCACCCAGTTCGCGAATGGCCACATTCCAGCTCAGACCGTCGGCCGAAGCGATGCCGCCGCGGGGATCGAAGTGAACCACGGCCTGGATCTGGTTGGCCTCGGTTATCCAGACAGGCGAGCTACCCGGATCGCGGTGCAGGGCGGCCTCGCTGACGGTGATCCGGCATGACGAAGCATCGAGCGGTTCGATCGTCCAGGTCATCTGCAGCCGGGATCGGTTTTCAGTGGGTTGCTGACCGGGCAACGCGGTGCTCTGGGTCTTGTCCGCCCGGTAGGTATAGGTCCGGGTATCACCGGCCTGATCCCCGTCTGCCGCAGCCTGCCCCGCAACCGTTCCGGTCGGGCCCACCAGGAGAACCAGGCCCAGACCGAGAGCCACAACGATCAGGCCCGGCCGCCTGCGATCAATATCTTTGTCCGTGCTGTAGAAACCGCTCATCATTGCCACCCACCTCGTTCGATCGTGATGTTTTCGATGGTGTCGTCTTCTGGTACGCACTCCTTTAGACGGCCTAAAAGAAGAAAAGGTTTCAGCCCTCTGTCGGAGATCCGATCCTGCCTCACCGGAATCGGCCGGTGCACGGAACCTCATCGGTGGTGAGCCGTACATTGTGGTAACGACAGGGACGGAAGCATCCAGACGATCATGAGGCTTTAACCGTAACCGGGCGGTCCACGTGCGCCGGCAGCCAATCCCCCTCATCAGAGCCTTCAACCGGACCACGGCCGCTATGCTTCTGGTGGCGGTTTTCAGTCTTTTGGTGATGAGTACGCCTGTGTACGCCGAGCAGGCCCCTCCGCCTGAACCGGCCGCCGCCGAACCGGTCACCGGGTTCTCCTCCGCCGACTGCCCGACCCAATTATCCCTGGTCCCGGTCACCTGGCTGGATACCACGCCTCGGATCGACGGTCGTCTCGATCCCGAACTGGAGCACCTGCCGATCCGCACTTTCCCGGTCATAGAGAACCTCTCTCGAGAGCCGGAGGTTCCCGGGGCGCGCTGGCGGATCGGCTACGGGATCGATTTCCTCTACCTCTATCTCGAAGCCGACGCCGATGAGTTCACCTTCCGCGACCGGGCGTATCAGAACGGTGACGGCTTCCACCTGCTGATCGCCGACCCCCGCGCCGATGAGGCCCCGACCGACGAGTTCTACCTGCTGGCCTGCTCGGCTGTGAACGACCGGCGCCTGGAGTGGTCGCGCCGGATCTTCTGGTACTACAACGTCGATACCATCTTCCGGCGCACGAGCGAGGCCACCCGGCTGGAGTCCGCCGCCCAGGGGGGCACGATCGGTTTCGAACTCCTCCTGCCCTGGTCCGATGTACCCCCCTACCATCCCTGGCTCTCCGACGGTATCGGCTTCAATCTCTGCTTCGTCAAGGCCCTGCCCGACGGTGGCCGGAGCCGGTATTCGGTTCTGGACGATCCCGACCTGCGGGCCGAGTACCGGCCGCGCCGCTATGCCCGGCTGACTTTCTCCGAGCCGGCTCCCGGATCCGAGGCCCGGACCTTCGTGCGCCCCGACGTGCGCCATGTCGTCCGCGGCCGACCGGCGCAGGTCTCGGCAGCCACCCTCTCCGCCGGGCCTTTCGTGGAAAGCATCGACATTTTCATCGAATCGCCCGACCGCACCGGTCCCTCGGTCTGGACCCGGATGGAGTACACCCTTTCGGCCGGTGTCGGCCGCTACACCTGGACCACTCCCGACCTGAACCTGCCCCCCGGCAACTATGTCCTGCGCTATGAATCGGCCCAGAGCGGTATCAGCGGCCAGACCGATCTGACCGTCCGGCGCGCCTTCGATCCGGTCGCCCTGCTCTCACGCCTGGCCGAAGTGGACGGAACTCTGGCCGAGTCCAGCCGCACCACCCTGGCCCTGCATATCTACGAAACGGCCGAGGGACTCGATGGGCTCAAATCCTACGAGACCGGCGGAGCGCTCCTGACCGCCGTCGAGGATATCCTCCTGACGATCGAAGCCGCCGAAGCCGGCCGCGATCTGATCGCAGAACGGACCGGCTACGTGCGTCGGGCCTACCACTCAACACTCGACGGTTCACTGCAGCCTTATCTGGTCAAGATCCCCCGCCGGCTCGAAGAGGAACGCACCTATCCTCTCATCGTCTACCTGCATGGCAGCGCTTCGACCGAGCAGGACCTGCGCGGCTTCGATTTCCTCGTACCCGACGAAGCCTTCGGATTGGCTCCGTTCGGGCGCGGACCCTCGACGGGCTGGTGTACCGGGAACGCCCAGACCGACATCGCCGAGGCGATCGCGGCCGTGAGGGCCGCATTTCCGATCGATCCCGATCGGATCGTCCTGACCGGATTTTCGATGGGGGGGTACGGCGTGCTGCGGACCTGGCTCGACTCGCCCGCCGCATTCAGGGGCCTGGCGGTATTGAGCGGCGAGCCCTATCCCCTGCGCTCGCTCCAGCCTGCCGACGGCTGTCCCGATCTGCGCACCGCAGACCACGCCGCCCGCTTTGCCGGAGTACCCCTGTTCATCTATCACGGCGAGGCGGACCAAAACTGTCCCTACGACGACATGCAGGCCTTCACGGCCGAACTGGAAGCGGCCGGAGCCCGGGTCACCTTCGTCACCGGCGCCGGTCAGGGACACGGCCAGCCCGACCGGGCCGCCCAGCGCCGCTATCTGACCTGGCTGCGCGAGATTCTGGAACGCTGATCATCCCATGGGCAACTGCACTTGGAGCCGGTTCGGGACCGGATAAGAAGATCTGGCGGAGGGCCGGGGACTCGAACCCCGAAGGGCTTGCGCCCGGCGGTTTTCAAGACCGCTGCCTTACCAGTTAGGTCTAGCCCTCCGCGCCAATGTTCAT
>CAZNUA010000101.1:0-5957 GCA_964576115.1 uncultured Gemmatimonadota bacterium
GGCATGAATGGTACTCCTGTTCACAGTCCATAACTTATGAATATTGCATATACATAATATATGATGTATACAAATCGCACGCAATGGACCTTCCTCCATCCCCCACCTCTACGCTGCCGGCGGATATCACCGGCAGAGCGAGAATTCCCCGTAACCTTTTCCTCATATTCACGTTTTACATATAAGTACAATACATATATGTCCCAGGATCAGCCTCCCTCCAGATGGAAGGTCGGATGTGATGACGGACACGTCGCACCGCAGTCCGGGGAATTTCCTCCCTATGAGCCCCACCGATTTCCAGGTCCTGCTCGCCCTGGCTCGCGAGCCGCTGCACGGCTACGCCATCATGAAGGTCGTGGAGGAAACATCGGGCGGCCGCCTGAATATCGAGATTGGTTCTCTGTACCGGATCATCGCCCGGCTCTCGAGTTCGGGTCTGATCGAAGAGAACGGTGAATCCAATTCCGAGCCCCGGCCCGGTCGCAAGCGCCGCATCTATACGCTGACACCGCTGGGACGCGCTGTGGCCCGGGCCGAAGCCCGCCGGCTGAGCGATACCCTCGCACTGGCCCGATCCGAAAAGCTGCTCACCGATCCAGAGGCTCTGTGATGAACGTGGACGCAGATTCCCAGACGGTGACCGGATCGGGGGCAGATGGCATTCCGCTCGCCCTGCGCTTCTACCGTACCCTGCTCGGTCTCTATCCCCGGGATTTCCGGGAGGCCTACGGCGCTGACATGTGCGCGGCTTTTCGGGACCGGTATGAGGACCGTCTTACCGGAGAGCAAGAAGGAGGGGGGGCTCGAATCCGAACGGCTCTGGTCATGCTCTGCTCAGCCGGTTCCGACACGGTCCGCAACGCGATCTCCGAACGCCTGAACAGTTCGCTCAGACCGCCCGACGGCGGTCCGATCAAAGGCCGGGCCTCCCGGCCCTCCCGGGGCCGGTGGCTGACCTGGTTCGGGGAGGATCTGCGGCAGGCGCTGCGGAGAGCGCTCCGGCAGCCGGGCTTCACGCTGGTCGTGGCTTTGACTCTGGCCCTCGGGATCGGGGCCAATACGGCCCTGTTCAGCGTGCTGCACGGTGTTCTCCTCAGCCCCCTGCCCTACCCCGAACCTGATCAGATCGTGCTCCTCTTCGAACGCGAAGTCGATCTCGGCTGGGAGCGCAACGCCTTCCCGCCGGGGAACATCCGGGCCTATCAGCAACAGAACACGACCTTCGAGACGATCGGTGCGTATTTCAACACCTCCGCGACACTGACCGGTGACGGTGACCCGGAACGGGTGGCCGTACAGGGTGTGACGTCCGAGGTGCTGGCCGCCCTGCGGGTACGCCCCCATCTGGGCCGGCTGCTGCAGCCCGGTGATGAGGTGCCCGGTCATGATCGGGTGGTGGTGCTCAGTTACCGTTTCTGGCAGAACCGCTTCGGCGCCGATCCCGACGCGGTCGGGCGCAGCCTGATCGTGGATGGTCAGGCCCATACCGTGGTCGGAATCCTGCCCGAGGACTTTCGCTTCCCGAATGGAGCCCCTGAACTCTGGTTGCCCCTGGCCCTGGGCGAAGCGGGCTGGGCGGAGCGGCGGAACCACTTCCTGTCGGGTATCGGGCGCCTGCGCTCCGGAGTCGGGATCGATGACGGGCTGGCGGATCTGACCGCGATCGCGCACCGGCGTGAAGAGGAGTATCCCAATACCAACCCGGGGAGTCTGGTGAATGTGTTCGGGCTGCGCGACGTCATGGTCGGCGACGTCGAACAGCCTCTTTGGCTGATGATGGCCGCCGCGGCCTTCGTCCTGCTGATCGCCTGCGCCAATGTGGCCAATCTCTTCCTGGCCCGGGGGCTGGCCCGGGAACGTGAATTCGCCGTCCGGGGCGCCCTGGGCGCCGGCCGCCGGCGCCTGCTCCATCTGCTGACAACCGAGAGCCTGCTGCTGGCTGTGATCGGCGGGGCCGCGGGTATTTTCCTGGCCTGGCTGGGGCTTGAAACCGTGCGGGTACTCAATCCAGGGAACCTGCCGCGGATCGAAACCATCGGCATCAACGGCCCGGTGCTCCTTTTCTGCGCTCTTGTCACCCTCCTGACCAGTCTGCTGTTCGGGATCGCCCCGGCTTTTCTGATCGCCCGTTCCAAACTGGTCAATTCGCTGCGGGCGGGCTCGGCCCGGCTGACCCAGAGCACCGCCTCACGACGGGCGAAGAACATCCTGGCTGTGATCCAGATAGCGGCCGCGGTCGTGCTCCTGGCCGGAGCCGGACTGCTGATCCGCAGCTTCGTCCGTCTGCAGCGGGTCGATCCCGGCTTTACGAGCGAGAGTGTGCTGCAGGCCACGATCTCTCTAGCGGGTGAGAGGTACCGGACCACAACCGCCGTTCACAACTTCCAGCAGGAACTGACGAACGGACTCGTGCGGGCACCGGCTATCGAGCAGGCGGGCGAGGTGTCGAACCCGCCCATGTCCATGGCTCCCCAGATATTTCTGCGTATCGAGGGTCGGGAGCCGGAGGGTGATCAGCCGCCCGTGGTCAGCCGTATTTACGCCTCCTCCAGGTACTTCGCAGTTCTCGACCTGACTCTTCTCGAGGGTCGTCTGTTCGATGACCTAGATCACATCGAAGCCCCCGGCGTGGTGGTCATCACGCAATCGATGGCCGAACGGCACTGGCCCGATGAGAGTCCTCTTGGTCGGATCGTTCGGATCGGTCCGCGTGAAACCCCGCCTCTGGAAGTGATCGGCGTGGTCTCCGACCTGCGCCAGTACGGCCTGCGCTACGGGGCTTTCCCCACCGCCTTCCTGTCCCTGTCTCAGGTTCGGATCAGCAGCTTCACCGTCATGATGAAGGTCAGCGTGGACCCGTCCGCAGCTCTCACCCATCTGCGCGCCACGGTACGGGATCTCGATCCCAACCTTCCTCTGACCGGCGTCAGCACCCTCGACGATGTCCTCTCGGCCAATGTCGCCCGGCCCCGCTTCACCATGTTCCTGGCCGCCGCCTTTGCGGCCGTGGCCCTGGTACTGGCGGTGGTGGGGATCTACAGCGTGCTGGCCTACGCCGTGTCCCAGCGCACCCACGAGCTGGGGATCCGCCTGGCCCTGGGCGCGGAGCGGGCCCGGATCATCTCGCTGGTGCTGCGCCAGGGGCTGGCGCTCACCGGTCTGTCTCTGGCGCTGGGACTGCCCCTGGCCTGGCTGTTCACCCGGACGATGGAGAGTCTGCTCTACCAGATCACGACCACCGATCCCGTCACCTTTGTTGGCCTGGCTCTCGTGATCGCGGTTTCCGCGCTGGCGGCCTGCCTGATACCGGCGGTCCGGGCGGCAGGAGTGAATCCGCTCGGGGCCATGCGGCAGGAGTAACTCCGAACCGGGATCGACACGGCAGTCTGTATCAACAAATCGGTGGGTGGATGAACTGTCCTCAATTTCTGTTTCCGTCAGGTGCTTGAAATGCACACGTATCGGCTGATTTGAAAGGCTGTCACAAATCAGCCGCTATGCTCATAAACGGTACGTTGCCGGAAACGATGCGATAAACCGAGGATTTGCTTACTTGATATAGGTCAATTTCTTCGACAGCCGGTGCCGGCCGGCCTGGATCAGGTAGATATAGATCCCCGAAGCGACCTGGCGACTGTCGTCGCTTTTGCCCTCCCAGGTGATACGGTGATAGCCCGGCTCCATCTGCTGATCAAGCAGGGTGGCCACCCGCTGACCGCGAACGTTGTAGATATACATCCGCACCCGCTGCCTGGTTGGGAGCTGGAAGCGGATCGTGGTCTGCCCGTTGAACGGATTGGGGTAGTTCTGCAGCAGGGCGAACTCATCGGGGATACGGACAGCGGTGACATTCGTGGTATAGATCCCTGCAGTGAGTACCTCTGCCCGGCTGGTTCTGAGATCGTATTCGATGCTGACTTCTGAATTCTCGCGCGAGAGCTTCTCGAACTGCAGTGTCGCCAGCCGGCCCCCGCCCGATACGTCGGGCTCATCCGGATCGATCCGCCCGAACATGAGTTCGATCAGACCGGCTTCTTCATCGACCCGTTCCACGAAGAGCAAGTTCGGATCGCTGCCCCCCGTTCGTCCCAGGAAGGTTCCTGGCTGAACATCACTGAAACTGAGGTGGCGGGTGTCATAGTGCAGCGTGATACCCGCCGAGATGAGCCCTGTCACATTGTGCGCTTCGAGATAGAGGTCCAGAAAACCGCTGTCGGGTGCCCAGACATCTTCCGGCTCGGGTTGTTCGAGCATAATCGGATGCTGACGCTGGAACTGAACGACACGAGTCTGATCGGGTTCGGCGACTGCGAACCGCCCGGATGAAACAGCCGAGTTGGAACCTGCTGAAGCGAGATTGACAGTCGACCAGGTCCACATCTGCAGGTAGACCGTGAAATCCTCGAAGTCGATCTGACCGTCACACGTTGGCACGAGATCTGGCACCGTCCCCGTGGCCGGGCCGATGTCGCAGTAGGTATCCTGTTCGTTCCAGGCGGTGACCAGGGTAGCGAAATCGGCAAAATCAACACAGACATCCCCGGTGAAATCCCCGACGTAGTTTGCCACTGTGAAATATCCAGAGGTGACTGCACTTCCTGAATCGTGGTCTGCCGGCGTGAGTTTCACCAGCATGCTGTCGGTCTTGCCATATCCGCAGTCATCGAAAGAACGCCAGAGCACCGAAGTGGAGTAGTCTGCCGGCAGCAGGTCACCGAACCCGCTAAGGAGCGTCATCTCCTGCCAGGTGATTCCCTTGTCGATCGACCACCAGCCGGCGATATCGACCGTATCGCTTTCGCTGTCTGAGATCTCACATGCCAGTGCGATATCACGGCCAACGACAGTTGTAGGTGACGTTAGAGACAACACCGGCGGTTCGTTGTTATCGATGTGCAGCACAAGGTGTTCGCCGAAACCGGTGTTGTACGGATCGCTCGGTGTGATGCGGAAGGTCACAACCTCGGCATCGACCCCTGCCAGGTCTGTGCCGGAATGCCAGGTTACGTTGCCGGTATACTCATCCGGCCCCGAAAGCGCGGCACTTCCCGTGACCGTGGCGGTGTGCCAGCTGCCGGCCGGATAGGCGTATTCGAAAACCAGATCAATCGGATCGGAGTTGATATCATCCACGACATACTCTACTGACACATCGCCGCTCAGCTCATCTCCCGGTTCAGTCGTCACCTCGAGCGTCGGCACGCCCAGAGAGTTCACGAACACTGTTCGTTCAGCGGATGAGCCTTGATCATTGTCAGACGGTGTTATCCGAAAGAGGACTTCCTGGGTGGCATCCGGCAGGTCCCGACCGGCAAACCAGGTCAGGCTATCGTTATAGGCATCGGCACTGATACCCGCTGATGTCCCCTGGGTGTGTGCCGCGAGCCAGCTCGAACCGTCATCAATGCTGTATTCACCCTGAATCGCAAGCGTATCCGACTCAGGATCATCGAGCTGGTAGGCAAACCTCCAGGTCGTATCAGCTGGTGTATAGACAGTTTCCGAGATCGAGATAGAGGGAGGTGTATTATTGTCGAGATGGAAAGTGATCTCATCGGCGTTGCCGATCTCGATATCATTGTCGATGACTGATATTCTGAACCTGACGTCAGCGAGATCGCAACCCGGCAGATCGCTTGCCGATTGCCAGAGAAGAGTCCCGGAGTACGAGTCGGCCTCGATCGCAGTCGTATCTGATGAGGTCGTCACGCTCTGCCACGATACGCCGTCATTGATTGAAAATGCCGGACTCAGATTACAGGGATCACTTTCCACATCGGTGATCGCGTATTCAATCGAAACGTTACCTGTAACTTCTTCACTGATATCCGAGATCGAGATCTCAGGATTGCTGTTCGTATCCTCCGGCACGAAATCGACCGAGAGAGTTCCGGCTTCGTTGCCGTAGAGATCCTGGATACCGGTTGCTTGGAGAGTGATTGGCGCAAAGGGAA
>CAZNUA010000102.1:0-1165 GCA_964576115.1 uncultured Gemmatimonadota bacterium
CCGAAAGGTACCGAGGATATGAACATCCGCGCCTTCAAGCTGGGACAGGAGCGGGTGGTCTGAGCGACGTGGGCACCGAACCGCTCGAGATCATCGAGCGACGCGTTGCGACGCTCGCCAACCACCACCACAAATACCTCGTTACCATCCGCCGCTTCATCGACTCGCTGACCGAAACGCTCGAGACCTCGGGCAAGCTCATGCATGCTCACCTCTGGCGGTCGAGTTCCGATCCGGCCGATGAGATGCGGATTATCGCCGGTCTGACCGACGATCCCGAGCTGAACGTGCATCACGTGAGCTGCTATTACGCCCTGCAGTTCCTGCACATGAACTTCCGGCACCAGGACATCCTCGCTCTCGGGATCTCCAGCCGGCAGACGCTGATCGATGTCTATCAGCAGTTCATGATGCAGATTGGAGCCGATTTCCGCACCCTGACCCGGGCTTACCTCGACACCCTGATCGATATCCACCTGCCCGGTGCGGATCGCGAGGCGTTCTTCATCTGCAGTGTGGGTACCAGGGCCGATCAGGACGACATCGATGTCGGGATCATCACCTCCGAACACATCGACGACACCGCCCTGAACCTGGCCCTGAAGAACGTCACGCAGAACATGCTCGTCTATGCCACTCCCCTGCATCTCTATCTCTCCGAGCACGTGGGGCGGCAGATTTATACCACTACGATCCCCGAATACCACACCCTGCTCACCGAGCAGATCCAGGACGTCGTGATCATCTCCGAACTGCTCGGGGCCAGGCTCATCCTGGGCAGCGAGGATCTCTTTTCACGCTTTCAGGACGAGATCAGCACCCGCTATTTCTATCACCCCGACCGGGACATCCGCTATCACGAGGGCTTTCTGCGGGGCATTCTGGGCGAGGCTCGCGCCCTGCTCGTCACCCCCCTGGACACCGAAACCATTTCGCCCAAGGAAGATGCCCTGCGGATCATCAAGTCGGTCCTCTCGGCCCGCAAGGCGATCCACGGTCTGCCCGAGGTCAATGCCTGGGATATCATCAACGCTCTGATCGAGAAAGAACCCCACCTGCAGTCCGAGTACGAACTGCTTTTCAAGGCCCTGACTTTCATCGAGCTGTTCAAGTTCCAGCTCCAGTTCTACATCGTGCAGGAGGATTCCTTCCGCACCGCCGAGAT
>CAZNUA010000102.1:1265-5889 GCA_964576115.1 uncultured Gemmatimonadota bacterium
AACTGGGGCAGTGGGAGCAGGAGGACGTCATCGCCGAATACATGGAGTGGGCCCAGCACTCACCGATCACGATCATGCGGCTGATCACGATCATCAGCCAGCGTCTGGAAAACGAGCTCGGCGAGACGGTCGCCGACCGGATGAGCCGGGCCTTTCTGATCGAGATCGAAGGCCTGCCCTACATGACCGAGCGGTTGTGCAAGATCTTCAACCGCTATCCCGGCTACCTGCACGCTTTCCTGCAGTACCTGCCGACCCAGCACTTCAGTACGCTCTACCGCATTCTGTCCAAACCGGTCGTCGACGACCGCTACGACAGTTTCCGGCTCCGTTTGCGCGAGCTCTGCCGGATCCACGAGTGGAGCAGCAAGTACTTCCACCGCTTCTTCTCCCGTGTCATCGCCCACCATCCCGAGTACCTCGATTCCCTGTCGAGCCCGCACCAGCTCAACGAGATCGCCACCGGACAGATGGCCCTGGTCGATGTCCACCCCACCGCGACCGGCAAGAAAGAGGCTCTGGGCGACTACTACGATCTGGAGTTCGTGCGCATCGGTATCGGAACCATGCACGGCACCGATCTGCGGGTCACCAACCGCGAGTTCACTGCCTTCTGCGATGCCTATATCACCAAGCTCTTCGACGTCTGCACCGAAGAGGTGGAAAGTGAGCGCTCCGGCTCTGCGCCCGATACCGACAGCTTCGCCTTCACCGTGGCGGGGGGACACGCCCGGGAACAGGCCTACGACGACGACTGGGACCTGATTGCCATCGTCGACACCGATGACGAGGATGTTATCGCCCACGCCACCCGGATCGTCACCCGCATGAACCGGGAGATTCTGCGGCGCGGGCTGCTGCCCCACTACCGGCTCGGAGAGATCCTCGGCGGATTCGTCACTCCGCTGAACCGGCTCGAGGAGTACCTGGATTCAGGGGTCGAAGAGACATTCATCGATCTCTCCCAGCTCCTCGGCGCCCGCCTGCTGGTGGGTTCGGGGGTCATGCGCGCCCAACTCAACAGGCGCATCCTCGACCGTTTCGTCTTCGACCGCCGGGCCGAATACATCACCCGGATGATCGGCGAGATCAGGAACCGGCAGGATGTGGTGGAGGACTGCCGCACCGAGACGTGCAATCTGAAAGAAACCATCGGAGGTCTGCGCGATATCGAGGCGGTGGCGCTCATGCTCAAAGCCTGGCTCGGTATCCATGCCCCCATCTCGCAGGACTTCTTCCACGAGATCCATCCGCAGGTCCCCGACGTGGCCGACGATCTCGATACCTTGAACCGCTCCCGCTACTATCTGCGTACGGTTCGAGATCTCTACCGCCTCACCGTGGCGGCCGAAGACAATATCAACCCCGATTACCTCGACCGGGTGGCGGCGATCTTCCAGGAGAGCAACCGCCCCGAGTGGAGCAATCCCCAACTGATCATGGCCCAGCTCAGGACCACCCTGCTTCATTCGTCAGAGGCGATCGAGCGGGTGATCGGCTACCTGGAAACCACGCTCGACTGAACCGGCGGTGACATCGGCAACTCTGTTTGCCGCATTCTCTGGAACGATACCCCTCAATTCATACCGGGTGGGATCCGGCGGCGACGCCGGCCGCTGTCGTCACCCGGCATCCCGTCGCGCGGATCGGCGGTTTCCTTGTCCAGGAACGGCACTCCCTCGGTCATCCACGTCGGCGCCGACGCGTCCATCAGGTAGTGGTCGAAGAACTGGCGCATCCGGATCTGGAAGTCGATCTGGTTCTCCTTGCGCCCCAGGTGATGCCCCTCGCCGGGGTAGGAGAGCAGGATGACCTCCTTGCCCTGCCGCCGGGCCATGTTGTAGTACTCCAGCCCCTGCATCCAGTCAACCGATCCGTCCTCGGTGCCGTGCAGGATCATGAAAGGGGTTGTGATGTTGCCGGTGTTGTGGATCGGCGACTGGCTGATGAAGAGTTCGAAGTCCTCGAAGGGGGTGGTGCCCATGCGGACCTGCCCCACTTCGGTGATCCCCTGCTGAACGGTTCCGCTGCTCTTGTAGAGAGTGTTGTAGAAACTGACCAGGTTGGTCGGAGGCGCTCCGGTCACCACGCAGGCGAACAGGTCGGTCTGGGTGACCATGAACGAGGACTGGTACCCGCCCCACGAATGCCCCTGCAGGCCGATGTGGTCGGGATCGGCGTAGCCGAGCTCGATGACCTTGCGGACCGCCGCTCCGACGCAGTCCATGGCCGAGGAACCGGGACGGCCGGTTTCATACCGGATGTCGGGCTGCAGCACCAGGTAGCCTCCCGAGGCGTAGGTCGACATGTGGGGGCGGTCGTCGTAGCGCGGCATCGAGTAGGAGTGGTGGTTCTGCGACATCAGCTCGTAGTGGTAGACCAGCATCGGGTAGCGCTGGCCCTCGCGGTAGCCGGCCGGCAGGGCCAGGGTGGCCTGCAGGCGCTGGCCTCGCGAGTTCTCGTAATCGATCAGGATACGCCGGCCCCAGGCGTACTCGGCCTGCTGCGGGTTGGCGTCGGTGATTCGGCGGGGCTCCGAGAAGCTCAGGTCGCTGACCCAGTAGTCGGGGTATTCCACGAAAGTCTGCATGGTGAACATGACCCGGTCGGCCTCGTCGGCCTTCGAGAGCCGTCCCACGCTCTTGTCCACGAAAATGAGCGGTTCGGGTTCAGACCCGGTTTCGACCTCGAAATACCCCGATTTCTTGGTCCACTCACCGTAGGCCGACACCAGAATCGGCTCGCGGGTGTCGATCGTATCCTGCTCGCGATCCAGACGCACGATCCGGAAGCGGATCTGATCGCGCTCGCCCACCCCGGCGGTCAGGTTGACCGCCTCACCGCCGGCCAGGGGCAGACTCCAGATATCGAAGCGGTGGTTCAGCAGCACCGACCGGCCGTCTTCGGACCATCCCGCCACACCGTAGGCCGGCAGTTCGTAAGGGTGATCGTCCAGCCGGTTCACGAAATCCACTCCGGCCAGGGCCGAGAGGTTCGTTTCGGCTCCGCTGGCGATATTGCGCGCGAAGACGGTCTCGTCCTTCAGGTAGAGGAACCATTCCGAGTCGGGAGAGGTGCCCATCGCCCGGCCCAGATTCTCGACCATGAGGGTGCGCTCGCCGGTGGTGGTATCGACGCGGTAGTAGTCGGCCTTGCCGCCGCCCCAGGTAATCATCCCGGCATAGGGATTGTCGTCGCGCCCGATCCCCCAGCGCCCATCGTCGGTCAGGCTGACCGATTCCATCGTCTCGTCGGCCAGCCGCAGGAAGCGCAGGCCCTCCAGGTGCAGGACCGAAGTCCAGGTTTGGCGTCGATCGCGTGAGGCCTGGCGCATCTGTACCGACTGCACCCGTTCGTCCTTGTAGTGCCAGACATCCACGTCGGCCCGTTCCTCATCGCTCTCTTCGACCGCCTCGGCCTGCTCCTTGATACCCAGGATCAGCATTGCCGAATTGTCGGTGAACCGCACCCCGGCCAGTTCACTCAGGACCATCCCCTCGGGGAAGCCGGGGTCGGCGGCGGGATCGAAATGCAGCGCCGCTTCGCGCCGGCCGCCCACGTCGGTCCAGACCCGAATCTCATTGGCCCGCTGCTGCATGCTCTCGGGAACCGAACCGCGCAGGACCGCCAGGGCGGTCCCCTCTTCATTCCAGGTCAGCCCGGCGTAGGTGTCCTCACTCGAGTCGAGGGTGCGCAGAATCGTGTCCTCCAGATCCATGAGGTAGACCCCGTTGCCGACCCCGCCGGCGGCATCCACCGTCCAGGCCAGGAGGGTGCCCTCTTCGTTGAAGGCGTATTCGTTCACATTGCCGATGTTCTGCACCCGGCCGGTATCGAGTTCGCGCAACACCAGGTCGGTGCCCTCGTGCTCGACCCCCTCGGCCGTCTGGCGCATCTTCATCACCAGCAGGCGCGAGTCGGGACTGAAGGTGAAGCCGCTGACGTTCTCGACGAAGATCGAGGTGCCGGCTTCCAGGTCGAGGAGCTGCAGCTTACGCTCTCCCCCGCCGGCTGCCGGCCGCCGGGGCCGCTGCTGCAGATCATCGCTCAAGCGTCCCCTCCGGCCGCCGGTGTCCTCGGCCGGTGTGACCATGAGGGCCATCCAGCGCGAATCATCGGAAAAACCCGGCCGCGAGCCTCCCGGGATCTCGTGGATGGTCTCTCCGTCGAGGAGTTCCACATAGAGGGTGTCGTCGCCTTCGTTGGGGGAGTAGGCGTAGGTCATCCAGCGACCGTCGGGACTCATCGCGGTCGAGGTGATACTGCGCCACAGGCTGTAATCGTCGAGGGTGAGTACTTTCCCGTCCTGGGCCGACAGGGTCGCACCGGAGCCGGCGAACAGGACGAGCAGAAACAGGGTAGCGAGAACACGGGGGCGGCGGGTCATGGGGATCTGTCTCCTTGAAGCGAGGGCTTGAAACGAACCGTACCGGGCTCCAGGCGGAGTCTTGGGTCACCTCTTACGTTAGTGGAGTCGGGGGAGAACGGGGAACTCGAAAATGCGCCCGGCGGCTGGAGGTGCCACCGGGCGCACCGGGCGGGGGATGGCTGTCCTTTGTTTTTCCCCGCCAGGCTCTCTTTACCGTTTCTGGATGGCGTATCCGAAGATCGTGGAAACACGGAC
>CAZNUA010000103.1:0-5182 GCA_964576115.1 uncultured Gemmatimonadota bacterium
GTCGGGGATATCCTGCCGACCCGGAAATTCGTAGTCGGTGTCGATCGAGGAGACCCACCAGCGGCCCTCGTGCAGGACCAGCGAGACCGAGTCCACCCCCCGCTGCAGCGGGCTCTCGGCGGTGGGATCCAGCCGAATCTCGAAGACTACATAGCTGTGGGCGATCCGCCCGAAGGAGGTCGTCTCGTGCCGCCCGACCCGCTCGTGGAATCCGGTCCGTCCCATGTCGTTCCGTTCGATGTCATCCTTGAAGAACTGGATAAAGGCATCGAGATCGTACGCGGTGAAAGCAGTCGAACCTCTGCGGGGAGGCTGATAGAAAACCACATCGGGATGGCAGAGCAGGCGCAGGCGCTCCCAGTCGCACTCATTGCCGGGTCCGAAACTGACCGACTTGTAGAGGTCGGTCAGCACATTCTCGATCACGGTGTACTCACCGGCATACTGCCGCCATGGGTCCTGTTCGGCGACCGGACGGGGGGAGCTCAGGGCGTCGATGACCGGACCGCAGAGCAGTAACCCGGCCAGCAGAACACCGGCGATACAGGTGATACGGGGAACCGTACGCATACTCTCATCCTTTCAGGTGTCATCACGTACCAAGTCAGGATCCCGCCCGCAGGCCGGCTGTCCGCAATCAGGTCCCCCCGATCTGCATCGAGCGCAGGCGCAGGGTCGGCGCGGTCGTGGTGCGGTTCAGATCCAGATCGGTCCCGATCACCTCGATACCGTTGAACATCTCTTCGGCGGTCGACGCGATGGTGATCCCCTTGACCGGGAAGGTTTTGCGTCCACGGCTGATCCAGAAGCCCTCGGCCCCGCCGCTGAAGTTGCCGCTCACCGGATTGATGCCGTAACCGGTCACCCCGGTCAGGTAGAGACCGCTCTCCACCCCGGCGACGATCTCGTCGGGGTCGGTATCGCCGGCCTCGATATAGAAGGCGTGCGACCCGATCCCCGGCAGGCTGGTGAAGCCGCCCCGGGAGGCGTTGCCGGTACTCTGCGTTCCGGACCGCTCGGCGGCAATGGTGTTGTACATATAACCCTGCAGCACGCCCCGGTCGACGATGGTGCGACGCTGAGTCGGCACCCCCTCGCCGTCGAAGGGGGCGCTGGCCAGCCCCCGGGCCCGGGTGCCGTCATCCACGACGGTCATCAGCTCGGTGGCGATTGTCTCCCCCACCCGGCCGGCCAGGAAGCTGGCTCCCTGCAGGACCCGCTCGCCGTTGATGGCGCCGAGCAGACCGCCCAGCAGGCTCCCCGCCACCCGCGGGTCGAAAACGACCGTAGCACGCTGAGTGCGGACCAGGCGGGGGTCGAGCATGTCGACAGCCCGGCGGGCGGCCTCGGCGGCGACCTCTTCGGGAGCCGTCAGATCGGCGAAGAAACGCCGGTTGCACGACTCATACCCCGGACTGCGCTGCTCCCCCTTCTCGGCCACCACGGAGACCCCGTAGCCGACTCCCGAGCTGCGGTAGCTCTTGGCCAGGCCGTGGGAGTTGGCCATGAAGACCTCGCCCTCGCCTTCGGTGTAACGGGCTCCGTCGCTGCGTGTGACACCGGTCCGGCTCATGGCCAGAGATTCGACCCGCCGCAGCAGTTCGATCTTCTCCTCCATCGGGATGGTGGCGATCTGCGGATCGTAGAGACCTTCGACCGCAGTCTGCCCGGGATCGTCGGGCAGGGTGTTGGCGTCGTCGGGAGTCAGATGCCCGGCGAACTCGATGGCACTCTCCATGGCTTCATCGAGAGCTCCGCGCGAGAGGTCGTTGCAGTGCGCAAAAGCCATCCGGTTCGCCACGAAGACCCTGATCCCGACCCCGGTGGAAGAGGATTCCTGGACTGTTTCCACCTCGCCGTTGCGAATCTCCAGACTCAGATTGCGCCCCGTTTCGAGCCAGACCTCGGCGGCCTCGGCCCCCCTGCCCAGACACCGGTCGATGAGCTGTTCTGTCAGTCTGCCGTAATCCATCGTTCTTCTCTCCTCTATTCCGGTTCCGGGTCTCAGGCCCTGCTGCCGCCGACGTTCATGCCGCGGATGCGCACTGTCGGCTGGCCGGCATCCACCTCGGCCGATTGCCCCTTGCCGCAGATTCCGGGGCCGAAGGCGAGGTCGGTCCCGACCGCATCGATGTTGGCGATCACTTCGAGGCAACTGCCCACCAGAGTGGCGCCCGAGACGGGGTAGGTCTTGCGCCCGTTCTCGATCTGGTAGGCCTCACGGCAGGTGAAATTGAAGACTCCGGTGATCGGGTTCACGCTCCCCCCGCTCAGGCTCTGCACGTACAGCCCTCGGGGTGTGGAACTCACGATCGCCTCGGGATCGGAGGTGCCGGTATCGATGAAGGTATTGGTCATGCGGGGGATGGGAATATAGCGGAAGCTCTCCCGCCGGCCGTTGCCGGTGCGCTCCTGGCCGATCTGGCGGGCCGAGAGGATGTCGGTCATGTACTTGACGAGCACACCGTCGTCGATCAGGACGTTGCGCTGCATCTGGGTGCCCTCGTCGTCGAAGTCGGTCGTGCCGCGGTGGTTGGGCAGGCTGCCGTCATCGACCATGGTAAAGACATCGCTGGCGACTTTCTGCCCCAGCTTGCCGGTGAAGGCGCCGACTTCGCGGGCGATGTTGTCGGCCTCGAGCGGGTGACCGACCGCCTCGTGGACCAGCACACCCCCCCACCCGTTCTGCATCACCACATCCAGGCGCCCGGCCGGCGCCTCGCGGGCGTCGAGCATTGCGATCGATTCCCGGGCGGCGGTGCGGGCCACCTCTTCGGGGGGTACCTCGTCGAACATCTCGAATCCGGAGTGGCGGCTGAGCCGCTCACGGCTCAGGTGGCGCCGGCCGTTGCCCGCCCCGAGAGTCTGGACGATGAAAAAGAGCAGGGGCAGTTCATCGGTCAGGTAGACCCCCTCGCTGGTGGCGATGATACGCGCACGGACTTCATCGTAGTAACTGATGATCGCCATCTGGATGCGGGGATCGTACTCCAGAGCGGCGGCATCGGCCCGCTGCATCACGTCGAGACGCCGCTCATCGGCGACCTCGCCCAGGGGGACTTCGACCGTGATGAATGAGTCGCGCGCGGAGAATGCGTCGATCGGCACCGGCTCGATCGCCCCCGAACCGGTAGCCACGGTCGCGGCCACCTCGGCCGCCCGCCGCAGGTTCTCGGGGGTGATCTCTTCGGTGTAGGCATAGCCGGTCCGATCGCCGGCGATCACCCGCACCCCGGCTCCCTGGCTGACCCCCACGGTGGCACTCTTGAAAGTCGATTCCTCCATCTGGATGTTCCGGGAGATGCGGTGTTCGACATAGACATCGGCGAAATCGCCACCCCCGTCCAGAGCGGTGCGCAAGGTCCGGTTGAGCAGATCGCGGTCAACCTCGACCCCGCTTCCGGCCGACGAACCGCAGGCCGAGATGGCACCGAGCACCGTCGGTGCCGCAGCCAGGGCCAGAGAACCGCGCGCGGCGCGGCCCAAGAACTCCCGCCGGGGGATATCGTCAACGTAGTACGCGTAGTGCAGCATGTTCACGGGCTCCTTTGTTCAGAACGGCACCGGCTTGCCCGGCCGCCACTCTCGGCAGTGCTCTTCCTACCAGCGGTTGTTGTATTTCGACCAGAGGTCGTCGCCGAGCTGCCAGTAGGCAGACACTGTCGAACCGGCCAGCTCGTGGCAGTAGCGGGTCAGGTACTCGCGGGCGGCGGCAGGATTCTGGCGATAGAGGCGCTGGGCCTCGGCGTCGATCTCGGCCTGCCGGGCGAAGGCCTCGATTTCGATCGGCTCCCAGACCGCCTGCAGGTCGCTCTTCATTTCTTCGTAGCGCATGTAGGAGAGCTTGCTGGCGCGCCGGAAGGCCCACCAGGCGCAGTCGGTCCGATACCCCGCCCGGCCATCGATCAGATACGACTCGGGCATCTGCGAGATGCCGATGTAGAAAGGCAGGTGCGGGGTGGTGGCCGGGTTGTCGTAACCGAGCCAGACCACCCCGCCGATCGGGTCGGGGAGCCAGTCGCGCGACTGGGTCACCTGCAGGTAGGTCGCCGCGGGGGAGCAGATGGTACGCTCGCGTTCGATCCCGAACAGGGTCCGATAGTCGCCGCTCATGAAGGGATTGGCCACCGGGCTCTTGACGACCTCCCCCCGCCGGTTCACAGAGGTCAGGTTACGGGTCATGTCGAAGGGAGTATCCGCATAGGTGTCACGGAAAATGGCCAGGATATCGGCCACCGTGACTTTGTGCTCCGGTTTGACACTGAAAGGGAAGTTCTCCGATTCGGGATGCAGACCGAGCGAGGGAGCCAGCAGGCTCAGGACCCGCCACTCCCGCCGCCGGCAGTACATGCTGTTGCGGTCTGCGTAGGCGTAGCAGAATTCGAACTCTTCGCCGCTCTCGGGATCCCACCAACCCATCTCCTCGGCCAGGCTGAAGACGTTTTCCGAAGCCATGTAGTACTCGGGATCATCGAGGTCGATCCGGCGGATCCGGTGAGCGTTGGCCGACACCCCGATCTCGTCGTCGGGGATCCGCACCGCCGCCCAGACCGCCCCGACCTTTCCCCGTCCGGGGCCGAGAATCTCGAAGTGCCAGACCTCTTTCGGATCGGCGAAGGTAAAGCACTCGCCCCAGTCGTTGTAGCCGTACTCCCGGGTCAGCTCGTCGGCGACCCGGATCGCTTCGCGGGCGGTACGGGCCCGCTCGAGAACGAGCCGGTAGAGTTCGGGGGCATCGATCAGACCGTCGGGGCTCATCAGCTCGCGCTTGCCCCCGGTCGTGGTCTCGCCGATGGCGAGCTGGTGCTCGTTCATGACCGGATAGGCGGTGTTCATGAAGCTGTAGGTCTCGCGTACCTGGGGAATTTCTCCGACGGCGATCCTTTCCGGATCGTCGGGGCCCGAAGTCCGCTTGGGCCGCATCCAGATCGGAGCCGTCGCACCCGCGGGGTGCTCGCGGTGCGGTTCGATCGAGATCCAGGTGCGGTCGGTGCCCGAGTCGCACGAGTGCGAGGTCATGGTCGAACCGTCGGCCGAGGCCAGACGGCCGACCAGGATCGAGGTGCAGCTCTCGCCGTAGAAGACGGAATCGATCGCGGACTTCTCGCGCGGTACGATCAGAACGAGAGCCAGAACGAGCAGCGGCAGAGACGCCGCCAGGAACCAGCGTCGGCGGGAGATC
>CAZNUA010000104.1:0-1953 GCA_964576115.1 uncultured Gemmatimonadota bacterium
ACATCGATAAGGTCGCAAAAGACTTCTCACGCGATGTTCTCCATCAGGCCGCCTCGTGTACCAAGAGCGTCACCTCGATCCTGATCGGGATCGCTGTCGACCGCGGTCTGCTCACCGATCTCAACGAACCCCTGCCCCAGCTTTTTCCCGCCTATTCCGACCTCGACTGGTCGGGTGGGCGGCAGGAGATCACTCTCGAACACCTGCTGACCATGCGGGCCGGCATGTTCTGGAACGAGAACCCGGCCGATCCCGAGAATTCCCATCTCGGCTTGTATTCCGGGGCCGACCCTATCCGCTACATCCTGGAACTGCCTATGACCGACCCTCCCGGCACCCGCTGGCACTACAACAGCGGTCTGCCGGTCCTTCTGGGCGCGATCATCGAGAACCGGACCGGCCTCAACGCCGAATCGTTCGCCTCCGAACATCTCTTCGGACCGCTCGGGATCACCGCCTGGGAGTGGTACATGATGCCGAACGGAATGCCGCACACCGGCGGGGGTCTCGCCCTGTGTCCGCGGGACATGGCCCGGATCGGTCAGCTCTACCTGCAGGACGGCCAGTGGGACGGCGAACAGATCGTGAGCGAGCACTGGGTACGCGAATCGATCCGGACTCACTCCGACGAACTCGGTTACGGGTACTTCTGGTGGCTGGATTCCCACCAGATCGACGACCACAGCTACGATTCCTTTCTGGCCTGGGGATACGGCGGGCAGCACATCTTCGTGGTCCGGGAACTCGACCTGGTCGTGGTCTTCACCGGTGCCAATATTGAGACCGACACTCCCCCATGGCGAATGCTCGAGGAGTACATCCTGCCGGCTGTTCGACCATAACACAATGGGCCCGATATGCATCATTCGGGAATATACAGGAGTACGTCCGCCTTCGGGCCCTGGAGGGAAGCGAAACGCCCCAGGGAAACCGCTGCAACCCTCACCGGTACCGATCCGTACGCGACTGATAGCACTCCGAAATGAATCCGCGACCCGATGCGGCCCGACAACCACTGAATGTTCGAGGTACTATCATGCAGATGCTGAAGAAGATGCTTCCGGCAGGGGTGTTCCTGTCTGCCCTGGTATTTCTGACGCCTGTTCCGGCGGGTGCGCAGGTCGAGACCTACGCAGTTGATGTCACCGCTCTGGAGGAGTGGACCGTGCCCGATACCGGGGCCGACGTGATCGAATACCGGGGCGAGCAGGCGTTGCGCCTCAATCCCGGCTCGGGCGAGCGGGTGGCCCTGCTCGATGATCTTCCTTTCGAGAACGGTGTCATCGAACTCGATATCGCCGCCATCCCCACATATACCGGCCTCGTCTTCCGAGCACGATCGGACGGCATCTACGAAGGCATCTACTTCCGCCCTCAGAACTCGCGCCACGCCGATCCCGCCCGGCGCGAGTTCACCGTGCAGTACCACGCCGCTCCCCGCTACACGTGGCACTACCTGCGCGAGCGGTTTCCGGGGCGATACGAGGCCGCCGCCGATCTGGAGCCCGACGCGTGGTTCCACGTCCGCATCGAGGTTTCCGGGCGCACTGCCCGGGTGTTCGTAAACGACGAGAGCGAGCCCTGCCTGGAGATCGAGCATCTCCTGCATGGCGTGAGTATCGGCACAGTGGGTTTGTGGGTCGGCAACACCTCTGGCGGGACTTTCGCCAACCTCACCCTGACCCCGGGCGCGCCGACCGACCTTCCGGCGTTGGGATTGACCGACGAGGACATCAGCGGGCAGGTGCGATACACCCCGGAACAGGAGGGACTCTTCGACACCTTCCGCAACCGCCGCTCGGTCCGGCAATACCTCTCCACGCCGATCCCCGACGAGCACCTGATGCGCATCCTCGATGCAGCCCGCACCGCTCCCACCTCGGGGAACCAGCAACCGTGGAAGTTCCTGGTCATCACCGACCGGGCCAAGATCGATGCCCTGCGCGACGCCTG
>CAZNUA010000104.1:2053-5154 GCA_964576115.1 uncultured Gemmatimonadota bacterium
GCCATTCCCGAGGACGTGACCCGCCAAGTGCTCGGCATCCCCGATTGCTTTGCCCGCATCTGCATCACCCCCATCGGCGTACCTCTCGAATGGCCCGACTCTCCACCCAAACTCCCCCTGCGGGATTTCGTGGTCTTTGATCGCCTGATCGAAGGTGTCAATTACACCGTTACCGTCACCCGGCAGGCGATCGCCATCGATCCGGCGATCGTGGCCGATTATGTCGGCCGCTACCGGCTCAACGATGAGATCACCATCACGATCACCTCGGAGGAAGAGCATCTGTATTTCCAGGTCACCGGCCAGGAGGTCGTGGAGATCTTCCCCGAAGCCGATGATGCCTTCTTCCTGCGGGTGGCCGATGTTCAGGTGGTATTCTCACGCAACGATGACGGCGCGGTCATCGCCATGACCGTCTATCAGGCCGGCCAGGAATTCAGGGCCGAACGGATCGGGCGGATCGGTTTCTGAGGAAGGCTTGGAATGGCTTCGGAGTCTACCGACATACAGATCAGATCGATTCCCGGCTTCCGGCCCCTGCTACCATTCACTCTGGTCGTGTTCCTATCCCTGACGTCATGCGATCTCTTCCGGCCCGAGCAAACCGATCCCGGTCCGCCACCGCTCTTTTCCGCTCTCTCAACCGAACTCAGCGCAACCACTATCACCGCGTATCCGACGGCTCCCCTGGCAGCCGGTGAGAATCAGGTCTGGTGCGCCACTTTCGCTCTGGCCTGGAACACGATGATCGATTCGATCATCGGTGAACCGATCCAATTGAGCGGGCCGGACAGCACCCAGGCGACGGTTACGGCCTTGAATCAGAGGATCTTCGACGCCGCGTACCTCGATCCTGCTTCCTATGTCGCGCTGGCGGGATTTCGGGATGAGGGCATCTGCACCCGGATTCAGGATGCTCTGCTCGCAACGTTCGGTGATGACGCACCGGTGGTCGCGTTCGAACCGGGACTCCCCGCGGAAGTGATCAGTTTCGCCTATCTTCTGAAACGGCTCGATTTCGAGCACGTTTTCACGACCATCGAACGGGCCCTGCGCTTCAACGGCGACCCGGATCAGAAGGTTCGCGCCTTCGGGCTCGAGTCCGACGAACGGGGCGGCCGTGCGAATGCCATGCGCGAGCAGGTGATCGTGAAGGGTGCCATCGGGGATGGGTATATCATCGAGATCGAAACCCTGGCCGAGAGTGACCACCTGGTCCTGGCTGCAATCGAACCGGAAGCGAGCCTGCTGGCAACCTGGCAGACCGTCGTGGCGATCGATGCCGCCCATACCGATTATCTCCTGCCGTCGGGGATGGGTCTCAAGGTACCCAAGATGAATTTCGCCCTCGAACATGAGTTTGCCGAGTTGATCGATCGGAGTCTGCTGAACGAGGGCTGGGTCGACGATGATTACTACATCAAGGAGGCCCGGCAGGATATCCGCTTCCAGCTCACAGAACGTGGCGCCGTATTGGAATCGAGTGCCGGGATGACCACGGCCCCTCTCTCTTCCGGTGATATCGTCTTCGACCGCCCCTTCCTTCTGGCTCTCATCGAAGAGGGTGCAGCCCAGCCGTACTTTCTGCTCTGGATTGCCAACGCGGAACTGCTGGCCCGGGTGCCGTAACCACAGCACACCCTTCTTGTCTGCGCCTCATATCATTCCGGCCGCAACCAGCGCTCCGGTCAGCAGCAGGATCAGTTGACAAATCACTGCGATGTTGACACAGTCTCCTGTCCTTCTCCGGTTGCGGCAAAATGGGATTGGATATTGCGGTAATTCGGGATTATTATATGTGTGATATCGGGAATATGTATTGTGTGAAATAGGGAATGACATCCGTGGAAGATGCGGGAAAGGGGTCTATGGTTGAATACCTGGAACGAGCGATCGAGCCTTTGATTGTCGCGTTGTTTTCCGAAGTCCCGGGGTTGTTGCTCACCGGACCCAGGGCGACGGGGAAGACCACCACGGCCAGACGCCATGTCAAAACCATCATCTCCCTGGATCGACCCGATGAGGCAACCGCGTTCAGGGCAGATCCCGACGCCGCCCTCAGATACCTGGACGAGCCGATCCTGCTCGATGAGTGGCAGGCGGTCCCGGATGTGCTTGGAGCGGTAAAGCGGGCGATTGATGCGGATCCGCGACCGGGACGTTATCTGCTGACCGGATCGGTCCGGGCTGATCTGGAGGCCCCCACATGGCCGGGGACAGGGCGTCTCATCCGTCTGGCCATGTATCCGATGACCGTTGCTGAACAGCTCGGTCGACCAAACACCGAACCTCTTCTCGACCGGTTGGCTCGTGGGGCACAGCTGAAGGTGCCGGACGATCCCCCCGATCTCTGTGGCTATGTGGAGTTGGCCCTGCGAGGAGGGTTCCCCCAGGCCGCTCTGTCATTGTCTGATGGAGTACGCCGACGCTGGTTGGAAGCGTACATCGAACAGATCCTTACCCGTGACGTCGAACTTCTGGAAGGGCATCGTGATCCCGTACGCATGAGGCAGTACTTCGAAGCCAATGTTCTGAACACGGCAGGACTGGTTGCCCATCGGACGCTTTATCATGCGGCGGGAATCGACCGGAAGACAGCCATCGCATATGATCGCCTGCTGACCAACCTGATGATTGTCACCACCTTGCCGGCATGGTCGACCAACCGTTTCAAGCGCCTGGTGCGTACTCCGAAGCGATATATCCTCGATCCGGCATTGGTCGCAGGTACGCTCAAGCTCGATACCCCCGCCGTACTCCGCGACGGCGATCAGCTCGGTCGCCTGATCGACACGTTCGTTCTGGCGCAACTTCGTGCTGAAGAGACCGTGACGGAGATTCGACCGAGATTTTATCATCTCAGGATGGAAGAGGGTCGTCATGAGGTGGATGTGATCGCTGAATTCGGCGCCCGAAAGATTATCGGCATCGAGATAAAGGCCGGCAATGCGCCCAGCCGTGATGATGCCAGACACTTGATCTGGTTACGGGAAAGACTCGGGCAGGACTTTGTCGCAGGTGTCGTGCTGCACACGGGCAGCCGCGTCTACCCGCTGGCCGACGGCGTCCTGGCTGCCCCTATCTGCACGCTCTGGGCCTGA
>CAZNUA010000105.1:0-4968 GCA_964576115.1 uncultured Gemmatimonadota bacterium
CCTCAGCGTCGAAAATGGTCCGATGGATGGTGAGATCGCCGCTGCGGGGACCGGCAGGCCCGTCGAGGCGGATCGACGGAGCCTGCCCCGAAGAGGGCGTGAAGGTGGAATCGAGCGAACCGGCCAGGGTGTTGCCGGCCCAATCGGTGATGTTTGACGCAGTCAGGGTGAGCGTATTCGGTGGAGGTGGCAGAACCTGACCGCTCGCAAGAGTCAGGTCGTATTTCCCCCGATCCAACCTGTCGAAGACCAGGTAATCGGTCCCCTGGTAGTTGATAAAACGGCCGTGATAGAACTGAGATCCGACCGCATCGCCCATGTAATCGGTGCGCTGCAGCGGCATGTCGGGCCCGGTGGACCAGCTGCCTGAATCCGGATCGTAGATCTCGACCGTGGCGAGGGCACCGCTGGTATTGCCACCTCCCACGACGTAGAACTTGCCGTCAATGGCTCCGCCGACCGCGCAATCTCGCGGGGTCGGCATCGAAGCCAGTGTGGTGGTGACACCTGTTGAGGGGTCGTAGGCCCTCAGGGCAGAGGAGTAGTTGTTGGCGCTGTCATCCCACCCCCCGGCGAAATAGAACTGCCCGTCGATCACTGCCGTGGCGGGATTGCCCGTTCCCAGGCCGCCGGATTTACTGGTCCAGCTGTCGGTTTCCGGGTCGTAGATGAACATCGTGGCTGGATCGCTACCTCTCTCACACACGTACAGTCTATCGCCGATACCGCGAGCCTGAGCATCCCACGCGGCAGGATTGCATGGCGGCGAGCCCAGGGCGGTCCAGGTATCGGTTACAGAATCGTAGACCTCGAAGGCGTTCACGCGCCCGCCGGCGTTCTCACCCGAAAGCAGGTAGATCTTGCCGGCCACGGCGGCCGCTACCGCACTCGAGCGGGGTGAGAGCAGCGGCGCCAGGCTCGACCAGGAATCGCCGACCGGATCGTAGACCTCGAGTCGGTCCAGATGGTTGCTCCCGTCCCAGCCGCCGAGGACGTAGAGCCTGCCCCCCATGCCGACGACTGCAGCATCTCCGGCCGGTACGGTATCGAACGTGGCAGACCGTTCCCAGAGGTCATTGACGTCGATCGAAGCGATCGAGTACGGGCTGGAGAGCGAGAAGTTGCCGGTAGATGTGGCCGAGGCTTCAGTGACCGGTTCGTTGAACCAGAACGGGAAGGTTGAATCCCCGCTGGCTCCCTCGGCCCCCATCCAGACCGGAGCCCGGTTGTCCAACTCGAAGATGACCACGTTGGGTGATCCCGGGGTCGTGGCGTTGTCGCTCGGAGTGATCCGGAACCGGAGCAGGTCCACGTCCTCATCGGACAGGTCGGTAGCCGAGTTCCAGACCAGCGAACCGGAATAGGCGGCGGGATAGATTCCCTCGGTCGTGCCGGTGACCGTGGCCGGTTGCCAGTTTGATCCGTGGTCGGTGGAGTATTCGGTGGTGAGCGAGACCGGGTTCCCCTCGGCATCGGTGATTTCGTAAGCCAGCGTGACATCGGCCCGCTGCACGGTGACCGGCCAGGTCACGTCGATCGCCGGCGGCTGACCGGTCTCGGGGTAGAAATCGTTCGACAGGGGCGAGGACAGGGTATTTCCCTGACGGTCGGTGATATTCGAGGCGGTGATCGTGACGGCGGTTTCGGCCGGCGGCAGGACCTCGCCGCTGCCCAGGGTGATATCGTACTCCCCCCGCCAGTCGTAGATGTCGAGAGCCGTGATGTACCCGCCGCAGTAACCGCTGGCGATGTAGAGCTGATTCCCGATGACGCCGGCGGTCGTCTTCCAGCGCTGGTTGGGGATGGTGCCGGCGGTCGACCAGCTGTCCGAAGCCGGATCGTAGACATAGACATCGCTGTTGAAATCGGTGCCGTCGAATCCCCCGACGACGATGAGCCGGCCCCAGGCCACCCCGGCGGCGGCATAGGCGATCGCCTTCGGCAGCGGGGCTTTTGTCGTCCAGGTATCGGTAACCGGATCGTAGACCTCGAGGTTGGCATAGTAGGTAGTGCCGTCGATCTCACCGCCGGCCACGTACATCCTGCCGTCGATCACACCGGAGACCGCCCCCCGCCGGGCGGTCGGCATGCCGGAGACATTCGTCCAGGTATCGGTATCGGGATTGTAGCGGTGGACCGCATGAGACTGGTCACTCCCGCCGGCTATGTAAATGTGGTCTCCGATCGCCTCTATGGTTGCCCATGATTGATCGGCAAGGCCGTCACCGGACGGGTATGACCAGGAGTCGGTGGCTGGATCGTAGCGTTCGAAGGCGCTGCTGCAGACGTAGATGTCGTCATTGAGGACTGTCGCTCGGGCGCCATCCCGCCACTGATTACTGTCCTCTCCCTGAGCCCAGGTGTCGGTAGCGGGATCGTAGATCCGGACTTCGTGACCGGCCTGGTTCCCGCCGATCACGTACAGCGTGTCGTTGAGTACGGCTGAGGCCGAGCCGGAGCGCCCCGGATCGGGCAGGGGCTGCCCGCTCGACCAGTTCCGGACGCTGATATCGCTGACCGTCAGGCCCGAGAGAGAGATGTTCCCGGTGTTCGTGGCGGTCGCATCCTCGACGGGCTCGTCGAAGTGGAAGGTGACGGTGTCGTAACCGCTCAGACCGGTGGCTGTGATCGAGGCCGGGGGACTGTTGTCGAGCCCGAAGATGATCGTGGCCGAGGATCCGTGATGGGTGGGACCGTCGTAGGGAGTGACACGGAACAGCACTTCATTAACATGCTGACCCGGCAGATCGGACTGTGACTGCCAGGTGAGGGTGTCGGGGTAGGACTCCTTGAAGAGATTATTCACTCCCTCGAGGATCGACGCGGTGAACCAGCTGCCGCCGGCGTCGGCAGAATACTCGCAGACCAGGGTGACCGGGTTGCCGTCGTGGTCGGTGACGCGGACAGCAATTGGAATGTCGCCGGTGCGGGTGCCGGTCAGCGGGGTCAGGAAGACCCGGGGCGGTGTTCCCGGCTCGGGTTCGACGATCGCCTGCAGGGAAGAGGAGTTGATATTGCCATGGCGATCGGATATCCCGGTCGCGGTGACCGTGATGTCGGTATCGGCAACGAAGGATTGTCCGCCGGAGAGAGTGAGTTCATATCCCTGGCTGCACCCAATGCTGTGAAGGTCAAGCCGGTCCAGGTATCCGCCGTTGTTTCCGCCGACCAGATAGACCTGACCGCGAATCAGCCCGGCGGTGGCGGCGTACCGCGCCATCAGCAGATCCTGGCCGAATATGATCCAGGTATCAGTACCGATATCATACGTATAGCTCAGGTTCGAGAGGCCCGCGCCGGTATCACCGCCCATGACATCGAAAACCATCCCCCTCATCACCCCGGCGGCGTGGCTGATTGCCGCCGGCATGACGGACCCGGTGCTCCAGCTGTCAGTTACGGGATCGTATATCTCCAGGGTGTTCGATTTATCCCAGCTGCCCTCGTTTTCACCCCCGGCCACATAGAGTTTGCCATCGGCGACCCCGTAGGCCGTATACCAGCGAGGCGTCGACATGGCTGTCCTGGTAACGGTCGTTTTGCTGACAGGGTCATATTCGTAGGTGTGATAGTCCTCGGCGAAGTAGATCTTGTCGCCGATGACACCTCCGGCGCCATAGTGAAAAGACGACCCGAAATTGAGATCGGTCCAGATATCGGTCCGAGGATCGTAGACCTCGAAACCGGCTCCGCCACCCACCACATACAGCAGTCCTTTCAGGACGACCGCGACCGCCCCATTGCGAGCGTGATTGAGACTGGCCCTGGCGGTCCAGGCGCCGGTGTCGGGATCGTAGACTTCGAGGGTATTCTGGCCGCCGTTGCCGCCGATGACATACAACCGGCCGTCGAGCACGGCCGCAGCGGCATACTCCCGGGCGGTCGGCATCGAGGGCCCCTGGACCCAGTGATCTCTTTCCACGATCGTATCGATGGTCAGACCGCCCGAGAGGCCGATATTGCTCGGATCGAGGGCGGTGGAATCGGCCTGCTCATCGAAGACATAGAACAAGGTCTTGTCGCCGCTGGCGGCCCAGGCATTGATCGATTCGGGCGGCTTGTTGTCGAGCGGGAAGGTGATCTGCCCGGCCGTACCCCAGCCGGAGTCATCGTGGGGAGTGATACGAACCCAGATCACCTCGAAAGCCTGACCGTCCAGATCGCTCTTCGAATTCCAGACCAGGCTCGAATCGTATCCGGCCGGTTTGATATCGGCGGTGTCGCCGGTGACCGTCGCAGGCAGCCAGGTGGTGCCGGAATCGGTGGAATATTCGACCAGCAGGCCGACCGAGTCGCTGTCGGCATCCTCGATCAGGTACTCGATGGTGATATCCCCGCTCTGGGTTTCCGAGAGGGGGGTCAGCGTAACCAGGGGGGGCTGCTGGGCGCGGACCGTCTGGGCCGTCAGGGTGATCAGAAAGCCGACGCATAGACCAATAAATAAAAAGTGCTGAAGTACAAACCCGCGACGTGCGCGGCGGGAGCTGGTCATTTGTATCCTTCCGTGCCGATGGTCCCCGAGGCGGGGACAGCAAACCGTCGGCACCCGGTTGCTGCAGTGTTCTTTCTCCAGCATCCCTGCCAGATCAGCGGCGGGGATGCTCACTCACGCCCCTCCCGTCAGGCGAAGTCGCTTCCGAGGTGTCCTTCTCGCTCTGTCTGTCTGCGCTCTCCCCTCGCGATCACACTGTGACCGGAGCCGTTGCGATCACTTGATGATCGTCATCTTCTTCGAGGCCCGGTGCGGACCAGCCTGGATCAGGTAGATGTAAATTCCTGAAGCCACCCGCCGGCCGTCATCGGAGCGCCCGTCCCAGCGGATGGTATGGTACCCGGGCTCATACTCGCGATCGGCCAGGGTGGCCACCCGCTGACCCCGTACGTTGAGCACGTAGAAGCGCACCCGCTGCGCGGTGGGCAGCTGGAAGCGGATCACCGTCTCGGCGTTGAAGGGGTTGGGGTAGTTGG
>CAZNUA010000106.1:0-4750 GCA_964576115.1 uncultured Gemmatimonadota bacterium
GAAGGTGGATTGAACTCGAAATCAAACTCGCGAAGTTCAGGCGCAGCAGTTCATCCGGTAGGGGGCAGATCGCGAAGAAGCAGGCAAAGGCTGAATAAGGTCTATCTGCATATAAAACAAGCAGTTACATGATAACAGAAATTATCGGATCACTCTGTCGAATGGTGGGAAATGTGGGTTGAAACTAGATTAACTATATGTATCAGCGGACATTATCCGCTTGCCTTGCTATTAATGTCAGTGGATGTGAGAGAAAGGTGATAATACAACAAAACAGGGAGTGAAAATCAATGGAAACGCTTAGAAAGTGTTTGCCTCGACGATGTAGACACGCTATTCAAATATCATTAGTTACAGTCATTGTTATCAATATTGCTATTAATGATGTAATATATGCACAAACGCTTGATATGTTTAGGACTCCTCAAGTCGGAGATACACTGTTTGCAGATCTCGATAAAAATGGATTACGAGAAATTCTACTTCCGCTTCATAGAGACCGTAGACCATATGGCAGGAATAGGAGCTGGGTTCATAGTCCAGATAGCCTAGTAATTCTCGAACATAATATATCTGAGGGTTCTCGAGTAGTATTATCATATATTCCACCGGGGCCGGATCCTTCGATTAATGCCATTAAGATTGGTGACCTCGATGGAAATGGGCGGACAGATATCTTGATAGATTATGGTGCAGACATATTGGGTGTAGCACAGGGGCAGTTTGACGTGATCGAGTTTGAAGATCATACCGAAGAAGGGTGGGTTTTTTCTATAACCCTATCTACACACCCGGTGTCCAGATTCGTGGAGTTGAACGACGGTACAGAATGGATGATTATTGTAGACAGACCTTGGTGGGATCCTGGCCACCCTCCATATGACAGCGAGCCGGAAGTCTACCCTGCAGCTATCCTCAGAACGAACGAAGGTGGAGGATACTGTTTGGCAAATGATTCATTCAATGCAAGCTTGGGAATGAAAGTCTTAAAACACGTAATACTATACGATAGTCTTGCTGTTGAATTCAATAAAACACCTACACGGGATCTAGCTGAATCACTTATTCAAAGCGCATCTTCTGTCGTTGTGTGGATGTCAACGCTCTTAGATGGTGAGAAGCTTGATCATTGGATTCAGAAACAGGTACCGCTATTCCAACGTATGGTTCCGTTTTCTGATTCGTTAATGACAACTGATAGGGGATTATATGTATTTCAAGATCCAGTTGAGGCTCTTGAAGACCTTCATACAAGGGGGCGTGAACGTATCGACTGGATAATAAGGACACAAGGAAAGGCTGGCAATTTCTATGCAAAGTACCCCAATAGTGAATGGGCGGAGTACATAAAGCCATTACAGTGACCGACCACGCAAATTGATGATTGGGACACGGCTGTCAGTGTGCTACCTGCCCCCGCCCTTTGACCGCCTTCGGACCGGCGGGTATACTCGCTGCGCCGCACCGAAACGGGAAGGAGTCGAGGGTGCCCGTACAGAGCCAGCCGCCGGCATGTCCCTTCTGTGGGGCGGCCCGTCACCAGGCCGGGCTGCTGCCCCCCGACCGTCTGGCGCCCGATTCGGCTCCGGTTGCTCTGATCCGCTGCACCGGCTGCGGTACCTTCGAAAGCCTGAGTGAAGAGCCGGCGGCGGACGTGGTCGCCGACACCTATCTGCCCCATGCCCGCCCCGCCGGCCTGCAGGGCCGGCTGACTGCGCGAAGTCAGGATCGCAAGGTCGCCCGTTGCCTGCCCTGGGCGGGGGAGGGAGGGCTGGTCGATCTGGGCTGCGGGATCGGGGGCTTTCTCGCGGCCTGGAAGCGGGCCCGGCCGGCCGATCGCCCGCTCGGCCTCGAAACCGATCCGGGGGCGGTACAACTGGCGCGTTCCCGCGGATTGGATGTCGAGCAGATCGATCTGGAAGCCGAACTGCCCGAAACGGCCCGGAAGCGGTCCCTCTACACCCTCTGGCATGTTCTCGAGCACCTGAGCGATCCGGCGGCCGTGCTGAGGGCAGTCCGGGAGGCCATGCTCCGGGACGGGCATATCATCCTGGCCGTTCCCAATGCGGCTGCCCTGGAGCGTTCGGTTTTCCGAACCCGGACGATCGCCTGGGATCCCCCCCGCCACCGCTGGCACTTCACCCCGCAGGGTCTGACGGAGCTGGCCCGTCTCTCCGGCTTGACGATCCGCGACCGCTTCAGCCTGCTCAGCGACGATATCTATGATGCCGTCGCCTCCCAGCAGTGGGCCCTCTGGCCCCGTTTCTGGGTCGAGGAGCGCGCCCTGCGCCGTCTGCCCGTCACCGGGCTGGCCCTGCTGGGAGGAATCCCGGCCGGTCTGGCCCTGGCGGCGGTCGCGCCGTGGGGCAGACGAGCCAGCCTGGGAGTTGTTCTCGGCAAAGAGTAGGGCTGATGCCTATACTTCTTATTCTGTACCGCAATCCGGAGACGATCGCACGTGGCTCTGACCCTGGGACAGGCCGAACTCGGGACGCTCCTGCTTTCGCCGATGGCGGGGGTGACCAACCGCGTCTTCCGGCGCCTCTGCCGGCGGATGGGGGCGGACACGGTCTATACCGAATTCGTCTCCGGTGACGGACTGATCCGGGAGAGCGAAACGACGGTCGAACTGATGCGGTTCTCGGCCGATGAACATCCGATCGGGGTGCAGCTCTTCGGTTCCGATCCCGTGGTTCTGGCCGACGCCGCCCGCCGTGTTGCGGCGACCGGACCCGATCTGATCGACCTCAACTTCGGCTGTCCGGTGCGCAAGGTCGTCCGCAGGCAGGCCGGGGCGGCCCTGCTCACCGATCTCGGATTGCTGGGCGAGATCGTCCGGGCGGTCGTCGGGGCCGTCGATCTTCCGGTGACGATCAAGGTGCGGGCCGGCTGGGACGAGAGCCGGCTCGTCTATGTCGAGGCGACCCGGATCGCGGCCGAAGCGGGAGCCCGGGCCGTGACGCTGCATCCCCGCACCCGGGTCCAGGGCTACGCGGGACGAGCCGACTGGTCGCGTATCGCTCATCTGGTTTCCGAAAGTCCGATACCGGTCATCGGGAACGGGGATATATTCACCCCCCTGGACGCCCGGCGCATGCTCGAGGAAACCGGCTGTGCGGCGGTCATGATCGCCCGGGGGGCGATCGGCAATCCCTGGATCTTCAGCCGAACCGGAACGCTGCTCGAGACCGGCGAGATCGAACCCGAACCCGATGCCGCCCGGCGGCTCGAAACGGCCCTGCTCCACGCCCGTCTCGATATCGAAGAAAAGGGGGAGGCGGGGGCGATCCGGGAAATGCGCCGGCACATGAGCCGGTACACCAGAGGGCTCTGGAGGGCGGCGGTGCTGCGCCGTTCGGCAATGCAGGTCGAATCGTATGCAGCCATGGAAGCCCTGGTGCAGTACTATCTGAAGGTTCTGGCCCGGCACGAACGGGGCGAGCGCGTCACTTTCGAACCGCCGGCCCCGGAAGGGGAGGAATCGAACCGTGCGTGAATCCGAGATCCTGGAACTTCTGAGAGCTGTCGCGGGGGGCGAGACCGATCCCGCCGAGGCTCTCGAGCAGTTGCGCGGGCTTCCCTTCGCGGCGGTCGAAGAATACGCGACGGTCGACACCCATCGCGACCTGCGGTGCGGTTTTCCCGAAGTGATCCTCGGGGAATCGAAGACCCCGGAGCAGTGCCGGGCCATCGCTGCCCGCCTGGTCGAAAGCGGCGCCCCGTTGCTCGCGACCCGGCTCGATGACGAGAAGGCCGCCGCCGTGCTGCAGGCTGTCCCCGGGGCCGAACATTTTCCGGTGGCCCGGCTCGTCCGCTGGCTGCCCGAAGGAGCCCATGACGGTGTCATCATGCGCGGGCCCGCCGCCGTCGTATCGGCGGGCACCTCCGACCTGGCCGTGGCCGAGGAAGCCGCCCTGACCGCCGAAACGATGGGGCTGGAGGTGCATCGGATCTACGATGTCGGGGTGGCGGGTCTGCACCGCCTGCTGGCCCGGCGGTCCGAACTCGAAGCCGCCGCCGTGGTCATTGTCGTGGCGGGCATGGAGGGAGCCCTGCCGAGCGTGGTGGGCGGACTCATCGCCCCGCCCGTCATCGCCGTTCCGACCAGCGTCGGCTACGGGGTGGCTCGCGGAGGCTATGCGGCCCTGCTGGGCATGCTGGCCACCTGCGCGTCGGGGGTGACGGTGGTGAATATCGACAACGGTTTCGGGGCGGGCTGCGCGGCGGCCCGGATGGCACGGTTGCGAAGCGAGGAGACGGCATGAAGACCCTTCTGCTGGAGCCGGTCAGCGGTATCAGCGGTGACATGCTGCTCGGGACACTCGTCGACCTGGGGGTTGACCTGGACCTGATGCGCGAGCAGGTCGCGGCCCTCGGTCTGACGGAACGGGTTCAGCTCGAGGCCCGATCGGTGCAGCGGGCCGGACTGGCCGCCACCAAGGTCGATGTGCTGGTCGACGGAGTGCCCGAAGCCGCGGGGGGCCGGCCGGGATCGTCCGGGCCGGATCGTCACGACGCTTCGGTGCCGCCCACGAACCCCGACCGGATCCGGTCGATCCTGACCGAATCGGCTCTCGATCCGGCCGTACGGGATGCGGCCACCGAGGTCTTCGAACGGCTCACCGCCGCCGAAGCCCGGGTTCACGGCGCCGCCGGCGGTCACGTTCACCTGCACGAGGTCGGGGCTCTCGATGCCGTCGTGGATGTCGTCTGCAGTGTGGCCGGTCTGCGCGAACTGGGTCCCGAACGG
>CAZNUA010000107.1:0-4733 GCA_964576115.1 uncultured Gemmatimonadota bacterium
CATCATGCAGTCCCACGAGACCGGTGAAGTCGGGATCGCGCAGGCGGAAGGCGCTATGACCGCGAAAGAGGATGCGGCCGTTGAGGAACACACTCACCTCGTCGCTGTACCCGAAGAGCAGTTTTTTCACGGTGCGGGTTCCGGAGGTGATGACGGTTCGGGCCAGTACGCAGTCGATCTGCTCGCCGTTGCGGGGCACATAGCGGGCGATATTCAGCAGTCCGGTGGGCTCGGGGCTCACCGGACGCCACTGCATATCCCCGAGATCGGCCGAGAGCGGCCAGGTGTCCCGATCGAGAACGCTGATCGGCCAGGCACGGGAGAGTTCCCAGTTCATGATCGTTCCCGGCGGGGTTTCGATCTCGGGCGCCGGATCGAAGACGAGCGTGTCATCGCTTCGCCAGCTGAAATCGGCAAAGCGCAGCAGGCCGCCGGCGGCCCCCTGCAGACCGATCGGGCCATGGCTGTCACCGTGCTTGAGATCAGTGACGACCAGGGCCGGTTCGGGAGCCCGGTCGATGAAAAGCCGGGCCTGGGTACCCATGACCTCCAGCTTGACATGGACCCACTCATGATGCGGTATCTCGGCTGCGGCAGTGTACCCGTCCAGGGCATAGAGCTGCCAGCCGCTCTGGCCCCCGAAGACCGGTTGATACTGCAACGCGTCGTAGTGACCCGGCTTGTGGGGCCGCAGGTAGATGTTTTCGAATTCCTGGCCCGTCTGAACCCGGAAATAAAAGCCGGCGAAGCACCGCTGGCCGGTAAAGTACATGTCGACTTCGAGAACACCGTTGTGAAAATCGGTCCCGGGCAGCAGAGCCGAACCCGCCAGGGTGGTGCGTCCCTCGAATTCCTCGACCGCACCGTTGAGGATCTGCCAGGCCTCGGAGGTGAAAGGAACCGGCCCCTCCTGGGCCCGGAGCGAAGCAGGGGGACCTACGAGACCGAGGCAAAATGCAAGAGCGAGGCCGAGAGCGAGCGGCACAGACAGTCCTGTTCTCTTGATCATGGGTCGATTACTCCTCGTCAGTCAGCGGGCCGGATGCCCTTTCCTACGGCTGCGGGAGCGATACGGTTCACGAGAAAGCGGCGCCCGAGAGGGAACCGGGTCATATCGGAAGCCGAATCATGTGAACAAAAGCAGGGTCCATCAGCGTCTCACTGCCGGCGGGAGTTCCGGTCCTCCCGCCGCCGGTCGGCCCACACCGGATTGCCCGGGCCGGATCAATCGGGATATCGAGGAAACGACATGCACCGTCATCGCAGACCGAACAGTGCCTGGTTCATCGCCCTCTTCGCGGCCACTCTCCTGGCTGTCGGCGGCTGTGGCGAGGGTTCGTTCTTCCGCACTTTTTCGACCGCCCCCTCGCAGGCGGACACCGTCCAGGTTCTATTGATCGGCAACAGTCTCTCGGGCTGGGGCGACGTCCACACCCATTTTCAGAAGATGATCGAAGCCGGGAACCGCCGGGCGATTTTTGATTACTCGATCAAGGGCGGCGCCGCCCTGGTTTCCCACCTTTACGAGTATTACGGAACCAAGAAGAAGATCGACGAGGGCCGCTGGAACTATGTCATTGCACAGGAAGCGCAGTGGGCTCTGCCCTTCCCGCTTTCAGAGGGCAGAGCTCGCGCGATCGAGGGCTACGCCGGTCTCAGAGAGGCTGTTCACGCCCGGAATCCGCACACGCGGATGGTCATGTTTCTGGACTGGATGAACCTCGAATCGATCGATGCCATCGAGATCGAGACCGGTGACACCCTGACCTTCAGCCGTCACGAGTTTCAGGATATGATGACGACCGAAGCCCTCGACCTGGCCGACAGCCTGAAATACATCGTCGCCCCGATCGGCGAGGCCTGGCGCCGGGTCATGGACGAACGCCCCGACATCAACATGATGCACCGGGACGAGGCCCACCCCAACGATGTCGGCGGTTACCTGCAGGCCTGCGTCTACTACGCCACCATCTTCAAGAAAAGTCCGGAGAACCTGCGTTACTGGTGTCTGGGCATCCCGCACGAGGATTCTGAATATCTGCAGCGGATCGCCGCCGAAACGGTTCTGCCCCACAAGAAACGCTGGCGCATCCCCTGACCGTTATTCCTTCAATCAGGTGCGGCGCAGAGCCAAGACCGCCAGGATGGCGATGAGACCGGCCAGGACGATACCCGCCGCGATGAGCAGAGTCACGTTGGTCGCCCGGGATGTGACCTCGACCGAAAAGGGAAAGTAAAGCAATTCGCCCGGTTCGATCTCCCACCTGGCCGTGTTCATGTGCACTTCATCGGCATTGGAGTCGATGATGACACCCGGCATGACGACCTGGTGAATATACCCTTCGCCGCTGAACATCTCGTGCCAACTGCTGAACTCCCGATACAACCGGTTGAAGTCCTCGATCTCGGGGCGCAGTCCGGCCACGGCAGAGGTGGCGAAGAAGTCGGTACAGGTCGTGAGTAATACCTCGACCAATTCATCCTCATCGGCCTCGTCGGCGGCGGCGATGACGGTTTCGAAGAGGGTTTCTTTCTCTTCATCGAGCCGCTCCGGGACCAGGTCGGGGTCATCGAGCCGGACCGCACCGCGACGCAGGCGGATGAAGAACTGTTCGTACAGGGTCCTGATCTGCCACCGTTCGCCCCGGGCACTCAAGGTCGAATCGGCCTCGTCGTTCTGGAGCCGGATCAGCTCTTCGGGGGTGAAGTAGTCCTCGGGAGGCGGATCGGCAAAAGGCCAGGCCGAATCGTAGGCTTCGGTCCACGTCCACCAGGTCACAAACCAGCGGTGCCGCTTCTCGAGCCCGACCCGGCTGCGCACGGCCCACCGGTTTCCCGGCCGGGCCTCGATGTCGGCCTGCAGGTCGCCGACCCGGCGGAATTCGCGCTCGAACCCGTACCAGATCGTCCCGACCTCTTCGGAATCGGGGCGGGAGGAGGTACGCCACCCGGGAGCCGCCGGCAGAGCCAGGACCGTTTCTCCAAAACCGCTGCTGTCCCCCTGAACCGCCACGGTGCGCAGAAGGGAACCGTCACGAGCGATTTCGGTCGTGATTTCGAACTCCTTGCACCCGCCGAGAAAGAGCGGCACCAGGAGGAATCCGGCGACGAGAATCGACTTTCTGGATACGGTCATGGCAGGTATCTCCCGTGGTTCAGAGACCGCGCAGGGCGGTCGCAATCCGCTGGCGCTGCTCGAGAAGCAGCCGGATTTCATCTGAGTCCAGACCATCTTCGAGAGTAATTGCGGTCAGGACGGGCAGTTCGGCCTTCAGCCGGTTCAGCAGGGACGGGGTGAGGTCGCCCGCCAGCCCCCGGCCCGAAAGCCACCCGAGAAGGTCGTCACGCGACACCGCCGGGCGCGCGGTCGAACCGGCGGTGAAGAATCCGGCCGTCCGCAGGGCCGGTTCGATGCGTTCCAGGGTGGCGGTCAGCCGGGCGTACTCCCGGGTCTGGGTCGTGACGGCTTCGGTCCAGGCCGTCATCGCACTCTCCAGCCGGGTGAGCCGATGCCCGAGCAGCACCTCGTGAGCCGTCATCAGAACGAGCAGAACCAGAGCCGCGGCCGCCAGGGTCGGCACCAGAGCGATCCGCCCCCGACGCCGGGAGGAGAGTGTCGGGAGCGGCGGCGTTTGAGTCTCACCGAGACGCGAGAGGATCCCGGACCGTAGATCGGCCGGGACCGGTGCGGCATCATCGGCTGCAGAAAGGTCTGCGATCCAGGTCGCCGAACGGGCGATGGCCTCGGCTTCAGCGGCGCAGGCCGGGCAGCGTTTCAGGTGCCGCTCCAGCCGCCGGCGCTGGCGGGGGCTGAGCTCGCCCTCGCGGAAGAGATAGAGCTGCTTTTCAAAGGATCGGCACGACATGCCTTTTTTTCTCCTCTGGATTGGTGCGGATTGACTCCCGGTCCGTCTCGAGCCACTGCCGTAACTTCTTGCGCGCGTGGCTGAGGTTGGTTTTGACCGCCCCGGGGCTCATTCCGGTGATCCGCGTCACCTCCCGCACGTTGAGTTCGTGCAGATCGCGCAGCACAAAGACGAGCCGCTGACGGGGGGGCAACCGGTCACAGAGTTCCTGGATCCGATGCATGAGCCTGCCTCCGGCGACCGGAGGTGCATCGGAGGCGGGATCGACCGGTCCGCCCGCGGCTTCCCGGCCGGTATCGGGCACCAGATAGCGCCGCTGACGCCGGCGGGCCCGCAGGACATCGCGGCAACGATTGGTGACGACGGAGTAGAGCCAGGTCGTGAAAGCAGTGCGGTCGTCGTAGCGATCCAGGTGCCGCCAGATACTGATGAAGCTTTCCTGAACCGCATCGCGGGCCTCCTCCTCCGAACCGAGCAGCCGCACCGCCAGCCGCCAGGCGTAGCCCTGGCAACGCCCGACCAGTTCGCCGAAGGCGTTTTCATCGCCTTCCCGGCTGCGCCGGATCAATTCGCGCGTCTCGGCATCGTTCTTCATGCGGTCAGACTGCCTCCCGGCAGGGGGCTCCCGTCACTGCTTCCCGTAATGCGACCATGATACGCCCGGGATCCGAAAGGGTTAAACCGGGGTCGAAGAACGCGGCCGCTGAAGCGGCCGCGATTCAGAATCGGAAGTGAAGACGGCGGACCGGCGGGCGCCGGTCAGCCGAACGGGAAAGGCCGCGTCAACGGCTTGTGTCGCCGGGCAGGATCCGGTCGGGGATATCCTGCCGACCCGGAAATTCGTAGTCGGTGTCGATCGAGGAGACC
>CAZNUA010000108.1:0-4393 GCA_964576115.1 uncultured Gemmatimonadota bacterium
GGTGTTGACTGGCTTCGGAGCCGAGGCTTTGTTACTCTGAGTATCCACCCGGACGCGTATGCTGCAGCCGTCGCCTGAGAACGCCAACATCGAGGTGTCATCATGAAACTTGCGCAGCGCATGTCCCGTCTCGGGACCGAAACCGCTTTTGCGGTTCTGGCCCAGGTTAACGCCCTGAAGGCGCAGGGGCGCGATATCGTCTCCTTTTCGATCGGCGAGCCTGATTTCGACACTCCCGAAAACATCCGGGAAGCGGCCAAAAAGGCTCTCGACGAAGGGCATACCCACTACACTCCTTCAGCCGGCGTCCTGAGCTTCCGGGAGGTCTGCGCCGAGTACATCAACCGGACCCGGGGAACCGCGTACGGTCCCGAGAACGTCGTGATCACTCCGGGGGCCAAGCCGATCATGTTCTATACCATCCTCGCCCTGGTCGACGAGGGGGATGAAGTCGTCTACCCCAACCCCGGCTTCCCCATCTACGAATCGATGATCGACTTCATGGGCGGGAAAGCCGTCTCCCTGCCGCTGGTCGAGGAACATGCTTTCAGCTTCGATGCCGACCGGCTCGAGGAACTGGTCAATGACAATACCAAACTGCTGATCCTGAACAGCCCGCAGAACCCCACCAGCGGAGTGGTCCCGCGCGAGAGCCTCGAGCGGGTGGCCGAGCTGGCCGAGAAATACGATTTTTACGTGCTTTCGGACGAGATCTACAGCCGCCTGGTGTACGACGGAGAGTTCCAGAGCATTACCCAGTTCGAAGGGATGACCGAGCGGACCATCATCCTCGAGGGACACTCGAAGACCTATGCCATGACCGGCTGGCGTCTGGGCTACGGAATCATGCCCGAGGATATGGCGGCCGCGGTCGCCCAGTTGGTGACCAACTCGGTTTCCTGCACCTCCGCCTCTACCCAGGTTGCCGGAGCCGAAGCCCTGACCGGATCGCAGGAAGGCGCCGAGAAGATGAAGCAGATCTTCCAGGAGCGCCGCGACGTGATAGTCGACGGTCTGAATGCGATCGAAGGCTTCACCTGCCTGAAACCGGAAGGCGCATTCTACGTATGGCCGAATGTGACGGGGGTTTGTGAGAACTTGGGATTGCCGGACTCGAAGGCCCTGCAGAATTACCTGCTCTACGAAGCCGGGGTAGCCGTGCTCGGCCGCCAGTGCTTCGGCCGGCGGGCTCCGGAGGAAGACCAGGAGTACGTGCGCTTCTCCTACGCCTCCTCGATCGAAGCCATCAAGGAAGGGTTGAAGCGCATCGAAGACGCTGCAGGGGACACGGAGCGGGCGCAGGCGTTCCTGGCCAAGCAGCCCTAGCTGCGGAGAGCACCGCAGGGGACAGCCTGCCCGGCCCCAGCCCGGGAGAGAGACGAGTGTCTGAAAGAACGTGGATGCGGAAAGTGCGCCTGGCGGCGGGGCTGACCGCCGCCATGGCCCTCTTTATCGGGGGCTGCGGCGGTGGTGGCGGTTCCACCGGACCGAATGGTGACGAGACCGACCTCCTCTATGAAGAGTATTTCACAGAGGCCACCGACGGCAGTATCCCGGTAGGGTGGGAGATTATCACCCAGGAGGCGGCTACCGAGGAGGGCCCCGAAGACTGGAAGGTGCATCAGCGTCGTCTGCGTCAGGCATCCAACATCCGGGCTCCCAGTACGCCGGGGCTGTCCTACAATCTCGACTACGAGGGAACCATGGCGGTCGTCGGTGACACCGCCTGGACGAACATCTCCTACCGGGTCGAGATCTGGCCGCAGGATGACGACGCGGTCGGGGTCATCTTCCGGTACTCCGAATCGGATACCGATCCCGACGGGAACTTCTACCGTCTCATCATGATCGACGATGATGCCTCAGGCGGCCCGAAACTGCGACTCGACCTGCACCAGGACGGAGAGTGGACGATCCTGGAAGAAAAGACGACCACCTACGGCGGGTACAACAAGGACAACCGCTATGTCGTCGAGATCGAGATGGTGGTCGATGATTTCACCGTCAAGATCGACGGCACGATCGTGTTCGAATTCACCGACGACACTCTGGGAAAGGGCCGGGTCGGTCTCTTCTGTTACGCTCAGGAGGGAGCGGAATTCGACAACATCAAAGTCTACCGGCGCGGGCCATGAGTTCGTCCGGCACCGGCGCCGATCAGTCTGAGGGCCCCTTCCCGGGGCCCTCTTTATTGGCTGCCGCCCGCGAGGCCGTGGCCGGTATCGCCCGTCCCACTCCGCTCCTGCCCGCTCCGATTCTCTCCGAGTGCTGCGGGGGCGACGTATTCTGCAAGTGCGAGAACCTGCAGGTCACCGGCAGTTTCAAAGTGCGGGGGGCGGCGACACGGATGCTGGCGCTCACCGACAGCGAGCGCCGGCGCGGAGTGGTGACCTGTTCGAGCGGTAACCACGGTCGGGCGACAGCGTACGTAGCCCAACGGCTGGGTATCCCGGCCGTCATCTGCGTGCCCGAATGGGTCGATCCGGTCAAGCTCACGGCGATGCGATCCCACGGCGCCCGTATGGAGATCGAAGGCGCGACCTATGACGAGGCCGAAGCCCACTCGTTCGAGATCGCGTCGGCCGAGGGTCTGGTCTATGTCCATCCCTTCGACGATCCCCGCGTCATCGCCGGGCAGGGGACGATCGGTCTCGAGTTGTACGACGACATGCCCGGCCTCGACACGGCTGTCGTGCCGCTCTCGGGGGGTGGACTCATCTCGGGCATCGGTCTGACCTTGAAGGGGGCCGATCCCTCCATCCGGATCATCGGGGTGAGCGCGGAACGGGCCAGGGTCATGCACGAGAGTGTGCAGGCCGGCCGGCCGCTGGAGATGACCGAAGAAGAGACGATTGCCAGCGCTCTCTCGGGCGGGATCGGGACCCGGAACCGTCACACCCTGCGGCTGGTGACCGAACTGGTGGATGAGTACGTGCTGGTGAGCGAGGCCGAAATCGCCGTTGCCATGCGCACGGTCGCGACCGAACTCAAACTCGTCGTCGAAGGGGGTGGGGCGGTGGCGGTGGCCGCCCTGCTGGCCGGGAAGCTCGAACTGCCCGGTCAGCGGGTCGCAGTGGTCGTGAGCGGCGGTAATGTCGATCCCGCTCTCTATACGTCGATCCTGAATTCTGCATCCCGGTCGTGACCGGGGGCGGAATTCCGAGTCAGGGCGCTACATCCTCTTGATCACATCCGAGGCGATCACCGACCGCTGGATCTGATTGGTGCCTTCGTATATCTGGGTGATCTTGGCGTCCCGCATGTACTTTTCGACCGGATACTCCCTCATATAACCGTAACCGCCCATGATCTGGACCGCGTCGGTGGTGACCTTCATGGCCACATCGGAAGCGAAGAGCTTGGCCATGGCCGAGTGGCGGGCGACATCCTTCTCGCCGGAATCGATCGAACGGGCCGAGGCGTAGACCATAGCCCGGGCGGCTTCGATCTGGGTGGCCATGTCGGCGATCATGAACTGAATGCCCTGGAAACTCGTGATCGGGCGGCCGAACTGGATCCGCTCCTTGCCGTAGCGGACCGCCTCTTCGAAGGCTCCCTGTGCGATGCCGACAGCCTGGGCTCCCACCCCGGGACGGGTGCGGTCGAAGGTGCGCATGGTGATGATGAAGCCCTGGCCGCGCTTGCCGAGGATGTTCTCCTTCGGGACCAGGCAGTCGGAGAAGACCAGCTCGGTCGTCTTCGAGGCCCGGATTCCCATTTTGTCTTCCTTCTTGCCGAAGGTGAAACCGGGGGTGCCCTTCTCGACCATGATGGCCGACATGCCCCGCGGACCGCGCCCGGGATCGGTATTCACGATCACGGTGTAGATATCGGCTTCCTCACCGTTGGAGATGAACTGTTTGGTCCCGTTGAGGATAAAACCGTCGTCGGTCTCGACGGCGGCGGTCTTCACTCCGCCGGCGTCCGAACCGGCGCTGGCTTCGGTCAGGGCGAAAGCGGCGTACTTGGTCCCGTCGGCCACTTCGTGGAGCCAGCGCTCCTTCTGCTCGGGGGTGCCGAACTGCTTGATCGGTTCGGCCGCCAGGGCGTTGGCGGAATAGGTCGTGGCCACCCCGGCGCAGATGCGCGACAGTTCCTCGGTGACGATGCAGATCTCCATCGTACCCCCGCCGAGCCCGCCGGCCTCCTCGGGCACGAAGACGCGCATCAGGTCGGCCCGGGCCAGTTCCTGCATAATCTCGTGGGGGAAAGTGCCGCTCTGGTCGAGTTCGGCCCGTACCGGTTTGACCTTTTCTTCCGCGATCGTACGGGTCAGATCGCGAATCATCTCCTGCTCTTCGGTAAAGAAGTAGTTCATGCACCCTCTCCCGATTCCTGCCGGGTAGTGATAGGCTGCCGGTCGAACGCATATCAGCCGATGGGTACGCTCGCC
>CAZNUA010000109.1:0-4283 GCA_964576115.1 uncultured Gemmatimonadota bacterium
ACCCACGGTGCGGTCACCATCATTCGCTAGGTGAGGAGATGAGAATGACGACCCGTTCCACCGCCATCGTTCGCAGCTCTTCATCGATTCACCGCACCGGCGGTCCCGCCCGGTTCCGGCACAGTTTGCGCCGACCCCCGGGATCTCACCGTCGGTCGGGTGCGCTGCCGGCCCTTCTCGCGCTCGCCCTGGTGCTCGTTCCCATCCGGGCCGCAGCCCAGAGTCCTCCCTCGATCCATCTCTACCAGCCCACCGGAGTGCAGCAGGGCTATGTCACCATCGAGTACCTGATCTCGGATACCGATTCGAGCGCGGTGGGCCTGCTGGTCGAGGGGTCGGGCGATTACGGTGTCACCTGGCAGCCGCTGACCTTCACCGGGGATACTTCGGCCATCGCCCCGGCCGATTACGCCGGCAGTATCGTCTGGAACTCGCTCGCCGACCTGCCCGATGATGAAGCCGAGGATCTGTATTTCCGCATCACCCCCTACGACGCCGGGGGCTGGGGCATCCCCGACACGACCTACGGCGATGTCGACAACCGCTACCCGCAGTGGGTCGCAGCTGCGGGAGTCCGGGGCGATTCCAGTTTCACCTTCTGGTTCAACGAACCCGTGGCCGACTCCTCGCTCACCAAGACCTGGAACGTCGCACTCTCCACCGCCGCCACCATCGATTCGGTCACCTCCGAGGGGACCTGGAGCGAGGCCGATTCGCTTGCGACCGCCCGGTGGAACTCAGCCACCGGGGTCATCGACGAAAAAATCTACGTCGCCGGGGGCTACTACGGTTCTGATTCAAACGCTCTCGAAGCCTACGAACCGCTGACCGACACCTGGTCGACCCTGGCTTCGATGACCTATAACCGCCGCGGAGCGGTCGCGGGCGCGATCGACGAGTATCTCTACGTGGCGGGTGGATACCAGCTCGCCATGGGGGGACTGGCCTCGGTCGAGATCTATAATGCCATGACCGATACCTGGAGCGCGGGCACGTCCCTTCCAGCTGTCAGGTCTGAAGCGGCCGGCGATGTGATCGGCGGCCGGCTCTACCTGGTCGGCGGCACCGACGGCGCCACCTACAAGACCGATCTCTACGTCTACGACCCCGGCCTCGATACCTGGAGCACGCTCCAGGCGGCCACCATCACCCGCGGCGAGGCGGGCGCCGCTGTCATCGACGAAAAACTCTATGTCGCCGGGGGCTGGGACGGGTCGGTCCCCCTCGCGGACGTCGAAGTCTACGACCCGGCCACCGACATCTGGACCCTCCTGCCCGACATGCCCACCGCACGCCGCCACCCCGAGTGCGCCGCAGTGGGCGGCAAGCTCTACATCTTCGGCGGCTACGGTACCACCGGCTACCTCGATGCGGTCGAGGTCTACGATCCGGCCGCCGGAATCTGGTCGATCCCGGCCACGATGCCGATCACGCGCCGCGGCCCCTTTGTCGAAGAGATCGAAGGTCTGCTCTACGTCGGGGCCGGCTATGACGGCAGCCGCACCTCGCCGACCATGGACATCTTCGATCCGCAGACCCGCCTGCGCGCTCACATGGCCAGCGGCGAGAGCCTGCCCTCGAGTACGGTCGGGCTCGATGTGTATGAGATGGACGATTATCGAGGGAACACCCTCAGCTGGGCCGACACGACCTTCACGCCAAGCCCGAACCCGGCTTACCGCCCTACCGTCCACGTTTATCAGCCCGCCAGCATCGTGAGCGGCAGCGTGACGATCGAGTACGCGATCTCCGATCCCGACCTGAGTTCGGTCGGCCTGCTGGTCGAAGGTAAGGAAGACATTTACGCCGACTGGACTCCCCTGACCGTCATCGGCGACACCTCCGCCATCGCCCCGGCCGATTACGACTCGAGCCTGGTCTGGGATTCGGACACCGATGCCGGCGGCGAGGAGCACCTCTACGGCATGTTCCGGATCACCCCGTATGACGAGATCGGGTGGGGTGAGCCCGACACCACGTATTTCGGTGTCGACAACGCCGTACCGATGTGGATCCAGGCTGAAGGGATCGAGGGCGATTCGGTCGTCACCTTCTGGTTCAACGAACTGGTAGCCGACACGACGGCGACGAATACGGCCAATATCTCCCTCTCGGGCGGGTACACGATCGACAGTGTCTCGGTCTACGACAGCTGGTCGACCGACGTGGACAGCCTGGCCACCGGCCGCAACTGGGCGGGCTCGGCCACCATCGGCGAGAAACTCTACGTCGTCGGCGGCCATGACGGCGGGTACTTCGCCACTCTGCAGGTCTTCGACCGCACAACTGGTGCCTGGACCACCCTGAGCCCGATGCCCACCGCCCGGCGGGCTCCGGTCGTGGGGGCCATTGACAACAAGCTCTACGTGGTCGGAGGCTATAACGGTTCCTACCTGCCCACGCTCGAGATCTACGACACGGACACCGATACCTGGTCGACCGGACCGTCGATGCTGACTGCCCGCGGGAGAGCGGCCGGCGGGGTCATCAACGGGCGTCTCTACGTCGTCGGCGGCTATGACGGTTCCTACCTGGGACTCAACGAGTGTTATGATCCAGCTACCGGCAGCTGGTCGACGAAAACCTCGATCCCGACCCTGATCTCCGAGATGGCTGCGGGGGTGATCAACGGCAAGCTCTATATCGCCGGCGGCTGGAACGGATCTTTGGTTCAGGACTGTCGTGTCTACAATCCGGAGAGCGACAGCTGGTCGCTGCTCCCGAACCTGCCGGCAGCGCGGCGCGACGCCCGCGGTGGAGTAATCGGAGGCAGGTTCTACGTAGCCGGCGGTAACAATGTCGGGTTCATCGACACCCTCGAGGTCTACGACCCGATCGCCGGTACGTGGACGGGACTGACTTCGCCCCCCGTACAACTGGTCGCCCCGACCGTGAGCGTGCTGGACGACACCCTCTACACCATCGGCGGGCACGACAACACCAGCTTCCGCGGCCTGGTGATGACGTACACCCCGCAGGACTGCTTCGACGCCCATCTCACCAGCGGCCAGACCCTGCCGGCCGAGGGGACCTCGCTGACCATCACCGCCACCGGCATCCCCGACGAGCACGGGAACACCGCCACATCGCTTCAGGACAATTTCCTCACCGATGCCGGCGCCCCCTCGCCCTACCAGCCCGACGTCTCGGTCTGCACTCCGTCGGGCACCGAGAGCGGGGACATCATCATGGCTTACCGGATCACCGATACCGACTCGAGTCTGGTTGGTCTGATAGCCGAGTACTCGATCGACGGGGGGAGCAGCTGGTCGGCAGCCACGGTATCCGGCGACACATCGGATATCTCCAAGGGCTCATACGACTCCTTCGTGCTCTGGCACTCGGACTCCGATCTGGCCGATCAGACCTTCTATAACATGCTCTTCAGAATGATCCCGTACGATTCCGGCGGGGAGGGAACACCCGGTCAGGTATACCTCAACCTCGACAACACCGATCCCGCCTCGGTCGCGGCTTCGGGGTACAGCGGCTACAACACCCTGCGCTTCTCTTTCAACGAGGCGGTGGCCGAATCGAGCGCCACCAATGACGGCAACTTCACCCTGAGCGGCGGCCTGACCCCCGACAGCATCGCCGTCGTGCACGAGATCGACGAAGCCGCGGTCACGGTGCCGGCCTTCAAGAAGGATGCCGGAGTGGGGGCGGTGAACGGTCTGCTCTATGTCGTGAGCGGAACCCTAACCAATACCTCGGGCTACACCAACACGGTCGAGGTCTACGACCCTGCCACCAACACCTGGGACACCGCGGCCCCCATCCCCACCGCCCGCCGCAACCCTCTGGTGTTGGGTTTCAACGGCAAACTGTATGTCGCCGGGGGCGAGGATGGTTCAGGCGGGGTGGCCGTGCTCGAAATCTACGACCCTGCCACCGACTCCTGGAGCACCAGCGGATCAGCCTGCCCCGTCGATCACACCACCATCTACTTCAGCGGCGCCGCGACAGGCGACGCCTGGTACGTCAACGAGTGGAACGGCTCCAACGCGTATATCCACAAGTATGATCCGTTCAAGGATTCCTGGACCACCCTGTCCGTCGGCAAACCCGCCTACCGGGTCTCGACCGCCTATGTCAACGGCAAGATCTACCTGGCCGGGGGGTACTCGGGGACAGTGAGGTCGGACTGCCTGGTCTTCGATCCGGGTACCGAACTGATCGGCCCGGTGGCAGGGATGAGCCTGCCCCGCTACGATGCCAATGTCGGCGTCATCGACGGTCACATGTGGGCCGTCTCGGGCTACAATACCACCACGATCGACGTC
>CAZNUA010000110.1:0-1620 GCA_964576115.1 uncultured Gemmatimonadota bacterium
CTGGCCGTCGGCCTGCACGCCGGACCGGCGGTCCTGCTCGGGGCGGGCTGGCTCACCGGGGCCGAGGGGCTGACCCGGTGGGGTGGGGCCTTGCTGGAGACCGTCCTGCTGGTGGACCTGACGGTGCTGCCGATGAAGATCCTCACGGGGCGTCCGCGCCCGCGGGCGGGCCCGGCCGACGCTTTCGAACCGATCGGATCCGTCAATGACGCTTTCCCCTCCGGTCACACCGCCTGGGCGGTGGGGATCGCCCGTATCGTCGAGGGTTCGGAGGCCCCACGCTGGATCAAGGTGCTGGCCTGGGCCGGCGGACTCGGTATCGTCCTGCAGCGGATCGGCGCCGACGAACACTGGACGTCGGATGTCGTGGTCGGCGGGCTGTTCGGGCTCTGGGCCGGAGGGCGGGTCGCGGCACGGTACTGGCCGCGGCGGTGAATAGGGCGGGACACACAGCCGGATGCGGCGGCGAGGAGGCCGGCGTACCGCCGCCTCGCTCGGGAATTGCCACTCCGGTGACCTCCCGGTTATAGTTCCCGCGGTCCCACACTTTTTAATCTGATCCGAAGGGAGCGCGGCGGTGCGATTCAGGACCATCCCCATCTTCGCGGTGTTCTTCATCATGGGCTTCGGCGATGCAGTGGGTACGCTGGTGGGCTTCGTGCAGGCCGAGTTCAGTATCTCACCCGCCGTGGCGGGCCTGCTGCCCCTGTTCGGTTTTCTGGCCTTCGGGCTCTTTTCGGTCCCCTTCGGAATTCTGGGGGGCAAGAAGGGCAAGAAATGGGTGCTGCTCTTCGCCCTGATCCTGGTTACTCTGGGCGAGCTGATCCCGGTTATCTCGATCGGCCGCTACCTCTATGTTCTCGTGGCGATCTTCCTGATCGGGGTGGGGATGACCGCCCTGCAGGTGGCCGGCAATCCGATCATGCGCGATGTCTCGGCCCCGGGCATGTTCAGCCGCAACCTGACCTTCGCCCAGTTCATCAAGAGCATCGGCTCCAATACCGCACCCTATGTCGTCCCGCTGGTGGTCGCCCTCGGCTTCGCCTGGAACGGTATCTTCAGCATTTATGCCCTGGTGGCCGGGATCACCCTGGTGGTGGTGGCCGTGATGAAGATCGAGGAGAAGCCGGCCGAAGAGGAGGCGGTCCGTCCGAGCCTGCGTTCCAGCTTCGCCCTGCTGGGCAACCCCTGGGTGCTGGCGATGGTGCTGGGGATCTTCTTTTACGTCGGGGCCGAGGTGGGGCTGAACTCCTGGATCGCGACCATGCTCCAGGACCGCTTCGGGTTGGACATCGAATCGATGGCCACCCTCGGAATCGGCTTCTTCCTGACTGCTCTGGCGATCGGACGCCTGCTGGGCTCGATCGTGCTCAATTTCCTTTCCCCGAAGCGCTTCTTCCTGCTCACCGCCCTGCTCGGCGCGATCGGGATAGCGGGGATGTTCGTCCCGGCCCGGGCGGTGGTGCTCGTCTCGATCTTCCTGGCCGGACTGGCCTTCGGGAACATCTTCCCCCTCATCTTCTCGATCCTGATCGACTCGATGCCCGAGCGCAGCGACGAACTCTCGGGGTTGATGGTGATGGCCATCGTCGGCGGGGCTCTGGTGCCCTGGATCATGGG
>CAZNUA010000110.1:1720-4190 GCA_964576115.1 uncultured Gemmatimonadota bacterium
TTCCGCAACCTGCTCGGGGTGACCCTGGGGACCGGTTTCGGCGGCGGGATCGTGACCGACGGACGGCTCCACCTGGGCGACAACTCGGCCGCGGCCGAGATCTGGTGCCTGCGCAACCGGCTCGATCGTGACACCACCGCCGAAGAAGGGGTCAGCATCCGGGGGGTACGCCGGGTCTATGCCGAGCGGACCGGAATCGACGTTGAAGACGCCCCCGATCCCGAGGAGATCTTCCGGATCAGCAGCGGGGCGGCCGGGGGTGACTCCGCCGCCGCCCGCGAGGCCTTCCGGAGGATGGGACAGGTCCTCGGTGACGCCCTGGCCAATGCCGTCACCCTGGTGGACGCTCCGATCGTGATCGGCGGGGGACTGGCCGGGGCCCATCCGCTCTTCCTGCCGGCTGTGATCGAGGAGATGAACCGTGCCTATATCCCGGCCGGAGGCGGGTCGATCCCGCGCATGGAGATCACGGCCTTCAATCTCGAGGACGAGGTCGTCCGTGAGGCCTTCTGCAGTGCCGCCGCTCTCCAGCTACCCGTCCCCGGCACCGGCCGCACCGTGGCCTATGATCCCATGAAGCGCACCGGGGTGGGGGTGACTCGCCTGGGCACCAGCCGGGCCACCGCCATCGGCGCCTGCGCCTATGCCCTGGCCCGGCTCGATGAAGGAGACGGGAAAGTCTCTCAGGGATAACCCGGTAAAATACCGGAAGACAGCGGCATATCGGTGAACCTGCCGGCAGAGTATCGCCATCAACTATCAGGCCGGTACTCCTGTTAAACATATGACCGGGGGCTCGATTGACGGGAGCGACCAGAGTGACATCAGATCGAATGGGTACATGTCAACCGCACAGCCCGGCCGGGCACGGTGGGAATTCCCTCTCCGGCAAGTGCTGGCACAGAGTCCGTCCGTTTCTCTTTCTCCTGCTCATCACCGCCTGCGGCCCGGGGCTCGGAGCAGTCGACATGTCCCGTGAGACGCTCGACTCCGGGATCGTGCGTACGACCTGGCACCGGTTGCCACAGACGCAGCTCATCCTCGACACCCTGGCCGTCTGGGATATCTGGGATGAGAGAGCGGAGTACGTCTTCGGCGATATCACGGCGATGACCGGCAGTGCCCGGGGTTTCTACCTGCTCGATGCCGGCAACCGTCAGGTCGTTCTGGTCGATCGTTCAGGTGAGGTGCAACTGACCTTCGGGCGGGAGGGGAGCGGTCCCGGGGAGTTCCAGTATCCCCTGTCGATCTCTCTGCGGGCCGAGGATATCTGGGTCGGCGACCTGGTGGCGGGGAGGTACTCGGTTTTCGACTTCGAGGGCGACTTTCTGCGAACTGTCATCTGGCCGTCCCGGGGAGGACGGGCGGTTTCGCAGTCGATCGTCATCACCGCCGATGATCGCGAACTGCGCCGCGCTCCTTCAATCGGAGGATGGATGGCCCTGATACGCTCTACCCTGGACGGCAGTGCGGTCGATACCATCACGACAATGCGTACCGCGCCGGCCTCCGGCGTGAAGATCAATCTGCCCGGCCTGGGTGCCACGACCATGTACGATCCGCCGGCCTATTCACCCGAATTACGCTGGGCGCATACTCCGGACGGACGGATTCTGACCGTGACCTCGGGCAACTATCTGATCGAGGAGCGGGATCCGGATGGTACCGTCCGGGGGGAACTCATGACCCCGACTCCCGATCTGACGGTCACGACCGCCGATCGGGAAGCCTACCTGGTCCGCCTGGCCCGGATGTTCGATGTTCCGGTCGATGATTTCCGGAAGGATAATCCCCGCTTCGTGACCCAGTACGCCTTCGCCGAACGGCGCGCGGCTATCGAAGGAATCACCGTCGATCCGCAGGGCCGCCTCTGGGTGCTGGCAAACACTCCGGAGAACACCGGCCAGAGGCTCGACCTCTTCGATGCTGACTTCACCTTCCTCGGCAGTCTCCCCGGCCTGCCCCTGCCCGCAGCCTTCCTGCCCGGCGGTGAGACGCTCTTCCGGATCGTCGATCTCGAGGGCGGGGGGGATACGTTCTTCGTCGGTCGGATCACCGACTCCGGCCGGGGCGGGTGATCAGGGAGAACTGCTGACCGCTCCGGTCACCATCCAGGGAACGGCCAGACCAGGTCTGTCGAGGCGTAGGCCGAAGGCCACACGGTTTTGTACTCCCCGCCCTGTATCTGGACCATGATGCTGCCCGCCAGGACGTTCTCGTGTGTGTCGGCGTCAAATTGAACCCCACCCCACGGCATGATCGTATCCGCCGCCGAGAAATCGGTTGCCAGCAGGGCCTGCTTGATATCTTCCGGTGAGGTCGAGCCGGCCCTGTTGATGGCCTCGGCGAGGACGATCATGCCGGTGAAAGCGCGGGCCGAATTGCTGTTCATATTCCTGCCGAATCTGGTCACGAAGAGGGCGTTGATGTCAGTGATGATCGGTTTCCCTGTGGCCAGATCGAGGGCCCA
>CAZNUA010000111.1:0-3976 GCA_964576115.1 uncultured Gemmatimonadota bacterium
CCCAGGCCTCGGTCGGGTAGGTCACCTGGGTCCGGTAAGCCTCCTCGCGCTCGGCCAGGGCGCTATACGGTCTCATGAGCTGCCGCTGACCACCCTGGTACCGCCAGGGGAAGCGGTAGCGGATTACGGTCAGGGTATCGATCAGGGTGCCGTCGGCACGCAGCCAGGTCAGCCGGTCGAGTCCGGCGTCGAAGATCAGCAGAGTGTCTCCCTGAATGGACTGCAGGACCGGCGAGATGTACTCGCCCGGTTTTTCCCCTTCCTCACCGAAGCTGTCGAGGTATTCACCCTCGCTGTCCCAGATGTAGATCGTGCGGCGTTCCTGGGCGTAATCCACGACGAAATACCGACCGTCGGAACCCCGGACGAAAGCCGAGGGCAGGAGAGGCCGGCGGCGTTTCTTCTGATCTTCTGACCGGATGGTGAGCACTTCGGTGTAGGTGAAGAGTTCGTCCTGATAGCGCGGTCCTCCCCGGGTCACGGCTGTCGGCAGGTTCTCTTCGAGTACGATTTCAAATGAGTGCCCGGTCTGTGTCTGCGCCCGGGCGGGTGCCGGGCCCGGGACGAGAACGATCGCGATCAGTCCGGTCAAACCGGTCAGACGGAACAGCGGTGTCATTGAGATGTCTCCCTGCAGGCAGAGTGCGCCCTGCCGCGTCAGCGGACCCCTTCGGAGTATAGACAGTCATACACCGCGGTTCTGTTTACAGGCCAACGATTCTGTACTCCGCACCCCGATTCTGTACTCTGCCTGTTTCTGCTATTCCTGCCGCAGGACCTCCATCGGATCGGTCGTGGTCGCCTTCCGGGCAGGCAGGTAGGAAGCGGTCAGCGCCACGGCTGTCATGATCAGGGAGACCAGCACGAATGTCACCGGGTCGGTCACTGTAATGCCGAAGACCATGCTTTCGAGAAAATCAGTGAGAAACCAGGCGCCGGCTGCTCCGACGAGCACTCCGATGACGGTGATTATCAAAGTCCGTTTCTGGACCAGGCGGATCAACCGGGAACGATCGGCCCCCAGGGCGGTCCGGATACCCAGTTCGCGCCGCTGTCGCCCGACACTGTAGAGCACGGCGGCATAGACTCCCCCGGCCGACAGCAGCAGAGCGGTGATGGCGAAGGTGAGGAAGAGGGTCGAGAAGAATCTGGGAACGGCCAGTGATTCCGCGATCTGATCTTCCAGGAGATAGATGTTATCCAACGGCATATCGGGATCTTCCGACCAGATCGTTTCCCGGATGGCGTCGATCACTGCCGCTGGATTTCCGTTGACCTTAATCAGCAGTGAGGCGAGCGGATTTTCCGGGCCGTACTGCTCCCAGAGGGGGAAAACGGTCTTTTCGGAACTCTGATCGAGACCCCAGCCGTGCAGTCCCGACACAATGCCGATGATCCTGAGTTCGGTCTCGGGCACATCCTGTCGCCAATCACATCCCCAGATGGTCTGCCCCAGGGCATCCCGCCCCGGGCAGATCTCGGCGGCGAACGTTTCGGACACGATGACCGGGACCGGCCAGGCGGTCTTATCACCGGGTTGAAAAGTGCGTCCCCGCAGGTCGGCGCCCAGGAGCGTGAAATAGTCCGCAGTGGCCGGATGCACCATGGTCCAGATCTCGCGGTCCTCGCGCTCGGGTGTCTTCCAGTCCCACCTCAGCCAGCCCCTCCGCCGCCTGCCCCAACTCTGGAAGGGGACGGTGATGCCGGTCGCGACCCCGGCAATCTCCGGCAGGCTCTCAAGTCGCTGGTCGAGTCTCTGGACCAGCTCCAGGCGTCTCTCGGGGGGATAGGCCAGCCCGTTGATATTCAGCTCGACCCCGACCAGGCCATCAGGATCAAAACCGGGATGTACGGCCTGCAGACGCAGGAAACTGTTGAAGAGCAGGCCGGCCCCGGTGAGCAGGATGAGGGCCAGGGCGATCTCGGCTCCGACCAGGAGCGTGCGCAGGCGGTCGCGATCTTTCGTTGAACCGGTGCGCAGGCTGTCGTTCATCATGCCGGAGATATCGAGTCGGGCGGCCCGGAGAGCCGGCACGAGCCCGAAGAGCAGACCTGTTACGAGCGAGATCGCGAGCGCAAAGAGCAGAACCCGCCAGTCGACGGCGATCCGTTCGATGAGAGGGATGTTGCCGGGGTTGAGGATTTCGAAGGCCCGCACGCCGGCAAACGCAAGGATGACCCCGAAGATCCCCCCGCACAGAGCGAGGGTAGCGCTTTCGGTGAGCAGCTGGGCAGCGATCCGTCCGCGTGACGCTCCCATGGCCGCCCGAACTCCGACCTCGCCGATCCGGTCGAGTCCCCGGGCCAGGAAGATGTTGGCAATGTTGGCGGCCGCGATCCCGAGCAGCAGGATGACCGCACCCAACAGAAGAAGTAGGGCGGTGCGGGTATCACCCGTCATGGCGACCTGCAGGCTCGACAGCGTGACGTAGCGGGGACCGTCCTCGGGATCTGCATGCACGGCTGGTTTTTCTACCGCCAGAACATCGATGATGCGATTGAGTTCGATCTGGGCGGCCGGAATCGTCAGTTCCGGCTTGATCCTGCCATAGACCGCCAGAATGAGGACGCCGGGATCCCAGAGCGCCCCCCAGCGGGGATCCATGGCCAGCCACACATCTGTTTCCCTGCCGGTCAATCCCTGGGGTGAAGTGAATGAGGGATCGAGGACTCCCACAATCTCCCGGTCGATACCGTTAAGGGTGATCACGTGACCGATGATGTCGGGATCGGATCCGAACAATCGTTGCCAGGTACCGTATCCCAGGACCGCCCGGGTCGGCGGACCGGCGAAATCTTCCGGCAGGAAAAGGCGTCCCAGGGCAGTCCGGGCGCCGAAGATCTCGAAGAAATCGGGGGTCATGAGACCGGCCGATAACTCGGCCGGTCGATCGCCGCCGATACAGACGATCTCGTTCGTCCACACTCCCGCCAGATACTCGAACGACGTACTCTGTTCTTTCCAGTCCACGAAGCGGGGTGGGGAGAAGGCCGGATTCTGGAAGAACGCGATCCGCTCAGGTTCATCGTACGGAAGTTGTTTGAGCAGAACCGCGTCCACGACGCTGAAGATCGTGGTGGTCGCTCCGATTCCCAGACCGAGGATCAGGACCGTGGTGATCCAGAAGACCGGCTGGGTTCGCACGCTCCGGAAAGTGTGGCGGACATCCTGCAGCAGGTCGGCCAGCACCGAGGCGATTCGGCCTCGCCGGCGGAGTTTCTCTTCTGAGGCTTCCATCATGACGTCTGCCACAGGGCGCCGGTTGGAGTGCTCGGCCCGGCTCAGCAGGCGGGAGAACAACTCCCAGTCGGGTACCTGGGAGCGGGTCCATTCCTCGGCTTCTTCCGGCGGGAGACCCCGTTCCAGGGCTTCGCTGTAGATGTCCTCGAGCTGCAGGGCCAGCTCTTCGGCGATGCGCTCTTCTCTCAAGCCCTCGAGGTCGTTCAGGGTGAGATTGGCGAGGATGAACTCTTTCCAGTCAGGCATGACTGGCTCCGATCACCTCGTTCACCGCGGCGGTGAAGGCCTGCCACTTCTTCCTCTCCCTGGTCAGGATCTTTTCGCCTTCAGCCGTGAGACTGTAGTAACAGCGCCGGCGCACACCCTCCTTCTCGACCCAGCGTCCCGTGATCCAGCCGCGGTTCTCCATGCGGTAGAGCACCGGGTAGAGAGAAGTGACGTGAAACTGGATCTGGCCGCCCGACCGGATCTCGATATGCTTGCCGATGTCATAGCCGTGCCGGGGCTCGTCTTCGATCACGCTCAGGACCATCAGCTCCACGCTGCCCTTTTTCAGTTCCGGTGAGAACATGTCCGACTCCCTGTCAGTCGATTGCGCTCCAGATATCATATTCCGGTGATCTTGCACCGGAGGTCCCAGGTCGCCATTCCCTTGCACTGCCGACGGTGTCATGACGGTCTTGCTTGCCGTCGGCAAATATTTGATGACGGCAAATGTTAGTCGACGCCAAATAT
>CAZNUA010000112.1:0-3890 GCA_964576115.1 uncultured Gemmatimonadota bacterium
GGTCGGCATCTTCGCGTCCCTGGCCCGCGGTCGAGCGCACGGGGATCGAACCGCATCCGATTGAGGTTTTGCCTCACGGTTCTGATTCACCACACCCGTCGAACTTCTGCTTTCCGAAGTCACGGCGCCGGTAGTTCCCTGAAACCTCCCGCATCTACCCCCCGTATATCTGAACGGTTCACCTGAACAGTTCAGATAAGTCTTGACATCTCAGCCCCCTGACAGCGGAGCCCGCAATGACCCGCAAGACCGCCAGCACCATCTACGGCAATCTCGACCTGCTGGTCCTGCACACCTTGAGCGTCGCCGGACCGGCTCACGGCCTGGGGATCATCGACGCCATCGAGGCCAGTTCTGAAGGCAGCATCCAGATCGAGGACGGCGCCCTCTACCGTTCCCTGCATCGCCTCGAGGAGCACGGCCTGCTCGATTCCGAATGGCGTATCAGCGAGAAGAACCGCAAGGCCAAGTTCTACGTTCTCACCACCGCCGGCGAAAAAGAACTCGCCCGCGCTCAGACGGAATGGCAAGACCATACCCGCGCCATCGGCCGGGTGCTGGGGCTGAGCTGGGAGACCGCGCCGTGACTCCCGGTTCCGGCTGGAAACGCTTTTTCCGCATGAGCGAATCAGAGACCCATGTCAAGGACCAGGTCGATGACGAACTGCGTCATCATATCGAGGAGCTTCTCGATCGCTACCGCGCCGAGGGGATGAGTGAGGAAGAAGCGCGGGCCGCAGTCAGACGGCGCTTCCCCGATGCCGAGATCACCCGTTCTGAACTGATCGGGAGCACCGGGCGCACCGTCAGCAATCGCCGGCGCCGGCTCTTCCTCGACGGCCTGCGCAGCGATCTGCGGGTGAGCCTGCGCCAGTTCCGCCGCCGGCCGGGTTTTACGACCCTGGCTGTGCTGACCCTGGGACTGGGGATCGGTGCCAGTACGACCCTGTTCAGTGTCGTCAACGGAATGCTGCTACGGCCTCTGCCCTATCCGGAATCAGAAGACCTACTCTATATCGGCACGTGTATGGTCAGTACTCCGGAGTGGGTAGGCGCATGTACAGCGCCGGAATTCCTGGCCCTGGCCGACCGCACTGCCGTCATCGAGCAACTGGCAGCTTCACGGCAGACGACGCTGGATGTGACCGGGGGAGATCGCCCGGTGCGGCTGACCGCCGCCGGTATCACGGAAGATTTCTTCGGCGTTCTCCGTTCCATCCCGCAGCTCGGTCGTTCTTTCACCGCTCAGGATTATCTTCCCGGCGCCGAACAAGTGGTAATCGTGAATCACCAGCTCTGGCAGCAGCGGTGGAACGGTGATCCCGATATCATCGGCACGACTTTCACTGCCGCGAAACAGGATGCGAAAGAGCGGTACACATTCACGATCGTGGGCGTGATGGGGCCGGAGTTCCGCCAGCCCCAGGCGATGGAAGATCCTTCCCGGGAACACTCCGACACCGCCCTCTGGATGCCTCTGCCGCTGGCGGGAACACCTGAAGCCGACCGGTGGCACACCTTCAACCTGAATACCATCGCCCGCCTCCAAACCGGACGACATTCCGATGAGGCCCGGGCCGAGGTTGAAGCCCTCGTCACTGCTCTGGGGGCCGAACACCCGGAGTGGTATTCGGGGCAGTATTTCGAAGGCCGGAGCCTGGGGGTAACGTCTCTGCACGAAAGAACCGTACGGCGCCAGCGTGGGAACCTGCTCATCCTCTTCGGCGCCACCGGGTTGCTTCTTCTGATCGCCACCGCTAACCTGACCGGTCTCTTCCTGGCCCGGATCCTGGATCGAACCGAGGAGATGGCGGTCCGTACCGCACTGGGTGCCGGACGGGGACGGATCGTCCGTCAGCTCGCGACCGAGAGCACCGCCCTGGCCCTGTTCGGGTGCTGTCTCGGATTCGTCTTCGCTGTCGGCGGACTGGACATCTTCCGGCACCTCGCCCCGGCTACTTTACCACGAATCGAGGATGTCGCCCTTGATTTACGGGTGATTCTCTTCGCCGGGGGAATCGCGGTCGCAGTCGGCATGCTCTGTGGAATCGTTCCGGCCCTGGTCAACACCAGACGAGTTGACGCCTCCTTCCTGCGTTCCCGTGAGAGAGGAGGTCGCCGGATCACAGCCCGCTTGCGGGCTGCACTGGTGACGACCGAACTGGCCCTGGCCGTGGTACTTCTGATCGGAGCCGGACTTCTGGTCAAGAGCTTTCAGCGGCTGCAGCAGGTCGACCCGGGAGTATCCACTGATAACCTGCTCGTGATGCCCCTGGATCTGCCTCAATCGTACGAGACGAATGAACAGATCGTGACCCTCCTGAACGCTCTGGGCCAGCGTATCCGTTCCATCCCGGGAGTGCATTCGGCGAGTTGGACTCCCGACCCTCCGGTGGGTTTGCCGATGTGGTGGCCCCACGTTCGTCTCGAAGACTTCGAGGCTGATGAGGAGTTCCCTCAGATGAATGTCCATTTTGTCGGGCTCGATTACTTCGAGACGATGGGTATTCCTCTGCTCAGCGGTCGGGGATTCACCGCGGCCGATGATGAGTCCGGCGAACAGGTTGTCGTGGTCGATGAAGTATTGGTCGCCCGCTACTGGCCCGATGAGAATCCCCTCGGCAAACGGCTCTGTCTCAATCCCGAATATGCAGGAGAAAACTGGTGGACTGTTATCGGTGTCGTGGGCAGTATCCGCCAGAGTCTCTATGTCGATCCCCAACCTTGCCTGTATTTATCCTGGTTTCAGGGATTTTTCGCGAACCAGGTGTCGATGGTCATCCGCGGCGATCTGCCGGTGCAAAGCATCGCCCCGCAACTACGCGCCGCTGTCTGGGAGCTGGATCCGAACCTGCCCGTGCCCGTTATCGAGAGCATGTCGGGCCGCATCGATGAGGTGCTCAAAACGCCGCGCTTCCGAACCCTGCTACTCGGCTCCTTCGCTCTTTCAGCCCTCATCCTCACCGTAGCCGGCATCTACGCCCTGATGCTCTACCTGGTCACCGGCCGGGTTCGCGAGATCGGTATCCGCATGGCCCTGGGAGCAAATTCCCGCTCAGTACTCTGGACGGTCAGCCGGCAGTGTGTGGGACTGATCGGAATCGGAACCCTGGCAGGATTGATCGTGGCAGCGATCGCTTCACACCTGCTGACCAGCCTGCTCTTCGATATCGCGCCGCTCGATCTGCCGACATATGGGGGAGTTGCAGCAATCCTGGTGCTGACCTCTGTTCTTGCCTGCCTGGTCCCGGCCCGTCGGGCGGTCCGTCTCGATCCCATGACGGTCCTGCGCGAGGAGTAATACGAGATGATCATCACCTGTCGGCAGAAGCGAATCACTATGGCCCGGCCTGAAGGAAGGGTAACTCCGTGAGTTTGACGAGCGGCTGGAAGCGCCTCTTCCGCCTGACCGAGTCGGAGCCCCATGTCGAGGCCCAGGTCGATGACGAACTGCGCCATCATATCGAGGAGCTTCTCGATCGCTACCGTTCCCGTGGGATGAGCGAAAATGAGGCCCGGGCCGAGATCGCCCGGCGCTTTCCCGACGCCGAGACCACCCGTTCCGATCTGATCGGGAGTACCGGGCGAGCAGTCCACAACCGCCGGCGCCGGCTCTTTCTCGACGGCCTGCGCGGCGACCTGCGCGTGAGCCTGCGCCAGTTCCGCCGCCGGCCGGGATTCACGGCCCTGGCGGTGCTGACCCTGGGGCTGGGGATCGGGGCCAGCACGACCCTGTTCAGTGTCGTCAACGGCGTGTTGCTGCAACCCCTGCCCTATCCAGAGCCGGAACGACTCGTCTATCTGGGAACCGTGTTCGGGAATCCGCTTCGGCCGACGGGAATGACGCCGCCGGAATTCCTCGCCCTGCAGGGCAGTACGCATACCCTCGA
>CAZNUA010000113.1:0-3676 GCA_964576115.1 uncultured Gemmatimonadota bacterium
GCCGACACCTCACTCCACCCGAAGCGCTTCCACCGGGTTCACCTTCATGGCCCGCCGGGCCGGAATGATGCCGACCCCGATGCCGGTGACGATCAGGAGCACCGAAACCGCCAGGAACATGACGGGATCGGTCCCCTCCGTTTCGAAGAGAAGGGGCTGAACGGTCCGGACGAATACCAGAGCGATGGCGATACCCGCAGCGACGCCCGCGAGAAGGAGGCGCAGCCCTCTGGCCAGGATGCCTGTCATGATTCTGCCGGTTTCCGCGCCGAGAGCCAGGCGAATGCCGATCTCACCTCTTCGCTGTGACACGGCCTGAGCCAGCAGACCGAAGATACCCACCACTGCGAGCAAGGTGGAAAAAAGAGCGAAGGCACCCAGGGTAATAGTGAGCGTGCGGGGAGTAGCCACCGTTCGGCTGATATCGGCTTCCAGGGGGCGTATGCCGGCGATGGGGATGCCCGGATCGACCGACCGGATGGCATCGCGTATGGCACCGATGATGCTGATCGGATCGACAGCAGTCTTGACGATGAAACGATGGTAGGAGGCTCCCGAAAGGGGCAGGTAGACGGCGGGTGGCGGTTCTGTCTGGAGTCTGCTCCGCGTATCACCCACCACTCCCACCACCCTCAGCCAGGGCGAACTGCTCCCTTTGCCGCCAAGCCTCATCCGCTGCCCCTGGGGATCCTCCCCGGGCCAGAAAGCCCGGGTCATCGCCTCGTTTACAATCACAACAGGGAGATCGGTTTCGATTTCATCATCTGTAAAGGTGCGGCCGGCCAGGAGCGGGATCCCCAGGGTTGCGAAGTACGAGGGAGATACCGATTGATTATCGATGGGGGTTTCCACCAGGCCCGACCGGGTTTCCATGGTGCTGCGATCTGAAGACATGCCCCTGAAGGGACCAAAACTGGCGGCGGATAAGGCGGTCACTCCCGGCACGGATGCCAGTGCCTCGGAGATTCCCGCGTATGCCTGACTTCTGGTTTCATCGGATGCATAGCGGGCCCCCCGCATATCGAGACTCACCGTCAGGACTCCCTCCGCGATGAATCCTTTGTCCACGGTCATGAGCCGAGTAAAGCTCGTGGTGAGAAGTCCTGCTCCCACCAGGAGCACGAAAGTCAGAGCAATCTCGGAAACGAGGAGAAAGGTATGGGCCCGGTTCCGGCGTCTGCTGCCCATGGCGCCCAGGGCCGTGTCTTTGAGAACCGTCGTGAGCTTCATGCCCGAACTCGCCAGCCCGGGCAGCAGACTCACCACGATTCCGGTGATGACGGAAAGAACGATTGAGAAGATAAGTACTCCCGGATCCAGGGAGATTTCATCCAACCGTGGCGTATCGGGGGGGAGAAGGTGCAGGAAGGGACCGAGGGAAACCGCGGCCAGGACCAGGCCCAACCCTCCACCCAGAACCGACAGGGCAATACCTTCGGTGAGAAGTTGGCCCATCAGGCGCCTTCGTCCCGCCCCCAGAGAGAGACGCACGGCCAGCTCCCGGCGACGTTCCGACGCCCTGAGAAGAAGGAGGCTGGCGATGTTGGCGCACGCGATGAGCAGAACGATCCCTACGGCGTTCAGGAGCAGCACGAGGGCGGACCGGACGTCGCCGACCACCTCGTCATGGAGGAAGGTGAGGTTGATCCCGTAATCTCTTCCCGGTATGGGGTGCACCTCTTTGAGATGTTCCGCCAGGGCCTCCATTTCACGCTGGGCGACATCCAGTGAGATCCCGGGCCGGAGACGGGCGATCGGGGTAAAGGTGTTGCTGTTCCGGTGCATCTCTCGGTACGCGTCGGAGAAGGTTGCCCATAATCGCCCGGCGGCCGGGAAGTAGAATCCCCGGGGCATGACGCCCGTGATGGTAAAGGGCTGCTCGTTCAGAATCATTGTCCGGCCGAGAATGTCGGGATCGGATCCGTAGCGTTCCTGCCAGAGCCCGTAGCTCAGAACCACCAGCCGGGGCCCGCCGATCCTGTCCTCTTCGGGAAGGAAAGTCCGCCCCAGAAGAGGCTCCACCCCGAGAGCCCGGAACACCCCGAAAGTGGCTCGGGTGCCCCGAATCCGTTCCGCCTGTTCGCTCCCTTCGGCGATGAACACTGTCTCCAGGTGTATGCCTACGTCCTCGAACACCGGGCTCTGCTCGAGCCAGTCTTCATAGACCGGATAGGAGACGGTGAAGCGATCCCATCGTGCCCGCAGGGTCGCATTGTCGCCGTCGCGCCAGTGGGGGTGGGTCTGCCAGGGGATGGTGAGGCGGTCGGGTTCGGCATAAGGAAGAGGTTGGAGAAGAACCCCGTTCACCAGGCTGAAGACCAGCGTACTCGTGCCGATTCCCAGCGCGAACACGATGAATATCACCGTGTAGAATCCGGGTTTGCGGGACCATGACCGGAAGGTGTATCGCAGATCCCGCATGACCGCTCTCATATGCTCCTCCCAGCGTTCATATCCCGACAGGGGCGCCTGGGCCCTTTCCCGACGGTATTCCCGCCGGTCGCGGGATCGCACCCGCCGGTCGGTCACCCGTACGGCCCAGGCGATGCGGATCACCGTGAGATACAACCGGACGTTTCCCGCCACGCCTCGGGGGCGGGGTTGCAGCGAGCATCCGAGACGCTCTTCCAGATCGCCCAGCGCCTGTTCCCGGTATGATCGTGGAATGAGAAGAACGAGGATCTGCGGAATCATGGAGTTGTTCGATTTCGCCATGGTTCGTCAGACCTTCTCGTCCAGAAGATCCTCGAGGCCGTGCGACATCTCCCGGAAGAGCGCCCGTGTCGAGCGAAGGCGCTCCAGCCCTGCCGGCTCGATCGTGAAATACCGTTTCGCCCGGCCGCCCCGTTCGTGCGTGACCTCACCGATTTCGGAGCTGACCAGTCCTTTGCGCTCCAGACGATCGAGTGTCGGGTAGATCGAACCGGGGTTCATGCTGCGACCTGTCCGTTGATCGATATCCTGAAGAATGGGAACACCGTAGGCCTCGGATCCCAGGCGCAGAATGGCGAGCAGGATCAAGTGCTCCAGCTCGCCCAGCGTATCATGTCGTGACATAGCGGCAATCCATTTCTTTGTGTGGTTCAATGATATTAGACGGCGCAATCCCGGAAAAGGTTGCAATGCAGAGTTCGACTATTCCCAGGAATGACGGAACCCGGTTCGGCTTCTTCATATCTTGCCCATCAATCTTCAGCGTCGATACGAAGCATGAGAGATTATCGAAGTACTCTGGTAACGACTCAGTAACGCGTACTTTTCCTCACCGCGATCACGGTAACCCGACTTCCTTGCAGAAAGTGACGAACGGCAGGATCCTCGTGCCGGCCATCGCGTTGCCAAAGTCCCTGCTGCCCAGGTGCACCTGGTAGAATAACGGAATGTCTGTCCGCTCCCTGAAGTAGTTGCAGGCAGGAGCAGCGCTTCTCTCGCCGCTCTTGCACTCGACGGCGAACTCGGGGCGGCCGTCACGAAGAACAACGAAATCAACCTCGCGCTTGTCCGTATCGCGGATGAAGCGCAGCTCCATTGCGTGTCCTTCCGTATCTTCGACGTAGTGGCAGTATTTGAGCAGATGGCCCGCCACCATGTTTTCGAATCGCGGACCGGGTTCCTCGACTCGCGACCAGTCCCAGAAATAGAGCTTCTTCTCCTTGCGGACAGCTCGAATATTCTT
>CAZNUA010000114.1:0-2029 GCA_964576115.1 uncultured Gemmatimonadota bacterium
AGCATCCCGCCGGCCCCCAACAACAGAAAGATCAGCGACTGCACCACTGTCTTGAACTGCACCGGCGAAGCCACCAGTCCCATGACGAGAAAGGCCACGCCGAGCAGAGCGATCAGGCCGTACACCAGGTTCATGACCCGGGCCGCCTTGACCCGGGTTTCGGGGGTGTCCTCGCCGAAGCGGCGGGCAAAGAGGATCATCGCCCCGGCCGCGCCGATATCGAGCACGGCGAAGAGGAGCCAGAAAAGAGTCGCTTTGCCGCCTACGGCGGCGGTGCCGATGAATGGTTCGATCATGCGGGCGTAGAGGAAAGCCCCCAGATTGGAACCGAGCAGGGAGCCGAAAACGCCGTAGAGGAAAGCATAGCCCATGTAGACCGCCTTGCGATCCTGCGGCGCCACCAGACCGATGAAGCTGTAGTACTTCGGGTGGGCGGTCATCTCGCCGACGGCAAAGGTCGCCATGCCGAGGATGAAGATCCAGGGGCTGGCCGAGAGGGCCAGCAGGGTGAAGCCCAGGGCCCCGAGCAGCATGCCGGTGACCATCGTGGGCAAGGCCTTGCGGTTCAGCACGATCCGGCTGACCAGCACCTGCAGCAGCACGATCGTGCCGGCGTTGATGACCGTGATGTGTTCGATGTCGAAGTGGAAGGTCCAGTTCAGGCCGAGCCAGGAGAAAAACGCTGTCATGGCCTCGCTTACCGGAGCCTTGTCGATGACGTCGCGCAGGTACCAGAGGGCCGAGCCGAAGATCTGGAAGTAGAGAACCCAGAAGATCGAATAGACCACGATCATGAGCACGAAGCGGGCGTCTCCGAGCACTTCGGCTGCGCCCGAGAGAACCTCCCTGAGCTTCTTGGTACTTTCCGGTTTGGGGGGCTCGCGGTAGACGAAGAGAGTGGGCAGGATCATCAGGGCGGTGTAGGCCGCCGAGGCCACGAAGACGTACTGCCAGTCGAAACCCTTGAGAACGCTCACCACCAGCGGGCTGATGAAGGCCCCGAGGTTGATCATCCAGTAGTAGATACCGAAGCCGAACCCCGAAGTGCGCTCATCGGTGGTGCGGGCCACGGTGCCGGTGATGATCGGCTTGAACAAGCCCGAACCGGTAGCCATGACGAGCAGGGCCAGGAAGACCAGGGCGTAGGCCGAGGAATAGCCGGCCGCGAAGTACCCCACCGCCAGCAGGCTGAAGGCGAAGAGCAGCATCCGGCGGTAGCCGTAGCGATCGGCCAGGGCCCCGCCCAGGATCGGCAGGATATAGGTGCAGGCATAGACGATCCCCTGCAGGAACCCGACCGACTGAGTGCTGAAACCCAGCCCGCCGACGGCCACCTCGAGGGTCAGGTAACCGGCCAGGATGGAATTCATGCCGTAATAGGCCGCCCGCTCGAAGAGCTCCATGGCGTTGGCGGTCCAGAAAGTCCGGGAGTAATCCCGGAACAGATTCACTTTCGGCATCGGATGCCCTCCCCTTCAGGCAGTGGCAATACACACCGGCGGTGGCGGGAAACCGGTGGTTGTAGCACGGTCCGGCGGCGGCAGGGTGCCGCAGAGACCGGATTCCGTTGACCATAGCGGCTCCGGACCGCAGCCGGGAGACCAGATATGAGTAGCAGATGAGGTCCGACAGGACAAGTCACGCTGTGAGACAAAGCCCAGCCGCTCATCCCTTCCGCCCGAATGGTCGAGGCGGTATCAGAGCGGGAAACGATCGATCAGGATCACCGGGCGCCCCCGGGATGCGGTTCTCAGCGATCCAGCCGGGCCTCGAGCACCAGGGCCAGGAATGTGCCGAAATCGCCGTGCGAGACGTTGTGTCCCTCCCAGGTGTTGACCCGGTGGACCACCACCAGATCCCAGTCGGGGAAGATGACGATATAGTGCCCCCCCGCCCCGCGGGCCGAATAGGTACCTTCGGGCACGCTCACGTTCGGGAAGTGGGGGTAGCGGTTGTGGTCGTGAGCCACCCACCACATATAGCCGTACCCGTCGCTGCGGTAGATGGTGGCGTCGGAGTAGTAATCGGT
>CAZNUA010000114.1:2129-3553 GCA_964576115.1 uncultured Gemmatimonadota bacterium
GCATGCATGCTCTCGCTTTCGGCCAGGGCGGTATGGAAGACTCCCGAACGCGCCTTCAGGCAATCCCGGACCGTAGCCTGCTTCTCCTGCTCCGACAGGCGCGGGACGTCGTCGATCCCCAGTTCGGCCAGGGTCAGATCCAGATCGATGGTGCCGTCAGCGACGTAGATGCCGTAAAGGGCCGAAAGGAAGCTCTTGCGGCAGGAATGAGTCAGATATTTCTCCTCGACGTCACCCCACTGTGCTGCGATCCGGCCGTCGGAGACGATCACCACCGCCGCCGTGGCAATACGGTCGGTGAAGGCCCGGGCCGCAGCGAGTCCTTCGGAAGAGAAACCCAGTTCCTCGGGTTCATCGGCGATCTCCCACGTCCGGCCCGGGAAGGTCTGCTGAGCACGGCAGGACAGAGTCGCAGGTAGAGTGAGCAGGATGCTGAAGCTCAGGGCGAGGCTGCAGGGGACGAAGAACCGGGAACGGAATAAGAACCAGAAACGGGAGGAAACAAACGGGCGGCTGGGAATAGGCATCGTGACGTTCTCCTGATTGGGGTGTCTCTGTCGGTTGAGTACGGCTCGATACAACCCGGCGTTTCATGATAATATACGTAAGTACTTACATGCAATATGGGGACTGCCGGTGACAGCGGAACCATCGCACCCGGCAGCCGGCATTTTCCGGTTGCACCGCCGGGTCTACCCGGGGTGAAATCCAGAGGTCCGCCCCCACCGAAGCCCGCGGAGGATCATGCAAACTCTCGACTGGATCGTCATCGCCCTCTACTTCGCCATCCTGATCGGAATCGCCTGGTGGGTCATCAGGAAGGGCAAGGATACCCCTGATGATTACTTCCTGGCCGGACGCAACCTCGGCTGGTTCATCATCGGGGCTTCGATCTTCGCCTCGAATATCGGCTCGGAACACCTGGTGGGGCTGGCCGGTTCGGGCGCCACCGACGGCGTGGCGATGGCCCACTACGAGCTGCACGCCTGGTGCCTGCTCGTGCTGGGCTGGGTGCTGGTACCCTTCTACATGCGCTCGAAGGTCTTCACCATGCCCGAGTTCCTCGAGCGGCGCTTTTCACCCACCGCCCGCTGGGTGCTTTCGATCATCTCGCTCGTGGCCTATGTGCTGACCAAGATCGCGGTCGGTATCTTCGCCGGGGGGATCGTCTTCAGCACTCTGCTCCCCGAACTTACACTCGATCTCGGTTTCGTTGTCATGAACAGCTTCTGGACCGGTTCGATTCTGGTCATCGTTCTGACGGGGCTCTACACCGTGCTGGGCGGGATGCGGGCGGTGGCTTACACCGAAACGGTGCAGACCGTGGTCCTGGTCGTGGGCTCGGTGCTGGTCACCATCTTCGGCCTGCACGCCATCGGGGGCTGGGGCGAATTCCGGGCCATCCTGGGCTCGGACATGTTCAA
>CAZNUA010000115.1:0-3527 GCA_964576115.1 uncultured Gemmatimonadota bacterium
GGCGAGCTCCTCAGGGGCACCCTCGACATCCTGCTCCTGCGCACCATGAGTGGCGGCGCCAAGCACGGTTATGAGATCTCGAAATGGATCCGGCACCGCACCGCTGACGCCATCCAGGTCGGCGAGGGTTCGCTCTACCCCGCCCTGCGGCGGCTCGAGCGCAAGGGGTGGCTGGAATCCGAATGGGGTCTGTCCGATACCAACCGGGAGGTGAAGTTCTACCGCCTGACCCGTTCGGGCCGGCGCCAGCTCGCCCGCCAGGTCGAAGCCTGGAACAGCTATGTGGCGGCCATGGCCTGCGTTCTCGATCCCGCGGAGGCCGAGTGATGGGTAACGGTCAGAATACAGAGGACGGGAAGCAGCGACGGCTTGCCCACATCGCCGGCCGCCGCCCCCGGGTCACCGACCTGCCCCCCGAGCGGGATGTCGAGCGTGAGATCGAGATCCACGTCGCCCAGCTGACCGACGAACTCATGGCCGAGGGCTGGTCACCCGAAGATGCCCGCCGCGAGGCGCTCGAACGGTTCGGCGACCGTCACGAGATCGAGACTGCCTGCCGGGCTGAAACCCGCCGCAAGGACCGCCGGCTGCATCTGGGCAACGTTCTTTCAACCCTGGTCTTCGACCTGCGGTTCGGTTTGCGTCAGCTGATCCGCAATCCCGGCCTGAGCCTGGTCATCGTCCTCACCCTGGCCATCGGCATCGGCCCCACCGTGGCCATCTTCAGTGCCGTCAAGGCTCTGATATTCGATCCTTTTCCCTACCCCGAAGCCGATCGGTTGGTCGAGGTCTGGAGCGATGCCATTGGTAACCGATGGGGCAATCCCGCCTCGATGCCCGACTATGCCGATCTGCGCGAGCAGAATACGACTTTCGAAGAAATGGGTCTCTACACGACCGTGAGCGTCAATTTCAGTGCCCAACAGGCAGATCTGATCAACGGTATTGCCGGTACCGCCAGCCTGCTCGAGGTCTTCGGCGTCCAGCCTGCTCTGGGACGATGGTTCACCGTGTCTGAAGAAGCCCCGGGGCGCGATCAGGTGATCATCCTCACCAACGGGCTCTGGCGGCGACGCTTTGATGCCGATCCCGACCTCATTGGCCGTACGGTCCGCATCAATGGCGATGGCTATGAAGTGATCGGCATCATGCCGGCCGGTTTCGAGATTCTCTCGCCCTGGTACCGGGGTCAGGCTCTGGAGTTCATCGTTCCAATCGCGGTCGATCGCGACGAATCCCGGCGAGACAGCCACAGCTGGCTCATCGCCGGCCGTTTGCTGCCGGGGGTATCGGTTGCAGCGGCCGAGGCCGACGTGCAGGCCATCGCAGCCCGTCTGGCCGAGCTTTACCCCGGCTCCAACGCCCGCGACACTTTCTGGCTGCAGCCCTTCGCTCAGGTAGCCGCCCGCGGCGGCCTGCAGCAGCTCTCCCTCTTCTTCTACATCAGCGCCCTGGTCCTGCTGGCGGCCTGCACCAATGTGGCCGGCATACTCCTGGCCCGGGGCGCCGGGCGCCGGTCGGAGGTGGCCATCCGGACCTCGCTCGGCGCCAGCCGCCGGCGGATCGTCGGTCAGTTGCTCGTCGAAAGCCTCCTGTTCGCCGTCATCGCCGGCGGGGCCGGGATCGTGCTGGCTCTCTGGAGCCGCGATCTACTGCTCACCCTGCTGCCTGACACCATGCAGCGCACGGCCGGGATCGGCATCGATTCGGGGGTGCTCTTTTTCGCTCTCGGTCTCTCGGTGCTGACCGGGCTCTTCTTCGGTCTTGGCCCGGCCCGGATCGCCTCCCGGACCGAAGTTGCAAGCGTGCTGCGGGAAGGGGCTCTGAGCCGCACCAGCGGTCGGGTCCGGAACCGGGCCCTGCGCCGGCTGACAGTCGCCCAGCTCGCCATCGCCCTGATGCTGGCTAACGGCGCTATCATTCTGGTGCAGAGCCGATCAAACCTCGATCGGGTACCGCTGGGGTATGACGAGGACGAGGTTCTCACGGCCGAGGTCTGGCTCGGCGGCGAGAGATACGCGGAAGATTCAGCCAAGGTCGCTTTCTGTGAAGAGTTGATCGCACGACTCGAGGAGCGTCCGGGGATCCAGCGGGCCGCCGTGACGAACAAACTGCCGATGCAGGGCGGCACATCCTGCACGATCCTCGTCGGTGATGAGGTCTACGAACCGGAAACACAACGCTCGCATATCGAGGTTTCCTATGTCACCCCCGGCTATTTCGAGACCCTGGGGATCGACCTGCTGGCCGGTCGGGATCTGCAGCGTGACGACGGACTCACACTCCTCTCCGACCGGACCCGTGCAAATGTGGTCGTCAACCGTGTCCTGGCCGAAGGCTACTGGCCCGGCGAGAACGCCATCGGTCGTGTGGTCCGCTACAACGGCGATCCCTCCCGCTGGTCGGCTGTCATCGTCGGGGTGGTCGAAGGCACTCGCCAATGGGGTCCGCAGTACGGCATCAGCGGCGAGATGTACTTCCCCTATCCCTTCAATCCCTGGATGAGGTTCCAGCTGGCGGTGCGAACCAACGGTGATCCGATGGCCCTGGTACCTGAGGTCCAGGCCGTCCTGGGCGACCTCGATCCCGATCTGGCCCTCTCACAGGTCGGCACCATGGGCGATGTCACCGCTGAGCGTACCCGCAACCTGCACATCGTCGCCCTGTTGGTGAATCTCTTCGGTATCATTGCCCTGACCCTGGCCATGATCGGCGTCTATGGCGTCATGTCGTACTCGGTCGCCCGGCGCCGTCACGAACTCGGCATACGCAGCGCCCTGGGGGCCGGCCGGGAATACCTGGTGCGTCTGGTCGTCCGGCAGGCGGTACAGCTGGTGGCGGTCGCCATCGGACTGGGCACCCTCGCCACGATTGCCGGAGGAATCATCTTCCGCTCACTCGTTTTCGGGATCGGCATGCTGCACTGGCTGTACGCTCTTGTCGGAGCGGGGATCGTTGTCGTCCTGACGCTGGCAGCGGCGAGCCTACCCGCCTGGCGGGCGGCCGGGGTGGATCCGGTCGAAGCGCTGCGAACCGACTGAGCAGCGGTCAGGCGTCCCTCGGCCAAAGGCGACGTCATGACCACTGTACAATCGGTTCAGTGCCAGAAGGTATACCGGATCGAGAGCGCGAAGGCGTCGACCCAACGCCCCGACCAACCGATCAGGTTCAGGGTGGGTTTCCAGTCCAGGCTGAGGGCGACAGGCATCTCTTCGAAGGCATATTCGATCCCCACGATCCCGTCGGCACCCACGACGACATGGCTGTCGCCGGGATCGGTCCAGGTGACATCATCGCCGCTCCAGAACCCCACATGGCAGCCGAAGCCGTAAAACCATCTCAGTCGTTCGGGATCGAGATCGTCGAAGTGGGCTTCGTAGAGTCCGGTCAGGACCAGATTGAAACCGTTCCAGCGGGTGGTGAGCAACACTTCGGCGGCGTATTGCTCGGTCAGGAAGTGCTTGGCCGTCAGGCCGTTGAAGAGCCCTGCCCGCAAACCGATCCCGGAATGATAATCCTGAGCGGCC
>CAZNUA010000116.1:0-3506 GCA_964576115.1 uncultured Gemmatimonadota bacterium
TACCGGCAGGTGGAGAGCAGGTTGGCGAGCTGATTCAGCGCCAGAACCAGGAAATCAACCCGCTGGTGCACGTGTACCGGCCGCAGCCCGTTGATGGCCGCACCCAGGCCGAACCCGGTCATGGCATCTTCAGAAAGCGGGGTCGTAAAACATCGCTCGGGACCGAATTCTTCACCCAATCCGAGGGTGGTGCCGAAGGCTCCCCTGTGGTCGGCTACATCGAGCCCGTACACGAAGACCGCAGGATCCCGGGCCAGCTCGTGGCGTAGGGCCGCCCGGACGGCTTCCCGGTAGGTCATGACGGTGCTCACGGCACGGCCTTCCGTCTTGGGATCGGCTCCCCGGGAACGGGGTCAGCCGACGCTTCAGCAAAAGCCGCTTCGATGGAGGCATCGACCTCCTTGACCAGGGCTGCAATACGCGCCTCGCTCTCCCCCGCGGCACGCAGCCTGCGCCGGGCGGTGTCAACCGGATCGTTGGCGTACCATTCCTCATAGTCCTCGCGCCGGCGGTAGCCGGCGTCGTAATCCTCGTTGATACCAACGTGTTCGAGGTAGCGGTGACAGGTGAGGTGCAGGAATCCGGGCCGGCGCTGCTCCCGGATACGGGCGAGCATGGCGGCTGCGAGAGCGTGGACCTGGACCACATCGGTCCCGGTTGCCGAGGCGACCTCAATCCCGAACAGTCTGGGGGCCTGCGGGATCTCATAGGACTGACGGTGCTGCCGGGGAATGTGGATAGCCATGCCGTTGTCCTCGCAGACGAAGAGCACCGGCAAAGAGTGCAGGGCCGCCATGTTGAGGGTCTCCCAGAATACCCCTTCCTCTGTGGCTCCATCCCCGAAGAACACAGTAGCTACCGCGCCGGTGGCGCGGCGGACGGCAGCGAAGGCGGCCCCTAGCGCGACCGGCAGGATCGTACCCACGATTGCCGAAGACATCACGAACCCCGTCCCGGGGCAGGCCAGGTGCATCGAACCCGCCCGCCCTCTCGCCACTCCGGTTCCCCTCCCCAGCAGTTCGGCGAAAAACTGTCTCAGATCTCCCCCCATGGCCAGATAGAGACCGTGGGTACGGTAGGTCCCGTAGACCTGATCGTCCTGGTGCAAGGCACTGCAGACTCCCGCCTCGATAGCTTCGGCCCCCACACTGAGGTGGACCGGTGTTTTCATCTCGTCCTCGGGGTAGACCGATCGGATCTTTTCCTCCACCGCCCGGATCAGATAAACCGTTCGGAACAGCTCCAGGACCGGGAGCGACATCAGCGGCTCAGGAAGACCCGGCCCGAAGCAACCCGTCCGCGCCAGTACTCCAGAAGATCTTGCATCGTCTGCTCGAAGGGTATCTCCGGCTTCCAGCCGGTGTGCTGTCGGAAACTCCGGGTGTCGGGTACCTGCAGATCGGCGTCGAGGGGACGGAATCGTTCCGCTTCGATTTCGACCTCGATTTCGTGCCGGCGAGGTGAGAGAGAGAGCAGGTGATCCAGCATCTCGCCTACGGTGCACGAGTACTCCCCGCCGATGTTGTAGCAGGCGCCGGGGATCGGATCGACCGTGACCAGCAGGTAGTACGCCCGTACGGCATCCCGTACGTCGGCCCAGGTGCGTAGCGAGTCGAGATTGCCGGTCCTGACTACCGGAGGGATGAGGTCCCGTTCGATCATGGCGATCTGCTTGGCGAAGGTCGATTCCACGAAAACATCGCCCCGTCGGGGTCCAGTATGGGTGAACATGCGGGTCACAACCACCTTCTGCTGGTAGGCCTCGGCGTGGAAACGCCCGACAAGCTCGGCGCCTATCTTCGAGATGCTGTAGGGGGAAGCCGGGTGATAGGTGCAGCTTTCATGGATGGGCAGCTGCTCACTAGGAACCCGTCCGAAAACCTCGGAGGAGGAGCACATATGTATCACCGGATCTATGCCTGTGTGCCTTCGGAGGATCTCCAGCAGGCGCTGGGTACCCTGGACATTCGTTTCCAGGGTAGCCAGGGGAGCGGTAAAACTGATCAGGGGATAGCTCTGAGCGGCCAGATGGAAGACATAGTCGGGACGGCTGTCGGCTATCGCTCGTTCGAGAGAAAAGGTGTCCCCCAGATCACCATAGAGGAAGAACAGTCGATCCTTTCGGTTCACGCGATCCAGCAGATGCTCCACGTTTTCCAGCGGGCTGCGCCAGCGGCAGATGCCGTAGATGTCCCAGTCGGTACGCTCCAGCAGGTAATCCGTCAGATGAGATCCGACCATCCCTGTGATACCCGTGATCAGGGCGCGCGTACTCAAGGGCTCGTCTCTCTCTTTCAGAACGGCCAAACAGCCGGCACAAGTAACACGATAGCGATGAGGACCATGAAGGTCAGCGGCAGTCCCAGACGCATGTAATCAGTATAGTGGTATCCACCCGGACCGTAGACCATGATGTTGGTCTGATACCCGATTGGAGTCAGGAACGAGGTTGCTGCAGCCAGAGCCACGGCCATGACGAAGGGCCGGGGATCGAGCCCGAGGTAAGCTGCGGTTGCCACCGCGATGGGAAACAGCAGCACGGCGGCAGCATTGTTGGTAATGAGCTCGCGCAGCACGACGGTGGCCAGGGCCAGGCCGAGCAGAACCCCGTGCGGACCCAGGAAACTGAAGGTGCCATTGAGCGACAGAGCGATCTTTTCGGCCAGCCCGCTGGTTTCTACCGCCGCCCCGATCCCGAATGCGGCCGCGATGACGATGATGACATCGAAGTCGATGGCGCCCCGGGCCTCGGCCGGGGTCAGCACCCCCAGCAAGACCAGCAGGATGCCGGCCAGCAGGGCGGCGTGCAGGATCGGCATCAGGTTCAGACCGGCGGCGAGTACTACCGCCAGGGTGATGAGACCGACCTGGGTGCTTTTCTTCGTTACCGAGGGCGGTACTCCGCCCATGCGGGAGATCAGCAGAAAATCCCGTCGGTAGCGCCAGCGGTCGCGAAAGCCGGGATCGGTGAGCAGAATCAGGTTATCACCCACCCGCAGGCGCACCTCGCCCAACTTGCCAGACACGCGCTCGCCGGCCTGATGGATGGCGATCACGGCCGCCTGGTACTTGCCCCGGAATCCGAGTTCTTTCAGAGTCTTACCGACCAGGGGGGAAGCGGCTCCAAGCACAGCTTCGAAAAAGGTGTGGTGAGCGGTATCGAACTGGTCAAGGTGCTTGCGTTCGGTCGAGACCAGACCCGGCGTGCCCTGCAGGTCTACGACCAGGTCGGCGTTGCCCACGAAGGTGAGCAGATCGCCGCCGCGCAGGACAGTGTCGGGCGAAACCGGAGCGATGGTCTCACCGTTGCGAGCGATCTGCACCAGGAAGACCCCCTGCAGCTGTCGCAGGTGCCCTTCGGACACCGTCCGGCCGTCGAGTGCGCTGCCTTGTTGCACCTCCATATTGACTGAAAATTCGCGCTCCGATTCTTCGAGGTCGCGCCGGGCCGGAACGCGCTCGGGCAGCAGGCGGTGGGCGAAAAGGACAATCACGAGCAGACCGCA
>CAZNUA010000117.1:0-3326 GCA_964576115.1 uncultured Gemmatimonadota bacterium
CGTCGTGGATGTCGTCTGCAGTGTGGCCGGTCTGCGCGAACTGGGTCCCGAACGGATCATCGCCACTCCTCCCCGTGAAGGGCACGGCGAGGTGCAGGCGAGTCACGGAACCCTGCCGGTACCGGTACCGGCGACCCTGGTTCTGCTCGAGGGGGTCGAGCTGGAACGCATTGATGTCGAGGGAGAACTCGTCACTCCCACCGGCGCCGCTCTGCTCGTCACCCTGGCCGATGAGATCACCCGCACCTTCACGATCCGCCCCGAGCGTATCGGGTACGGGGCGGGCTCGCGCGATCTGCCCGGGCGGCCCAACCTGCTGCGCGGCACCCTGGGCGAGAGTGAATCACCGACAGCCGGCGGCAGAGACGAGGTCGTCGTCCTCGAAACCGTGGTGGACGATGCGGTGCCCGAGATCTGGCCCCGGGTGATCGAGAGACTGATCGAGGCCGGCGCTCGTGACGCCTGGCTGACACCGGTTATGATGAAGAAGGGACGGCCGGGAGTTCAGCTGACGGCTCTGGCCGAACCCGGCCGGGAAGCCGAAATCGCCCGATTGATCTTCTCCGAATCGCCGACTCTCGGTCTGCGCCTGAGCCGGACGGAACGGATCGTCACACTCAGGGCGGCCGGAACTCTGAGAACTCGCCTGGGTCCGATAGAGGTCAAACTCTCCCGGGTTTCGTCCGATCAGGCCTGGGAGATACACCCGGAATTCGAGGCCTGCCGGGCGGCCGCGGACCGCCACGGCCTCAGCCTGCGCCAGGTCTATGCCGAGATCGCACGGGCCGGTGCCGAGCCGGAGGCCCTCGAGGTGGAGGAGGCCGAGTCATGACGGCACGATCGCTCGTCCGCAGGGGCCTCCTGCCGCTCCTCCTCGCCCTGCTCCTGCCCGCCGGCGCCCGGGCGCAGGACGCCCACCCGGATGCGGGGAGCAAGGCCGGGGTGCAGTTTCTCAAGCTCGGACACGGTCCGGCCGGTGCGGCCCTGGCCGACGGTCTGACCGCCTGGCGGGGCACGGCCGAGGCGGTGCACTGGAACCCGGCCGCCGTGGTCGGCAGTCCAACCGGCGACGGAGCCTGGCAGGAGATCAGTCTGGCCGGAGCAACCCTCTACGGCGATGAACGGCTGACCTCTCTCATCTGGGGACGGGGTTCCGCCCGGGGCGGCATCGCCTGCGAGGTGTCCTACAGCGGTATCTCCGGGATCGAGGTCCGCGACGGTCCCACCGCCGAACCGCTGGCGCTGACCTCGGCGCACGACATCGCCGCCGCACTCACCGGCGGTCTGAGCTTTTCGGGGGGGCTGTCGATCGGAGTCTCGATCCGGGGCCTGTACGAGAAGCTGTACCGCTACGATGCTTTCGGAGCTGCGCTCGATGCCGGTCTGCAGCTTCCCCTGCCCGGTTCCGAGGGACTCCTGCGGGCGGGGCTGGCCGTGCGCAACCTGGGCCGGATGGGACGTCTGGACCAGGAACGGCTGCAGCTGCCCTGGAGCGTGGCGGGGGGAGTCGCTCTGGCCCGCCCCCTGACGTTCGGCTCGGTGACCGTACGGGCCGGGGCCGATCTCTGGAAACCCTCCGACGACTGGGCGCAGTTCCGCTTCGGAATCCAGGCCCGCAGCTCTCCGCTCATTTTCCGGGCGGGCACCCGGCAGGGGAAGAACTGGCATATCGTCACCGCCGGTCTCGGACTCTGTTTCGGGGCCTGGACCATCGATTACTCCTACGAGTACGATCCCGATACCAACCGGCATTTCCTGGGCAGCATCCAGCGTCTCGGGCTGGTCGTGGATCTGCAGACCTCCGGAGCGCAAGCCGGACACTGACAAGGTGGAATGAGGACGCGATGACACAGATCGAAGCCATCGATGCCATTGAGATTCTCGATTCGCGGGGCAATCCGACCGTGGAGGTCGAGGTGCTGCTTACGGGCGGCGCACTCGGCCGGGCGGCCGTACCCTCGGGCGCCTCGACCGGCGAGCATGAAGCCCTCGAGCTGCGGGACGGGGATGCCGAGCGCTACCTCGGCAAGGGGGTTCAGCAGGCGGTTGCGAACGTCACCGACACCATCGCTCCCGAACTGCTCGGCTGGGATGCCACCGACCAGGCCGGAATCGACCGGTTTCTCAACGAGCTCGACGGTACACCCGATAAATCGCGCCTGGGTGCCAACGCCCTGCTGGGAGTGAGCCTGGCCGTGGCTCATGCCGGCGCCGAAGAAGCGGGTCTGCCGCTCTATGCCTATCTCGGCGGTCCGGCGGCCCGCCTGCTGCCGATGCCGATGATGAACGTCGTCAACGGCGGGGCCCACGCCAACAACGCCCTCGACATCCAGGAATTCATGCTCGCACCGCACGGTTTCGAAACCTTCTCGCGGGCTCTGCAGGCCGGAGTGGAGGTCTTTCATCACCTCAAGACGTACCTGGCCGAGCAGGGCTTCAGTACGGCGGTGGGTGACGAGGGGGGCTTTGCGCCCGCGTTCAGCTCCACCACCGAGGCCCTCGACGCCCTGCTGGCGGCGATCTCGGCGGCCGGGTACGAACCGGGTCGCGAGGTGAGTCTGGCCCTCGATGTGGCCGCCAGCGAGATCTGGGATGCCGAGCGGAGTCTCTACCTTTTCGCCGGTGAGGGAACCGAGCGTGATACCGGGGCCATGATCTCGTTTTATACCGATCTGGTCGAACGCTACCCGATCATCAGCATCGAAGACGGCATGGCCGAAGATGACTGGGCCGGCTGGGCGTCGCTCACCTCCGAGCTGAGCCGGCGAATCCAGCTCGTGGGCGACGATATCTTCGTGACCAGTATCGAACGGCTTGCCCGGGGCGTCGAGGAGAGGGTGGCCAACGCGATCCTGATCAAGGTCAATCAGATCGGTACCCTGACCGAGACCCTCGACTGTATCACGACGGCCGCCCGGGCCGGTTACGCCCAGGTGATCAGTCACCGTTCCGGCGAGACCGAAGACGCCACCATCGCCGATCTGGCGGTGGCCAGCGGATGCGGTCAGATCAAGACCGGCTCGGCCAGCCGGAGCGACCGGACCGCTAAATACAACCAGCTCCTGCGGATCGAGGCGATGCTCGGATCCTCGGCGATCTACGCCGGGGCGGGCACGGTGAAGCAGGGCGGGTAATGGGCGGCGGCGAGGCCGAGCGCGGTTTCCGGCGATTCAGACGCCCCCGCATGCCAGATCGTCTGCCGGCCCGCCGGCTGGTCTGGATAGTGGCGGCCGCGGTCCTCTTCTACCTGCTGGTCCTGAGCGATTTCGGTCTGCTCAGACGATGGCGTCTGGCGCGCGAAACGTCGGCTTTCGAAGCCCGCCTGG
>CAZNUA010000118.1:0-3246 GCA_964576115.1 uncultured Gemmatimonadota bacterium
CGGGGCGAGATGGCGGTCTGGCTGGCCCGTGAGGAGTCCGCGGCCCGAGCGCGCGGAGCCCCCACCCTGGCTTCGCAAGCCCGGGTGTCGACGTCGTACGGTTCGAATCCGGGAGCGGTGAACGACCTGCTCGAGCCGGCCTCCTCGGGCGATCACGACGTACCCTACTATCATTTCTGGCCGCACAAGGGGACCACCGAGTGGCTGCAGTACGATTTCGACTCACCGGCCGAGATCTCGACGGTCGAGGTCTACTTCTTCGACGACACCGGCCGGGGGGAGTGTCGGATCCCGGCCTCGTGGCGCCTGCTCTACCGCGAGGCCGGCCGCTGGCGACCGGTCTGGACCGGGCAGACCTGGGGCACCGAGATCGACGCCTGGAACACGGTCGTTTTCGAGACGGTCCGCACCGACGCGGTGCGCCTGGAAATCACCGCCCGGCCCGACTGGGCCGGCGGAGTGCACGAATGGAGGGTCAGGTGATGAGCCACCGGACTTCTTTCCCCTGCCGTGTCTCCTCTCTCTCCTTCTTCCTCTGTATCTCGGGTACCCTCATCCTGCTCGCCGCCTGCACGCGGGTTCCCCGGGAGGGTTACCCCATCACGCCGGTGCCCTTCGCCGAGGTCGAGGTGCACGACGACTTCTGGTCGCCGCGTCTGGAGACCAACGCCACCGTGACCCTCGATCACGTCCTCGATCAGTGCCAGCAGACGGGGCGGCTGGCCAACTTCGACGCCGCCGCGGCGATGATCGAAGCCGGCCGCACGACCGCGGCCGAGCCGGCCGCCGCCGATGCCGCTGCCATTCCGGGGACGGTGACCGTTGGGCACCAGGGCTATTTCTTCAATGACTCCGATGTGTACAAGATCATCGAGGGGGCGGCCAACTCGCTGCGCCTGTACCCCGATCCCGGCCTGCAGGCCCGGGTGCAGGAGATCGTGAACCGGATCGCGACGGCCCAGGAACCCGACGGCTACCTCTACACCGCCCGCACCGCCATGACCCCCAATCACCTCCCCCCCGGGGGCGTCGAGCGCTGGTCGGATGTGCAGTGGGGACACGAGCTATACTGCGCCGGGCACCTGTACGAAGGGGCGGTGGCCTGGCACGAGGCCACCGGCGACCGGACCCTGCTCGAGGTCGCGGTGCGCAACGCCGACCTGATCGATGCCGTCTTCGGGCCCGACGGACGGCGCTATCCGCCGGGGCACGAGCAGATCGAGATGGGGCTGGTGCGGCTCTGGCGGGCCACCGGGCAGGAGCGTTACTTCGATCTGGCCGCCTTCTTCATCGCCGCCCGCGGCGACTCGACCGGTCACCCCCTTTACGGCGAGTACGCCCAGGACCACAAACCGGTCTCGGAGCAGACCGGGGCCGTCGGGCACGCCGTACGGGCGGCCTACCTCTACTCAGGCCTGGCCGATGTGGCGGTCGTGACCGGCAGGGCCGGCTACCTGCAGGCTCTGGACCGGATCTGGACCGATGCGGTCGGCACCAAGCTCTACGTCACCGGCGGGATCGGCGCCACCGGGGGCAACGAGGGTTTCAGTCACCCGTACGTGCTGCCCAACGAGAGCGCTTACTGCGAGACCTGCGCCTCGATCGCCAACGCCATGTGGAACCACCGCCTGTTCCTGCTCAAAGGTGAGGCCCGCTATCTCGACGTGCTCGAGCGGACCGTCTATAACGCCTTTCTGTCCGGGATCTCGCTCACCGGCGATCGCTTCTTCTATCCCAACCGGCTGGCGTCAGCTGAAGGCGCCGAGCGCTCGGCCTGGTTCAACTGCGCCTGCTGCCCCTCCAACGTGGTGCGCTTTCTGCCCGCCCTGCCCGGTTATGTCTACGCCCACGCCGGCGACAAGCTCTACGTCAACCTCTTCGTTGCCTCCACCGCCACCGTCCCCCTCGCGGGAGGCCCGGTCCGGATCACCCAGCAGAGCCGCTACCCGTGGAACGGGGTCATCACCGTGCGGCCCGTACCGGCCGAGGCGGGGCAGCGCTTCACCCTCAACCTCCGCTGCCCCGGCTGGGCGCAGAACGAGGTGGTTCCGAGCGATCTCTACCGCTTCACCGACACCTTCGAGGTCCAACCGGCCCTGTTCGTCAACGGCGAGCGGCAGCCCCTGCGCCTGCACCACGGGTTCATCCGCATCCGGCGGGCCTGGCAGGAGGGCGACGAGGTCAAACTGCTGCTGCCGATGCCGATCCGCCGGATCACCGCTCACCAGGCGGTCGAAGCCGACCGCGGCCGGGTGGCCCTGCAGCAGGGGCCGATCGTCTACTGCCTGGAGGCGGTCGATACCGACAACATCACCGTCGGCGATTTCGTCCTGCCCCCCGAAGCCGGCCTGAGATCGGAGTTCGTGGTCGACCTGCTGGGCGGGGCGCAGGTCATCCACGGCCGGGGTCTCTCGACCCGCCGGGGGATAGACGGCACCACCATCGAGGAGCGCCCGGTGGCCTTCACGGCCATCCCCTATCATCTCTGGGCCCACCGCAGCCGACTGCCGATGCAGGTCTGGCTGGCCGCCTCACCCGGCGCGGCCGAGCCGCTGTCAGCCACGGCCGACTCCACGACGGGAAACCACCACTGACCGATCAGGTAAGGAGAGAAGGATGAGGACACCTATCGTACCACTCGCCGCGGGCGCCCTCCTGCTCGTGGCGGGAACCCTCCTGCTCGTCCCGGCTCCTGCCGCAGCCCAGCAGCCCCTCTTCGACGAGTGGTTCGAGGACGCCACCATGCGGGTGGACTTCCACCAGACCGGCAACGCCGAGGAGTTCTTCTTCTCGATCGACCAGATGTACCGACAGGGCCGCTGGGCGGGCAACCCCCGCCGCCCGGTGGACGATTTCAACAGCGGCATGTACTACGTCAAGGTCTACAGCCTGGCTTCGAACCGGCTCATCTATGCCCGTGGTTTCCAGACCCTGTTCGGCGAGTACCAGACCACCGACCCGGCCATCGACGGCGTCATGCGTTCCTACCTGCAGACCGCCCTCATCCCCTGGCCGAAGGCGGCGGTGCGCTTCGTGATCGAAGGCCGGGGGCCGGGCAACCTGCTGGTACCGCTGTTCAGCGCCCGAATCGATCCGGGCGATGTGAACATCGTCCGCGAAGCATCGGACGAACGGATCGAGGTGTTCGAGATCGAGATCGGCGGCGACTGTCACGACATGGTCGACTTCGCCCTGGTGGCCGAGGGGTACACCGCGGCCGAGAAGGAGAAGTTCCGGGCCGATGCG
>CAZNUA010000119.1:0-3169 GCA_964576115.1 uncultured Gemmatimonadota bacterium
GGGGGCGGGTGGCGCTGCTTTTTCTCGGCCGGGCGGGCCGGCTCGTTCTGCCCGGTCTGGTGGTCGGCCTGGGCGGCACCCTGGCCCTGGCCCGGGTTCTGGGCAGCATGGTTTTCGGGATCGGCGCCCTGAATCCCCTGATTCTGACCGCCACGGCCGGAGTGATGGTCGCGGTGGCGCTGGCGGCGACGGCTCTGCCGGTCCGGCGGGCCACGGGTGTGGATCCACTCGCGGTCCTGCGGGCGGAATAACCACGGAGGGTATCGGATCTGGAATCGGGACCGGGCCCGGGCCTGCGAGGTGAGAGGGAAAGGTGATTCCGTTCCGTGAAACCCGGGTGCCGAAAACACCGTTTCAATGGTTACGAAGAAAATCGTAGACTATACGAAACTATTCGTATATACTCTCGTAGAGTTCTTCACGGAGGGCACGCAATGGCACGTACACCGAGCACCAGACCGACCGACGCCGAACTGGCGATCCTGCAGATTCTCTGGCAGCGGGGGCCGAGCACGGTCCGCGCCGTGCACGAGGATCTGGGGCGGACCACCGGTACGGGCTACACCACGGTTCTGAAAACGATGCAGATCATGTTCGAGAAAGGCCTCGTGGAACGAGACGAGTCGCAGCGGGCGCACATCTACACCCCCGCCCGACCGGCCGAGGAGATGCAGCGCTCGCTGGTGCACGATCTGGCCGATCGCGCTTTCGAGGGTTCGGCCGCCCGGCTGGTGATGCAGGCTCTGTCATCCGAGCGCGCCTCGGCCGAAGAGCTGGCTGAGATCCGGCGCTACCTCGACGGGCTCGAATCACAGGCCCGGGAAGACAGGGAGTCTTCGGGCTGATGTTCCCGGGTCTGGCCGGCATCTTCAGAACCCTGATTCTGCCCGTCACGTGGGGCCTGCTCCACTTCATCTGGCAGGGGGCTCTGGTAGCGCTTCTGCTGGGCGGCCTGCTCCTGATCCTGAAACGAAGCCGGCCCCAGCTGCGCTACCTGCTCAGCTGTACCGCCCTGCTGCTCATGATCGTCCTGCCGATCGTCACCGCCCTGCAGCACATCCAACCGCTCGCAGTTGACGAGAGTGGATTGCTACTGCTGGGGGATGAAACCGATCTCGGGCTCGTACAGGCGGAAACCGGGGCCGAACGCGCGCTCGCCGAGAGCCCGATCACCCGACCGACCGAGGGCGACCTGGCGACGGAGCCGGCGAGTGACGACCGAAGCCGCGCGGTGCCCTGGCTGGTGCGCACCCGGCTCTTCACGCTTCTGCCCGGGCCCGATTCGTTCATGATCATCTTCATGCTCTGGTTCACCGGCGTGATCGTCTTCGGGTTCGTCCACCTGCTTGGCTGGCGGCGGGTGCATCACCTGGCCCACCACGGTACCTCGCCCCTGCCCGAGAACTGGTCCGAAACGGTCGCCGAACTCACCGCCCGGCTGCACAACGTGGGCCGGGTGCGCGTGGTGCAGTCGGCTCTGGCCGCCGTACCGACCGTGATCGGCTGGCTGCGTCCGGTGATCCTCGTACCGGTCAGCGCCTTTACCGGCCTCGACCCCGAACACCTGCGGGCGATTCTGGCCCACGAACTGGCCCACGTGCAGCGTTTCGACTACCTGGTCAACCTGCTCCAGGTGGGCGCCGAAACCGTGCTCTTCTACCACCCCGCCGTCTGGTGGGTCTCGCGGCGGATCCGCCGCGAACGCGAACTGTGCTGCGACGATATCGCCGTCGCCCTGTGCGGTGACCGTCTGCTCTACGCCCGGGCGCTGCTCACGCTCGAAGAGCTGCAGCCCGATCCGCGGCCTGCTCTGGCCGCCACGGGCGGCTCGGTCACCGAACGCATTCACCGTCTTCTGGGAGGTATTCCCATGTCCGCACGACATCGTACCCGACCGTATCTGGCCGGACTCGTCCTGGTTTCGACCCTGCTGCTCGGTTGCTCGGTACTGGCTCTGGAAGCCGATGCCACTACCCGCCGGGCCGACGACCAGACCGCCCAGGCGTCCGCAGTGCCGCCTGTTCCGAGCGTTCCCCCTCCGGCGTCGACGGCCGAGGTGCCGGCCGTCCCCCCACCCGCCACCTGGCAGGGTAGCGAGCAGGAGCCGTGGCAGGGCCGGTGGGAGATCCACACCGGCGAGAACGGCGTGCACCTCCAGCTGCGCTACGGTCCCGAGGGCGAGCGCGAGAGCGGTTGGGGCACTGCGATTGCCGAGAACCGTTTTACCGGTCTGGAGTACAGCGACCGGGACGAGTTCGAACTGCGCGCCGAGGCCGGCACCATAAGTTTCACCGGCACCTTCTCCCGTACCCAATGGGGCCATGAGGGCGCCGGCACCTATACCTTCAGCCCCAATCGCGATTTCCCCCGTAGTCTGGAGCGTCTGGGAATCGGCGACGTGCGCGACCGCCACCTGCTGGGCTATGCCATGGGCGGGGTCACGCTCGAGATGGTGCGCGGCGTACAGGATCAGGGGTACCGCGACCTGGATGCCGACGAAGTGATGGAGATGTCCATCTTCAAGGTCACGCCCGCCTTCATCCGCGAGCTGCAGCAGCTCGGCTACCGGGATCTGTCTTTCCGGAGTCTGGTCGAATTCCGCATCCACGGCGTGACCCCCGAGTACATCCGCGAGATGGGCCGTCACGGGTTCGAACTGGACGAGCGGGGGCTGGTCGAGTTCCGCATTCACGGCGTGAATCCCGAGTTCATGCGCGAGATGGCCGGACTGGGCTACCGCGATCTGGGTTCGCGTCAACTGGTCGAGTTCCGTATCCACGGCGTGACCCCCGAGTTCGTGCGGGCTCTCAGCGAACTGGACTACAGCAATCTCGACGCCCGCCAGCTGGTCGAATTCCGCATTCACGGGGTGACCCCCGAGTTCATCCGGGGCCTGCAGCGCGACGGGTATGAGGATCTCACTCCCCGCCGGCTGGTGGAGTACCGCATTCACGGTGTGAGTCCCGAATATGCCCGCGAGATGGAGCGCAGCGGCGTGGAAGGGGTGGACCGGGACGACCTGGTCGAGTTCCGCATCCACGGGGTGACCCCGGAGTTCGTCAGCGCTCTGGCCGAGCTCGGCTACACCGACCTGTCGGGTCGCGATCTGATCGAGTTCCGCATCCACGGGGTGAGCGCCGAGTACGTGCGCGGTCTGAACGGTATGGGC
>CAZNUA010000120.1:0-3095 GCA_964576115.1 uncultured Gemmatimonadota bacterium
AGAACACGCGTGATCGCTCCGACCACGGTGTCCCAATTCTCGGTCTCCTCGCCGAGCTGGCGCCGGCCGGCCGGTGTCAGCTCATAGTATTTCGCCCGCCGGTTGTTCTCCGACTCTCCCCAGGTGCCCCGGATGTAGCCGTCCTGCTCGAGCCGGTGCAGGGCGGGAAAAAGCGAACCCGGTTTGACCTGGAAAACCCCGTTGGTGATCTGGTCGATCCGGTTCGAGATCCCGAGCCCGTGCAGGGGCTGCAGGGTCAGGGTTTTGAGGATGAGCAGGTCGAGAGTGCCCCGAAGCAGGTCAGCCTTGCGTCTGGTCATTGCATCGCTCCTTCATCCGCTGCTATTCGGTCCGCAGGGTTTTAACCGGGTCCGTCCGGATCGCGCGACGGGCTGGCAACGCGCTCGCCAGCAGAGCAACAACTCCCAGAACGAGAGCGGCTCCGGCGTAACTGAGGATGTTCCATGGTCCGGTTTCGAACAGAAACTGCTTGATGATCATGGCGGCAGGGCAGGCAGCGAGGATTCCGATGATCAACCCCACGCCGGCCAGAGTGACTCCGCTCCTGATGATCATGACGGAAAGCGCCCGGGGAGTCGCCCCCAGAGCCATGCGAATACCCAGTTCCCGGCGTCTCCGGTTCACCTGGTACGAAAGCCCGCCATAGAGCCCGATCATGGTCAGCAGGACACAGGCGAGAGCCAGCACTCCGAGAGTGCAGAGGATGATGTTGAGGTCGGCGAATTCCCGACCACAGATTGATTCGAAGGACTCCGGATCGGTAAACAGGGCTTTCGCATTCAGGCCGCGTATCGTGCTGCGAACGGGTTCGGCCAGAGCCGGGGGCGGGCCATCGGTCCTGAGGGCCAGCCGCAGTCGTGGACCCGGCCAGATGGTATACGGGACATAGATCGCCAGGCTTGGTTCGGCCCGTAGATCCTGCAGGTGAGCATCACGGACCAGGCCGACGATCCTCAGCCCTGTCCGGCTTCCTCCGAGCAGGATGATGCGTCCGATCGGATCCTCACCGGGCCAGAACCGTTCAGCCAGCGTCTCGTTGACCACCGCAGCCGAGAGCGAGTCGAAGGCATCGGCGGTCGCGATATCGCGCCCGGCCAGCAGTGGCATGCCCATGGCCTCGAAGTACCCGGGCAGAATCATGCGGGTCAGGGCACTGGTGATCTCAGCGGAGGATGCCGGTGGGGGGCGATCGGCCGGCCAGACCCCCCAGTCCCCCCATCGATCGGCAAGCGGCAGTTTGTCGATCACACCTGCCGAAACGACTCCCGGCAGAGCCTCGATCTCGTCGAGCAGATCGGCGAAGAACTGCCAGCGACTCGAAGCGGAGGGATAGTCTTCGGGAGGGATCTGGACCGTGGCAGTGAGCAGATTGCGTGTCTCGAAGCCGGGATCGACTCTGACCATCCGGAGCATGCTCTGAAAAAGCAGTCCCGTCAGAACGAGCAGGACGAGAGATACAGCCGTCTGGAGAACTGTCAGGACGTTCCGGGTTCGCGTGCCGCGTAATCCCGTCGATGAGCGACTGCCGTGCAGGAGATGGTGGCCGGGACTGATCCCGGTGCCCTGCAGAGCCGGGGTGAGACCGACGAGAATTCCGCAGAGGACTGTCAGCAGGAAGGTGAAGAAAAAGATCCCCCCATCGATCCGCGGCAGACCGATACCCAGTTGATCCATGTGCAGCAGACCGATCAGCATGTCGAGACCGACAGAGGCCAGCCCGACACCGATGACGCCGGCCACGAGAGTCAGCAGCATGCTCTCGGTCAGAAGCTGTCGCACCAGACGGGCCCGTGAGGCGCCGAGCGCCGAGCGCACGGCGATTCCCGGGGAACGGGTCTGGGCGCGGGCCAGCAACAGACCGGCGACATTGCTGCAGACGATCAGGAGGAAGAGCACCGTGGTAGCCATGAAGAGCAGGGTTGTCGGTCGCAGATCGGCAGCCAGGTAGTCATGCAGGGGCTGAATTCTCAGAGCCTTATCGGCATTCGAATCCGGATATTCCTGTTCGAGAGCACGGGCGACAGCATCGCACTCCTGGCCGGCCCGTTCGAGCGAGGTACCGGCGTGCAGGCGTCCGAGGAGCCGGAAGTTATGCTGATCGCGTTGCAGGGCTGAGTCCTCTCCGAGCCTGAAGGGTGTCCAGAGATCAGCGTCATTCAGGAGCCTGAAGCCCGGCGGCATGACTCCGATGACGGTTCTCAATTCACCGTCGATCTCCAGGTCTCTGTCGATGACAGCCGGATCTGATGCACAGGCGCGCGACCAGAAGGCATGACTGATGATCACAGGTTGTGCCGCGCCTGATTCATCTTCAGCCCGGAAATCGCGACCCAGTATCGGTTGCACACCCAGAGCGGAAAAGAGATTCCAGGACGTGTAGGTCAGCTCGGCGGCCAGGGGGGTTCCGGCCTCCACGACTATGGTCAACTCGGTTGATGAACCCACCGCCGCCAGATCGGCGCACTCGGCCAGCCGCTCCCGGAAATCCACGAAATCGTGGGCGGACACGGTTCCCAGTGAGGTCGGTCTGGTCCGATAGTACTTCTGCCCCAGAATCAGGCGGTCAGGCTGCGGAAAGGGCAACCGACCCGACAACACTGTCTGAACCGTACTGAAAACAGCCGTTGTCGCTCCGATACCCAGGCTCAGGATAACGACCGCCACAGCAGTCAGACCGAAGGCGCGTCGCAGGCTGCGTCCGGCGTAGCGAATATCCCGCCCCATGACCTCGAGCTGGAATCCGATCCGGCCCTGCCTGACCCGCTCCTTCACCTGTTCCACCCCTCCGAGTTCCCTCCGGGCAGCATACCGCGCCTGTTCCGGATCCATGCCGGACGCGACTTTCTCCCGTACGACCAGATCGAAATAACTCTGTAATTCCTCGTCGAGATCCCGCTCGAGCTCCCCTCTGGCGAACAGCGAGCGGAAGAAGCTGTGGACACGCGGCAGGATTGGCATGCAGTCCTTTCCGGGCAGGGCCCGCGTACATATAGAGTTCCTATATGAACTCCTACAGAGTTTCTATACGAAGCAGGAGAGAAATGGTTGCACCGCCATCCGGGTCATCCGATACC
>CAZNUA010000121.1:0-1066 GCA_964576115.1 uncultured Gemmatimonadota bacterium
GGTGCGATGAGTTCTTGTCGCTGTTCCTCCGAAGGCGTTGATTGCCTCTGTCATGCGTTACGTATTCGGACCCGTTTTCTCCCGCCGTCTGGGACAATCCCTGGGGGTCGATCCGATCCCGCAGAAGACCTGCAACTGGAACTGTGTCTACTGTCAGCTGGGACGGACCACCCCGATGACCAACGAGATCGCCGAGTGGGTCCCGGCCGAGGAAATCGTGGACCAGGTCGAGGCCGCGGTCACCGCGGCCGGCCCGGGGGGGGTCGACTGGGTGACTTTCGTGGGTTCGGGGGAACCCACCCTGCACGTCCGGATCGGGTGGATGATCACAGAGGTGAACAGGCGGACCGGTATTCCGGTCGCCGTCATTACCAACGGTTCCCTTCTCTGGCGGCCCGAGGTGCGGACCGCACTTGCCGCCGCCGACGCGGTTCTGCCCAGCCTCGATGCGGGCAGTCCCGAACTGTACCGGAAGGTCAATCGGCCTCACCCCGAGATCACCTTCGAGCGGCTCGTCGAAGGTCTCGAGGCTTTCCGGAAGGAATACTCCGGCCGGCTCTGGATCGAAACGGTTCTGGTCGAAGGGCTCAACGACACCGAGGAAGCCCTGCGCGACCTGGCTGTCGTGCTGGAACGGATCGGTCCCGACGAGGTCCACGTCAACGTTCCTAACCGTCCCCCGGCCGAAACCTGGGTTCGACCGGCCGGTGAAGAAGGGCTGCTTCGGGCGGCGGCGATCCTCGGGGATGTGGCCCGCATCGTGCATTCCGAGAGCGGCCGGCACAATCTCGATGGATATACCGATGTGGTGGAGGCCATCCTCGACATCATCAGCCGGCACCCGATGCGCGAGGACGAACTGATCCGAACGCTCGAAGAGTATTTCCCCGGCCAGGCCGAGAGTGCCCTGGAAAAGCTCCGGACCAGCGGTCGGGCCCACCTGGTGGAGCGGGTCGGTACCCGTTTCTGGAGTGGTGCGGAAGGGTACTACCCCGACCAGCCCGGCGACGATTCAGACGATCGGGACGGTTAACACATTCCCGTTCGGGACTGATTCCTGGTTGCG
>CAZNUA010000121.1:1166-3064 GCA_964576115.1 uncultured Gemmatimonadota bacterium
GGTGGAGGTGGAGGTCGCCGGCGGCGGGTGGTGAGTTTTCTGCAGCCCTGCCTGCTGACCCTGCTCGCGCGGGAGCCGGCCCACGGCTACAACCTGCTGCAGGGTCTGGCCGAGTTCGGTTTCGAGACCGAGGGCCTCGACCCGAGCCTGGTCTACCGCGCCCTGCGCGATATGGAAGAACAGGGGCTGGTGCAGTCGAACTGGGACGAGGAGAGCCTCGGACCGCAGCGGCGGGTGTATGCCCTGACCGGTGACGGCGAGGATGCTCTGGCGACCTGGGTGCAGGATCTTGAGAGAACCCGCGGGGAGATCGACCGCCTTCTCGCCGGGATGCAGAACAGCGGTCAATGAAAGAAAAGGGTGGTGAGAACCATGCCGAGAGGCGATAGAACAGGACCGGAAGGTAGAGGCCAGAAGACCGGTCGAGGCGCGGGCTACTGCGCCGGCAACGACGAGCCGGGGTACACCGACCCGGGACCCCGCCGTGGCGGCGGTTTCGGATTCGGAGGCGGCCGGGGCGGATGGGGCGGCCGGGGACGCGGAGGACGTGGCCCGGGACGCGGATTCGGCGGCCGGGGACGCGGTTTCCGATTCTGGCAGCGACCCGTACAGGAACAGGAAAAGGAGACGGAGTAGATGCGAATCGCGGTTCCCGCCGAAGGTGACGGCGGTCTACAGAGTACGGTCAGCCATCATTTCGGGCGCTGTCCGTTCTTCGTCATTGTCGAGATCGCCGATGTGGAGCAGGGGCGTATCGGTACCGTCGAGCGGGCCGATAACCCGTTCTATGGCGCCCACCAGCCGGGCGAAGTGCCCGGCTTCATCCACAGCCAGGGAGTCGACCTGATGCTGGTGGGGGGCATGGGCCAGCGGGCGATCGCGTATTTCAACCGCTTCGGGATCGAGGTGTGCAGCGGTGCCGCCGGCAACGTTCAGGAGGCCGTGCAGGCCTGGCTCGACGGGCATCTGTCGGGTTTTGAACCATGTGCCGAAAGTAAGCAACATGCCGGGCATCACTCTCACCGGCATCACGATCATCCCCACCACGGATCCGAGTCCCGGGGCCCGGGTCGTGGATCAGGGCAGAGGAGAGAACCGTGATTCTCGTCATTCCCGTTTCCAATCCCGACAACCCGGCCGAGGTGGACGACCGCTTCGGCCGGGCAGCCGGTTTCGTCGTCATCGATACCGAGAAACAAAGCCGTTCGGCGATATCGAATCCGGCGATCTCGGAACCGAGCGGGGCGGGTGTCAAGGCCGCCCGTCTGGTCCTCGACAGCGGTGCCGATGCGGTGGCTGCAAATTATGTCGGGCCGAAAGCGGAACAGATCCTCAGAAGTGGCAAGGTGGAGATCTTCAACCTTCCGCCGGGCGATCTGACCGTCGAGCGTGCCCTCGAACTCTTTACGGCCGGCGAGCTTCCCCGACAGGGGTAGCTCATCGGTGCGGTTTCGGCGAGCCCTGCCGCCGGCGGGAGCAGTTCGGGGCCGGTACTGAGTTCGACCGGTCGTACGGGCGAGGCGGTATCAGCCGGCCGATCGGGGCGGAATCCCTCCCGAGGGTGGATGCTCGACCCAGTACGCTCTGATAATGTCCTCGATATCGCTCATGGTGAAATTATAGCTGCGGCGTATCCATCCGAGCCGCTCCCGGCCCAGCCGGGCATCCTCGATCCCCAGTTTTTCCAGCAGGTGACTGACAGGCACTTCGTAAAGCTCTGAGACCTGCTGCAGGCTCATGTATCCCTGAATCAACAGGGTGCGTTCGTGCTCGGCTTCGTGTTCGGTCGCGGTCGTGTCAACCGGAAGGACCGCCCGCCGCTGCCCGCCGGCTCCCCGGTCGGCGGGCGGCAGTACGGCTGCCGGTGCGGGCAGCGTGTCGCCCCGGGCATAGCGTCC
>CAZNUA010000122.1:0-3063 GCA_964576115.1 uncultured Gemmatimonadota bacterium
TATGTATCAGAGTCGATCCATCGGACTACTGACGCCGGAGGGGCCACGGTTGAGGACGTGGGTGTAGATCATGGTGGATTTCAGGTCCTTGTGCCCAAGCAGTTCCTGAATGGTGCGGATGTCGTAGCCGCTCTCGAGCAGGTGGGTGGCAAAGGAGTGCCTCAGGGTGTGGCAGGTGACGCGCTTGGAGGTTCCGGCCCGGTGAGCAGCCTCCTTGACGGCTCGCTGGATGATCGATTCATCCATGTGATACCGGCCCTCTCTGCCGCTGGTGCGGTCCTTCCAGCGCCGCTCCTGGGGGAAGACCCACTGCCAGATCCATTCGGCAGCTGCGTTGGGGAATTTCCGGTCCAGGGCATCCGGCATCACAACCCGACCGAATCCCTCCCGAAGGTCTGTATCGTGAATCGCCCTGACCTTCTGCAGGTGGTCGCGCAGGGGCGCCTGGAGGCTGACGGGGAGCATGGTGACCCGGTCTTTGTGGCCTTTACCGTCCCGGACAATGATCTGGTGGCCCCCGAAGTCGATGTCCTTGACGCGCAGCTCCATGCATTCCATCAGTCGCACTCCGGTACCGTACATGAGAGCTGCGGCGAGCCATTTCACACCGTTGAGTTTCTGAAGAACGTCTCTGACCTCTTCCCGGCTCAGCACAACCGGCAATCGCCGGGGTCGATGGGCCCGAACCAAATCGTTCAGTTCTCCGATCTCCCGGTGCAGGACGTGACGGTAGAGAAAGAGCAGGGCGCTCAGGGCCTGGTTCTGCGTGGAGGCACTGACTTTGGCCTCAACAGCCAGGTGATTCAGGAAGGCGTTGACTTCCGCCTCGGCCATATCGGCCGGGTGCTTCATATCATGGAACCGGATATAACGGATGACCCAGTTGATGTAGGTCTCTTCTGTCCGCGGACTGTAGTGCCGCGATCGGAAAGCAGCCCTCATCCGCTCGAGCAGTTTCGGGGGTCGCGAGTGGTGATCAGTGTTCTTCATGACCTGGCCTCCGGCGTGACATGTCTTCGATACTCCTCATCTGTCCCTGGAAAGCCGAGCAGTGGTAAGGCTGAAGACATACCCCGTTCCGCTTCAGGGAAGGGAGGATATGCAGGAGGGCTGTTTCGTTGCCGTCGTTCGTGAGGCTGATTGAAAGTTGCTTACAGGTAGTTCGGTTGACGGCAGTCCATCAGGGGAGCTTGTCGGACGCGATCGGGGGGTGACAGCAGCTAAACAACTACTAGGCCGCATGTCAAGTTTGCATGCACAACAAGGTCTTTACCCCTGGCGGGGCGGCGGCCGGTATCCAGGGAGATCCGGGAGTCTGCGGGAGCCGGCGGGAGCCAGCGATATGGACGATCCGAATGCCGGTCATATCCGCTTTCCATGTATCGCGCCTCAGTTCAGGTTCTCACTCCACGTTCCTGACCCTCTCCAACAAGTCTGCGAGAGCTGTTACCCGTTCGGGATATTCGGTGGCGAGGTTGTGCCGTTCGGCTCGATCGTCGAGCAGGTTGTAGAGTTGCGGTTCGGGATTCCGGCCCAGTTCGATGTTTGTGTAGCGGCTAATCGGTGCTCCTCCGTGCGGTTCGATGTACTTCCAGCCGTCCGAGATGATCCCGAGTAGATTGCCGGACGAGTGCTCGATGACGTATTCCCGGCTCTCGTCCGATAGTCCCAGCAGTGTGTCGAGCATGTCGCGGCTGTCGGGCGCAGCGCCGGGGGGCAACGTCTGCTCGGTCAGGTCTGCCAGGGAGGCGAACAGGTCGATCTGGCTCACCAGCGCATCCGAGGTACCGGGGCGGACCCACTCGGGCCAGCGCACCAGGAAGGGCACCCGCGTGCCGGCTTCGAAGGCGCTGTACTTGCCGCCGCGCAATGACCCCGAGGGGTCGTGGTCCCCCAGCAGTTCCACTGCCTGATCGCGGTAGCCGTCGTCCACGACGGGGCCGTTGTCGCTGGTGGCGATCACGATGGTGTTCTCCGCCAACCCCAGCCGGTCCAGGGTGTTCAGGATCTGCCCCACGCACCAGTCGAATTGCAGAATGGCGTCGCCCCGCGGTCCCATGCCGCTGCGTCCGACGAAGCGGGGGTGTGGCACGCGCGGTACGTGGATGTCGTGGGTCGAGAAGTAGAGGAAGAAGGGCCCGGCCCGGTTCTCTTCCAGGAACCGCACCGCCCGGGCGGTGATCACGTCGGCCATGTCCTCATCGACCCAGCGGGCGGATGTGCCGCCGCTCATGTAGCCGATGCGGCTGATGCCGTTGATGATGGTCATGTCGTGGCCGTGGCTGGGATGCATTTTGAGCAGTTCGGGATGCTCCCGTCCGGTCGGTTCGACGAGGATCGGGTCGGTGAAACTGACCCGGATCGGATCGGCGGGATCGAGGCCGACGACCCGTTGGTTTTCGACGTACACGCACGGTACCCGGTCTCCGGTGGCCGGGACCAGAAAAGCGTAGTCGAACCCTATCTCGAGCGGACCCGGAGTGATAACGCCGTTCCAGTCCGGGCCGCCCTCCGGTCCCAACCCCAGGTGCCATTTGCCCACCACACCGGTCGTATAGCCGGCGTTCTGCAGTGTCAGGGGCAGGGTGACGCGGTCGGGAGTGATGATGGCCGCAGCATCGCCCCGGGCGACTCCGGTGCCCTCCCGGCGCCAGGCGTACTCCCCGGTCAGCAGGGCGTAGCGCGATGGGGTGCAGGTGGCAGAACCGGTGTGCGCGTCGGTGAACTGCAGTCCCTCGTCGGCCAGGCGGTCGACGTTGGGTGTCCGGAGCCGGTGGGCGCCGTAACAGCTCACATCCCCGTAGCCGAGGTCGTCGGCGTAGATCAGGACGATGTTGGGCTGCCCGTTCCGGTTCCGGCTGCAGCCGGTCAGGCCGGTGAGCAGGAAGCCGGTCACTCCCGTGCCGGTCAGGTGGATGAAGTCGCGGCGGTTGTATCGGTCTGTCATTGATCTGGTCCAGGGGCTCGGGTGGATCGTGTCCGGTCCGGATCCGCGGGTGGATCATGTCCTGTCCGGATCCTCGAGTGGATCGTGTTTGGGTCGGGTCTTCAATCCTCCAGGAT
>CAZNUA010000123.1:0-3024 GCA_964576115.1 uncultured Gemmatimonadota bacterium
TGGGCACGGCCGGCACGATCCTGTCTTTCGGCGCTTTCGTCACCACCTTCATCCGACCGGCACCCTGGCTGGCCGAACCCGACCAGGTGATCTGTCTCTTCAAGGTCGAACCGGAGGGGCGTTATCTGCGATTCTCGTATGGCGATTACCTCGACGTGCGCGAGGGGCTCGATGACCTCGCCGAACTGGCCGCCGTCGGTCTGATCTTTCCCTTCGTCGGCTCCCCCTCCGGAGTAGCCGAGGAGATCACCGCCGAACAGGTCTCGCCGGGCTACTTCCGGATCCTGGGGATTCCCCTTGCTCTGGGGCGCGGATTCATCCAAGCCGATTTCGCCTCCGGAGGGCAGGTGGCGATCATCAGCCACCGCCTCTGGGAGCAGGAGTACGGCGGTGCCCCGGATGTCCTCGAGGCCACCATCCGGCTCGACGGACGCGAATACAGCATCGTGGGAGTGGCTCCCCCCGGTCTCTCGCCCCTGGGCAGCTACCTGATGCGGACCGAAGCCTGGATTCCGATCCGCCCGCTCTGGCGGCAGAACCGGGACTATGAATCGCTGCAGATCGTGGGACGGCTCAGACCGGACGTCGATCTGACCCGGGTGCAACTCCAGGCCCGCACCCTGGCTGCCGGCCTGGCTGAAAACCATCCGATCTATTGGACCGATCGCCAGGACCGGGGGCGGTCGATCGAGGTGCTGACCGAGCGGGGCGCCCGCCTGCCGCCGCCGGTGCGTCTGCAGGTCATCGCCGAGAGCGTGATGGTCGCCTTCTTCATCGGACTGATTCTGATCGTCGCCTGTGCCAATGTCGGCAACCTGCAGCTGGCCCGCGGTCTGGCGCGCGATCGGGAGATCGCGGTACGCCTGGCACTGGGCGCGGGGCGGCGGCGCCTGCTGCGTCTGTTGCTGACCGAGAGTCTGATGCTCTCGCTGCTGGCAGTGGCTGTCGCTCTGGTTCTGGTGGCAGGCCTCTCCTGGATGGCGAGCCGATTCCCCGGGGTAGTGGGTCTGCCGGCTGAAATACGGGTCGTGTGTGATGGCCGGGTGGTTCTCTTCACGATCGGCCTGGCCGTGCTGACGACTGTCATCGCCGGCCTGGTCCCGGCCCGGCAGATTGTACGCCCCGATCTCGCCGCGGCCCTGAAAGGGCATCAGTCGGGTGGGCTGATGAAAGGCCACCGGCTCAGACACCGGTTCGTCATCGCCCAGGTGGCCGGGTCTCTGGTCCTGGTGATTCTCGGCACCCTCTCGGTGCGCAACTACCAGCAGCTGCGCCGTGTCGATCCCGGATTCCAGACCGAACAGGTGGCCCTGCTGACCCTCGATCTCAGTCATGCGGGATACACCGAATCCGGCGGTCGGGTCTTCGCCGGCGATCTGGAGAGCCGGCTCGAAAATCTGCCCGGGATCGAGCAGGTGGCGGTAGCGCTGCAGCCGGCCATGGGTCCCCTGCGCCGGCGTGTCAGCGATGTCGTCCCGACCGGATATGAGTTGCCGCCGGAAGAGTCGTACTACTGCCCGGTCACGCCGGTTGGTCCGGGCTATTTCGACCTGCTCGGGATCGGCCTGCTCAGGGGACGCGATTTCAATTCCGGCGACACACCGGCTTCCGAACCGGTTGCGATCGTCAATGAATCGTGGGCCGCCCGGTTCTTCCCCGACGCAGATGCAATCGGCCGAACGATCTCACTCGGCACCGGCGCCCGGATCGTCGCCGTCGTGCGCGACACCCGCTCCGTTTCACTGGCCGAGCCCCCGGTTCCGCAGGTCTGGATACCCTTCGATCAGAGTTTCGCTGCCGGTATGACCTTTCATATTCGAACCGAACCCGATCCGCGGATCATGGTGACGGCGATCCGCGATCTGGTCCGGGCCATGGATGACCGGCTGCCCGTTCCCGAGATCGGTCTGCTGGCCGAGCTGGCAGCCCGTGAGACCAGGCAGGCCCGTTCGATGCTGCTCCTTCTCAATACCATCGCTCTGGTCATCCTCCTGCTGGCCATGACGGGCCTGTACGCCGTCATGATCTTCACGGTCGGACAGCGTCGCCGGGAATTCGGCATCCGTATGTCTTTCGGAGCTCGATCGAGGGATCTGCTCGGCCTGGTTGTCTCCGAAGGGATCGGACTCTCACTCAAGGGCGCGGCGGCCGGAATACTGGTTATTCTCCTCCTCACTCCGCTCCTGGGCTCGTTCTTCGCCGGGGTGTCGGCGGCAGATCCACTGGCTATCGGCGCCGCTCTGATCGTGCTTCTCGCCACCGCCCTGGCGGCCAGCCTCCCGTCGGCGTTGCGGGCCACCCGAATCGATCCGGTCGAAGCGATGCGGCAGGAATAATGATTGTCGCGCGATTTATCTATGTCCCATCGACGAGCCGCCGGAGTGGAGGCCGTCCCCTCAGAGGCGGTTTTCCTCGATCTCCCTGATCCAGATATTCCGGAACCGGACCGGATAGCCGTGGTCCTGCAGCGAGAGCGGTAGCCGAGCGCGGTGGGCTTCATACGGCGGCCGCTCGCGCCAGGCGGTCGGGCCGGTGAGTTCGACCGCGTCGTGCACGAGCACGTCGTTGTGGAATACGGTCATCCGGGCCTTGCGCACCACTTCGCCCTCATCATTAAAGAGCGGCCGGTGAAAAACGATGTCGTAACTCTGCCACTGTCCCGGCGGGCGGCAGGCGTTCACCAGAGGCGGGTACTGGCCGTAGACGGCCGCGCTCATCCCGTCGGCGTAGGTCTCGTTTTCGAAACAGTCGAGGATCTGCACTTCGTAGAGATCCATGAGGAACACCCCGCTGTTGCCCCGGCCCTGCCCCTCGCCCTGGGGCGGATCGGGCATGCGGAACTCGATGTGGAGCTGGCAGCTCCCGAAGAGCTGCCGGGTTCGGATCGAGCCCGAACCGCCCACGATTTCCATATACCCGTTCTCCACCTTCCAGCCCGGGGTACCTCCCTCGGACCGTTCCCAGGCCTCCAGATCAGAGCCGTCGAAAAGAACGACGGCATCGGTGGGGATGGGCCGGGACAGG
>CAZNUA010000124.1:0-2954 GCA_964576115.1 uncultured Gemmatimonadota bacterium
GGTATTGAGTATGATCGGCCATCGATCTGGATGATGTCCTGCGACCACGAAGTATCCATCGGTGTGGCGATGATCTGGAAGTGCGGATCGAGCAGATTGAGTCGGTATCCGGTGTGCATGGTGACGGCATCATCCGAGGTGGGACGGTCAGCATGAAAATGCCAGACCATGAACCGGCGCTCAGAAGGCGGCCCCCAGATGCTCCAGTAGGGAGATCGTTCGGCATCGGCCGGAATGGTGATGGATCGCAGCCAGGTGCCGTCAGGGTCGAAAACGTTCATGCGGTTCAGGATCAGGTCAGCCGAATAGAGATAGGGATCGTCCACCACCAGATCCTGCAGCATCGTGAATTCCCCCGGTCCCTGACCCCGCTGATAGAATTGCCCCAGGTGAGTACCGTCGGGACCGAAGCGATGGACCGCCGTCATGAGATCCATCACGTACAGGATGCCATCTCCGTCGATGCCGGTCGGAAAAGGGCGGGAGAGCAGGTAGGTGTCGGCTCCCTGGTCGGTTCCGTAGGTCACCGCTTTCTCGATCGTGAAGGGATTGAGTTGTGCCTGATGCGAGACAGCGAACCGTTGCAGGCGTACGCCATTCAGCATTTCAACGGTGTAGCCTGCGTGGTCATTGTGACCTGATCGCGAGCAGCTCCCGGTTGACAGCACGATACATATCAGCAGGCTCCGGATATAACCGTGCCCGGTTTGGAAACGTGGCATTGTCAGACCCCTCTTCCGATACCCGATGAACATGAATGTCAATTCAGGGACGAACCGGGTGAAAGAGGTGTTCAGTTGTTTCCGGATACCCGGACAGGTCGGTCACCTGCCGATCACCGCACCTCCCCCCGTCGGTCCCCCGCAGCAGGTCGCCGATGCGGCGCTTGTGTATGATACGGATGAATTTCTACCTGATCCTGGACATCACCAGCATACCATCCATGAGGGATATCGTTGAGATCAGGCCCTCTTCATCGCGCTCGAAGGTGAGCTTGACGCCGTCCAGTTCCTGGTAGAAGTCGCTGGCCGAGGCCGGCACGAGATAATCCTCACCCTCGAAATGAGAAATCTTCAGGCGACCGGCTTCGAGGCTGATCGTCACAATGTAGTCCTCGTTGATTGCATAGCGCCCTGTGTATGCCTCGAGTTCATCCGTACTGAGGGAGTACGGTTCCAGTTCCATTGGCGCCGGTCCGGGCCAGTCGTACACTTCGGCCACCGCGAAAGTCAAGCCGGTGAGCAGTGGTATCGCCCGGTTGGAATTGGCGAGGATGACGACTCCCTGGCCGCTCCTCATACGCCCGGCAATCTGACAGAAGAATCCGGTGTTGTGTCCGCCGTGAGTGATTTTGAGATCGCCGTCTTCCTCTTCATGAATACCCAATCCCAGTCCCACGCCGTCGGATACTTCGGTCAGCATCGTTCGAGCCATATCGCGGGAGAGCACCCGGCCGCGGTCTCCGACCAGGGCGTCGTGGATCTCGATCACGAAACGGGCCAGATCAGCCGGAGTCGTCCACAGCCCCCCGGCCCCCAGGTCGGGGTAGATCCGGCTCCCGCCTGTAACAGGTTCCCCTGCCCCGATGTGGCCGCTCGCCGCGTTCGTCTGCAGATCGTCCGGCAGAGGTTGCTCGAAGGTGCTCTGTGTCATCCCCAGCGGCTCCAGGACAAGATCGTGCATGATTCCGGGAAAGGGTTTCCCCACGACATCGATGAGAAGCTGCTGGACGACGGCGTAGCCGCGGTTGGAATAGCGATACCCGCTGCCGGGCACCTGATCGACCGTCGTCGGCGGTGTTTTCGCCGGCGGTTCGCCGTTGAGGAGCTGCAGCAGAGTCGGCACCTCGCCGGCAACGGCCCCGTCGTTGGCATTGAACGTGGAAATCCCGGCCGTATGACTGAGCAGATGCCGCAGGGTCACCTTCCGCTGACCGGTGAATTCATTCTCCGGCACCTGCCACGAACGCAGGTAGGTGTTCACATCGGCATCGAGATCGAGAATCCCATCCTGAACCAATCTCAGTACGGCCATGGCGACGACCGGTTTGCTGACCGACGCGGCCTGCTGGAGATGATCGTCACTGAGTTCATCACCGTCCACGAGCCGCACTCCCCAGCTCTTCCGCCATTCGATGCGTCCTTCATTGATGACGGTGACACTTACGCCCTGAACAGCACACCGCTCCATCATCGCCCGGATCGTGTACCGGGCAGCGTCGTCACCGCGCACCACCACCGCCGGCATGATACCCGTTTCTACGGCCCTGATACGGGCATCAAGGTTCCTCTGCTGCTTCGGGGCAAGGGTGCGAGTACGGGGTACGGTACGGTCTCCGATCGCTGCTGTCGTCAGACCGATCGCCATGACCGCGATCGCAGTAACCGCGAGCGCTCCGACACGAGTTGCTCTGCCCATGATTCCCGCCTCCTTGTGGATTGATTGTTATTCGGGCGACAGGCTGGCTGTACGACCCGGGCGATACTCCTGCTGTGATACCCTGACAGGTGCCGGGGTGTTATCGAATCATGACCAACCGGTCGGGATCAGGGACCGAAAGCACGAGAAGCGGGACCAATGGGGTTCAGGATACTGTATTCCGCCGTTATCACCGTTTCCGGGATTTCCGGCCTTTCCTTCACGATACGAAACAGGCTGTGACCTCGATGACCCAACCTCTCCGTTGCCCGGAGAACTTTTCCTGCGGTACACTTCGCTCTCCCCCGAGCGGAAATGATCCCTTCAGCGCTGCTACCCTACCGGGCGAGAATAGAGCTTCACGTGCTCTCTTCCACGATCCGGTAGACGTGGACACAGGCGTTATCAACGGGATCGATCAAGAGAAGTCTGATGTTTCGCCGTTCCCGATGGTCAGTTCATGTTCAAGGGAAATTTCAGGCGTGTCACCCCAGATTGGTGCGAGGTTGCGAACGTGCTCGACTCCATCGATTAAT
>CAZNUA010000125.1:0-1596 GCA_964576115.1 uncultured Gemmatimonadota bacterium
GCCAGGAACTGCTCGCCGAATTTCTCGATATGCTCGCGCTGGGTATCGAAGCTGTCCCAGTGATTTTCCTCGTCCACGACCAGATTCTCGAAGAGGGTCTTCGAGACCGAATCCGAAGCCGCGGAACACTCCTGAGCCCAGATGTTGTAATCCTTCACGGCCTGCTCTTCCATGGCCATGGCCTTCTCGAGCATGGCCCTTACCTCGGTGATGTCCTCCACTTCGTGGGAGGCTTCGAGAATCACCTTCCCGTTCAGAAACAGGATCCGCTCAGCCAGGTCCTCGGTGTGCAGCATTTCCTTGATGGCGGTCTGTTTGAAGAGGCTGGCCAGCAGATCGTACCCCTGATCGTCGCAATGAAAATGAAAGTACATGTACTGGTGCACGGCCCACATCTCGTCGGCCACGGCTTTGTTCAGAAGCTCGATGCTTTTTTCGTGCATGATGGGCAACTCTCCCTGTGCGATTGGGGCAAGATTCTGCTACAACCGGTGGTAAAGTAACACAGAGCACAGCCGTATCAAAGACCAAGGGGGAGACTATGCGCACACGAACCATGACGGCGGGACTGGCTCTGCTCCTGCTCGTCATCTCCGCCACCCCGGTCATGGCGCAGAAAGCGCCCTACCGGGTGGACGGCGACCGGATCAAGAGTTACATCGCCTATCTCTCGACCGATGACTTCATGGGCCGCCAGAGCTGCACGCCGGAGTATCAGCAGTCGGCCGAATGGGTCGCGGCCAGGTTCGAGGAGTGGGGTCTGGAACCAGCCGGCGAGAACGGCACCTACTTCCAGACCGTTCCGATCCGCGGCTACACCTTCAACCGTGGAGTCCCGACACTCAGTGTCGGGGGATACTCCTTCGACGTGCTCGAGGGGGACTTCTCGCTGATCAGCCCCTCCACCGCCGCCACCCGGGTGAGTGCCGAGATAGTGTTCGTGGGCTACGGCATCTCGGCGCCGGACAAGGGGCTGGACGAATACGCCGGGGTGGACGTGCGCGGCAAGGTCGTGCTGGCCCTGCAGGGCGACCCGACCGACTTTGAGCGCTCGGGCGGCCGGGGGGGCAGCATGGCGCCCGAGGCGCCGGACCAGGCCCCGCCGGAGGTGGACCTGTCGGCCGAATCGGAGAACGCGGCCAAGATCCGCACCGCGTACGAGAAAGGCGCCGCCGCGATCCTGCTGTATGAGCCCGACGAGGAAGACCCGATGGCCCGCTACATGCGCGGCCGCCGGGGGGGACAGGAGGCGTTCGAGGCCGAGCGCGACTTTCTGGCCTTCACCATCACCGCCCGGGTCTTCAACCGGATCATGCGGACCGATCCGCAGGAATCGATCGGCGGCCTGGGGCGGCGGCTGACCGGCTACCGGCAGCAGGTCCGGTACCTGAATCCTGTTTCCTTCGCACCCGGTACCCGCGTGGCGCTCACGGGTTATGACAGCAGCACCGTGTACAGCGAGGAGAACGGGAACAACACCGCTCCCAACGTGATCGCCAAGATCACCGGCCGCGACCGTCGCCTGCGCAACGAGTACGTCATCATGGGAGGCCACCTCGACCACCTCGGGGTGCGCAACGGACTGGTCTACAACGG
>CAZNUA010000125.1:1696-2890 GCA_964576115.1 uncultured Gemmatimonadota bacterium
CTGCGCCCCAGCACCGGCGGTTCGGGGGGCAGTGACCACTCCGCCTTCATCACCCGGGGGATCGAGGCCATGGCCCTGATGACCCGCGGCGGGGTCGGCCACCCCGACTACCACCAGCCCGAGGACGACACCGAGAAGATCGATCCCGAGATCCTGCGCAAGACGGGGCAGTTCGTCCTGCAGGGCACCTTCAACCTGGCCGACGAACGGCGGGTTGAGCTGCTCATTCCCGACCGTCAGGCTCTCTTCAACGCCGTAATGCTGCGCCTGCAGTCGTTCAACCCCGGTGCGGAAGGGAACCGCTATCAGGTCATCGAGATGCCCTTCGCGAACAGCGCGGATATAGCCGTCGCGATCCTGGACAGCGCCCGGGCCCAGATCGCGCGGGCGCGGGAGCAAAGTAGCGCCAACCAGCAGATGCAGCGCATGATGCGGGCCTACGGCGGCGGTCGGCCCGGCGGGGGCCGCTCGGTCTACCGCGGCATCGATGACATGTCGCTCTTCGGGGACGAGGAACTCTTCTTCGCAGCTTCTGAATTCCTCGGCTTCGGCCGGGTGGATCTGGACGGGAGCATGTTCGGTGCCGTTCCCACGGGATCGGAAGCCGAGCAGGCCGCAAACCTGATCGCCCGGATGGAAGAGGAAGGGATCGCCATCCATCTGACGAGTCCCTCTTCACAGATGCTGACCTGGTTCCTGGACCACGCCGGCCGCCCCTTCATCGTCAGCGGCGATTATCAGGTCGAGGCCGGCCAGGCCGAGAAGATCAACGAGACCGGTGCTCTGTTCGCCGTAACGTTCAATCCGGCCGCCGTGGATGCCTGCATAGCCGACCTGAATCGACTGAAAGCCCAGATCGGCGACGCCGACAACCTGGTTCTCTCGATCACCGACGAGAGCGATCTCGACGAAGCCCAGAAGGCTCTCTACATGGGTTTGATCGAGTCGGGCTGGACGCACGAGGAGATTGCCGGAGCCCGGCGCGGTCAGGGGGGCATCGCCGGCGGTAACCTGGGCACACTGGGCGGTGGCGGGGGCATGACGATACGCTACCGCAACTGAACCGGAACCGTCGTTCTACCGGTCGTCATCTCAAACACGGCCGGCGGCTGCAGCCGCCGGCCGTGTTGATTCACACCCCGCACGATGCGACCGTTACGCGAATCCTGATCCCCCGTATACCGTATCAGGTAT
>CAZNUA010000126.1:0-2886 GCA_964576115.1 uncultured Gemmatimonadota bacterium
GGGGGCGGGTGGCGCTGCTTTTTCTCGGCCGGGCGGGCCGGCTCGTTCTGCCCGGCCTGGCGGTCGGGCTGGGCGGCACCCTGGCCCTGGCCCGGGTGCTGGACAGCATGGTCTTCGGGATCGGCGCCCTGAATCCCCTGCTCCTGGCTGCCACGGCCGCAGTGATGGTCGCGGTGGCGCTGGCGGCGACGGCTCTGCCGGTCAGGCGCGCGACCGGTGTGGACCCGCTCGAGGTTCTGCGGGCGGAGTAACCACGGGGGGTCGGATCCGGAATCGGGATCGAAACCGGGCCTGGAATCGGGATCTGGTCTGGGATCGTGACCGGGTCCAGGCCTGCGAGAGGAGAGGGAAAGGTGATCCTGTTCCATGAAACCCCGATGCTGAAACGACCGTTTCAATATTTACGAAATAAATCGTAGATTATACGAAACCATTCGTATATACTCGTGTAGAGTTCTTCTCGGAGGGCACGCAATGGCACGTACACCGAGCACCAGACCGACCGACGCCGAGCTGGCGATCCTGCAGATTCTCTGGCAGCGGGGGCCGAGCACGGTCCGCGCCGTGCACGAGGATCTGGGGCGGACCACCGGTACGGGCTACACCACGGTTCTGAAAACGATGCAGATCATGTTCGAGAAAGGCCTCGTGGAACGAGACGAGTCGCAGCGGGCGCACATCTACACCCCCGCCCGACCGGCCGAGGAGATGCAGCGCTCGCTGGTGCACGATCTGGCCGATCGCGCTTTCGAGGGTTCGGCTGCCCGGCTGGTGATGCAGGCACTGTCATCCGAGCGCGCCTCGGCCGAAGAGCTGGCCGAGATCCGGCGCTACCTCGAGGCGCTCGAAGCGGGAGAACAGGACACCGCGGGGAACCCGGGCTGATGTTCCCCGGCCTGGCCGGCATCTTCAGGACCCTGATCCTGCCCGTCACGTGGGGCCTGCTCCACTTCATCTGGCAGGGGGCCCTGGTGGCGCTTCTGCTGGGCGGCCTGCTCCTGATCCTGAGGCGCAGCCGGCCCCAGGTGCGCTATCTGGTCAGCTGTGCCGCCCTGCTGCTCATGATCGTCCTGCCGATCGTGACCGCCCTGCAGCATGTCGAGCCTCTCAACACCGATGACGGCCGGCTCATGGCGGCTGAGAAGCGGACCGATCTCGGTCTCACGGAGGCGGCAACCGGGACCGAAGGCGCAGCCGCCGAAGGTCCGGTCACCGACCGCCCGGACACCCGCCCCACCGACCGCAGCCGGCCGGCCGGGTCGGCCAGCGGCGAGCCGGAGAGCGAACTGCCCTGGCTGGTGCGCACCCGGCTCTTCACCCTGCTGCCCGGGCCGGATTCATTCGTCATCATCTTTGCCCTCTGGCTGGTCGGGGTGCTCGCCTTCGGGATCGTTCACCTGCTCGGCTGGCGGCGGGTGCACCACCTGGCCCGGCACGGCCTCTCGCCCCTGCCCGAAGCCTGGGCCGAAACGGTCGCCGAACTCACCGCCCGGCTGCGGTCGGTGGGCCGGGTGCGGGTGGTGCAGTCGGCTCTGGCCGGCGTGCCGACCGTGATCGGCTGGCTGCGTCCGGTCATCCTCATCCCGGTCAGCGCCTTCACCGGCCTCGATCCCGAGCACCTGCGGGCGATCGTGGCCCACGAGCTGGCTCACGTGCAGCGCTTCGACTACCTGGTCAACCTGCTCCAGGTGGGGGCCGAAACCATACTCTTCTACCACCCCGCCGTCTGGTGGGTCTCGCGGCGGATCCGCCGCGAGCGTGAACTCTGCTGCGACGACATCGCCGTCGCCCTGTGCGGCGACCGCCTGCTGTACACCCGGGCCCTGCTCAGGCTCGAAGAGCTGCGGCCCGATCCGCGGCCCGCTCTGGCCGCCACGGGTGGATCGCTCGCCGAACGCATTCACCATCTTCTGGGAGGTATCCCCGTGTCCGCACGACCCCGTCCCCGGCCGTATCTGGCCGGACTCGTTCTGGTCTCGACCCTGCTGCTCGGCTGTTCGGTGATGGCCATCGAAGCCGATGCCGCCGCCCGCCGGGCCGACGATCAGATTCCGCCGGTGACCGCAGTGCCGCCCGTTCCGCCCCCGCCCTCGCCGGCTGAGGTGCCGACCGGCGCCCCGGGCGCGCCGAACATCCCCGACACCTCCACCGCCCCCGGTGTTCCGACGCCTCCGGGTACTCCGATCACGGCGTCCGCTCCGGGTACGCCGACCGTGCCGAACCCTCCCGCTCCCCCCCCATCCGCCATCTGGCAGTCGGGCGGACAGGAGCAGTGGCAGGGCCGGTGGGAGATCCATACCGGCGAGAACGGCGTGCACCTGCAGCTGCGCTACGGGACCGCGGGCGAGCGCGAAGGCGGCTGGGGCACAACGGTTGCCGAAAGCCGCTTCACCGGTCTGGAGTACAGCGACCGCGACGAGTTCGAACTGCGCGCCGAGGCCGGCACCATCAGCTTCACCGGTACCTTCTCCCGCACCCAGTGGGGTCATGAGGGCGCCGGGACCTATACCTTCACCCCGAACCGCGATTTCCCCCGCAGTCTCGGGCGTCTGGGCATCGGCGACGTGGGCGATGAGCACCTGCTCGGTTATACCATGGGCGGGGTCACGCTCGAGATGGTGCGCGGCGTGCAGGAACAGGGCTACCGCGACCTGGATGCCGACGACGTGATGGAGATCGCTATCTTCGACGTCACCCCCGCTTTCATCCGTGAACTGCAGCAGCTCGGGTACCGCGATCTGTCCTTCCAGGGGCTGGTCGAGTTCCGCATCCACGGCGTGACCCCCGAGTACATCCGCGAGATGAGCGGTCTCGGCTTCGAACTCGACGAGCAGGGGCTGGTCGAGTTCCGCATCCACGGCGTGACCCCCGAGTACATCCGCGAGA
>CAZNUA010000127.1:0-2865 GCA_964576115.1 uncultured Gemmatimonadota bacterium
CTACCTCGATATGGAGGTTGATCGACTCGACGATGGTCGGCTGGGGATTGCGCACCTCCGGCGGGGTGGGTTCGGGTTCCCACTGGACGGTGAGGGTGTCGGTCACCAGCGTGTTCAGATCGAGAACGATCAACCGGTAGAAACTCCCGTTTTCGGTCTCCCCCCGATCGACATGGGTATCGGAGTAGACCAGACGACCCTCGTCGAGCAGCGACCAGATCAGCTCGCCCTGGAAATCGGCGCTGTTGTTGCTGTTCTCGTTGATCTTGATCTGGCTGTAATTCACATACCGGCAGAGTTCGATCAGAGTATCGCGGCTCGCACAGATGAGCTGGGCGGTTGCGGTGTAAGGCCCGGGCCGGGTGTTGTCCATGCCGAAGAGATCGATCAGCAGGCGCTCGGCATCCAGCGCCACGATACCCTCCATCATCGTGAATGTGAAGCCGCGCTCCTGCAGGTAGTCTCGGTAGGGCTGCTGGTTGCGGTAGCGGCAGCGGTAGAGAAACTCGCCGTCGGGGGCGTAGATATTCGCATCCCACAGGATGTCCATGGCGGCGATGTGGCCCCGGGGCCCGACGTGGGCGGAGAAGGAAGCCACGAACTCCCCCGGTCCCGAACCCTCCCGGCCGATTTTCTTCAACGGTTCCCCATCGGGGCGATAGACCTTCAGGGCGTGTTCGTCGGCCAGGTAGATGTTCCCCTCGGCGTCCACCCCGATCCCGTCGGGACTCACGACCTGGAAGTCCCCCAGCGTCGGATCGTCCTCGATCGAGGCTTCGAGGGTCAGCACTCCGGTCAGCACCGGAACCCCGGCTGAGCCCCGGTCGCCCGAGGCTCCCGAACAGGCGGCGCCAAGGACGCACAATCCCGCCAGCAGCGGCAGGGCGGTTTCCCGTATCACTCTCGCATCGATCATATCCGGCTGATAACCTCCGGTGTTCACCGCTCGCGGCGGTGGTATCGGGCAGCAGATTGAGTGTGACAATCCATTTCTTGGATGCCGATCGGCCGGCCGGAGTTGGAATATGTTTGACGGCAGTCGTCGGATCGGGTGGCACACGGGTGCTGAATGGGTTGATGATCGCCGGCGGTGAAGTGTAGAGCAGGAGAGGAGGGCCGGGCCGTGCCGAGAGTGATCGCCGTCAGCCTGCTGGTACTCGCCCTGACCGTCCCGGTGACGGCCCAGGAAAGGTCTGCCGGTGACCGGTACAGGGTTGTGGCGCCCGGACCGATCGCGAGCGCTCTCTACAGTCGGCTGCCCGACATCCCGGCCGCCGGTACGCTGCCGGTCGAAACGCATCCGGTTTCACCCGGAGTCATGACGCAGGAGGTCCCGGACCCTCCCCTCTGGCACAGTGTCGTCTACGGTCTGGGAGCCAAGATCCTGATCAACTATGTGTTGATCGACATGGCCGGCGATACTTTCCACGCCCTGCCGTCACTGCTCTTCATCGATCCGGTCGTCACCGCGGCCGGGGTGCATATCGGCAATGACACCCGGGGCAGTTTCTTTTTCGACCTGCTTGCCTCCTACGGCAGTCTCTATTTTTTCACAACCCTCGCCTACGGCGAATTTATGCCGGCCGGGCAGTTCGAAGATCCGACTTCCTACGACGAGTACTGGACCAGCGTGGGTTTGCAGTTCCTCGTCACGGTTGTGACCGAGCAGATCACCGGTCACCGAACCGGCCGTCTGCGCCATCCCTGACAGTCGGAGGTGACACTCTTTCTCCTAATCAAAGGTCGCGATACAGGGCTGTCGCCAGGGCGGCCAGATCGCCGATCTGCTCGCCCAGCGTGGCAGCGAGGATCCGGCAGGCGGCCAGGGTGTGTGGCAGGCACTCGGCACGTAGCTCCGCCTCCATCGGCGGCCGCAGGATGTCCTCGAGTCGGATGAAGAGGCTGCCCAGCACGATGACCTCGGGGTTGAGGACGTCGATCAGGATGGCCAGACCCCGGCCGAGCCAGCTTCCCGACTCCTCGAGGATCTCCCGGGCCGTATCGTCTCCGGTCCGGGCCGCCTCGGCGACCAGCTTGGTGGTCACGCCCTCGATGCCCTCGGGCGGCACGAAAGCGGCTCCCGGTCGGGTCCGGGCGGCGGCTTGAGCCAGCTGCGCAATCCCGCCGCCGCTCACCAGGCCTTCGAGCGATCCGGCCTTGCCGTAACCAACCGGGCCGTCGGGAGCCAGGCGCATGTGCCCGATCTCGCCGGCGCTGCGGGTGGTGCCCTCATACAGCCGCCCGTCGAGGATGAGACCGGCCCCCATACCGGTGCCGTGAGTGCAGAAGATCATGTTCCGGGTGCCCCGCCCGGCTCCCCAGTACCATTCCGCCAGGGCGCCGGCGTTGGCGTCGTTCATGAGATGGGCCCGGCCGCCGAAGCGTTCGGTGAGCAGGGCGGCGATCGGAACCTCGTCCCAGCCGGGGAGGTTGGGGGGGCCGAGTATAATTCCCCGTTCCGCATCCTGCGGGTCGCCGCAGGAGATTCCGAAGAGCGGCTCACGACCGGGGTCGAGTTCCTCAATGGCGGCGAAAATGGCCGCCAGGGTCGGCTCGACCGAACCCGTTGCGAATGATATCCGCTCGTACTCCGGCCGGGATTCCCGATCGGGCCGGCGGGCGGCTTTGAGTACCGCCGACGTGGTGCCTCCGATATCGATACCGAAAGTGCTCACCGCCGGACTCCTTTCTACCTGCCGTCGATTGTATCGGTGCCGCCGGTCCGCGTCCCAGGGTATTTCCGCCGGGAGCTTTGACCTGCTACTCTGGACACCGGGGTGTCGACGCCCTCACGAAGCCGGAGTCGCTAAATGAGCCGAACCCATGCTGTTACCCGCCGTCGCTTCGTACGTACTGCCTCGGCCG
>CAZNUA010000128.1:0-2859 GCA_964576115.1 uncultured Gemmatimonadota bacterium
TCGGCGAGGAGACCGAGAATTGGGACACCGTGGTCGGAGCGATCACGCGTGTTCTGGAGATATCGTCGTCATGACACGCAGAAAGCGGTTTATGACAGGGTTGGTGACAGGAGCAGGTGAAAAAGGAGCACGGCGATGCGAAGTATTTCCCGTCTGATTAGCGTTGTCAGGAGAATGCGCAACCGGGAGATGGTTGAGGGGGAACTCGACGATGAAATCCGGGCTTGGATCGATATGCGCACAGCCCAGCTGATCGAAAGCGGTTTTTCCGCCGACCAGGCCCGCCGTCGGGCACGGCTCGAGCTCGGCGGGGTCGAGCAGGTGAAGGAAGATGTGCGGCGGGAACGGGCCGGTTCTCTCCTCGAGGAGTTCGCGCGGGATATGCGCCACACACTGCGCTCACTGCGTACCGAACCGGGGTATGCCCTCGTTGTGATCATGATTCTGGCGCTCGGTATCGGCGCCACCTCGGCTCTCTTCAGCCTGGTGGATCGCGATCCGCCCTTCACCGAACATGAGCGGCTCGTCATCGGTCGCGCGACATGGAACGGCAACCTCGCCAGCGGGTGGGTATCGCGGGTGGATTACTACGACTTTCTCGATCAGAACCGCACGTTCGAGAACCTGGCCCTGCTGACCGATTTTACCCAGCCCTTCCCGATGATCACCGAGGGAGAACCGAGCCTGATCGAGGTCGGCTGGGTGACCTGGAACCTCTTCGAAACTCTGGGTGTCGAACCCCTTCTCGGACGGCTCTACCGACCCGAAGAGGCCGAACCGGGTACCCCGCCGGTGGTGATGGTCAGCTACAGGTGCTGGCAGAGCCGCTTCGGCGGTTCTCCCGATCTGGTCGGTTCCACCATCCAGGTGGCCGGTGCGCCGATCACTGTTATCGGCATTCTCCCCTCCGACTATCACTTCTTTGCCGAGGCCGATCTCTGGAGCCTGATCAACCGCGAGGGGCCGTGGGATACCTCGCGCGGCTCGCACAGCCATGCCGTCGTCGGGCGCCTCGCCGGCGGGGTGACGCTGGAGCAGGCTCAGGCCGAGCTGAGTACCATCGCCCGGGTTCTGGCTCAGGAGTATCCCGACACCAACGAGGGCAAGGGGATCGCCCTCATCCCCCTGCGTTCCTTCCTGATGTTCAATATCCGAGCCGTTCTTTTCACCCTTCTGGCGGCAACGGCTCTGGTTCTGCTGATCGCCTGCGGCAACGTCGCCGGGCTCTTCCTGGCCCGGGGGCAGAAGCGGCTGCCCGAACTCGCTGTCCGGTCGGCCCTGGGAGCCGGCCGGGGGCGTCTGGTCCGGCAGCTGCTGACCGAGAGTGTCTGCCTGACTGCCTGTGCGGGAGTGCTCGGGATCGCCCTCGCCTGGCTGCTGCTGCGCCTGATCCTGCAGCTGCCCTCATTCGGTTACCCCGGACTCGAGCCGCCCCGTATCAACGGTGATGTTCTTCTCTTTGCACTCGCACTTGCGCTCGTGACCGGACTGGTAGTGGGGATCATCCCGGCCCTGCGGGTCTCGGGCTCAGATCTCAGCCGCAGAATCGGCACGGGCGTGAGAACCTCGGAGCATCGGCGAAGTACCCGCCTGCGCAGCGGCTTCGTCATCGGGCAGGTTGCGCTCTCGGTGGTTCTGCTCGTCGTCACCGGTCTGCTCATAACCAGTCTTACCCGCCTGGCCCGGGTCGATCCGGGCTTCGATGCCGACAATCTCTTCACCTTCGGCCTGCAGGTGTCGCCGGCTGACTATCCCGATCCGGAGCAGCGCCGGCAGTTCTATGACGAACTGCTCGGGCGCATCCGGACTCTTCCGGGAGTCGAAGATGCCACCATGATCAACAAGGTGCCGGTGCGGCACCCGTATCAGGACTGGGGGGTATATCCTCTCTCGGGTTCCGAGGTCCAGACCGATGCCGGAGTCAGTTCCCTGGCGCGCTGGGTTCCCCCGGGGTACTTCGCAACGATGCGCATGCCCCTGCTCGAAGGTCGGGATTTCAATGAGGCTGATGTCAGTGGGGGAGGACTCAAGATCATCCTGAGCGAAGATACCGCCCGCCGGCTCTTCCCCGACGGCGATGCCATCGGCCAGCTGGTCACGATCGACTTCACCGACGGGGCGTTCCTCGAAGTCATCGGTATCGTCGGCGACGGACGTCTCAACGGGATCACCAGCGATCCCTTCCGGGCGATGTACATGACCTATGCTTATATGCCTTCGACCCGGATGCAGATCGTGGTGCGGGCCGAACGCAATGCCGCCGCTCTCGCCGCACCGATCCGCGGGATCGTGCGCGGGATGGACCGCACCATCCCGCTCGATTCTTCCACGACCCTCGAGGCGGTCATCTCCGAACAGCTCGGTCCCTTCCGGATCGCGATCCTCGCCCTGAGTCTCTTCGCCCTGCTGGCGATCGTGCTGGCGGCGATCGGTCTCTACGGCGTGCTGGCTTTCCACGTGCGCCAGCGCAGCCGGGAACTGGGGATACGCATGGTCTTCGGAGCCGGGCGGGGCGACATCATCGGCCGGGTCCTGCGGCAGGGATACCTGCTGGTTCTGATCGGGATGGTGGTGGGGCTGGTCGGGGCCGGGTTCGGCGCCGGCCTGCTCCGGCAGATCCTCTTTCAGACCAGCGCCCTCGAGCCGGTCACCTATCTCATGGCTGCTGCGTTCTTTGCCGCGGTGGCTTTCGTGGCTTGTCTCGTGCCGGCCTCGCGCACGGCCCGCATCGACCCGGTCGAGAGCCTGCGGGCGGAGTAGGGCAAACACTCAGCCGGCGGTTGTTGATCGGGATCATGGAAAGAAATCCGGCACCCTGCCTCGGAACATGGTGTAGGTGAAGAAGGCACAGTAGTCGGG
>CAZNUA010000129.1:0-2470 GCA_964576115.1 uncultured Gemmatimonadota bacterium
CCAGGACGGTGATCTCCGAACCGGCGAAGAGATCGGGCAGTTCGGCCGGATAGAGCTCGAAGTCCCCGGCTCCGGGGAAAGAGAGCTCCAGGTCGGTCAGCAGGGGCGTGCTGACCCCGCTGAAGAAAGCGCTGACTTTTTCTTCCAGATGCTCGTGCGGTTCCACGTAAGCACTCTGCCCCCCGTGCTCGGCGGCCAGACGATCGAGCAGGAAGGCGTTCACGTCATAGCCGACTCCCCAGGTGAAGAGGCGGACCGTACGGGGCAGATCCCCGGCGGCCAGATCGAGCAGGGCGTCGGGATCGTCCTCGCCCACCGTCGGCAGGCCGTCGGTCAGGAAAATGACATAGGCCGGGTGCGATGAACCCCGACCGGCCGGACCGCGGCGGTTGTCGTTGTCCTCCAGGGCCTGGTGGGCCAGCCGCGCCGAGAGCTCCAGGGCTCCGGCGATGTTTGTTCCCCCCCCGGCCCGCAGGCGTCGAATGTACTCGCGCGCGGTGGCTACCGTGCGTCGATCGGCCGGGGCGATCCCCCTCCCCCAGTCAGCCACGGTGCTGTTGTAAGTCACCACCGCGAAACGGTCCTCGGGGCCGAGAGTGCCGAGTCCGAAGTCGAGAGCTGCGACCGCCTGGGCAAGTTTGTTGTCGCCCTCCATCGAACCCGAGGTGTCGAGCACGAAGATGACGTCACGCGGCAAGCTGGTACGCCGGTGCCCGTCGGCGGGGGTGATGGTCAACAGAAACCAGCCGTCCTCGTGCGGCGGCCGGTGGGTCAGCAGGCTCAGACCGATCTCGTCGCGCTGGCCGGTATCGTAGTACAGCGCAAACCCTTCGCGGTCCCAGAGACTGCCCTCAGCCGAGAAACGGGCCCGGGTATTCTCGTCGGAATGCTCTACCGCCAGGGGGTGGGTGGGCGAGTAGATACTGCGCACCGGGTAGTCCTCATCGATCGTGCCCTCGACCACGAAGACGGTGCGTCGATCCTCGCGGCGATGCTGTCGCGGCGGATCGTCGAGCACCGGCCTGATCCGGTCGGGTACTGCGGGGCGATCGCGCCGCATGATCAGGGGGCCGCCGACACCGCTGCGGCCCTGCCCGGTCAGGTAGCGGAACACCCGGTAGTCGCCCTCTCGCGGCAGGGACTGGGCCCACGAAAGATGCAGCTCCCGTTCTCCCCGCGGCTCGAAGGGGAAGATCCGCGCCCGGAAGACCCGGTGGCCGACCCACTCCATCAGGGCCGGATCGCGAATCCTCCTGACGATATCGAGATAGATCGAACGGGCCCGCTCGGCGCTGAGCACCTCGCCTCGCACCGGTTCGCCGTTCATGGTCAGGCGGAAATCGGTGACGGTCGCCCCCTCGGGCAGGGGAAAGAGATAGATCCCTTCGGCCCGCCAGGGATTGGGGTTGGCGAAGGTCTGGTGCAGAACAGCATGGGCGACACCCTCGCGGATCTCGATCGAGAGTTCGGAGGCCGTCAGGTATATGGCGTGGTGATCGGGGTGATCAGGGTGGGCGACGAGATGGACCTGCTGGGCGCGGCCGGTGACGGGAAGGACCGCGGCGAGCGCGAACGCCAGAGCGGCGGCGCTCTTCATCCTGTTCCGGTTTTGCATGATACTGCCCTCCACGTGCGGCCCGGCCGGCGCTCCTCGACTCCGGGCGGGATCCGCATCGTCTGGCAGCTCACGCTCTGCCCTCACTCTGTATTCATCCAACGAACCCGAATCCGGATAGTTCATTCAAAATGATTCCGGCCGGGAAACCGGAACGGTGACATCTCCGTGCCAAGGTGTGAGTGGTGAGACGGACGGGCGTTGATTACTATGTGCACCTGTCCGGACGAACGAGGGAGACACAAGAAGGAGCTGACGTTCATGCTGAAGATCCCGGTACGCTTCGGGACCGGCCTGGCGGCGGGTGCGCTCATCGCCGCGACCGCAGCCGCTCCGGTCCAGACCCAGCAGGACCGGTATGCCGATTATCTCACCTACGAGCAGCTCACGAGCGCCCTGCGCACGATCACCGGTAACTCCGACGGGGTGGCCACCATGGCCCCGCTGGCGACCACCGCGCAGGGGCGCGAGATCTGGCTGGTGACGATCGGTTCGACCGACGCCGGGCGCCGCACCGAAAATCCGGCCGTACTCGTGGTCGCCAACCTGGAAGGAAACCACCTGATCGGAAGCAGTGCAGCTCTGCACCTGGCCGAGGAGCTCATTACGAGACAGGCCGAGGACAGCGCCGTTGCCGAGCTGATTGCTACGACCACCTTCTACATCATCCCCCGCCTCAACCCCGATTCCGCCGAACTGGTCTGGAACCTGCCCGAACACGAACTGCCCTGGAAAACGGATCCCGAAGACGACGATCGGGACGGCGAAGCGGACGAGGATCCCGGGGACGATCTGAACGACGACGGGTGGGTGACCCTGATGCGGGTGCGCGATCCCGAAGGGATCTGGATGGTC
>CAZNUA010000130.1:0-2463 GCA_964576115.1 uncultured Gemmatimonadota bacterium
CGGGCGGTGTAGCCGCCCCGGTAGGCGGGCGGGGTGTCGGGGCCGTCGAAGACCCACCACATGTAGCCGTAACCGAACTCCCCTCCGCGGTAGTGGTCTGGATTCATCTCGTCATACGGCGTCACCACGCTCACGATCCGGCGGGCCCAGTCGCGCGGAATGACCTGGCGGCCGGCCCAGTTCCCCTCATGCAGCATGCACAGCCCGATCCGGGCCATATCGCGGGTGGAGAGGGTCATGTGGTAGGCCAGGTAGCGGGAGCTGCGCATGTTGCCCGATTTGCGGTGGATGTCGCGGTTCCAGTCCTGGAAACCGAGGGGGCGGGCGAGTATGAATCCCAGCATGTCGTAAATGTTCCGCCCGGTGGTGAGCTCGAAGCAGAAACCTGCGCAGTTGAAATCCCAGTTGTTGTAGAGGAAGTAGGCTCCGGGCTGCTGCGAGCCGCGGGGGGGTGCGTCGGCCAGGTTGTCTCCCGAGTTCGAAGCCGGGTGATAGATCCCCGAGCGGGCGGTGATGAGGTTCTCGATGGTGGCCTCCTTCTCGATCTCGAGCAGGCCTCCGTTGTCGTCGATGTAGAGATCGCGCAGGGTCAGCGAGAGATCGATGGTGCCGTCCTCGACGAAGCGGCCGTAGAGCATGGCCAGCACACTCTTGCGGCACGAGGCCAGGTAGGTGAGGGTGTCGAGATCGCCGTATTCGACAAGTACCCGGCCGCCGACTGCCACCATCAAGGCGGTGGTGTCCAGCGTCTCGAGATAGGCGGGGAGTTCGGCCAGCCGGGTGGCGTCATAGCCCGCGTCGGCCGGATCGGCGATCCGTTCCCATTCCGCTCCGGGGAAAACCGCCTGCTGGGCGGTGACCGGCAGGGATGCAACCAGCCCCAGGCAGATGATGAAGGTAACCGCGTGCAGCCCGCGGTGACCCCGGCGTCGGACGATATCTTTCACTGAACTCATGATCGGACCTTTCCTCTCAGGCCTGTATCAAGCACGAAACTCACCCCTGTCTTATCACCGCCGGGCACTCACGGGGAACCCGAATCCAACCGCCGGAAACAGAAATCCGGTTTCATGCTCGGCCTGAATCGATAATCTTGTTTACATTGCCGCCCGGGACATGACGGCTCGACATCACGCAGAAAGGGCATCGTGGAATCCAGAACGCACATGATGCAGGGGAACCAGGCGGTGGCCGAAGGGGCTATCGACGCGGGTTGCCGGTTCTTCGCCGGTTACCCCATCACCCCCTCATCCGAGATCGCCGAACATCTCGCCCGCCGACTCCCTGAGATCGGCGGGCGTTTCATGCAGATGGAGGACGAGATCGCCGCCATGGGAGCGGTGATCGGCGCCTCGCTGGGCGGCAAGAAAACCATGACCGCCACCAGCGGTCCGGGCTTTTCTCTCAAACAGGAGAACATCGGCTTCGCCGCCATCACCGAAGTGCCGGTCGTGATCGTCAATGTGATGCGCGGCGGGCCCTCGACCGGCCTGCCGACGCTGCCGGCCCAGGGTGATGTGATGCAGGCCCGCTGGGGTCCCCACGGCGATCACCCCGTCATCGTGCTGGCCCCGGCCGGGGTCCGCGAGGCCTACGACATGACCATACGGGCCTTCAATCTGAGCGAAACCTACCGGGTGCCTGTCATCCTGCTGCTCGACGAGATCATCGGCCACGTGCACGAGAAGGTGATTCTGCCCGATCCCGCCACCCTCGATATCAGGGACCGCAAGAAACCGAGCGTACCTCCCGAAGAGTACCTGCCGTACGAGATCGACGAGACCATGATCCCGGCCATGGCCAACTTCGGGGAGGGTTACCGCTATCACGTAACCGGCCTGGTACACGACCAGACGGGTTTTCCCACCAACAAGACCGACCAGATCAACGCTTTCCTGATGCGGCTGAACACCAAGCTCGACCGTTACCGCGACGATATCGTCCAGGTGGAACGGACCGATCTCGACGACGCCCGGGTGGCCGTGATCACTTTCGGTTCGAGCGCCCGCAGCGCCCGTCAGGCCGTCCGGGCGGCCCGGGCCGAAGAGCTGCCGGTGGGGATGCTGCGGATCCAGACCCTCTGGCCCTTCCCGACCGAGGAGATCCGGGCCCTGCGGGGTCAGATCACGCACGCCATCGTGCCCGAACTCAACCTCGGACAGGTGGCTCACGAGGTCGAACACGCCCTTGGGTGCGATGTCGACGTGGTACGCATCAACCGGATCTCGGGTGACCCGATCCCCCCCGACGAGATCCTCGAGACGATCAGGAAGGTGGTGTAGACATGAATTACCTGCCTTACCTGCGCCAGGACAAGTTCCCGCACATCTGGTGCTCGGGGTGCGGCGCCGGGGTGGCCACCAAGGCGATCCTGCGGGCCATCCACAACCGCGGTCTGGATCAGAACCAGGTGGCGATGGTCTCGGGCATCGGCTGCTCGTCGCGGACCACCGGGTATGTGGA
>CAZNUA010000131.1:0-2430 GCA_964576115.1 uncultured Gemmatimonadota bacterium
AGGTGATCCGGAGATGATCGGACATGGTCCGGGCATCGAAGAGGGTGATGTTCTCGTTGATGGCTCGCAGCTCGGCCCGCAGGCGGGAGATGAGCAGGCCCGGATCGCCGTCGGTCCTGGCCACCAGCGTCGCCATCGGTTCGTAGTGCTGGTTCGCGGGCAGATAGAACCAGGGTTCGGGCCGCTCCGGATCCATCGAGAAATTGGACATGTCCGCGACAACCCCGATGACCTCCAGCGACCGGGTTTCGCCGAACTCCCCGGCCAGCAGTCGCCGGCCGACGGGATCGGGTATCCCCCAGATCTGCCGGGCCAGGGCTTCGCTCACGACCGCGACGGCCGGAGCCGAACGGCTGTCACGATCCGAAAAAGTACGACCGTGCAGGAACTCCAGACCGAGGGTCGAGAAAAAGGTCTCTGACACTATGCTGTAGCCCACCTCCTCGGGCTCTTCCGCTTCCGTTTCGGCTCCGGGGCCGGTGGCCGGCTCCAATCCTTCTCCCCGGACCGGGACGTGATCGCCGGCATTCCAGAGACCGAAGGGGATCCGGGAGGTCCAGGCGGCCTCGGTCACCTCCGGCAGAGCCCGCACTCGCCCGAGGTAGGAATCGAAGAACGTCTGTCCCGCCGCTTCCTCCAGATGACCGCCCAGGGAAGCATCGAGGACGGCGATGGCGAGCCGTTCGGCATCGAAACCCAGATCTGCCCGGCGGCGGAGCCCGAAGCTGCGCATGAAGAGACCGGCCCCCACCAGCAGAACCAGCGAAACCGTCACCTGGGCTACGATGAAGGCGTTCCGGGTTCCGAAGCGTTCCCGGCCGGCGGTGTGGAAGGCGGCACTGTCCTTCAGGACCGCGACCAGGTCGGGTTTCGAGGCCTTGAGGGCGGGTGTGAGTCCGAAGATGAGACCGGTCGCAACCGAGAGGGCCAGCGTGAAGAGCAGGACGGTCGAGTCGATTGCGAAATCGAACGAGGTCGGCACCGGGAGCGGCAGCCGGGTCGAGACGACCGCTCCCGCGATCCCGAAAGCCACGGCGATCCCGAACAGGCCTCCCAGGACAGCCAGCAGAATGCTTTCTGTGAGCAGTTGTCCGATCAGCCGGCCCCGACTGGCGCCCATCGACAGGCGCACGGCGATCTCCTGCTGCCGGGCCGAAGCCTGCAGAAGCAGGAAACCGGCCAGATTGGAGCAGGCCACCAGCAGGACCAGCCCGACCACGATCATCAGGAAGCCGGAGACCGGGGCGAGGATCCGGTCCATACGGGGATCGAGCCGGACCTCGTTCATCCGGTACAGAGCGATACCCCGTCCCGCGTTCGTTTCGGGGTACTCCTCGGCCAGGGTGGCGGTGATCACCTCCAGCTCGGTCCGGGCCTGTTCCAGGGTCGTCCCGGGCCGGAGCCGGCCGAAGATGTTGTACTCGCGGATGTCCCGATGCCCCGACCAGTGGTGACCCGGATCGACGCGGTCGGCACTCCCCCAGGGGAGCCAGTAGTCGATCATGAAACCCAGAAAACCGCCGTTGAAATCCTTCGGTCCCACTCCCACCACCGTCACGGGATGTCCGTTGAGCCGGATTGTCTGCCCGACGATAGCCGGATCGGAACCATGCCTCCGGTGCCAGGCATCATAACTGACGATGGCCACCGGGGGGGTCGCACCCGGTACATCTTCTTCGGGCAGGAAGGACCGTCCGAGAAGAGGAGAGACCTGCATGACCTCGAAGAAATTTGCAGAATAGTAGGCACTCATGACCGATTCGGCGCCTGTGTCGGTCAGCAGGCTCAGCAGCTGGATATCTCCCTCGGCGGCCAGCCCCGAAAAGACGGTGCTGCGCTCCCGGTAGTCGAGGAAGTCGGGGTAGCTGTTCCACTCCGGCTCCCCCGATTCGGGAATGACCGAGTAGATCCGGATCAGGGTGTCGGGATCGCCGCAGGGGATCGACTGGATGAGCAGGCTGTTCACCACGCTGAAGATGGCCGTGTTTGCCCCGATGCCCAACCCCATGACCAGCACCGCCACAAGCGTGAAACCGGGATTGGTGACCAGGTGACGCAGGGCGTATTTCAGGTTCTGTCCCGCGTTGATAAGCAGGCGCACCCCCCTTTCGTCGCGCACCTGCTGCTTGCGCCGTTCCAGGCCCCCGAAATCACGCAGGGCTTCGGTACGGGCTTCGTCGGGCTTCATCCCCCGCTCGACGTTCCGTTCAATCGCCGCCTCGAGGTGGAACTGCAGCTCCTCCTTCATCTCGGCCTCGAGTTCGCCATGTCGCAGCAGCGCCCGCAAACGCTCGCGGAGTCCTCTGAGAAAGGCCATCGACTACCCCTCCTGCCAGCCGGGTTCGAGCACGCGGTTGACCGCCCCCGAAACCCGTTCCCATTCCTGCATCGCCTTCTCGAGCTGCCGCTGCCCGGCACCGGTGATGCTGT
>CAZNUA010000132.1:0-2401 GCA_964576115.1 uncultured Gemmatimonadota bacterium
CATTCATTTATGAGAGGTGATGCTGTGACGACTCTAAATGTGTCGCTTCCCGATTCGTTGCGTCGCTTTGTGGAAGAGCAGGTCGAACGGGGCGGTTTCAGTACGACCAGTGAATACATCCGCCATCTCATCCGCCAGGCCCGGGAGTCCGAGGCCTTCGTTCGACTCGAGAACCTCCTGCTGGAGGGGTTGCACAGCGGACCCGCAGAACCGATAACCCGGTCCCAATGGGATGCCCTGCGTCTGCAAGTCGCTGAAGAAAGGGCGGAATACAGACCGGAGATTGACACTCAACGCGAAGGGGAAGGCACGGGAACGATCGAAACGGAATCAGAATGAACGTGGCGGTCCTGTTTCGCCCCCGGGCTCGCGAAGACCTGGAAGCCCACGCTCTCTGGATTGCGCGCGAGAGCAGTGAGCGGGCACTGGCGTTCCTTGAAGCGGTAGAATCATCACTGCAGCACCTGAGCGCTTTTCCCGAACTGGGCACCTCTCGGGATTGGCTCGCCCCTCACTGCCGGGGGATCCGCTTCTTTCCTGTGCGGGGCTTCCCCCGCTATCTGCTTTTCTACCGACCTGTTGCAGACGGTCTCGAGGTGATTCGTATCCTGCATGCGGCTCGTGATATCGGAGCGATTTTCTCCGAAGAACCCTGAGCCGGCATCAGGCCCCTCTGATCGAGGTTCTCCGGCTGGCGCCCGACCAGTGGAGCCGCTATGATCGGCGGTGAACGACGGGGCTTTGACAACAGGAGAGACTTCCATGCGCGTCCTCGGCACCCTGATCGTTGCCATCCTCCTCGCTCCGGCCCTGATGATCATCGGGCTGAGCGGCCTGCCCGCTTCTCCACAGCTGCCCGGCGCCGGTCGCACCGATCCCGAGGAGTGGGATGAAGAGGAAATCTGGCCGTACCGGCTGGAGTGGTACCGGGAGATGAAGGGCATCACCGGTCCGGAGGATGAGGACGAGGCTGCAGCCGCGCGCCGGGCGGCCCGCGCCGTCAGGGATGGCATGAGACGCACCCGCATCACCGAGCGCGATCCGGGGCCGACAGCCTCGCGGGCATGGTTCGAAGGCCGGGCGGGCTGGAGTCCGGTCCCGCCCCCGCACGGCCGGCAGTTGACGGGCGATCTCGGGCAGTGGCTGGTCGTGCAGGGTGCCGGAGAGATCCCGGAGGGCGTCATCCGCTTTCCGCTCAGCGCCGAGGATGCGCAACGGCACCGTCTGGACGAGGCGCGTATCTTCCGGTTCGATCCCGATACCGGGCGCTTCGCCCTGGTCGAGCTCAGCGGGATCGGGCGCGACTCGCGCTACATCTGGGCCCGGGTCCGCCAGGCCGGATACTACGGTGTCTTCGCTCCACCTCTGACGCCCGGTGAGGAGATCACCCCGGCGGCCCTGCTGGGCGAACTCGGCCCCGCTGTCACCCATCCCCTCATCACGGTCAATCCGAATGAGTTCGAGACCTGGTCGAATATCGGGCCGAACAATTTCGCCGGTCGGACCAAGTGTCTGGTCGCTCACCCCCACGTCGGCGGGCGGGTCTATGCCGGAGCAGCGGAAGGGGGGCTCTGGCTGACAGAGGACGCCGGTCTGTCGTGGCGGCCTCTGACCGACGATCAGCCCTCCCTGGCGATCGGCGCCCTGAGGATCATCGCCGATCCCGACTTCGGCCCCGACCACATCTATGCCGGGTTGGGGGAGTACACCGGCTCTGAAGGCAGTGTCGCGACCTATCCCGGTGAGGGGATTCTGCGTTCGATGGACGGAGGCGAGAGCTGGGAGCATTTCGCCTGGAAGGACATGCCGACCCGCATCAGCACCATTCTCGTCGATCCCGACCATCCCGGGCACATCTGGGTCGGCGGGAACAAAGGTCTCTGGCGCTCGACTCCGGGGCCGACGACCCTGATGTGGGAGAAGATCATCAGCGATCCGGTCAGCGGCGGAGTTCTCCATCCGACCGATCCCGGCCTGATCTATATCGCCCGCCACGACAAGGGCTTTCTCATCGTGACGCACGATCCCACCAGCACCACTCCCTGCGTGTTCGACACTCTCGGGATGAACGACGGGATAGCCCCGGCCGATCGCACTCATTCGGCCGTCATCGACGTTTCCCCGACCGATCCCGATGTGATCTTCGGACGGATCGATCATTTCGTCTACCGCTGGGATCCTGACTCCGGATCGTGGAGCCGGCTGGAATCGGACGTCTTCCACTGGGATGACACGGAGCAGATATGGGAAAAGGAAAATACGACCGGTGATCTCGCCAAAACCCAGAAGGGGTGGGATATCACCCTGCGGATCTCGCCGCACGATCCCGACATCATCTACACCGGGGGAGTGAACCTGTACTGGAGCCATGACGGCGGCGCGACGTGGTGGCGCGAGGATG
>CAZNUA010000133.1:0-2266 GCA_964576115.1 uncultured Gemmatimonadota bacterium
CCCGAGTTCCTCTCCCTGGCCTCACTCGTCAAGACTCTGCCCGGGATCGTGCTCATGATCGCGGTCGTTCCCGCCCTGGTCCGCCTCGTGGAGAATCACCCCGGTCTCGGTGCCGGACGGGTACCGGAACCGAACGAGATCGGTTCCGGATCGACCGTGCCCGACGAAGTCCGGGCCTTCTTTGACGAGCGGGCCGATGAGTGGGAGACGATTATCGATTACGAGCGGGTCATCGGCCGCCTGCGTCAGGGATTGACGGAGCTGGCGCCCGACCCCGGTGAACGGATCCTCGATTTGGGTTGTGGCACCGGGGTTCTGCTCGGCACTCTGCTCGAGCGACTCGACGAGCGGGGCCGCATCGAGGCCGTCGATCCGTCTCCCCGAATGCTGGCTCGGGCCCGGGCCGGATACCCCGATCCCCGCGTCAGCTACCATCTCGCCGCCGCCGACCGCCTGCCATTGCCTGCGCAGGCAGTCGATCGCGTCATCTGCTTCTCGGTCTGGCCCCACCTGCCCGAACCCGACGCCGCCATCGCCGAACTACGGCGCGTTCTGCGTCCGGGAGGCACGATCCACGTCTGGCATGTCGACGGGCGGGAGAGGATCAACGAGATCCACCTCCACGCCGGCGAGGCGGTGGCCTCGCACCGGCTCGAGCCCGCTGTCGATCTCACCCGCCGCTTCGAGCGACACGATTTCACGGTCACCCGGCAGATCGATACCGCCGAGACCTATCTGGTGACGGCGGTGCGCGTTCGGGAACACGGATCGTGATCGGCCCGAATCCCGCTGCTCGCTGGGGTAGAGGAGAAGGCCTCCTCGGTACCGTTCGCCCCGGCCCGCGGCTGCTGGCCTGGGGACTGATGCTGGCGGCCGTTCTCATCGGTCGTCCCCTGGCCGGCTGCGAACCGGTCGTCATGCTGGCCGCTCTCGCGCTCTGGTCGGCCGCAGCGGGCACCTCGTGGCGGGCCCTGTGCGCCCTGGTTCTGCTCGGCCTGATCGCCTTTCTGCCCTTCTTCATCTTTCTGCCCTGGACCGGCAGCGGCGAGGTCCACCGCATCCTCGGACTGCTCGCCGTACGCAGTGACGCCTGGCGGGTGCCGGTCACGATCATCTGCCGGGGGATCGGTGCGCTCATCCTCGGGGCCGGCCTGCTCGCGTCCTTCTCCGAGCCCGAACTCTACCGGGCCGTCATCCGATTTCCCGCTCCCCGGATCGTCCGGGTCGTGACGGTGCAGATCATGCGTTTCGTCGCGCCCCTGGTGCATGAGGCGATCGGTATCTCCCGGGCTGTCCAGGTCCGGGGCGGTACGGCCGGGGTGCGCGGCGGTTTCCTGCTGGCCCGGACCCTGCCAGTGACCTGGCTGCCGCGGGTCCTCGACCGTTCGGTCAGAGTCACCCGGGCCATGGAAGGGCGCGGCTATTCCGGTCAGCTCTTCGATCCGCGGTCGCTGCGGACAGAAGGGCGGCTGGTGTGGGATGCGGCTGCGGTTACTCTCGCTGCTCTCTTTCCCCTGGGCATTATCCTGATCCGGGTGGTGGGGAGGTGAGTGTTCCGGGCGGCACCATTTCCCGGCTCATCCTCGAGATGGACGGGGTCGCCGTGCGCTATCCGGGGGGGACAGCCCCGGTCGTCAGCGGGGTGCACCTGAGCCTTCAGGGCGGTCAACGTCTGGCCCTGCTGGGGCTCAACGGTTCGGGCAAGACAACCCTGCTCCTGGCCCCGGTCGGGCTTCTGCCGGTTGAGGGGCGGATAACAGTGACGGGTCTGGATCTGGGGCGGAGCACCCTGGCCGAGATACGTCGCCGGACCGGCTTCCTCTTCGCGGTCCCCGAAGACCAGCTTCTTTTCCCGCGTGCGCTCGACGACGTTCTCTTCAGTCTGGAGCGCCGGGGCCTGAGCGGTGAAGAGGCCCGGCGGAAAGCCTCGGCAATGCTCGATCGGCTGGGCATCGCCCACCTGGCCGATCGCAATCCCCACTCCCTCTCGCACGGCGAGCGGACCCGGGTGGCCCTGGCGGGCGCTCTGGTGGGCGACACCGAACTCCTGCTTCTCGACGAACCCTCAGCTGCCCTCGATCCTCCCGCCCGGCTCGACCTGGCCCGACTGCTCGCCGACCTGCCGACCGCCATGGTCGTCGCAACCCACGACCTGGAGTTCGCACGCTCCGTCGCCACTCACTTCACCCTGCTCGAGAACGGGTGCCTGCGTCACGGCGCCCGGCCGATTGCCGAGCTGCCTGGCGATCAGAACCGGATCTGGCCG
>CAZNUA010000134.1:0-2206 GCA_964576115.1 uncultured Gemmatimonadota bacterium
GATGCCCGGTCGGATATCTACTGTCTGGTGAGTGAGAACGTCCCCCCGTCGGCATAGAAATCGGGACCGATGGAACAGCCGCCGCTGCGGGCCGATGCGGCACAACCGGCCGCGCCGAGAGCGAGAACGAGGGCGAGGGCGACTGATCCGTGACGGATCTGCTTGGTTCGGTTCATGATCGTGTCCGCTCCCGGAGAAGAAGTGAAATGCGATCACTATGGTACGCGGACCCTCCGGGTGGAGTTATCCGATTCTCTCGAGCGCCGCCGGGCTGCGATGAGACCGCCGAGCAGGACCATGATCACACCGGCCCAGAGAATGCTCATGAGGGGTTTCTCGCTCAGTTCCACCGAGAGAATTCCGCCTTCGGCGCGCCCGTCGAGGTCAGTGCCAGGAACGAGGTAGAGCAGGACGATCCGCCCGGCGTCGGCATCGATCCGCTGCAGCCTCAGCTGACCGCCGATGTCACCGGGCAGATCCGCCGGCGGCGGAGCTTCGCCGCCCGTGGAACTGCGGGGAACAATCACTCCCTTTCCGGATCCGGCGGTCACCGCCACCCGGGCTCCAACCTGCCCGGCTCCCTCGCCGCCGGGACCGTGCCCGCCCAGATCGAATTCTTCGAAGGTGAAGGTGATTCCCTCAACCGTACGACTCTCCCCCCTCGCCAGAGTGAAGCTCCGGCCGAGGGCTCCCAGGGCTTCGGCCGGGGGCAGGTACCGGATCGGGGCGAGATAGAGATCGCGAGCCGGACCGCGGGAAATGTGCGGTTCGGCCCGGATCATCATCTGCCCCGAACCGAACTGACGGTAGAGCCTGGGGTACAAAATCAGCCGGCCCGGACTGCCCGGCCGTGAAAGTTCGACTTCGGCAGCCTGCTTGCCGTCCGGCAGACCGATCCAGCCGGTGAAGGTGAGATCGTAGTCCAGCACCCGGGTCGGATCCCGATAGATGAGATCGGCTCGACCGGTGCGGCCGGTCGTCGCCGCTGCAATGGCGATCAACATCAGGGCGGCTCCAGCATGCGACAGATACCCGCCGGTACGACCGGGAGCCGATTGGGCGAGGGTTCGCCCGAGGCCAATCAGGTTCACCGCCAGGGCGAAGGCGGCACTCCCGGCAAGACACACATGCAGAGCAGGACGTATTCCGGCTATGAGAGCCAGCGCTGTCGCACCCCCCCCCACACCGACAGCGGCCAGCAGAGAAACCGTCGAGAACTCGCGCCCGCCTTTCCAGCGCAGCATGACCGACAGGCCGATTCCCAGTGCCAGAAAAATCCCCAGCGGCAGGGTCGTACGGCCGTAATAAGAGATGTCGACCGCGGCTCCCTCACCGCCGCTGAGACGACTGATGATCGGGGCCGAGGTACCGAGCCCGATCAGCAGGATGATGGCCACGGTGACGAGCAGGCCGACGACGAGCAGGACCTCGCGGCTCAGGAAGGGTTCGTCGAGTTCGTCGCTCTGGAGCTTTCCCACGGCTCGGGAATAGCGGTACAGACCGTAACCGAGAACGGCGAGGAGCCAGAGGAGCAGCCAGGTGCCCACACTGCTCGCACCGAACGTATGCACGCTGGCCTCGGCCAGCACACCGCTGCGGGTCAGGTAGGCGGAGTAGATGACCAGGACGAAAGCGAGAAGCGCCAGCAGGACATTGCTCCGGGCGAGCTTTGAGCGGGAGCGCTGCAGGAGCAGGCCGTGGACCAGAGCCAGGCTCATGAGCCAGGGCAGCAGACTGGCATTCTCAACCGGATCCCAACCCCACCAGCCTCCCCAGCCCAGCACCTTGTAGGCCCAGAAACCACCCATGATGATCCCGGCTCCCAGAGTGAGCCAGCCGATCAGGGACCATCGCAGAGCGGGTGCGATCCACTCCTCCGGCCGCTCACGGTCCATGGCGGCGAAGGCATAGGCGAAGGGGATCGCCAGGATCACGTATCCCAGGAAGGTTACCGGTGGGTGGATTGCCATCCACGGATCGCGCAGCAGCGGGTTCAGCCCGGCTCCATCGGGCGGGATCTGCGGGAGAAGCCGGAAAAGTCCGCTGACGAGAGTCAGGATGACCAGTATGACAACCGAGGGCAGATAGAGGCGCAGGACCGGCACCGCCCACTCACCGGCGGTACGGGACACGACCCGGCCGAGTACCGCCGCCAGCAGGGCCCAGAGCAGGAAGCTGCCCTCCTGTCCGGCCCAGAAGGCGGAAA
>CAZNUA010000135.1:0-1950 GCA_964576115.1 uncultured Gemmatimonadota bacterium
CGATGGCGATCCGGATGCCGAACTCGCGCCGGCGGCAGCTCACCGCGTAGGCAGCGACACTGTACAGACCGGCCACCGACAACAGCAGCGCCAGGACGGCGAAGATCCCGGCCAGAATTCCGGAGAAGCGCTCCGCAGCCGTGGCCCTGCGCACGATCGACTCGAAATCGAGCACCCGGGCCAGGGGCAGGTTCGGATCTATCCCGGCCAGACGCTCACGCAGCCCGGTCAGAACGGTTTCCCGATCGCCTTCATAGCGCACCACATGCGATAAGGCGGGTAAGGGTAGCTGGGCGGCGGAGAGATAGATGGCCGGGTTGGGGGGAGCGTTCAGGGCCTGCTGACGCACCGTTCCCACCACCCCGATGATACGGGCGCTCCCGATGCTGCCCAGCGGCATTTCTATCTCCCGAGCCAGGGGATCGGTATCGGGCCAGAAACGATCGACCATGGCCTGGTCCACGACGGCGACACTGGGACTGCCCAGGATGTCATCCCTGGTGAAGGCCCGGCCGTGCAGCACGGGGATCCGCATGACCTCGAAGTAATCGGGAGTGACACTGCGGTAGCTGGCGTTGGCGCACTCGTTCCAGGGTGTCGCCTCGCCTGCCTCCCGCCAAACGATCACCCCCCGCCCGTCGATCAGGGGCAGAGTGTTGGTCGCGGCCATCCCCGTCACCCCCGGCACGGTCGGCAGTTCGGTGTGCAGGGCGGAATAGAAAGCCTGCACCGGTTCGAGCTGATTGTAACGGGTATAGGGCAGTTCGAGCCGGAAGGTGAGCGTACCGTGGGCATCGAAACCGGGATCGGAACGCATCAGACCGGCAAAGCTGTGCAGCAGCAGACCGGCCCCGGTGAAAAGCAGCAGGGCCAGGGCGATCTCAACCACCACCAGGCCTTCCCTGAGGCGGCTGCGGGGTGAGACCGAGCGGGTTCCGTAGAGGGCATCGCGCAGACGGTCGCGACCGAACTGCCGTACGCTGCGCAGGGCGGGCAGGAGTCCGAAGATGAGGCCGGTGGCCAGGGCCACCGCCAGGGTGAAGAGCAGCACCCCGCCGTCCACGGCGATCGGATTCTGATGAGGGAGCATGCCGCCGGCCAAGTCGAGCACGGCCGGGGTCATGAGCAGGGCCAGCCCGATGCCGAGCCCGGCCCCCGCCAGGGCCAGGATCAGGCTCTCGATGAGGAACTGCCTGATGATATCCCGGCGCGAGGCGCCCAGGGAGATGCGGATCCCGATCTCGCCCCCCCGCTCCAATCCCCTGACCAGCAGCAGGTTGGCCACATTGGCACAGGCGATCAGCAGCACCAGCCCCACCGCCGCGAAGAGCATCAGCAGCGGTCGATCGACCTCGCCGATAATATCTGTCCGCAGGGTAATGAGAGTCGCATCCCAGCCGGGAGCGTCGTCGGGAAATCTCTGGGCCAGGGTGGCCGAGATCGTCGAGAGTTCCTCTTCGGCGTCGGCCATGGCAAAGCCCGGGGCCAACCGTCCGATCACGCTCAGAAAGTGATTACCCCCCTGCACATGGGCCCAGTCGGGGAGCGGCCAGGGGGTCCAGAACTGGATCTGATCGCCGGGCTGACGACAGCGATCGGGCATGATCCCGACCACGGTCAGGGGGACCTCATCGACCATGATGGTGCGACCCAGGAGCGCTTCCTGGGCCCCGAAGCGGGTCCTCCAGAATCCTTCACCGAGTACGGCGACATTCTCCTGACCTGTGTGACAGTCATCGGGTGACAGGGTTCGGCCCAGCAGCGGCGGCAGGCCCAGCACCTCGAAGAATTCCCCCGAGACGTAGGCGGCGCGGATGACCTCGGGATCCCCCTCACCGGTCAGGGCCGCATTTCCGGTCAGATAGTACGCCATCTTTTCAACAGTGCGGCTGTGGGCCTGCCACTCCAGAAAGGCCGGACCGGTCACCGAGAACGAGGGGAAACCCAACT
>CAZNUA010000136.1:0-1844 GCA_964576115.1 uncultured Gemmatimonadota bacterium
GTTCTCTCCCCCCGTTCATCGTGAATGGCTCCTACCGTTGAGCGTGAATGGAACCGAACCGGAATCTACCCGGTGCAGGTGTAACGCGATTTCAGGCTCCGAGGCCCGTCATCGGCCCGCCCAATGTTGCGAAACGACCCGTCGGTGATGCAGGACGGCATGCGTCCGCCGGATCGGAATCGGTATTTTCGGGCGGAGCCGCCAGCAGGGTTGTTCCGACCGTCAGGGGCCGGTACAATGCGCGGGCTCTGACCGCTGTTCCGGTTCACCCGTACTGGTCCGTCGCGACCGGTTGCGACACCAAGCCCTGCCCCTGCGAACCGCCGCTGCGGACCGCCGAGGTTGAGTATGTCACAGGCAGACGACGTCCTCGCCCGCGCAGTCGCCGCCGCGACCGCCTACCGAACTCTCGACCAGACCGCCACCGATGAGATCGTCCGCTCCATCTACCTCGCGGCCCTCACCGCCCGGGTGGATCTGGCTGCGATGGCTCATGAAGAGACCGGTATCGGGATCATCAAGCACAAAGTCATCAAGAATGTCATCGCTACCCAGCTGGTGTACGAGGATATCAAGGGTGAACGCACGGTCGGCATTATCGCCGACGATCCCTGCGGTGGGATCCTCGAGCTGGCCCAACCGATAGGACCCATCCTGGCATTCATACCGATCACCAACCCCACCTCCACCACCCTGTTCAAGGCCCTGATCGCAGCCAAGACCCGCAATCCGATCATCCTCAGCCCGCCGCAGGCGGCCCGGCGGTGTACCGTCGCCGCCGCCCATATCTGTTTTGACGCCGCCCGGGAAGCCGGCGCTCCCGAGGGAGCGATCCAGTGGCTGGAGAAACCCTCGCCGGAAACGATGGAAACGATCATGAGCGATCACCGGGTGGCGCTGATCCTGGCGACCGGTACCGACCGTCTGGTGCGCAAAGCCCAGCGTTCGGGCCGACCGGTTCTGGGGGTCGGACCGGGGAACGTACCGGTCTACATCGGCGCCTCGGCCGATGTGCCTTTCGCCATCGAGAGCATTCTGGAATCGAAACTCTTCGACCACGGTTCGGTCTGTGCCAGCGAGCAGGCGGTGGTGGTCAAGGAATCGGTCGCCGACAGGGTCATCGCTGAATTCGAACGGCAGGGAGCCTACTTCCTCACACCCGAGGAGACCGCCCGGCTCGAACGGATCGCCTGGGAATCAGGCAAGGGGATGAATCCGCTCGTGGTCGGACAACCGGCTCCCCGGATCGCTCGCGCGGCCGGATTCGAGGTCCCCGACGAGACCACCCTGCTGATCGCCACCCTCACGGAGGTGGGACCCGAATGTCCCCTCTCGGCCGAGATTCTGGCCCCGATCCTGGCCTTCTATGTGGAACGGGAATTCGACGAATCCATCCGCCGCTGCAGTCAGATCACCTGGTTCGGGGGAATGGGGCACACTGCCGTCATCTACTCCAACACCGACGAGCGGATCGAGTACTTCAGCCGGGCGATCGATGCCGGCCGGATCCTGGTGAACATGCCCGCCACCCAGGGTGCGCTGGGCGGCATTTACAATTCTCTGCGTCCCTCATTCACCCTGAGCTGCGGTTCGGGAGGCGGGAACATCACCACCGACAACATCACCACCCGGCACCTGCTCAACATCCACCGTATCACCCGACGGCGCCCCAATCCCCGCTGGTTCGGATTCGAGACCGACCGCTACCTCGATCCGGCGGCGACCGCCGAAACGATCGCCGAGGAGTACAACCGCAATTTCTGAATCCTGCCGGCTGCTGGAAAAAACCGATGCCCGGTCGGATATCTACTGTCTGGTGAGTGAGAACGTCCCCCCGTCGGCAT
>CAZNUA010000137.1:0-1794 GCA_964576115.1 uncultured Gemmatimonadota bacterium
CGGCCGAGGCAGTACGTACGAAGCGACGGCGGGTAACAGCATGGGTTCGGCTCATCTGGCAACTCCGGTATCGGAAGGGCGTCGGCACCCCAGAGTAGCAGGTCAGAGTTCCCGGCGACCAGGCGCCTGAATGCCCTGGGACGCGGACCGGCGGGACCGATACAATCGGCGGCAGGCAGAAAGGAGCCCGACGGTGAGCACTTTCGGCATCGATATCGGCGGCACCACGTCGGCGGTACTCAAAGCCACCCGCCGGCCCGATCGGGAATCACGACCCGAGTACGAGCGGGTGGCCTTCGCAACGGGTGAGGTCGAACCGACCCTGGCGGCCATTTTCGCCGCTGTCGAGGAACTCGGCCCCGGTCGTGAGCCCTTCTTCGGAATCTCCTGCGGCGACCCGCAGGATGCGGAGCGGGGAGTAATTCTCGGCCCCCCCAATCTCCCCGGTTGGGACGAGGTTCCGATCGTCGCCCTGCTCACCGAACGCTTCGGCGGCCGGGCCCATCTCATGAACGACGCCAACGCCGGCGCCCTGGCGGAATGGTACTGGGGAGCCGGGCGGGGCACCCGGAACATGATCTTCTGCACTCACGGCACCGGTATGGGGGCCGGTCTCATCCTCGACGGGCGGCTGTATGAGGGCACCACCCGCAGCGCCGGCGAGATCGGACACATTCGCATGGCTCCCGACGGCCCGACCGGTTACGGCAAGGCCGGATCGCTCGAAGGTCTGGTGAGCGGCGGCGGGATCGCGCAGATGGCTCAAGCCGCTGCCCGAACCCGCCCTGGAGCCGCTTTCGTGCCGCCCGAGGGCATCGAGGGGGTGACCACCAAGCTGGTCGCCGAGGCGGCCCGGACCGGAGATGATACGGCCCGGGAGATCCTCGAAGAGTCGGGACGCTGGCTCGGCCGGGGCCTGGCCATCCTGATCGACGTCCTCAACCCCGAGGTCATCGTGCTGGGCAGCCTCTTCATCCGACTCGAGGACATCCTGCGGCCGCCGATGGAGGCGGAGCTACGTGCCGAGTGCCTGCCACACACCCTGGCCGCCTGCCGGATCCTCGCTGCCACGCTGGGCGAGCAGATCGGCGATCTGGCCGCACTGGCGACAGCCCTGTACCGCGATCTCTGAGGAAGTGGAGTGTCGTCTCCTGCCGTCAGGGATGACGCAGACGGCCGGTTCGGTGACCGGTGACCTGCTCGGTCACGACCGTGACGAGGAACTGCAGTCCCACGCTGGTCCAGTACTCGTCGTACGAGGTCGGATCCTCGAACTGCCCGGCCGGCATGAATTCTCCGTAGGCGAGGGTTGTGAAAAAATAGAGGCTGCCGTAAGAGGCGAGCAGGTCGAGAAAGAAACTGCCCTGGGTGTCATTGCCGATATGAACCCCGGCCGCGGTGACGACCGGATCGATGAAGAGCAGTGACGGCAGGGCGTGGAAGGTATCGCCGGCCATGTCAATCAACACATAGTTGATCAGAATCTTGGCTCCCAGACCGTAGACGACACTGTGCCAGAGGGGAGGATCCGGGACCTCCTGCGTCATGACTCCGGGGGAAACCGGACGCTTTCCGACCGGCAGCGCGTCGGCAGCCGGGATGTCGGGCAGCCGACTGTAGAGAGCGCTCGCGATCGGTCCCGGCGCCGCAACCCGGTACCGGTCACCGGCAGACCTCTCCTGAGCCGTCACCGGGACGGTCAGGACGAGTACCAGCAGACTGACGGCGATCACTCTCGACACGGCCCGGCCCTCCTCTCCTGCTCTACACTTCACCGCCGGCGATCATCAACCC
>CAZNUA010000138.1:0-1744 GCA_964576115.1 uncultured Gemmatimonadota bacterium
CGTCGTGGATGTCGTCTGCAGTGTGGCCGGTCTGCGCGAACTGGGTCCCGAACGGGTCATTGCCACTCCTCCCCGTGAAGGGTACGGCGAGGTGCAGGCGAGCCACGGAACCCTGCCGGTACCGGTGCCGGCGACCCTGGTTCTGCTCGAAGGGGTCGAGCTGGAACGCATTGCGGTCGAAGGCGAACTCGTCACCCCCACCGGCGCCGCTCTGCTCGTCACCCTGGCCGATGAAATCACCCGCACCTTCACGATCCGCCCCGAGCGCATCGGGTACGGGGCGGGCTCGCGCGATCTGCCCGGGCGGCCCAACCTTCTGCGCGGCATCCTGGGCGAGAGTGAATCCCCGACAGCCGGTGGCAGAGACGAGGTCGTCGTCCTCGAAACCGTGGTGGACGATGCGGTACCCGAAATCTGGCCCCGGGTGATCGAGAAACTGATCGAGGCCGGCGCTCGTGACGCCTGGCTGACACCAGTTATGATGAAGAAGGGCCGGCCGGGGGTTCAGCTGACGGCTCTGGCCGAACCCGGCCGGGAGGCCGAGATCGCCCGGTTGATATTCTCCGAATCGCCGACCCTCGGTCTGCGTCTGAGCCGGACAGAACGGATCGTCACACTCAGGGCGGCCGGAACTCTGAGAACTCGCCTGGGTCCCATAGAGATCAAACTCTCCCGGATCTCGGCCGATCAGGCCTGGGAGATACACCCGGAATTCGAGGCCTGCCGGGCGGCCGCGGACCGCCACGGCCTCAGCCTGCGCCAGGTCTATGCCGAGATCGCACGGGCCGGTGCCGAGCCGGAGGCCCTCGAGGTGGAGGAGGCCGAGTCATGACGGCACGATCGCTCGTCCGCAGGGGCCTCCTGCCGCTCCTCCTCGCCCTGCTCCTGCCCGCCGGCGCCCGGGCGCAGGACGCCCACCCGGATGCGGGGAGCAAGGCCGGGGTGCAGTTTCTCAAGCTCGGACACGGTCCGGCCGGTGCGGCCCTGGCCGACGGTCTGACCGCCTGGCGGGGCACGGCCGAGGCGGTGCACTGGAACCCGGCCGCCGTGGTCGGCAGTCCAACCGGCGACGGAGCCTGGCAGGAGATCAGTCTGGCCGGAGCAACCCTCTACGGCGATGAACGGCTGACCTCTCTCATCTGGGGACGGGGTTCCGCCCGGGGCGGCATCGCCTGCGAGGTGTCCTACAGCGGTATCTCCGGGATCGAGGTCCGCGACGGTCCCACCGCCGAACCGCTGGCGCTGACCTCGGCGCACGACATTGCCGCCGCACTCACCGGCGGTCTGAGCTTTTCTGGAGGGCTGTCGATCGGGATCTCGGTCCGGGGCCTGTACGAGAAACTGTACCGCTACGATGCTTTCGGAGCTGCGCTCGATGCCGGTCTGCAGCTTCCTCTGCCCGGTTCCGAGGGACTCCTGCGGGCGGGGCTGGCGGTGCGCAACCTGGGCCGGATGGGGCGTCTGGACCAGGAACGGCTGCAGCTGCCCTGGAGCGTGGCGGGCGGAATCGCCCTGGCCCGCCCCCTGACATTCGGCTCGGTGACAGTACGGGCCGGGGCCGATCTCTGGAAACCCTCCGACGACTGGGCCCAGTTCCGCTTCGGGGTCCAGGCCCGCAGCTCCCCGCTCATTTTCCGGGCGGGCACCCGGCAGGGGAAGAACTGGCATATCGTTACCGCCGGTCTCGGCCTCTGTTTCGGGGCCTGGACCATCGATTACTCCTACGAGTACGATCCCGATACCA
>CAZNUA010000139.1:0-1720 GCA_964576115.1 uncultured Gemmatimonadota bacterium
GCTGGTTCGCAAGAACCCCATCGAGGAACTGCAGCAGCCCGAATGATCAGCCGAGCAGGCGGGGCAGCAGAAGCAGGACGCCGATGATCACGAGCGCGTAGAGAGCGAGACCGGCCCAGCTCCTCTTCCAGATCTCTTTCTCGGCCGGCACTTCGAAGCGTGCCCGCAATCCCGCTCCGGCCGGACCGGGCCGCGGCGGGTGTCTCCCGACGATCATCACCGCTGCAGCCGTCACGAAACCGAAGAGATTCCACCACAACCACGACACCCCGGGAGCGAAGAACCACAGGCTCAGGTTCAGCGCGACGCCGAGGACGAGTCCGCCGATCGCTTTACCGGGGTTAACCCGGTTCGAGATCAGGCCCGTCACGAAAACAGCCAGGACCGGTCCGTAAAAGGCCGAACCGATCTTGTTGATGCTTTCGATGATGGTGGGAGAGATATCATCGACCAGAAAGGCGAAGCCGACGCAGAAGACGCCCCAGAGCAGGGTGAGGATTTTCGAGCGCCGCATTGCGGCGCGCCCGGTGAGAGGCCGACGCATCAACGGCCGCCAGATATCCTCGAGAGTAGCGGCGCTCAGGCTGTTGATGGCCGAATCCAGACTCGACATCGCCGCGGCCAGGATGGCCACGAAGACGAAACCGGTCAATCCCGGGGGCAGGTTGTCGCGCACGAAGACCGGTACCAGGTAGTCGATATTTCCGCCGGGCAGGTTCGCCGTGAAACCGGGTTCGGATGCCACCCAGGCCGCCATGACGAGTCCGACCGTGCAGTACAGCAGGACAACAGGGAACCGGGCCAGTCCGTTGAAGAGCAGCGATCCCTTGCAGGCATCGAGCGAACGCGCCGCGAGTTCGCGCTGGACCTGGCTCTGATCGGTCCCGTAGTAGGCCAGATAGAGAAAAAACCCGCCCAGCAGCAGGGGCCAGAATCCATAGTCGCGACCGTCGCCCAGGCCGTGGGCCGAAAAATCGAGGGCTTGCAGACGGACCGGATCCACCGCCTCCCGGACCGCCCCCCACCCTCCGACCGCACTCAGAGCCACTGCGCCCACGATGACGATCCCCACCAGCAGGACGATCATCTGAATGGTGTCGGAGAGAATATCCACGTGGATTCCGCCGAAGAGCTCGTAGACGAGTGCCACCACCCCGACCAGCAGAATGGTCAGCGACAGCGGCAGACCGGTGGTGACGGCGATCACCAGCGAAGCGGCATAGACCATGACCCCGGCCGCCAGCGCCCGGCTGATCTGAAATACCAGACTCACCACCACCCGCACGCGGCGATCGTAGCGCCGCTCGAGCACCTCGTAGACACTCACTACCCGCAGAGAGTGAAAGACAGGAAAGAGTCCCGCCATCAGAACGATCATGGCCAGCGGCACGGCCATCTCATACCCCAGCCAGATCAAGCCGCCCCCCGGGCGCAGGGCAACGAAGGCGGGGGCCGAAATGAAGGAAACCGCACTCAGCTGGGTGGCCATGGTCGAAACCCCGATCGGAAACCAGCCGAGGCGGCGGCCGGCGAGGTAGTAATCCTCGCTCGAGTGCTGACGCCGCCCCACCCACCAGCCCAACCCGATCATGCCGAGGGCATATGCGGCGATGACGCTCCAATCCAGAGCGGTCATGTCCGGTCTCCTGAGCCGAGCACCTCTGTGAGCCGCCGGCGCATCCGTTCCACATGCGAGCCCGACCAGTAGATGCGTCCGCAC
>CAZNUA010000140.1:0-1682 GCA_964576115.1 uncultured Gemmatimonadota bacterium
ATGGTGGAATCCCGCTGCCAGGGAGCGATGGCTGCTTCTCCCAGAGGCTTGAGCCGGGCGGTGTTCTCTCTCAGGCTCTCGGAGAGCCGGCCGGAGGCAGTGACGATCGCATCCAGTCGCGCCTGAGCCTGCTCGATCGTGACGTCCGGGTGCAGGCGCCCGATGATCTCGACCCAGTTCATTCTGCTGGTAACGATGTCATACCGCACTTCGGGGGCGTCGATGGTTCGCCTCATCACCGCCGGGATCCAGACATCGACGCTGCTCTCGTGAATCGTACCGGTGAAGCCTCTTTCGGCAATACCGACGACGGTGTAGATCGTGCCGCTCAGGTCGACTTCTCGGCCGACGACGCCCTCGTCACAATCGTACTGACACTGCCAGAAATCCCAGCTCAGGACGGCGACGGCACGGCCCCCCTCGGTGAGGTTGTCCTCGGGCAGCAGGAGCCGCCCCGCCGCCGGCCGGATGCCGAGCAGCGAGAAGTAGTTGCCCGTGACCAGGCCGGTCTTGATCCGGGTGGCGACCGGACCGGAGCGCAGGAAGAGAGGTTTCGTGGAACTCTGCCCGTAAAAGAACTCGTCACGGGCGGCCAGTTCCATGAACGGCTCGCAGGCCTCCGTGAGAACCAGGTAATCCAGATAGGAGTGATTGCCGCCCTCGCCCTTGTACACAATGACGGCGCTTTCCGGATCCTCGATCGCGAGCGGCTTGAAGAGCAATCCGTTGGTCAGGCTGAAGATGGTGGTGGCGGCACCGAGTCCGATCGCCAGCGAGAGCACCGCCAGCACCGTAAAACCCGGCCGGCGGCGCAGCATGCGCGCGGCCAGACGCAGATCACGGCCCAGATCGGCCAGTGCCTCGCCGAAGCGGCCGGCTCCTGCCCGCAGCTCTTCCTCCCGGCCCTCGAGCCACCGGTCGGCCTCGACGCCGCGGTGCGATCCCACGCTGCCGACGATATCGGCGGTCAGCTCCTCCCAGTCGTCGACCAGTTCGAGGGCGTCCGCGACGGCCTCGTCCTCGGTCACTCCCCGGGCGCGGGCGTCCCGGTAGCAGTCCTCCATCTGGGCGGCAACCTCGTCGATGACCGAATCGGTGTCGCGCCGGGCCAGGGCGGGCAGGGTGAGCCGGTCGCGGACGAGCCGGCTGAAGTCGGGCTTGTCGCGATCGAGGTGATCGCTGTCTGATTGAACTCCCTCGGGCTGTTGCTGCCCGGACCTGCCGCGATCGGGGAACGTGCGCTCAGGCATTGTTCGCCTCCAGGATGGTATTGACGGCTGTCGTGAACTCATCCCAGTACTCGCGCTGTTCGGCCAGAATCTCTTCGCCCCGGGCGGTGAGGTGATAGTAGCGGCGCCGATGGGTGCCCGTCTTCTCGACCCAGCGTCCCTTGATCCAGCCCCGTTTCTCCATGCGGCAGAGGACCGGGTAGAGCGAGGAGATGCGGAAGCGCAGTTTCCCCCCCGACTGCTTCTCGATCAGCTTGCCGATGTCGTACCCGTGACGAGGCTGGTCGGTCAGAAAGCTGAGAACGAGCAGCTCCATGCTGCCCTTTTTCAGAACCGTCCGGAACATGGCGGCCTCCATTTATGCGCCGGTAAAGTATGTTTCACTGGAGTATAAAACGACGGTCGGGCCGAGAAAGTTGCATCTTCCCGTCACGTTCTCTTGCGGATTCGGAT
>CAZNUA010000141.1:0-1664 GCA_964576115.1 uncultured Gemmatimonadota bacterium
GAAGGTGGATTGAACTCGAAATCAAACTCGCGAAGTTCAGGCGCAGCAGTTCATCTGGTAGGGGGCAGATCGCGAAGAAGCAGAAGGAGGCCCAATAAGGTCTATCTGCATATAGAACAAGAAGTTACAGAATGACAGATATTTATGGATTAGCTATGCCAAATGCTGGGGAATGTGAGCCTTACCCATTCCGCTCCAGGATTTACTCCCCTCCCTCGCCGCGGCAGAAGGTCTCGTAATCCTCGACGTCAAGCCTGCTGCCGATGACGAGGGGCGTGCGCTGATGCAGGCTCTCGGGGGTGAGGTCGAGGATGGGAGTGGTGCCGGTCGTGGCCCGGCCGCCGGCGTTCTCGACCACGAAGGCCAGCGGTGCGGCCTCATACACGAGCCGCAGTTTGCCCTGCGTACGATCGGGATCCTTCGCGTCTTCCGGGTACAGGAAGATCCCGCCGTAGAGCAGACATGGGTGGCGTCGGCATACTGCCGCTCGTATTCCTCGATCAGCGTTCGAGCCCGATCGCGGTCGGCACACGGCTCGCAGAACGCCAGAAAACGGCTGTCCTTGACCCTGATCTGCTCCCTGGCGCAGGCGGCGGGAGTCAGGAAATCATCGGTCCGCTCATCCGGGCCGCCGCCGCTCCGGGATCCGCTCATGGCGACCGGTCCCCGGCCGGTCCGATATCTGTCAGAGCCTGCCCCACCGCAGCGACCAGCTCGGGATGCCGGGCGCTGCGACGCAGCCGGTCCTGCAGGCGGATCAGATCGTCGGTGTCGCGCACTTCCCGCCAGCTCGGTACGTATACGGTCGAAAGCCCTGCCTGCGCGGCCCGCCGCAGGGTGGCGGGCAGAACCCGTTCGGAACCGACCTGTACTCCAACGAAGAGTTCGGGGGCCGGCACGCGCAGACCGAGCAGGCAGTAGCGCCCCCTGCCCGCCGGCCCCAGGACCAGATCGTACTTTTCGAGCAGGCGGGCGGCCGAGAGGACGAAGGCCAGGGGCAGGTCGGGAAAACCGCACCGGATGACGATCGCGAGCCGGGCCCCGCCCCGGAAAGCGCGCTCCACCGCTCCGGCGATCCGCTCGCTCTCATTCTGGCCCTCGACCGCCCACAGGGGCAGGCGGGAGTCGATCAGCTCGCGGGCCCGGCCGACCGACCCGGCGGGGTACACCAGGCCCACCGGAGCCAGCAGGGGCCGGGCCTCGAGAGCCCGGGCGGCCGCCGCCTGGACAAAACAGTTCTGCAGAACCCGGGCCCGGGCCTCGCCGAGGCGCTCCGCCAGGGCGGCCAACGCCGTCGAGGGAGGGGAGAGGTTGAACGATGTGAGCAGGGCCCGCCGCTCGATGAGCGCCGGGCCCTCGCCGCCGATCACAGCCGCCGGAAGTCGCGTCAGGGGTGGGCCCCTATTCGAGGGTGAAGGTCCCGCCGATCTCGAGCACCACCGGTGTGATGCCGAGTTTTTCGACCCCCGCGGCAAACTGCTGCGGATCGGTCGCAATCAGGTCCCAGGTGCCGTAGTGCATCGGTATCGCGGTCTTCGGTTTCAGGTACTCGGCCGCTGTTACGGCGTCGTCGATCCCCATGGTGAAATTGTCGCCGATGGGCAGGAAGGCCAGGTCGCCGTGATCATCGATTCTCACTCCTCTTCTCGGTCGGTGCTCTTCGG
>CAZNUA010000142.1:0-1612 GCA_964576115.1 uncultured Gemmatimonadota bacterium
TGCGCCGGGAGCCTGACCGCATCTGGCGCGATACCGAATTGGTGCGCGGTGTCGTCGAGGCAGCCGATACGGTGCAGATTGATTGGTCCCGGGCCCTGATCGACGGATTGCTCCAGAGGTTGACCCGGCGGGGCTTTCTCACAACACCGGCCCCTGGGCACTACCGCGCTGTCGTGAGCGAGACACTGGAAGAGGAAGAGCCGGTCGGGTTCGAGGGGGAGATCACGCGGCTGGAACGGGAGGTCGACGCATCGATGCCCCACCTGGGGATGCTTGCCTCGAGCAACCTGAAAGCGCAGGTCGCCATCTGGGGTGCGAGGGCGCGTATTGTTCAGGACACGGCAGCGGATCTGAACCCGGAGTGGGAAAAACGTCTCTTCCGGGTCTTCGGCCGGCTGGGCACGATTGTTAAACAGCACCGGTGTGGCTGGGTGGATGTGCTCAATCGGCAGTGGTCCACCGACTGGACGGCCTACATTGCCGTCCAGCGCGGTCAGCTCACCGGCCTGCCGCCAGCTCTGACCCCGGAACAGGAGGAGGAATATCAGGCGGCCGAACTACGGGGGCTGCTGGCCCCCGGTCGGGTGGTGGAACCCGCCGAAACCGATGGGATCCTGCTGGATGCCCTCGACATCCTGGGCGAGGACGATCAGCTCGTGGCCGAAGCCCTGGAGCGGTTCGGCGATCCCCGACAGGAGGCTCACCCGGCTGCCGGGCTGCGCCGGCGCCGGCGCTCCCCGCGCCGGGAGGAGCCGGAAGAGAGGTTGGAGATCCCGGACGCCGTCCTGGCGATGACCCGGGAGCAAAGAGCGCTTATCGCCGGGGGGCAGGGCGGCCGTGAAGAGCAGCGGCAGGCCATCGAGAAGGGCCTCCAGTTCTCCTCCCTGGAGTGGGAGACCGTCGAACGGGGGCAGGTCGCGCCGCTTCTGCGCGTGGCGGAGCGCATCCGGGGAGGCTCCTACGACCTCGTCTTCTTCCTCTCGGCCTTCACCAGTCACAAGGGGACCGTGGTGGTGGACGCCTGCCGGGAAACGGGCGTACCGCTGGTCTACCTGAACCGCGGCTATAACCCGGCCAGGGTCGTGCACGAGATCGAAGAGCAGTTGGCCACCGGATCGGATTCCTGACCGCGTGATCGTCGACATCGTTGCGGATTGTCAGGATGATCCGCAACATGATGTCTGATTGTCTCCATCCATGGAGAACCCTCGTCATGGAAGAGAAGCCAATCGGTACACGACCATCTGTGATGACGAACACCTGTCACCCTGCACGACACGCGAGGAACCCATGAACCTGACAGTGTTGAAGGATATTCCGCCGTGGGAGTGGCCATCGGGCGCTGACAGGGTGATTCTCGATATCCTGACGAATGAAGGAGCCGACAGTTCTGATCGCCTCCTTGCAGCGGATCTGGCCGGCGACTTCAGCGTGATCAACGATGAGTTGATTCAGGCATTGCTGTCCATTCTCCAGAACGAGGAAGAGAGTGAGGAACTGCGCGGCACTGCTGCGATATCCCTGGGGCCGGCACTCGAATACGCCTGTACGGACGGATTCGACGACCCGGATGATCCCCCGATCACCGAGGCCACGTTTCTCCGTGTCCAGG
>CAZNUA010000143.1:0-1523 GCA_964576115.1 uncultured Gemmatimonadota bacterium
GCCGAGCGCGAGGAGGCTTACCGGACCCAGGTGACCTACCCGACCGAGGCCTGGGCCCTCGACGACGGCCGACGCCTGGTTCTCGAGACCTCGGAGTGGGCACGCGTGCGGGCGCTGTCACGGGCGGCAGTCTATTCTTCCGAAGGTGATACCCTGGCGGCCTTCGGCACCCGGGAAGTGAAAAGCGGAACCTGGGGGTACTACGAGGAACCCCCACCCATGCCCAACGCACCGACCCGGCCTCTTCCCGGAGGCAGAAACTGGCGCGATCTCATTCCGAAGTTCAGACCCATCCGCTACAAAACGACCATCTTCCTGCCCTTCGCTCCTCAGCCTGCAGCCCGGTATTACCCCGGGAGAGGAATCCTTGTATCCACCGGCGATGAACCTCAGCTGACCTGGTACGATACGGACGGCGATCCGATCGGGCGGATCCGCATCGACACCGATCCCGAACCGGTGATCGACAGTGACCGGGAAAGATTCGAAGCCGGTTACCAGGAGTATCTGCGCGGCCTCGATCCGGGCCAGCGCATGGCGGCCGAGGGGAGAAAACGCTATCAGCTCCTGCCGCGCACCAAGGCCTTCTGGACCTGGGTGCACTGTGACGACGCCGGCTGCTACTGGCTGCGCCGGCACGAGGACTATGTCTGGGAAGACGGGAACGTCAGCCATACTTACTGGCTGCTCAGTCCCGAAGGCGAGTTCCTGGGCTCGACCACCGCCCCGCCCGACTTCTACACCCGCGAGCTCTGGCAGGAATGGATCACACCGGTGGCGGTCTCGGACAGTCACTTCCTGACGATCACCCTGGGATCCGAGGAAGGAGACTGGACCCTCACGGTCTACCGGATGGAACCGGCCGCAGCGGGCTTCAGTTACCCCTGAACGTCCCGGTAGCCCGAGTCACCAATTTGTCGTTCTTCGCGCTCCGGTGCCGTCCGGGAACGAAGCTTACTCCTGCACCAGGGCCCTGACCGGATCGATCCGGGTGGCCCGTCGGGCCGGCAGAAGTGATGCCAGCAGGGCAATGGCTGCCAGCAGCAACGGTGCCAAAATAAAGACTGCGGCATCGCGAACACCGATGCCGAAGAGCAGGGATTCGAGCAGACCGGTCAGGGCGAAGGCTCCGATCAGGCCGGTCGCCACACCGATGATGACCAGTCTCAGACCGTTACGCAGCATGAGTCCCAGCACCGCCCCGGGATCGGCTCCGAGCGCCATACGCACGCCGATCTCGTGGGTGCGCTGCGAGACGGCGAACGACATGATCCCGTAGAGGCCGATGGCAGCCAGCAGAAGCGCCGCTGAGGCAAAGCAGGCCAGCAGCAGGGTCCGGAAACGCGGGCGCGAGATCGATTCGTCCACCATCTGTTCGATGGTCTGGATGCTCTGCACCGGCTGTTCGGGATCAACCGCCATGACTTCCCGGCGGGCGGACTGGGCCAGGCTCAAGGGAGACACCGCAGTGTGCATCACGTAGGTCAGGCTTACCCGTGGATCCTGCCGGTACAGCAGATAGA
>CAZNUA010000144.1:0-1510 GCA_964576115.1 uncultured Gemmatimonadota bacterium
TTGCCGCCCCGCCGCAGTACCTCGACCCCGACCCGGCTGGCCAGGGTGTCGGCCGAAACCACCACCCCGTGCCGTGCGCGTACGGGTTGGGCCGAACTCTTCGCCGGCCGGTTCGTTATCTCCGAGAGGAGCAGCGAGGAGGGAATGGCGAGCAGGGTGAGGGCGACGAGGCCTGCCGCCGGCCCGGATGAGCACCGGCGTCGAACGGTGCGAAGGCGGGAACGACAGGGGGTACGTCGATCGGGGTGGGGCCGGCCGGACGGGGTACGGGAGCGGAACATCCTCATTTCTCCTCCAGGAGCAAGAAACCGAACCCGGGAATGATGGGGACCGGGCCTCATTTTGTAGTTACCTTGAATGCGGTATCAGCCTGCCGGTGACAGTCCGACACGGGCGTATCCGCAGAACGTTCCGGTACTCGCACAAGGTAGGCTACCGGGACGGTGTCGAACAAGCGACATGACCGATACGCAGACAACAGGGAGGGGCGCAGTGCCTCGTTGGGTGTATGCAACCGGAGCCGCCGTGGTGGTTGTGGTGGCTCTCTTCGCGCTCATGCGCACGGGCGGGAACGCCGATGCGACCGTATCCAGTGTCGCCCGGGTTCAGAGCGGAAGCATGGAGATCACCGTCACGGGACCGGGCCGGATCCGGGCCGCAAATGCGGTCGAGATCGATGTGCCCTATTCCGTGAACGGCCAGCTTCAACTGATCTACCTCTATCCCGAGGGAGAGGACGTCCAGGCCGGCGAAATCGTGGCTCAGCTCGACACCACTTCGGCGGTCGAGGATCTGGAGACCGAGATCGAGGCCCTCGAGACGGCCGAGGCCTCCTACGAACAAACCATCGAGGATCTGGCGAACAACATCAAGAACCTCGAAAACGCCGTCCGTTCGGCTGAACTCTCTTACGATCAGGCCGTTCTGCAGCGCCAGAACCTCGAGTTCTCATCCGAACTGGAACAGCAGCAGGGCGATCTGGATGTGGAGAACGCCCGTATCTCGCTCAATGAAGCGCGCCGCAAGCTCGAGGCCCAGAAGATCATCAATGAAACCGACCGGCGCCGGCAGGAGATCAACCTGGAGAGCCGGCGGGAAGACGTCGAGGAGGCCCGGGAAGAACTGGCCGCCCTGACGATCCGCGCCCCGATCAGCGGGATGGTCATCCACGGCGAGCAGGGTCGCTGGATGGAACGGACCAAGGTCAAGGAGGGCGACAACGTCAACCGCGGCCAGGAACTGATCAAACTGCCCGATCTGAGCGAACTGCTGGTCGAGATACGGATCAACGAACTCGACCACGAACGGGTTCAGGTCGGCCAGCGGGCGGTCATCCGCCTCGAGGCCTATCCCCGTCTCGAACTGCCCGGACATGTCATCGACATCTCCACCCTGGCCCAGGAAACCAGTCGCGGCAGCAACGTCAAGGTTTTCCCGGCTGTGATCCGGCTCGACGAACCCGATTCCCGGGCCCGGCCCGGCATGACCGCCAGCGTGGATGTCATCGTGG